>JAFUPN010000040.1 GCA_017481205.1 Clostridia bacterium | reverse complement strand
TTTCTTTCAGACGTGCAATGAAACAGGTTATGCAGAGAGCTATGAAAATGGGCGCTAAGGGTATTAAAACTTGCTGTAGCGGTCGTCTTGGCGGTGCTGAAATTGCCAGAAGCGAACACTACCACGAAGGTACTATTCCCCTTCAGACCTTAAGAGCTGACATTGACTACGGTTTCTATGAGGCAGATACCACCTACGGTAAAATCGGTGTTAAAGTATGGATTTACAAAGGTGAAGTTTTAAACGCTGCTAGAAAAACCGAAGAGAAAAAGAGCAAAGGAGGCAGATAATCATGTTGTTACCTAAAAGAGTTAAATACAGAAGAGTAATGAGAGGCCGCATGAAGGGCCAGGCACTGCGCGGTAACAAGGTTACAAACGGTGAATTTGGTCTCCAGGCTCTTGAGCCCTGCTGGATTACCAGTAACCAGATTGAAGCAGCCCGTGTAGCTATGACTCGTTACACAAAGAGAGGCGGTCAGGTTTGGATTAAGATATTCCCTGATAAGCCTGTTACAGAAAAGCCTGCTGAAACCCGAATGGGTTCAGGTAAAGGTTCACCCGAATACTGGGTAGCAGTTGTTAAGCCCGGTAGAGTTATGTTTGAAATCGGCGGCGTTAGCGAAACTGTTGCAAGAGAAGCACTGCGTCTTGCTATGCACAAGCTTCCCATCAGATGCAAGTTTGTTAAGCGCGAAGAAATGGATGGTGATTCGAGTGAAAATTAATGAAATCAGAGATCTTACAGATATGGAATTGACTCAGAAGCTGAACGACCTCAAGGCTGAGCTGTTTAACCTCAGATTCCAGCACGCTACAAATCAGCTCGACAATCCCAGAGTAATTACTGAAGTGAAGAGAACAATCGCACAGATTAAGACAATCCTTCGTGAAAGAGAATTAAAACAGACTGTTTAATAAGAGAGGAGGAAATTCTAAATGGAACGTAATTACAGAAAAACCCGTATCGGTAAAGTAATCAGCGACAAGATGGATAAGACAATCGTTGTTGCTATTGAATATAACGTAAAGCACAAGCTTTACAGCAAGATTGTTAAGAGAACCTACAAGCTTAAGGCACATGACGAAAATCAGGTGGCTCATGTAGGCGACAGAGTTAAGGTTATGGAAACAAGACCTATTTCCTAGGATAAGAGATGGAGACTTGTTGAAGTAGTTGAAAAGGCTCAATAATCTATAGGAAGGAGAGAGTAACGTGATACAGCAGCAGACATTAATGAAAGTAGCTGATAACACAGGTGCTAAAGAACTTATGTGTATCAGAGTAATGGGCGGCAGCAGAAGAAAATATGCTAACATCGGTGATGTTGTAGTTGCTTCCGTTAAAAAAGCAACACCAGGTGGTGTTGTTAAAAAAGGTGATGTAGTTAAGGCTGTTATCGTTAGAAGCGTAAACGGTGTAAGACGCAGCGACGGTACTTACATTAAGTTCGACGAAAATGCAGCAGTTATTATAAAAGATGATAAAACCCCAAGAGGTACTCGTATATTCGGACCCATCGCGAGAGAACTCAGAGACAACGACTATATGAAGATATTATCTCTGGCACCGGAAGTTCTGTAAACAAGGAGGTGGCGTAACATGAAAAACAGAGTTCATATTAAAAAGGGTGATAACGTAGTAGTTATCTCCGGTAAGGATAAAGGCAAGAAGGGCAATGTATTGTCCGTAGGCGTAAGCAAGAGAACAGTAATCGTTGAGGGTGTAAACATGGTTACCAAGCACTCCAAGCCAAGAAGAGCAGGAGACGCAGGTGGCATTATCCATCAGGAAGCTCCGATTTACGCAAGCAAGGTTATGCACATCTGCAATAAGTGCGGTAAGCCTACCAGAATCGGATACAAAATACTCAACGACGGTAAAAAGTCAAGATACTGCAAAAATTGCTTAGAAGTATTTGACGACTAATATATAGAGAGGAGGATTTTCGCACATGATCAGAATGAGAGCGAAATATGAAAACGAAGTAAGATCTGCTCTTATGGAAAAGTTCGGATACAAGAGTCCGATGCAGATTCCTAAGCTTGATAAAATTGTTATTAATATCGGTGTCGGCGAAGCAAAAGACAACGCAAAGGCACTTGAAGCTGCTATGAGCGACCTGGCTGCTATAACCGGTCAGAAGCCTGTTGTAACAAAGGCTAAGAAGTCCGTTGCTAACTTCAAAATCAGAGAAGGCATGAACATCGGCTGCAAGGTTACACTCAGAAGCGATAAAATGTACGAATTCATGGACAGACTGTTCAGCATAGCTCTTCCCCGTGTAAGAGACTTCAGAGGTATCAACCCCAACTCTTTTGACGGTAGAGGCAACTATGCCCTCGGTATTAAGGAACAGTTGATTTTCCCGGAAATCGATTACGATAAGATTGATAAGTTAAGAGGAATGGACATCATCTTTACAACAACAGCTAAGACTGATGAAGAAGCAAGAGAGCTTCTGGCACTTCTCGGTGCACCATTCACTAAGGCGTGAGAGGAGGGTATTCACAATGGCAAAAAAATCAATGATTTTAAAGCAGCAGAAAACACAGAAATACAAGACACGTGAATATACCAGATGTAAGATCTGCGGAAGACCTCATGCATATCTGAGAAAGTTCGGCATCTGCCGTATCTGCTTCAGAGAATTGGCTTACAAAGGTCAGATTCCCGGCGTAAAGAAAGCAAGTTGGTAAGAAATACAGAATTAAAGAAGGAGGTAGCACATAATGCAAATTACCGATCCCATTGCTGATATGCTCACACGTATCAGAAATGCAAATACTGCAAAGCATGAAACTGTGTCAGTTCCCGCTTCCAAAACTAAGGTTGCTATCGCAAAAATCCTTTTGGATGAGGGCTACATCAGTGGATATGATGTAATAGAAGACGGTTTACAGGGTGTTATTAAAATTACACTCAAATACGGCGCAAACAAGACAAAGGTTATCTCAGGACTTAAGAGAGTGAGCAAGCCCGGTCTGAGAGTTTATGCCGGAAAAGACGAATTACCCAGAGTGCTCAGAGGCCTTGGTATAGCAATCATTTCTACATCCACGGGTATCATGACCGACAAGGAAGCTCGTAAGAACAATGTCGGCGGCGAAGTTTTAGCATTCGTATGGTAAGATTTTAGGAGGTGAACGAATTGTCCAGAATAGGTAGAATGCCAATTGAAATTCCTGCGGGAGTAGAGGTTAAGGTTGGCGCTAATAACGAGGTGACAGTAAAAGGCCCCAAGGGTACTCTTACAAACACACTTCATAAAGAAATGAAAATTGTAGTTGAGGGCAATCAGGCTGTAGTTGAAAGACCTTCTGACGCGAAGGAGCACAGAGCTCTTCACGGTCTTACCAGAAGCCTTCTCAATAACATGATCGTAGGTGTTACAAACGGTTTTGAAAAGACACTTGAAATCAACGGTGTTGGTTACAGATGCCAGAAAGCCGGCAAGACACTGACTCTCAACCTGGGATATTCACATCCCGTAACATTTGATGATACAGATGATTACACACTGGAAGCACCCAACCCCAACACAATCATTGTTAAGGGTATCGACAAGCAGATCGTAGGTCAGATAGCTGCTGTTATCAGAGAAAAGAGACTTCCCGAACCTTATAAGGGCAAGGGTATTAAGTACTCTGATGAAGTTATCAGACGTAAAGAAGGTAAAACCGGTGCTAAGAAATAAGGCCAGAAAGGAGTAAACGATAATGATAAATAAAAAAGATAGTAATGCTGCAAGAATTAAAAGACATTATAGAGTAAGAAAAAATATTTCCGGAACTCCTGCCCGTCCAAGACTTAACGTATTTCGCAGCAACAGTAACGTATATGCTCAGATCATAGACGATACTACCGGTACAACTTTGGCTTCAGCTTCAACCTTGGATAAAGAAATCAAGGAAAAGGTAAGCTACGGCGGCAACAAAGAGGCTGCAAAAGAAGTTGGTATGCTCGTTGCAAAGAGAGCTTTGGAAAAGGGTATCAAGACTGTCGTATTTGACAGAAGCGGTTATTTATATCACGGCAGAGTTGCAGAACTCGCTGCCGGCGCCAGAGAAGGCGGCTTAGAATTCTAAAAAGGAGGTTGGAAAAGCTGTGATGGAAAGAATTAATCCAGAGACATTAGATTTAAAAGAAAAAATCGTTAGCATAAATCGTGTTGCTAAGGTTGTAAAGGGCGGTAGAACCTTCAGATTTGCCGTACTCATGGTTGTTGGCGACGAAAACGGCCACGTTGGTATCGGTACCGGTAAGGCTGCAGAAATCCCCGATGCTGTAAGAAAAGCAATCGAAGATGCTAAGAAAAACATGATTACAGTTCCAATGGTTGGTACAACAATCGCTCACGAAGTAATCGGTGAGTTCGGCGCAGGCAAGGTTCTTCTTAAGCCCGCTGCTCCCGGTACCGGTGTTATCTCAGGCGGCTGTGCACGTAACATCCTGGAACTTGCAGGTATACGCGATATCAGAGCAAAGTCACTTCGTTCTAATAATCCTCACAACCTTGCTAACGCAACAATTGAAGGTCTTAAGAGCCTTAAGATTGCTGAAGAAGTTGCAGCACTCAGAGGTAAGACTGTAGAGGAACTGTTGGGCTAATTCAAATTGGCTCATTACTTTAAAAATATAGGAGGACGAAACAATGGCTAAAATTAAAGTTACTTTGGTTAAGAGCCCTATCGGTTATAAAAAAGACCAGATTGCAACAGTTGCAGCTCTTGGACTGAAGAAAATCAGAGACGAAAAGATTCACGAAGCTACACCCGCTATTATCGGTATGACTAAGAAAGTGAATCATTTGGTAAGCGTCGAAGAAATATAACTCAAAGGAGGTGCTCTAAATGAAATTATTTGAACTCAAACCAAGCGCAGGCACCACGAAGGATGCCAAGAGAAAAGGTAGAGGTCACGGTTCAGGTAACGGAAAGACTGCAGGCCGCGGTCACAAGGGTCAGAATGCCAGAAGCGGCGGCGGTGTAAGAATCGGTTTTGAAGGTGGACAGATGCCCATCTACAGAAGATTGCCTAAACGTGGTTTTAACAATATATTTGCTAAGAGCTATGCAGAAATCAACGTATCAGATCTTAACAAATTTGATAATGGTGCTGTAGTAGATGCAGCAGCACTGGTTGAGGCAGGCATAATCAAAAAGACACTTGACGGTGTAAAGGTTCTCGGAAACGGAAGTGTTGACAAGAAGGTAACCGTTAAGGCAGCTAAATTTACCGTATCTGCTAAAGAGAAAATCGAAGCAGCAGGCGGAAAGGTTGAGGTGATGTAAAGTGTTTAAGACTCTGAGAAATGCATGGAACATCCCTGATCTCCGGAAAAGAATGCTTTACACATTAGTTATGATTGTAATATTCAGACTTGGTACATTTATTCCTGTTCCCGGTCTTGATGCGAGCGTACTCAAAAGCTTGGTTGAAGGCAGCGAAAACTCACTGTTTGGTCTGCTGGATGCTTTTTCGGGCGGCTCCTTCAGCAACGCAACCATCTTTGCGATGAGTATTACACCATACATCAACTCATCAATTATACTTCAGCTTCTTACAGTAGCTATTCCTGCTCTTGAAAGACTTGCAAAAGAAGGCGAAGAGGGCAGAAAGGTTATTGCTAAATGGACACGTTATGTAACAGTTATCCTTGCTTTCATACAGGCAACAGGTCTTTACTTCGGACTTCGCTCCGCAGTTGAGAATCCCGGCTTCCTCAGCTATGTTACAATAGTAGCTACATTTACAGCCGGTACTGCTTTCCTTATGTGGCTTGGCGAACAGATTACCGAAAAGGGTGTTGGTAACGGTATTTCCATCATCATCTTTGCAGGTATCGTGTCCGGTGTACCCGGTATGATTAACGATATGTACCAGAATCTTATGAACGGTTCATTAAATATCTGGGGCGTTATCGGTATCGTGGTATTTGTTATCGCTATGATAGCATTTGTAGTATTTATCAATGATGCAGAAAGAAGAATCCCTGTTCAGTATGCTAAGCGCATGGTTGGCAGAAAGATGTACGGCGGTCAGAGCACCCATATTCCGATTAAGGTTGCTCTCGCAGGTGTTATCCCGATTATCTTTGCAATGTCTATCCTGGCATTCCCCACAACCATTATGCAGTTTACAGGTATGCCTGAGTCAGGCTTCTGGGGTACCTTCTGGAGACAGGTGACCGGAGGTTGGGTATATATAGTACTCTATTTCTTCCTCATCATATTCTTCACATATTTCTACACTGCAATTCAGTTCAATCCGATTGAAATTGCAAATAATATGAAGAGAAACGGTGGTTCAATCCCCGGTATCAGATCCGGCAAACCCACCAGCGATTATATAAGCAGAATTCTTACAAGAGTTACACTTGCAGGGGCACTCTTCCTTGCAGTAATAGCTGTTATACCAATGATTCTCGGACAGGTAATAGGTTTCAGTCTTTCAATCGGCGGCTCATCACTCCTCATTATGGTTGGTGTTGCTCTTGAAACAGTTAAGCAGATTGAATCTCAGATGCTTATGCGCCATTATAAAGGTTTCTTAGAATAAAAGGTGGTATTTATGAAGCTTATAATGCTAGGCGCTCCGGGTGCCGGTAAAGGCACTCAGGCAGCAAAAATTTGTGAGAAGTATAACATACCCACAATTTCAACAGGAGCGATAATTCGAAATGCCATAAGAAATGCAACCGACATCGGCAAGCAGGCAAAATCCTTGATTGACAAGGGTCTCCTGGTTCCCGATGAGGTTGTAATCGGAATAATCAAGGAGCGGTTGGCTGAGCCCGACTGCAAAAACGGATTTATTCTGGACGGGTTCCCAAGAACCATTGCTCAGGCAGAGGCTCTGGAAACCATGGGCATATCAATTGATAAGGCACTTTCGATAGAGGTTCCCGATGAAGTCATTCTTGACAGACTCGGCGGCAGAAGAGAGTGCAGTGAGTGTGGTGCAACATACCATGTGCATTTTAATCCCTCCAAGGACGGAGATAAGTGCGAAAAATGCGGCGGAGCACTCATAACAAGACCTGATGATTGCGAAGAGACAATTATGAGCAGACTCAAGGTTTATCATGAAACAACTGAGGTACTCAAGGAGTTTTATGAAAACAAAGGAAAGCTCGTAAAAATTGACGGAGACAGAGACGTTGAGGAAATTACCAAAGACGTGCTTGACTCTCTCGATTAAAAGTGTTTCTATGGAGGTTAATGAATGATATATTTAAAATCGACTTCCGACATCGCCAAGATGAGGGAAGCGGGAAGAATAGTTTATGAAACCTTTGAGGTACTCAAGAAACACTTACAGCCCGGTATAACTACCAAGGAGCTTGACCGGATTGCACATGACTTTATCATAAGCCAGGGTGCCAAGCCTTCGTTCCTTAACTACAACGGATTCCCGGCAAGTATATGCGCTTCCGTAAACGACACTGTTATTCACGGTATACCCAATGAAAAGACAGTGCTTCGCGAGGGAGATATCCTGAGCCTGGATATAGGAGCAGTTAAGGACGGTTTTCACGGCGATGCAGCCAGAACCTACGGTATCGGCAGTATAAGCACCGATGCACAAAAGCTTATGGACGTAACAAAACAGAGCTTTTATGAGGGGCTGAAATATGCAGTAAGCGGTGAAAGACTGGGCAGTATATGTGCCACTATACAAAAGCATGTGGAAAGCAACGGATTTTCTGTTGTGCGCAACTACTGCGGTCACGGCATAGGGCGCAAGTTGCACGAAAGCCCCGAGATTCCCAATCACGGAACCTTCGGACGGGGCATCAGGCTTGCAAAGGGCATGACCATTGCCGTGGAGCCCATGGTTAATTTCGGAAAATACGAAACAACCTGTATGGGCGACGGCTGGACCGTCAAGACAGTTGACGGCTCGCTGGCATCCCACTATGAGAACACTATTCTCATAACCGACGGTAAACCCCAGCTTCTTACTAATCCCGAGTGGGGTGAGTAAGATGGAAAGTCATATTGCAGAAGTTGTCTATGCCATAGCCGGCAGGGACAAGGGCGATTGCTTTATAGTAACTGCTGAGGAGGAAAATTTCCTTTACTTAAGCGACGGCAAGAGCCGCAAGGTCAGCAATCCTAAGAAAAAGAAAATCAAGCATGTGAGCTTTACGGGAGTAAGAGATGACTTTATTCTCGGAAGAATCACAACGACAGGCAGGCTTACCAACAAAGAGGTAAGATATGCATTGTCAAACTTTTTAAGCAAATATGAAAAGTAATAGATTTGGAGGGAAAATCCTTGGCTAAAGAAGATGTATTTGAATATGAGGGTACAGTCTTGGAGGCTTTGCCTAACGCAATTTTTCGGGTAGAATTTGAAAACGGTCACAAAATACTGGCTCATATCTCCGGCAAATTGAGAATGAATTATATCAGAATTCTTCCCGGTGATAAGGTTACCGTAGAAATGTCACCGTATGATTTGACCAGAGGACGTATCACATGGAGAGCCAAATAAGGCTTAAAGTTTTTGATAGGAGGTAACAGTAATGAAGGTTAGACCATCAGTTAAACCGATTTGCGAAAAATGCAAAATCATAAAGAGAAAGGGCAATATAATGGTTATTTGCTCAAACCCTAAGCACAAACAGAGACAGGGTTAATCTTAGCTTATAGCTTTTAAGGTGCGGCTGTACAGGGGCTTAAGGTCACCTGTAATCCTTAGGGTTATGAAATATAGATAGTATATAGTTTTTTAATCAGAACACAGGAGGTGCAAAAAGCTAATGGCAAGAATAGCAGGTGTTGATTTACCTAACGAAAAGAGAGTTTAAATCGGCCTTACCTATGTATACGGTATCGGTCTTCCCAGCTCTAAGAAGATATTAAGCGAAGCAGGAGTTAATCCTGACACAAGAGTAAGAGATCTTACAGAAGATGAAGAAAAGAAAATCAGAGAAATCATCGACAGAGATTACACCGTTGAAGGTGACCTCAGACGTCAGGTGGCTCTCGACATCAAGCGTTTGATCGAAATTGGCTGCTACAGAGGTCTTCGTCACAGAAAGAACCTCCCCTGCCGCGGTCAGAATACTAAGAATAATGCCAGAACAAGAAAAGGTCCTAAGAGAGCTGTTGCTGGCAAGAAGAAATAATATAGGAGGGATATATAAATGGCTGTTCAGAAGAAAACTCGTAAGAGAAGAGAAAAGAAACACATTGAACGTGGTGCTGTTCATATCCGCTCCACATTCAATAACACAATTGTAACCATCACAGACGTTGCAGGAAACGCACTTTCATGGGCAAGCTCAGGCGGTCTCGGTTTCAGAGGCTCCAGAAAGAGCACTCCTTTTGCTTCACAGATGGCTGCAGAAACTGCTGCTAAGGCTGCTATGGAACACGGACTTAAATCTGTTGAGGTTTATGTAAAGGGTCCCGGTGCAGGTAGAGAAGCTGCAATCAGAGCTCTGCAGACAGCAGGTCTTGAAGTAACAATGATTAAAGATGTAACTCCGATTCCCCACAACGGTTGCAGACCCCCGAAGAGAAGAAGAGTTTGATTGGAAATTTTTGAAGTTAGGAGGAGAAACAAATGGCAAGAAATATGCAACCTGTATTGAAAAGATGCAGAACTTTAGGTATTGAGCCTTCTGTTATGGGTATTGATAAAACCTCTAACAGAAATCCTAAGCCTATGAAGAAAAAGCAGAGCGAATATGGTCGCCAGCTTACCGAAAAGCAGAAGGTTAAGTTTATATACGGAATGCTCGAAAAGCAGTTCAGAAAGTATTATGTAATTGCTACAAAGATGCCCGGTGTTACAGGTGAAAACCTGCTTCAGCTCCTGGAATCAAGACTGGATAACGTTGTTTTCAGACTCGGTCTTGCAAATACAAGAAGAGAGTCCAGACAGCTGGTAAATCACGGTCACATTCTTGTTAACGGCAAGAAAGTTGATATACCTTCATACCGCGTAAGTGTTGGTGATGTTATCAATCTTAAGGAAAAAACTCAGTCTTCAGACAGAATGAAGGCTATTGTTGAGGCTAACTCATCAAGAGTTGTTCCTAAGTGGCTCGACATGGACAAAAATACTCTTACAGGTAAGGTTATTGCTTTGGCTGACAGAGACGATATTGATTTTGAAGTTGAAGAACATCTCATCGTTGAGTTGTATTCTAAGTAATAAGCAAGCCCTCAGAAATGAGATAATTTTAATTCTAAAATGGAGGGTCATAATATGATAGAAATGGAAAAGCCACGCGTTGAGTGCGTAGAAAAAAGCGAAGACGGCAAATACGCAAGATTTGAAGTTGAGCCCCTGGAGAGAGGCTATGGTATGACACTGGGAAACAGCCTGAGGAGAGTTCTTCTTTCCTCACTGCCCGGTGCAGCAGCAACCAGCGTCAAGATTGACGGTGTGCTCCATGAGTTTTCTACAATTCCTGGCGTCAAGGAAGACGTTACAGAGATTATACTCAATGTTAAGAGAATTATTGCAAAGATTTATGCTGATACTCCCGTTGTTGTAACAATTGATGCAAGCGGTGAGTGCGAAGTTTGCGCAAGAGATATCAAATGTCCCGAAAGCGTTGAAATTATTAACGGAGATCTTCACATCGCTACACTCAGCGAGGGTGCCAAGCTGGTGATGGAAATCACAATGCAGAAGGGCAGAGGTTATGTAACCAGTGAGAAAAACAAAGAGAACATGCAGAATGTTATCGGCGTCATCCCTGTTGACTCGGTATATTCACCTATCGACAAGGTAAACTACGAGGTTACAAATACCCGTGTAGGTCAGGTAACTGACTACGACAAGCTTACCATTGAAATTTTTGCTGACGGAACAATCGCTCCTGAAGAAGCGCTGTCCCTGAGTGCAAAGATTCTCAATGATCACATGAACCTGTTCATTGATCTTGCAGAGGGTGTCAAGGGTAAGGATATCATGGTTGAAAAAGAAGACAACAAGAAGAACAAGGTTCTTGAGCTTACTATCGAAGAGCTTGATCTTTCTGTTCGTTCTTTCAACTGTCTCAAGCGTGCCGGCATCAACACCGTTGAGGACCTGGTAAGCAAGTCCGAGGGTGAAATGATGAGAGTAAGAAATCTTGGTAAGAAATCTCTCGAAGAGGTTGTCAGCAAGCTTGATTCTTTGGGATTCCAGTTCTCAAAGGATTATGATGAATAATTAACTACTTGAAATATTAAAAGGAGGTATATGTTCTAATGCCTGGTACAAGAAAATTAGGTCGTGCAACAGACCACAGAATTGCCACACTGAGAAACCTTGTTACAAGTCTTCTTGAAAACGGAAGAATTGAAACAACTCTCCCCAAGGCAAAAGAAGTGAGATGTATGGCTGAAAAGATGATTACATTGGGTAAGACTAATACATTACACACCAGAAGACAGGCACTTGCTTACATCACCAAAGAAGATGTTGTAACCAAAGTGTTTACAGAAATCGCTCCTAAGTACAGTGATAGAAATGGTGGTTATACAAGAATTATAAAGATGGGACCCAGACGCGGCGATGCTGCTGAGATGGCTATCATCGAATTAGTTTAATTACATCACAATTAAAAAACTGTTGTATCCTTATATTGGGGGTACAACAGTTTTTTGATGCTTGAAATTTTTGTGAGTTCTATTGAAAATTTACAAACCGGTAGGAATTCACTCTTTATCGGTTTTTTCTTCTCTGTTATCCATAGCATATTTACAGCATTGCAAAACAAGATAATTGAATGATACTTCGTTTTTTGCTGCATATTCATTCAGCTCTTCAAATAGCTTTTCTGTAAATCTGATTGTTCTGGATATATTGGCATTTTTAAATTCATTATCAATTTTAAACATTATATGACGTCACCTCAATTTTATCTTGACTATAATTATAAAACATATTATAATGTCATTAATATAACCAAATATGGTTACAAAATGAAATTCGGAGGGTGTATATAATGGATATCAGAATAGAACTGATTACCAATGAAATAGTTGAGATTGTAAAGAATTATATTGAAAATACGGCAATAGACTTTGATGCGTTGATTGAAAGTCGGTCAGTAGCAATACTAAAACGTATTTGTGATGTCATCAGAAATGAAAAATTGTCTGATTTTGAAATGGTTGAAGAGATAGTATGCATACTTGAGGAACATAATATTTCATGTGGTAGCTGCCATGATTTTTGATTAATATTTTTAATAATAGCTTGAATAGGCTTGATAATTACTTGTTTTGTGATATTATGAAAAAGAAAGAATGGTGTTATGTCTCAGTGTTTATCAACCAAATGAAGAAGCAAGTTGGTTGATTACATAAAATTTATAAAAATGTTGTATGCCGGAGCAATCAGGGACAAATATATCATATACAATCGGGAAAATAAGCAATAAAAAAAGAAAATGTCGCCCGAACGAAACATGTCTTTTGATAGAATTTACAGATGGCTTGACGGACACCTAAAAACAATCGGATATACCTATAAAATAACAGTTTAGAGATATTACGCATGGCGATATAATTGCTGTGCGCAGAAATTTTAATTTCGTTGTTGTATTTTAATTAAAATTATGATACGATAATTACAGCAGATAATAAAGGAGGTTTTTTATATGCCAAATATCAGACCTGTTTCGGATTTAAGAAATTATGCAGAGGTATTAAAAGAAATTTCATTTGACGAGCCGGTATTTCTTACAACGAACGGTAGAGGTCGTTATGTGATTGTCGATATGAAAAAATATGAAAAAACAAAAGCGTTTATTAAACTTATGGGAAAATTTGCCGAAGCTGAAAAATCCGTAAAAGAAAACGGCTGGTTATCTAATGACGATGTCAAAGCTGCTCTGGGAGTATAACTGTTGTATCCTTATATTGGGGGTACAACAGTTTTTGATATATGTAGCTTATAAAATCAGATTTGTGAGATTATCAATTGACACTTACTTTAAATAAGCCAATATTGCTTATGGCTCAAACAATTCATTTATATCAACATTCAGCAGTTTTGATATAATATACAGCTCTTTGTCGGTTGCAGAGCGGAACTGTCCTTCCAACTTTGAATAGCTTGATGGATTCATATCCAGACCGGATGTTTGTATTTGTGCAATAAAATCTTTTTGTTTCAGTCCTTTTTCGATGCGGATTTTTGCGATTTTTTGACCTACAATGTTTTTGTCGCCTATTTCTATTTTTCTTGTTTTCATCTATATTCACCCTAATGTTAATTTTGTTTATTATATTACACATTTGCATTGACAAAATTCCAAAATGGAATTATAATGATTTATATTTCTAATTTAGAATTAACGTGCTATTAGGATTAGATTGATAATTTAAATCATATATAGTTATAAAACTGTAGTTTGGGAGGGCGTATATAATGGATATCAGAATAGAACTGATTATCAATGAAATAGTTGAGATTGTAAAGAATTGTATTGAAAATACGGCAATAGACTTTGATGCGTTGATTGAAAGTCGGTCAGTAGCAATACAAAAACGTATTTGCAATATCATCAGAAATGAAAAATTATCTGATTTTGAAATGGTTGAAGAGATAGTATGCGTACTTGAGGAACATAATATTTCATGTGGTAGCTGCCATGTTTTTTGATAAATATTTTTAATAACAGCTTGAATAGGCTTGATAATTACTTGTTTGTGTGATATTATGAAAAAGAAAGAATGGTGTTATGTCTCAGTGTTTATCAACCAAATGAAGAAGCGAGTTGGTTGATTACATAAAATTTATAAAAATGTTGTATCCCGGAGCAATCAGGGACAAATATATCATATACAAGCAGGAGAATACGCAATGAAAAAAATTGACATTCATGTTCATGTAAGACCTGAAAATGTTCATTCAAATGAAACCTGGCTTACAGAAAAGGAACAGATCGAAGTGCATAAAAAACTCAATGTGGAAAAGGGGATTATTCTGCCTTTTTTTAAAAGTCCGGATGAACCATGTGTTTTGACGGTAGAAAATGCCAGAAATATTGCGGCAAAATATCCCGATAAATTTTTATGGTTCACCGATGTTGATTTATTGGCATTTGACTTTGAAAACGAAGATTTATATGAATTCCTGAAAAAGGAAAAGGAGCTTGGGGCTAAAGGAGTCGGCGAGATTACCACCCATATAGATATTGATGATGAAAAGGTGTATAAGCTTTTTTCATGCTGTGAAAGGCTTTCGCTTCCTGTTCTCACGCATATTGCCCCGAGGCGCAACGCGGGGTACGGACTTATTGATTCTATCGGTCTTCCGGGACTTGAGAAAATGTTAAAGGCTCACCCCGATATGATATACATAGGTCATTCTGTGCCTTTCTGGTGCGAAATATCAAAGCTTGCTACAGAAGAAGAACGGTTAAAATACAATAATCAAAAGGTCGTAGAAGGACGGTTGGCGTATCTTATGCGGGAATATAAAAATCTGTATTGCGATTTATCTGCAGCAAGCGGTGCAACAGCTATGATGAGAGATAAGGAATATGCGGTAAAATTTATAATGGAGTTTCAGGACAGAATAATGTATGGCTGTGATATCACCGGTATGAGAAGTACAATTCAGTATGAATTTTCTGATTTTCTTGATTCTTTGGTTAATGAAGGGAAAATTACTGCTGATGCTTATGAAAAGCTATGCAGAAAAAATGCGGAAAGATTATTTGATATATAGTTTAACATAACAAAGCCTGTTGTAGCTTGTATGAGGCACAACAGGCTTTGTGTAAACTTTTAAATTATTCTCTTTCGGCTATCCGACAGTATGATGTTTTAGTTTATTATTTAAACTTGCCGTCAAGAAATTTTATATATGCTTTCCAATCTTCACTGGACAGGAAATGCCTGTTTTCTATCAGATGATATCAAATGTTGCCTTTGCAGAAACGAACGCCCGGTACCGGCATTATGCCGGAGCAAACGAGACCGTCTTTTCTTAAAAAATGTCCAGGTATCAGATGCATGAAGAACTGTAAGAAATTCTGCTTCCGGGTTGGGAAAATGCCGGTTTGTGGAAAACAAGACGGCACGACAACGGATTTATTACAAAATTTGCATTTTATGTAAATTTATGTTATTATGAATGCAAGGAGGTGCGATATGATTAAAAAGATAGCTTTTATTGTTGTTTTAATAATGACATTAACGACTATTCCTGTTTTTGCTGTTGACAGCTACGGAGGATATGCGGTACCGGTTGATATTGCGGTAAACGGCAGCTTCATCAAGTGTGCTCAAAAACCAATCATGGTTAATAACTCAACATACATCCCCCTTCGTGCCTTTGCCGAAGCCATAGGAGCCGGCATCAGCTGGGACGGAGAGCAAAATGCGGCAAACTTTACAAAGGATAATCATACCTTTGTGTTTTATTCCGGAAAGGATTATTGCCTGGTTGATGGCACAAAAAGCGATTATGCTGCAATTGAATACAAGGATTTGCTGTTTGTTCCCGTAAGAGCCGTGTCCGGAGCTCTGGACTATGGTGTGGAATGGGACGATTTTTACCTTACGGTTAAAATCTCTGCCCCGGGTGTTTCAGTCCCCGGCTCTGCCATAGATTACTCCTATACATATGAGGATATTCTTTGTTTAAGCAAAATCACCCATGTAGAAAGCGGATATCAGGCTTTTAGGGTGAAAATAGGTGTTGCAAACACGGTTCTCAATCGTGTGCGGTCAAGTGAATTTCCCAATACGGTAAAAGATGTGATTTTTGACACAAAATACAGTGTACAGTTTCCCCCGGCACATACTGACAATTTTAATACGACTCCCTCAAAGGAGAGTGTTATAGCTGCTAAATGTGCATTAAACGGAGTCAATCTTGTGGGCAATTCCTTGTATTTTGTTGATGTGGCATATACAGTCTCATCCTGGGTACATAACAACAGACCTCATTATATCACTATTGCAGATATGGAATTTTATCAGTAAACATAGATATAGGTTCTGTAAAAAACACGTTTTTTACAGAACCTATATTTTTCAACTTGTTTTATTATCCGCAGACGCTTTTTCTTCAAAATACTTTTTGAGAAATTCGTAAAAATCCTCTGAATATGCAGAGTCGTTTTTAATACTTTTGTATGTGATAAGGATATCCCGTCGGCAGATGGGATTTTTTATTTCAAGGAGCTTTACATGACTGTTGTCAATCTTACCCCAGGTAAAATCCGGCCAGAAGCCTATACCGAGATTGGCGGCAATCATATTTTTTACCGCATCGGGGCTGTCGCTTTCAAATATGATATTGGGCTCAAAGCCTGCATGGTGGCAAAATTTGTCGCAGATTGAGCGAAGCTGCTTTGAGCCGAACAGGCTTATAAAGCCTTCATCCTTTACCTCTGCCAGTTCTATAGAAGTTATATTTTTGTATTTATCCGTATCAGGTACGGCGAGATATATTTTTTCCGTGCATACAAATCTGTTATGCTCCGGCTCACTGCTGTTGTAAAAAAGGTTTGTGGTGATTTCTATATCAAAAAGCTCGTTATCAGGATTCTGAAGTACGTGAAAGTTAACTTTCGGGTACTTCTTTTTGTATTCAATAATAGCTTGCGTAACGATTGCAGATGCTGCCATAACCGCCAGGCGCACGGTATGATTTTCGGTTTCTGCCATATGAGCCAGGTCTGAGGGAATAGTGTCTATACTGTTGAGGATTGGCTCAAGTCTGTCTCTGAGATATTGTCCGTAGGCGGTGAGCACTACATTTCTGCCTGAGCGGAAAAACAGAGGTACCCCCAGCTCATCCTCCAGCTTGTGTATGGATTTGGTGAGTGCCGGCTGAGCTATGTGCAATCTTTGGGCACTACGGGTTATATGCTGGGTACGGGCAGTGTCGAGAAAATATCTTAGCTGAGACAGTTCCATATTACATGCTCCTTTCATAACTATCGGTTATTGATTTTATAGATATTATATATTAGACTTTATGAATTGTCAATGATATAATGTCAGTGTCAGAATAAAAAATATATTTTTGGGAGGCTGAATCATGGCAGAAATTCTTGAGACAGTAATGCTTATATGCTTTGGCATTTCCTGGCCTATGTCTGTTTACAAGAACATACGGGCAAGGACTGCGGAATCAATGAGCCTTGGATTTATCCTGATGATAACCACGGGTTATATTGCAGGAATATCGGCAAAGCTTGCCGCACACAGATACAACTATGTACTGGCTGTGTATATAATTAATCTTATAATGGTTAGTGCAAATCTGGTGGTATACTTTATAAATAAAGGCTATGACAGAAAAAGGAGTGAGCTTAAATGACAGAATATACTGAGATTTTGAATAATTATAAAACAATTAATTCTTCTGCAGAGAAGAACGCAGTTGTATTTTTCGGAGCAGACTGGCTCAGCGGGATTCCCGTGGCGGAGCTTGCGCGGGATGCGGGCATAGATGCCCCGGTATATAACCGGAGTCTCAGCGGACTGACTCTGGGAGAGGCAGAGCAGGCTGCAGACACTTGTGTGTGCAGCCTGCAACCTGACAAGGTGTTTATAAATATAGGTGAAAATGATATTTGCGAGGGTTTTGATAAAAAGGAATTTGCTGAGAAATACGAATGGCTCCTTTATACGCTCCATTCAAAATGCTGCTGCAAAATCTATATTCTCTCCATAGTGAATGACAAGTTCGGTGCGGCAAACGGAATGCTCAGAGCAATCGCGGAAAAATACGGCTGTGAGTATGTGGATATACAGGATTGCCGTACGTCCTTCCGGAGCTTTTTTTCTAAAGTACGTTTTTTTCTTCGTAAGCATCCAATAAGCTTTTATGAGGCTATGAGGAGCTGAGGGTGTGGATTCTGTACAGACAAAAGCTGTTGTATCTCATTACGGGTACAACGGTTTTTGTTTTTAACTATTTTATTAATTGATTTGATATTTATAAGCTTGGCTGTTAATTTGTTTATAAAAAACCATTCCGAATTTTGTACCAAAAAAACTGAATTTTATAAATTGACACCATATTAATAATAATATATAATCATATTAACGTTAATGTATTGTCTATCTGGACGGCGGTGCATATATCACGAGAGGAATGATTTTATGAAAAAATGGTTATCTTTTGTGCTGACAATAACAATGCTTGCAAGTATGATGTCGGTACCTATGGCAGTTGGCGCACAGAGCTATGCTGAAATTGACCTCAGCAGCGGCTTTGTGGCAGACACATCCTTTGCCAATAACTGCACGGAGTCCGCAGTGTACGGTATTGCCGGTAAGGATGCTGCCGACGAAAGCGTTGGGATAAAGGAATATGCCAACACCTGGACCAGCTGGTACCAGTATAACCACGGCGAAGAGCTTTACCTTGAGAATGGTGAACATATGGAAGGCTATCTGGTAGCCGAGCTCAACTTTATGGCTCCCGATGCCGATTATCTTGCTGAATTTATATTCGGTGTTTCCACCAACCAGGCTCGTATGACGGTTAATCCGACTGCCGCTTTGAAAGCAAATCCCGGCAGATGGAATCACCTGAGAATGGTATATTGGGCGGATGAAACAAACTGTGATTTTATAGATTTTGAAAATAATATACCAAACGCAGTTGCAAAGCTGGGCAGCACTGTACTGTATCTCAACGGTGAAGAAATCGGCACAAAGGATATCACCTGTACTGCTACTCAGTACAGCAGTCCGATTGATACTATGCTGCTTGAAGTATACAGTGCCGACAAAACAGTTCAGCATGCTACATATTACGACGATATAAAGATTTATAAATCCGCTGTAAATCCCGGCGCTCCGGAAAATTTGGCAGTTGCAGCCACAAGCGAGTATACTGTGGCAGACGGCACAATCACTATAGCAGCAGGCGCGCAGGTTACTGCTTCGGATATAGCAGCGGCAAACATAGGTTATGAAATTATTGCATTCGACAGTAATGCTCTCAGTGTACAGCTTGAAAGCACCGCAAATCTTGCAGTAGGCAATTGCGTGGTGGCAAAATCTCCCGACGGTGTTTACACATACTACGATGTTGCTGATGTTTCTACAAACGTACTTTTTGCTGAGAACGACGGCAGCTTTGAGTCCGTATGGTGCAAGAAAATGACTCAGGAAACAGTTTCCGGTGTTGCAGGAAAGGCACTGACAGATGAATCTGTACTCTTTACCACAGATTTGTCAACCTTTGACGGCAACATGATGCTCAACAAAGACAATTATTACACAAAGTCAAAAAATTATTTCGTTATTGAGGCAAACATCAATCCTGTAGACGGCGAGTATGATATGTCAAATGTAACCGTTAATACAAACAGCCATGCAACAGTAGGCAGTGCCGTTGTTCTTGAAACGAATAAATGGAACAAATATCTTATGTATGTTGACTTCACGGCAGAAACGCCCAAGGCATATACATATGTAAACGGTGCGTTTGTAAAAGAAAACGATGTCCCGGCTACCTTTGGAAGTCAAAGCACAGTAAGGCTTTGCTTTAACGGAGATAAAGAGAATCCCAAGTCATATTCTGTATATGTAGATGATTTTAAAATCTACGAAACAAACAACAAGCCTGCGGGCACAACAGAAACTGTACTCCCTGCACCTGCAAGCAATGCAAACTACAGTTTATCAAGCGGCAAACTCAATGTATTGCCCGGGACAACGGCAGCTCAGGTTAGGGCGGCTAATGCAAATGCAAGAATCTTTACAGATGCATCCTGCAGTGAGTATGCGGCAGACGATGCCGTTATGCAGAACGGCATGGTATTTGCTCTGGATAACAGCTACAAGGCTGTTGGTGCATATCCTGTGGTTATATCCTATGGTGAAGTGGAAATAGACCTGCGAACCGGCGATGACGGTGCGGCATTCCCGACTGTTGCAAACGGCAGCGGTGAGACGGTAAGCGGCTTTGCCGGCAAGGATGCTTCCGACAAGATTCTTGCTGTTACAGCAAATACAGATACCCATATTGCTCTCAAATCATGGGGTACTGTTGTAAAGACAGGTTCTGACAACAGCGTTACACCAAGCTGGTCAAAGACTGATTACAATGGTTATCTCGTTGCAGAAGCAAGTATATTTAATATAGACAACACCACCATTGCACTTGTTACCACTCAGACAGGTCAGGTCAGCGGAAATGTCGCTGCATATATTCCTGCCAATGAATGGGCAAGAGTTAAGTTTGTTTACAATGCCGTTGACGGCGATGCCAACGAAGGCAAGACCATGACATATGTAAACGGCAAGGCTGTTACCGGCTGGATAAACAGTGTGTTCGGCAAGATGGCGGCATACAGTACAAACAACTATATGTGTAACGATATACGTATCTCAATGAAGGGCAGTACATCGGGCGTTGCCGCAACATATATTGACGATATCAGAGTATACGAAATCCCTGCACTCCGTGCAGAGGAAGCTGTGGCGTTTACGGCTCCCGAGGGTGCGTTTGCCATCGGCGATGCATTTTCTTATGTAGACGGTGCCGTTATTACAGCGCAGCAGCTTAGGAACGCAAATCCCGATGTCACAGTCAAGGTATTCAACAACAAAAAAGATTATACAGAGATTACAGATTCTTCTGCAACTCTTGCAGACGGAAACGTGATTTTTGTATCAGATATGTCACAGAGCACAGTCGATGCAGGCTTTTGTTACAACGACCTGTTCCGAGTTCTGACTGTAGGCAAGTTGTCTCCTACAAAGGATGTGCTCACATCGCTTCCCACATCCGTATCCAGATGCGATATTTCGGATGTAAGCGGAGCATTTGAAAATACTGCAGATGTTAAGAAGATTACAGATACAAGTACTTCAGATTCAAACTGGTATTTTGCTCATGGATACAATGGCACTACCGAAGGTATGAAGTATCTTGTATACGAAGTGGATTTTGCTCCGACCGAGGATGTAAAGGATATATACTTCGGTGCAAATCAGCATGCAGCGCTGTCTGCAACAATGAATGTGGGCAACCAGCTCGCGGCAAACCGTTGGAACAAGATTGTAATGATATATGACGTGGCAAATGATACAAGTGATTTGTATATTAACGGCACTTTAGTTTCCGACGACTATGCAGGTAATTATGCAGAAAAGATGGCGGCTAACAACGGTACAATTGAATTCAGATTCATAGTTGACTGTAAGATGGGTGCAGTAAGCTATATTGATACATACAAGCTTTATGAATCTGCAGTATATCCCGAAATTGCTCAGCCTGTACTTCTTGCAGACGGATATGAAAACAGAATACTGGCAAACTATGTGGCAGGAACTGCGGATATAAACGAGGCAGTTACAGTGGCAGACATTGCATCAAACGTAGAGGGCGGTACTGCATATGCATTTGAGGACAGTACATACGGAACACTCCTGGGCGACACAGATACATTTAATGCAGGTAATGTACTTGTACTTAAAACCGATGACAATATGTTTACCGTATACAATGTAACTACACATAAGTCCGACAATATCATTGCCTCGGGCGATACCTACGACGGCGCAGGCAATATGACTACAGGTACACTCGGTCTGTATGCTCCCGTGTCCGACGGTGGTGTGCTGTTTGCGGCACAGTATGACGAGGATGGTAAGCTCATAAAGCTGGCGATGGATAAAACTGTAGAAAACAATACTCTTGCAATCGACTTTGAAACAGAAGAGATTGATAAGACAAAAGTAAAAGCATTACTTTTCGATAGTGTGAATTCCCTCAAACCTCTTTGCAAAGGACTTGAAATAGATGTTCGCGATTACATCAATTTCCTTATACTGGGTAACAGCTACTCTATGGATGTCACCTGGCATTTAAGACAGATTGCCGCGGCAGACGATGTGCTCATGAATATATCTGTACTTAATAAAGGCGGAAGTCCTGTTTCATATCATTATGAAAACAGAGAGGTTCCGGTGAGCCAGTCTGAAATTAATTTCTGGTACAATAACAAAACTCTGGGTAAATCCAACCTAAAGATAGCTCTTGAGGAGTATGACTGGGATTATGTTGCTATTCAGAACAGTTCCACCACCAAGGGTATTGATGACACCAGCGATGAAAATTATGAGACATATTGGGCTGTAATGGCAGATTTGGCAGAGTATATCCATGATAGAGAGCCTGATGCCCGCATTGCGATACACTCCACCTGGTCTATGGAAACCGGCTATAATTTTGTGGATAGCGATGAGACTCGCAATCAGATTATGGCAAACTTCAGGACAATCAGCTCAAGAGTGGTTAACGATATCAACACGAGACTGGGGCTTGCCGGCGATGATGAGGTGCTGGTAATCTCCTCTACGGATATATTGGATGCAGCTCGCTCATATGCTCCCGAGCAGGATGTTACAATAAACGGACGTACCTGTGCGGTAGGAACAAAGCTCTTTGATACAACCTATTACAAGGACGGTCATGTATTTACATTTACAGAGGCAAATGTCCGTGACGTTGCGGTAGGTGACGGTACAATGCTCCTCAGCGACGAGGACAGTGCGGCAGGTAAAATCAGTCTCCACCGTGACGGCTTCCACATGAGCGCTCTGGGCAGATATCTCATTGCACTCAATGCCTATGCAACTCTTACCGGCAACAAGGTAACAGGCAATACCTTCGACAGTGCCGATGCAACAAGAGCAGACGGAACCATCCGCCTTGACTCTTCACCCGGTGGTCTCCATGTAACAGAAACAGATACCAATATCTCCCAGACAGTATTCCAGATTTATGATATACTCACTCCTGAGGTCAGAAGCATCTGTCAGCAGTTGGTAGACGGTCTGGAAAGATAATATTATGTAATCAAAGGGACGTCGGACTGTCGAATTATTCAATTGTCGCACAAAAGAGCCATTCAGGGACGGTGGCAGTAAGATGCTTTTCATCCTTTTTGCATGGAAAATCATGATTTTCTGTGCAAAAAGCGCCCCGTCCCTATAGAATGGCGAGTAAAAATGGTAATGATTCGATAGTCTGACGGTTCTTTCGTGATGATAAAGCCGCTGTAATTGGCGAGATTAGCACTTTCTCGATATTTTATGAATGCTTATCTAGTGTCAAATTAGCTTGATTTAGGAACACAAGAGACACTCCACTTTCTGTTTTAAAACCTTTACTTTTTGAAGAGAATATATACTTATAAAATTAACACTTGTCATCCCTAATTAAGACTTTAAGCGATTTATACTTTGCAAATTGTCGCATTATTTGTAGTTTTTTAATACTGAGTGCGTATTACAACGGAAATGCCCCGGTAATTGTAGTTGACCTTATCAAACAGCTTGGTAGTGAGCACGCGCAGCAGTGATTCGGTGTCGTAGTGGCTTTCTATATACAAATTTTCATCAATTTCCAAAGGACTGCGCATATTGTCCTTGCTTTTTGACAGAATGACACGTGTGTTGCCAGATACTCTTTCGCATATGGCTGTGAGAACAGATTTTTTGTTGGGGGCGGTGATACAATCTGCAAGCATAACTTCTGCCACCTGTTTCCAAGTAGCGGCATCAACCCGTTTGCCATCCTCAAAAATCACTCCTGTCGGTCTCTTGCCCCTTAAAAAAGCTATGTTTACCGATAGGGGATAAACACTCTCGAATATGTTTATCACATTATTTTGTTCATTGCCCGCAGCTTCCTGGCTGATTTTTTCCAGCAGAGCATTTATTTCATTGTATATAAGGTTATGCAGTCGTGTACTGGTCTCTTCAATTTCTCTTACTGTATTCATGTTATATTCCTCCTCCGCAATTCGTGCTGCACGTGTCGATGGATACGGCATATAGTATAAATTATTTTTTGTCAAGTGTTTTTTGAAAAAATCTGTATTTCGGCATTTTTTCATCAAAAAGCCAATGCCTCAGCAAATCGTCAACAA
Source organism: Clostridia bacterium (assembly GCA_017481205.1). Classification (GTDB taxonomy): domain Bacteria; phylum Bacillota; class Clostridia; order UMGS1810; family UMGS1810; genus RGIG4708. The sequence goes on along the minus strand of JAFUPN010000040.1, from coordinate 24,342 downwards.
TTACCGCACCCATGGCAAGGAATATCCACATTACCGAGTAGGGCAGAGATATCTGTCCCAGCAGGTTAAGAGGCATACCGGAGTAGTCCCACACATTGAGTCCAAGCCATATATTGAGAATCAATCCGCTTATAAATTCGGATACGGTTATTATCACCGCTCCTGCAATCCCCTGAAAGAGCAAACCGGTATTTCTTTTGAAAATCTCATTAATTAATCCGATTTCTGCAAACATGATACCGCCCAATACAAACATGCTCGGGTGAGTGTAGCCTCTGAAAATAATTTCAATCAGGCTGTACATAAGCCCGCCAATCAGAAACAGTATAAACAGCTTAATAAAGTTTTTCATAATATCATCCCTTTCACTAAATCATATGTGTTATGAAATGATATTATTTGTGTTACAGGTATTTTACATATATTGAAAACGAGGTATTTGCTGTGGTACAATCAAAATATAAAACATTGAAGGAGGATGTACAAGATGAAAAAATTATCGGCAATTATATTGATTATCTCAATGCTGCTGCCCCTTGGTGTTAACGGAGCCGGGGAGATGGCTTATGACTACATACTTAAGCCTGAGTTTGAAAGAATTGAGCGCAGCTATTGGTATGATACCTACTATACCGCTACCGATAAGAACGGCAAGGTGGCGCTGTACGGCTCCGACGGCTATAAGATAACCGGGGATTATGATACCCTGAGATTTTATGATGACTTCGGCATAGCCATGATATTGGCTCAAAAGGACGGAGTGTACTATGTGCTTAATAACCAGGGCAAGGTTACGAGCAGCTTTAACAAACGGGTTATCGGCATAGACAGCAGCTATGTGTATGTGGATTTGTCAGGCACAACCGATGACAGACCTCTCAGCTACTATGAGGGTGATTTCGGAGTGTATACATACAACGGAACTGAGATTGCCGTGCTAAGCTATGACAGATATATGCCGCCAAAAAACAGCGGCTTCGGAATTACCATGTCCTGCGGCAGAATGATTTTTTTTGAAAACGGCAAGTGCGGCGCTGTGGACAGTGACTTTAATGTTGTTATAGAGCCGGTATATGACAGCCTGCAACCTTTCGGAGGGCATATACTTGCAGTTGCCTCCCGGGGCGGTAAATACGGCTTGATTGACGGCGACGGCAATGTTGTTACAGACTTTGTATATGACTATATCACACCTCAGGAGGATGAACAGGGCAGAATCCGTTACCGCACAATGCTTGGCGATAATTTCGGCTTTCTGTCTCAGGACGGTAAACCCCTGATTGAACCTGCAGAGGGCATAACTCCGGATAATATATACTATGATTATTCGCTTATCAGATTTTATGTGCAGAGCGAAAGAGAGGATAAGGATGAATACCCTCAGCTTTACGGTCTGATGGATTTTGAGGGCAATATAATTCTTCCTGCGGAGCATACAAGCATCACTCACATATCCGAGGGCAGGATAACTGCAACCAAATCCTACGGTCATGGCGGATACTATGACCTTTTCGGAAATGAGATTACCGAGTTTAAGTACAGTATGTGCTCCCCTTATTCCGAGGGGCTTGCCTTTGCGTCAAGCTGTATTGACGGTGTGTGGACTCATGAGGTGCTCGATATGCAGGGAGAGGTTGTTTTTAACCCTCCAAACTGGGCGTCGGGCTTTTTCGGCGGTATAGCATATTCGGACAAAAAGTTTATAGATACCCGGGGCAATGTTGTTGGTGAAAATAATGAATGGAAAGAGGTTGAGTTCTCTCACTGGTGGAATCCTTACCGTGATGGTACATTTACTGTAAACACAGACAGCGGCAAGGGCATTGTTAAGCTGAAAAAACAACCGCAAGAAGCTAAATGGGACTGGGAGTATATTGACAACGGAAATATGAAAAGTATTTCCAAGGCAGAAAACGGCTATGTGATTACAAACAATGACGGTACAGAAGCTTATGTGGATATCAACGGCAAATTTACCGACAATGCTGTTGAGGTTACCGGAAGAAATGTATTTAATGTAGACGGAGTGTACGAGCTTCGTGATGACAGTAATAATGTTATTATGAACTTCCCGGACAATGCATGGCAGTTCGGCAATTATATTTGTACTCTGTCAAACGAGGAAAATGTAAATGACAGAAGCTTTGCAATCTTCGCCAAGGATGGGACAAGGCTTTTTGAAGGCTCCTGCGGTGAATACAGAGATACAGGTACAGGCTGGAAATATATTGATGAAAACGGATATTTTGTATATTGTAACGCAGCGGGATTTTACGGAATATCTGATGTATACGGCAACAACATTGTTCGTCCGGAATATGAGTATATACTGGCCTATGACGGGAAATATGCCCTGAAAAAAGATGGCGGCTGGACAGTGATTGATAAGGATGAAAATGTTATCCTTGACGGTATTTTCAACTATGACAGACTTTACAAATGGAATAATATCCCCGAATATATTATTGCCGAGCATGAAGGAAAGACAAAAATTCTTAACGAGAATTATGAGCTTGTACTCGACCTTGGAAACAAGTATCTGCGGGAAATCCCCTGCAAAGAGGCTGTGATTTTAAACGGCGAAGCCGACCGCAGCCAGGTGCTTATGAACATAAACGGTGAAGTTATTGTGCCCGAGGCGCAGCAGTATTTTGAATATCTGGGAGAGGGTATATTCAGCATAAGCGGACATACTCTTGTTAACCTTGAGGGCAAGGTGCTTGCATCTGAGCTGTATTATATAACCGATATGGGCGACAACGGTCTTATAGGTATATCAAGGAAAGGATTTGAGGGATATATCAATACCAAGGGTGAGGCCGTCATAGTTCTCGAAGGAGGATATCAGGTTCAGGGCGCATTCAGCGAAGGTCTTGCTTCTGTGGTTACAGACAATGTATACAGCCGCTACGGCGATACCTCCTATGTTGATGAGCAGGGCAAACTTGCTCTTAAGGGTGCCGACCGCTGGTGCAGAGGCGGCAGCTTCCGCAATGGTATAGCAATTGTTGGAGTAAACTTAGGAAAAGCAGGTCCTACAGCAAGTATGTTGGTAAAATGTACCTATGATACCCCATCAGACTGGGCGGCAGAGACCGTTGACGAGGCGATAGATGCCGGTCTTTTGCCCGAACATCTGCAAAACAGATATAAAAAGAATATTACCAGAGAGTCCTTCTGTGAGATTGCCTATGAGCTCCCTGTTATTAAGAATGCAGCTATTCAGGGAGAGCAGCTTGCCTTTACCGATACCGACAATGAAAAGGTAAAGATTCTGAGCAGCCTCGGCATTATTCAGGGTACAGGCGACGGGAAATTTTCACCGGACAGCTATATAACCCGTGAGGAAGCGGCGACAATACTTGCCAGAATATATGCCTTTTCGGGAAAAACAGCAGATGCAAAATTCGATAAATTTACCGATGATGATGAAATTTCAGACTGGGCAAGGGAAAGTGTTTATACAACAAAAGCCGCAGGAATAATGAACGGAGTGGGAGACAACCGCTTTGCACCCAAGGACGGATATACCACAGAGCAGGCAGTAGCCACTATAGTACGGCTTGGCTGAAGCGTCTTTCATATGTCGGCAGAATAATTTTCAAAAGGAGAGCTTATAAAATGTTTTCAAATCGGATTTGTGATGGAAAAGAAACATATGTTTTCAGCAGGGAGGAGGCAGATTCTGCCGCACTTGGCGATATGCTTTTGTTTTCATTTACTTTAAAGGCAGATACCTGTGCAGAGGTTGAGTTTCAGGTTGATGCAGGAACAGATATCAGCATGAAGCCGGGAGAGGAAAAAAGTATCAGATATACAGTGCCCTCACAGCTATCTAAAATATATATGCCTGTAAAAAACAACGGGTTGAAAAGTATTTCTGTTTCCGTAAACGGCAGCATAACACTTTTTGAAGCCGGGTATGAAAACCTGGGTGCTGCAACGTATCAGGAGCTTATGCTAAAGAGCGGAATATGGCTTGCGGATGATTATGAGAGCTATGAGCTTGATAACAGTCGGAGGCTTAATGTGGGAAAAACCATAGATTTGGTTATAAAAAATGGTTTTATCTACAGTATCGGCGACGGGAATTTAACCGTCACAGATGCCGAAAACGGAGAAATACTTTCGGTACTGCCCTGTCTTAAGGAGCTCAGACAGATAGATATAACTGCCGATGGTAGGTATGTGCTCATTACCGGACGGCAGGACGGAGTTGCCGTTGTGTGTGTTGAAGACCCGCGCGCTCCCTGCATTGCCGCTTCGTATAATTCTGTGGAATTTGCCACGGGTATTCATATTAGCGGCGATTATGCTTTTATATGCAACCGTCAGTACGGTGTTGAGATTGTTGATATCTCCAATCCGGAAAAGCCTTGTCATGTGGCGAACATTCATAGCGGCGAGGTACAATCCTGTACTGTGCACAATAATATTCTCTATGCCGGAGTATGGGGAGAGTGCGGAGTGTATATGTACGATTTGAATGACCTGAGAGATACTCCGTTTATAGAACCTGTGGGCTTTGTAAAAACAAACGGAAAGGGAGACGGGCTTACTGTTCTTGACATAGGAGAAGAGGTATATCTCTTTGCTGCAACCGGACATTACAGAACCGATTGTGCAGCCTATGATTCTCCATTGTCTAATCTGTGGCACGGTCAGGGCAATGGTATGGATATATATAATGTTACCGACCCGAAATGTGCAAAATGGATATCCGGTGTTCATACTGACGGCAGATATTATCATTTTGCCAATGATTTTTGGGAGACAGATATTTCTTACGATGAGAATACCGGCAGATATTATGTATATTTAGTTAACACCTATAACGGAGTTTACATTTATGATATAACTGATATTGCCTCCCCAAAAAGGCTTATGCATATTACTGCTCCGCTTCCCGTATCGCCTGCTAATCCGCCGTTGATGCATAACACAAGAAACATTATCACTCCATGGGACCAGAGCAAAGAAAGGCGCAGCTCTGTAGGTGCGGTTGGTGTTTATGAAGGAAGGCTTTATATAGCAGCAGTTGATACAGATATCTTTTGTGTGGATATACCCTTTGCCCGTTATGATGAAAAAAGCAGCGATGGGGCAAGGCTTTGTAGTATTGAACGGGATTTTTATAAGTTCAGAAATCTGCTTCCGCCCGGAGAAGCAGGCAGACTTGGTGAGGATAGCTTCAGGTCTTTGAGTACAGACGGGCAGACCTTTGCGGCTGCTGTATACAAGGACAGGCTGTATGTTGCCATGGGCTCAAGCGGTATAAGGATATATAATAAAAATATAATGGAAGAAACAGGAGCGGTCATGCCTGTGGAAATCAACGGTTTAAGCACATTTACCTATGATGTCGGCATAAGCGGGGATATGCTTTATGCAGCCGAAGGTATAGGAGGTTTGCGTATATATGATATTTCCGGAAATTTTGCGGATGAGCCCAAATTTATCTGTAGCTATGCTGAGGGCGGCGAAACGGTGAGACAGGCGGTAATTTCGCCTGACGGGCTTTTTGCGGTACTTCATATCGGCTGTCATACTGTCAGGGTTATTGCGCTTACCGGTGAGTCTCCCGGTTCGGCAGTTGTGGAAAAAAGCTTTGAATATATGCTGTATCATCGGCAGATAAGCTCTGTTATACATGACAGGTATATTTGTTTTTGGGTTCATGTGGGCATTGAATATTGGCTTGATTTCGGTCCCGCAGAAGCAAGATACCCTGTTCCGGAATTTGTGGGAAATCCATTTAAAGGCTGCAGCGGTATGGTAAGCGGGCCCTGTGAATTTATATATGATGACGGGGAATGGGCTGTGCTCAAATCCAATCAGAAAAAAAGGGCATTTATCCTTACAAAAAGCTTTGATAATGAAGAAGGACAGACTATTGCCGGTCTGAAAAATCAAGGGCATCCTACAATGTGCGGAAAATACCTGGCAGTGTGCAACAGAATCGATGGTACCGTTGATTTTTACAATACTGCCGGTGTTGCAGCAAGAACATACGGTGGGTTTGAATATCTTGGGTCAATCCTTTGTGCAGGCAATCCCGACAGGGCAGTAAGCGACGGCACCAATTTGTATATTCCCCTGGGATATCAGGGTTTTCTGGCAGTGTGCCCTGAAAAGATATTTTCTGACATATAAAAATGAACGACTTTTTACCCCAAAAGAGACTGTTATGTGACAATTTTTCCGAAATAGATAAAATACATTTGACATATAATAACATTTTTGTTAAAATATAGCCGAATCAATCAATGCCAAAGTTGATTATTTCGGCTAACCGTCATAACGAAAGGATGATATGTATGATACTTGCAATAGATATCGGAAATACCAATATTGTACTTGGCGGCTTTGTTGATGATAAACTCACCTTTGTGGCTCGTATTGCTACAAATGCGACCAAAACAGAGGATGAATATGCAACCAAAATCCGCAGTGTGCTCATGCTTCACAATGTGCATGAGGCAGAGGTAAAGGGCGCTATTATCTCGTCGGTTGTACCTCCGCTTAATTCGGTTATGAAGCAGGCAATCAAGTTTGTATACGGTGTTGAGCCCATTTTGGTAGGACCCGGTATAAAAACAGGTATCAATATTCACTGTGATAATCCTGCGTCTGTTGGAGCAGACCTTATATGTGCCTGCGTTGCGGCTCATCATATATACGGCAGTCCATCGCTCATTGTGGATATGGGCACCGCCACCAAAATGATGGTTGTGGACAAAACCGGCGCTTTTATCGGGGTATCTATCATTCCCGGTGTTAATATCGGTCTCAAGGCTCTTGCCAGTGGCACTGCTCAGCTTCCTCAGATAAGTCTTGAGGCACCCAAATCCGTTATAGGAAAAAATACTATTGACTGTATGCGCTCGGGAGTTGTTTTCGGCAATGCCAGCATGATAGACGGCATGATAGACCGCTTTAATGAAGAAATGGGCGAGGACCTCAGGGTAATAGCCACAGGCGGTCTGGCATCCACAATTGTGTGCCACTGCAGGCATGATATAACTCTTGATGAGGATATGCTGCTTAAAGGACTCAATATATTGTATAAGAAAAACAGTTGAATAGTTGATGTATATTACCCCCAGGGGATAATATAAATAAATTTTATATGCGTTGCACCGCATTTGCGGGTGACAGCAAGGAGGAAATTTTTATGAAAGCAACACAAAGTAAGAGAATGTCAACCGAGACCATGGTTCTTGGGGCACTGCTGACAGCACTGGTTTTTGTACTGCAGTTTATGGGCGCGTTTGTGCGTTTCGGTCCCTTTTCCATTTCTTTAGTGCTTATTCCGATTGTTATCGGTGTGGCAACCTGCGGAGTTGGAGTCGGCACATGGCTTGGATTTGTATTCGGAGCGGCAGTATTGGCAAGCGGAGATGCGGCGGCATTTCTGGCAGTAAATGTACCGGGAACAATTGTAACCGTGTTTGTAAAGGGCGCAGCCTGCGGCCTGTGTGCAGGTCTTGTGTACAAGCTGTTTGAGAGAGTCAACCGTTATCTGGCGGTTGCTGTGGCGGCGGTTGTGTGTCCTGTAGTCAACACCGGAGTTTTTCTCATCGGCTGTCTGCTGTTTTTTATGGACACAGTTGCCGCATGGGCAGAGGCTGCAGGTCTTGGCGGCGGAGTAGGTCACTACATGATTTTCGGTCTTGTGGGAATAAACTTCCTGGTTGAGATGGCTTCAAACATAATTCTCAGCCCTGTGGTTGTGAGACTGCTGAATGTCAGAAGCAAGCAGCATGACTGATATATTAACAATTTATTAACAGTACGACAATAACTTTTTAACAAGAAAGCCGTATAATTATACAAAAAATAATTGTACGGCTTTTATTTTTTTGCTTTTTTAACAATTCTATTTTTTCCTCCTTGACATATAATTTGTTTAGTGATAACATTGTTAATTGTTAGCATAGTTAAATATTGCATATGTTAAATAAAGGGGATGAAATATTGGATTCAAAAATGTATGAGGATATTGTGGAATGTGTGCTTTATCCTAAAAAAATTCCTGCATCCATGCTGTTTTGCGATGTTTCTCAAGGCGAATATATGCTTATGGGAGCATTCCTGAATTATGAGAGAGAGCATGATGGAAAGCATATTACAGTAAACGAGCTTGCAGCCGTGCTTGACGTGGCGGTACCCTCTGTGTCCCGTATGCTCAAAAATCTGGAGTCAAGGGGATTGATTGTACGAGAGACAGATAAGGATTGCCGACGAAACACTCTTGTTTTTATTTCTGAAAAGGGCATGAAGCTTTTTCGCGAAAACGAAAAAATTATTAGACATTGTGTTGATATGGTAGCCGGACTTTTCACGGAAGATGAGATAAAGCAGCTTATGGAATACAGAAAGAGAATAGAGATTGTTATGGAAAAAGAAATTAAAAATATAGAAGCTTTAAGAAAGGAAAAACAACAATGAAAAGAATTTTATCAGCAGTATTAGCTCTATGTGTGGTGTCGGCATCCTTGGGTGTATGCGCAGAGGATACGTCGTTTGATGTAAGCACGGTGTCGGTGAGCGAGGAAAAAGCTGCTCCTGTGGTATATGAACTTACCTTGGAGCAGGCAATTGAAATGGCTTATGAAAACAATCCTCAGCTTGAGGCAAACAAATTTGACCAGCTGGGCAAGGAGATTTCCCTTGAAAGCGCCATGCTTCAGGAAAAGCAGTACAGAAAAATTACGGTGAATGTGGCATCTGCCTTTGAAACCTATTGTTTGAAAAAAGGGTATTATCTGGATGCTGCAGAGGTACAGCTGGAGCTGTCAAGGAAAGAGGCAGACAAAATAAGCGGCTCCGTAGCCTATGATGTGACAGAAGCCTACTATAACTATGTGCTTATGCAGAAGCTGGTTAACGCCGCCAATAATTCCTATGAGCTTGCGTCAGAAAATCTTGCAATGGTTGAGGCGCAGTATAATTTAGGTCTTATTGCAAAGCTTGATTATGAAAATGCCTCTATATCGGTTTCAATGGCAAAAAATGCAGTTGAGGCATATAAGCTTAATATGGAAACTGCTGAAGAAAATCTTAAAATCCTTCTTCATAAGGATGACGAGAACTGTACTATAAAGGTATTTGATGATGTTGACTGCAGCGACTATACATCCGATGCCGACTCCGATACCGAAGCGGCAATGGAATCAAGATATGACCTGACAGCACTTAAAAAGAGTAAAGAACTTGCTTATAAGTATTTTGACCTGGCAGAAATACTCACATCGGATTCCGCCATCTACAATACTGCATATGCGTCATATGTGAAGGCGGATTATGACTATACCAATACAAAAAAGCTTATTGCACTGCTCATAAAATCATCGTATAATTCCATACTTACCTCAAAGGCTGATATGGATACAGCTCAGCTGTCCTATGAAATGAAGCTCAAGGAATATGAGTCTGCGAAGCTTAAATACGACCTTGGCATGATAACAAATCTGCAGCTGACCCAGACAATAAACGAGCTTTATGAGTCACAGGTGGAGTTTGCTAATGCTAAGATTACATACAGATTGGCTGTAGAAAAATATAAGTATGAAATTACCGTTGGTCTTTGATTTTAAACAACAAGGAAAGGATATTGTATCATGAACAAAAAAATTATTTCTATCATAATGACAGCCGTTGTTTTATTCTCTTTTTCCGGATGCGGAAAGGACAAAGCAGTACAATCCGAAGCTGAAAGTGCCGTTACAAATGTTGAGGTATGTGCAGCGGCTCTGGGAAATGTTGAAAGTACAGTAAGCTACAACGGAGATATAAAGTCTGTTTCCACAGGCTCTGTTGCTCCAAAGGCTTCCGGTGCAGTTGCCGCAATATATGCAGAGGTTGGCGATTATGTTAATGCGGGAGATATTCTTATGACTATTGATGATTCAACCTACAGGCTTTCTCTCAGCCAGGCACAGGCATCGTATAATCAGGCACAGGCATCAATTTCTCAGACCGAAAGTGCCTATAAAAGCGCTGTAGCAGCTTATGAGAATGTCAAAAACGGAAGCACGGTACAAACAGAGGTTTCCATGAATCAGGCTGTTGTAAGCGCACAGTCATCTTATGACACAGCTTTGGATAACTACAACAGACAAAAAGCCTTGTTTGATATTGGTTCAATAAGCCAGGTTGCTCTTGATTCAGCAAAAACAGCTCTTGACAATGCCAAGCTTGCTCTTGATACTGCAAAAGAAAATGCAGAGCTTACTTCATCTGTAATAAGCCCTCAGTCCGTTGCGAGCGCACAGGCAGGTGTTAATCAGGCAAAGGCTGCTATGGAGCAGGCTCAGGCAGGACTTGAGCAGGCGAGAGTGGCAGTGGCTATGGCTCAGGATGCTTTGAATAACTGCAAGGTCAAGGCACCAATCTCTGGCTATATTGCTTCCAAAAATGTGGTTATAGGTCAGACAGCGGCACAGGGTGTTGAAGCATTTTCTATAAAAAATCCGGATTTGCTTGAGGTTCAGATAAATGTAACCGAGGCTGTAATCGGAAGTCTGAATATCGGTACCAAGGCAAAAATCAATGTAAAATCTGCCGATAAAGAAAATATCGAGGGTACTGTATCCGCACTGGGCGAGACTAAGGATGCAATGACCGGTATGTATACTGTAAAAATATCTGTTCCGGGCAGCGGTGATTCTGTTAAGGATGGTATGATAGCAGAGGTTGAGCTTACCACCGGCAGGGTGGAAAATGTTATCACAATTCCGCAGAGTGCGGTGTTTGTATCGGATGACGAAACCTATGTTTATGTTGCCGAAGGCGAAACCGCCGTTAAGAAGGTTATAACAACCGGAATGTCAAATGAAGAGGTTATAGAGGTTGTTTCAGGATTGTCTGAGGGTGAGCTGGTTATAACCGAGGGAAAAGAATTCCTTTCTGAGAAAAATAATTCAATAAAAATTACTTCAAACAATTAGCAGAAAGGATTGATATCATGAATATTAGCAGAATATCGGTCAAACGACCAATTGCCGTTATAATGGTTGTTATGATTTTTGTTGTAATCGGTGTATATTCTCTGAGTATGTTTTCAATAGAGCTTATGCCCGAGATGGAGCTTTCCATGGCGTTGGTATATACATCTTATCCCAATGTCGGCTCCGAAGAGGTAGAAAACTTAGTTACAAAAACCGTTGAAGGCGCTGTGAGCTCTGTTTCCGGTGCAAAATCCGTCACATCCCAGTCCTCGGAGGGCGCCAGCATGGTGATGATAGAGTTTTCTGCATCAACAGATATGGATAAAGCAGTGCAGGATTTGTCGGACAGTATAGACCTGATAGAGGGGTATCTGCCCGAGGATGCTGAGGAGCCCATGGTGCTGAAGCTGGATACCTCTATGATGCCTGTGGCAATGATGAGTGTATCATATGAGGGTATGAACCCCATTCAGACAAAAAAATATGTAGAGGATAATGTTCAGAACAAGCTTGAGGCCGTTGACGGTGTTGCTTCGGTAACGGTTTCCGGTGCTCAGGACAGAATTATCGAGGTGGAGGTTGACCCCCAGAAGCTTTTTGGCTACGGTGTGGATATGACAGATATTGCAACCGCTATTTCTGCTCAGAATATAAATCTGCCTGCAGGAACTATTGAAAATAAGGGTAAGGAGCTTACCCTGAGAGCAGTCGGAAAATTTTCTTCTGTTGAAGAGATTAATACAATTCCCCTTATGACAGATGCAGGTCAGATTGTGTATCTCAGGGATGTTGCGTCTGTCAGCGATACATATTCCGAGCAGTCAACCATTGCCAGACTCAACGGTGAGGATTCTCTTTCAATATCAATTTCTGCAGAATCCGACGCAAATACTGTTGATGTTGTTAATGCCATCATCACAACACTTGACAGTATAAAGGCTCAGAATTCAAAGTTTTCATACAACATGACCATGGAGCAGGCAAGCTATATCGAAGAGTCCATCAACAGTGTTGCGGAGAGCGCCGTTATGGGTGCAGTGCTTGCAATTCTCATACTGCTGCTGTTTCTGGCAAATTTCAAAACCTCAATGGTTATCGGTATTTCCATGCCAATATCTGTTGTTACTACATTTATAGGCATGTATTTTTCCGGCATGACCCTCAACGTAGTGTCTCTGGGCGGTCTTGCTCTCGGTGTGGGTATGCTGGTTGATAACTCCGTTGTAGTGCTGGAAAATATCTTCCGCCGTAAGGATGAGTTGGGCGAGGATTCGGAGACCTCGGCAATCAAGGGTTCGTCAGAAGTTATCGGAGCGGTTGTTGCTTCGGTTCTCACAACATGTATTGTGTATGTGCCCATACTCTTTATTGATAATATGATGGCAGTAATGTTTAAGCAGCTGGCGTTCACCATTATTTTCTCGCAGTGTGCGTCTCTTCTTACAACCTTCCTGCTTGTGCCCATGCTGGCATCAAAAATCAAGAAAAACGAGCCCAATAAAAAGCTCGGCTTTATACTCAACCCCTTTGCAAGGTTTATGGACAGAATGTATGTTGTTTATGAAAAAGCTCTCAGATGGGTACTTTCTCACAGGAAGGTGTTTATGCTTTCGATAATGGGACTGTTCGTGCTTAGTATGGTGGTTCTGGGTATGATTGGTATGACTCTTATGCCTGAGAGTGACGAAGGCTCTCTCACTGTTAATATTGAGCTTCCTGAAGGTGTTGAGTTTGAAAAAACCAATGCTCTTACTCTTGAGATTGAAGAGATAATATCGACAAACGAAAATGTAGAAACTGTTTTTGCCAATGTAGGCTCAGGCTCCATGAGTATGCTGGGGCAGAGCTCTGATAATGCATCATCTGTTACCATAACACTTAAAGAGGACAGAAAAGTCACCACCGAAGAGGCTGCTCAGGAAATAAGAGACTCTCTCTCGGATATTGCAGGTGCGGTTATAACCGTTAATGCATCTTCCTCTATGGGAATGTCTTCAAATGAAATTCAGTTTGACTTTACGGGATCAGACGACAAGGTTCTTGAGGAATATGTACTCAGGGCTGAGAAGGTTCTCGCTGGCATAGACGGCATTGTTGAGACAGAAACCTCCATTGCTGACAAAAAGTCTGAAATGCAGATAAAAATTGACTCTGCACGAGCTGCACGCTACGGTATGAGCACTGCAACCGTTGCATCTGCTGTAAACAGTGTTCTTTCCGGCAGTACGGCAGGACGCTATACCGAGGGCGGTATGGAATATGACATAGAGATTGTATATCCGGAGGATTATGTATCCAATGTCGATGCTCTGCGAAATATGCAGATTAAAACCTATACAGGTCAGTGGATTTCTCTGTCGGACGTGGCAGATGTTAAGGAAACTCAGGGCTACACAACTCTTACCCGTGTTGACCAGAAGCGAGTTATATCCCTTACCGGAAAAATATTTGGCACGGATATGGGCACGGTTAACAAAGAATTTGACAAGGCACTGCAGGCAATTTCTGTTCCGGACGGCATCAGCAGAAACACAAGCGGAAGTTATGAGACTATGATGGAGGCCATGACATCTCTGCTTTTGGCGATAGTTCTCGGTATACTGCTTATGTACATGGTTATGGCGGCTCAGTTTGAAAATATCTCTCAGCCGTTCATCATCCTCTTTACCCTGCCTCTTGCCATGATTGGTGTTGTTCTCTCTCTTGTAATTTCGGGAAGCTCGCTGTCGGTTGTGGGTTGCATAGGTATACTTATGCTGACCGGTATTGTTGTTAACAATGCAATTGTACTTATCGACTTTGTTAACACCGCTAAGGTTGAAAGACCCGATATATCCAGAACCGAGCTTCTTATCTATGCCGGCAAAACCAGAATGCGCCCTGTGCTTATGACCTCGCTCACCTCTATTCTTGGATTTTTGCCAATGGCAGTGGCATCCGGCTCCAGCGGTGCGGCAATGATGCAGCCGCTTGCGGTCGTGCTGGTAGGAGGACTTACTGTAGGTACCTTCCTTACTCTGCTGGTAATACCTGTGGTATATTCAATATTTGATGACGGAAGTATAAAAAGGAAGAATAAGAAAGTAGCAAAACTGAATAAAGCATAAATAAACAGCCGCTTCGGAATTTTGGTTCCGGAGCGGTTGGTTTTAACAAAAGATTTTGTATATTCGACGTTATTATTTAAAATTAATCATTGATTTTTGTTTCAGGCAATAGTATAATATTGATAATTGATATACATTTATTAGGCACACGGGAGTCGAACCCCGCATGGTTTTAAGATGACAATTTTGGTCAATCCAGCATAAAATTGGCTATCTTAAAACTCTTCGACCTTAAATGCATAAAATTTAGTACAATTTTTATGCGGAGGATTAAGGATGGCTGATGCCTTGCGAGGATGACAAATAAAAAGTGTGAAAATTTTAAAAATTTAAGGCATACGGAGTTCGACTCCCGTGTGCCTAACGGAGCAACACAATGAACAAAAAAACACTTGAAACATTAGAATTTAATAAAATACTTGAAAGGCTTGCGGAGTTTGCGGTAACTGATATCGCCAAGGCTGCTGCACTGCATCTTGATGTGGCGGACAATATCAAGAAGGTAAATCTTATGCAGGAGGAAACAGCTCAGGCATGTACCTTGGTTACAAAAAAAGGCAATCCGCCCATATATTGTACAGATGATGTACGTCCTGCTCTTAAACGTGCGGAAAGACAAGGCACACTGTCTCTCGGAGAATTGTATTCTATTGCAAAAATCCTTAAGACATCAAGAGCCTTTAAATCATATCCCGATGATATTGTGTCTGAGGCACTGGACGAGCATTTTGAGGCATTGTATGAGGATAAACGTCTTGAAATGCGTATATTCGACATTGTTATAGACGATGAGACAATCGCTGATAATGCTTCACCTGAGCTATCTGATATCAGGCGAAAAATAAAAAACACTAACAACAAGGTCAAGGATATTCTGCACAGCATGATAACCTCTCAGGCTTATTCAAAATACCTTCAGGAGCAGATTGTCACCATGAGGGGAGACAGATATGTTATTCCCGTAAAGAGTGAGTACAGGGGAGAGATTAAGGGTATCCTTCATGACACCTCGGCCACCGGAGCAACTCTGTTTATTGAGCCGGTGCAGGTTGTGGATGCAAATAATGAGATAAGAGAGCTTCTCAGCAAGGAGAAGGATGAAATCGAAAGAATATTAAGTGAGCTTACTGCAGAGGTTGCTGGGGTATCAAAGCTTATTCAGATGACCTTTGATATTCTCACAGAGCTTGACCTGATTTTTGCCAAGGCAAAATTCTCACTGAAATACGATGCATACAGACCTGTTCTTAATGACAACGGATATGTTAATCTGGAAAAGGCTCGTCACCCATTGCTGGAGCCATCCACTGTTGTACCTACTGATATCAGACTTGGCAGAGAGTTTGACACACTGGTTATCACAGGACCCAATACCGGCGGAAAAACCGTTGTGCTCAAGACTCTTGGCCTGCTCACCCTTATGGCTCAGGCGGGGCTTCATATTCCCGCAAGAGAGGGGTCGGTTATATCGGTATTTAAAAATGTGTTTGCAGATATAGGAGATGAACAAAGCATTGAGCAGAGCCTGTCTACATTCTCGGCACACATGGTAAATATAGTAAAAATTCTTGAGGAGGTAGATGACAGCTCCCTGTGTCTCTTTGATGAGCTGGGAGCCGGTACAGACCCGATTGAGGGCGCCTCTCTTGCTGTCAGCATCCTGGAGCGGGTGCGCAGTATGGGCGCAAAGAGCGCTGCCACCACTCACTATAGCGAGCTTAAAATGTATGCACTGTCTACAGAGGGAGTGGAAAATGCCTCCTGTGAATTTGATGTAGAAACCCTGAGACCTACCTACAGGCTGCTTATTGGTATACCCGGAAAAAGTAATGCATTTGCAATTTCAAAAAAGCTTGGTCTGGATGACAGCATAATAGAATATGCAAAAAATCATATAGCAGCAGAGAATGTCAAGTTTGAAGATATTCTCTCGGAGCTGGAGAGAACCAGAGCTGAGATGCAGGCAGAAAAGGATAAGGCAAAGGCATATAAGAGAGATACAGAGAAGCTCAGAGCCGATACGGCAAATACAAACAGGCTTCTCCGTGACAAGACAGACAAGATTATTGAGCGTGCCCGCATGGAGGCAAAGCAGATAATGGACGATGCCAGGGAAGAAGCGGATGAGCTTATCAGGCAGATTCGTGAGATTCAGAAGCAGGCGGACTTTAAGGAGGCTGCCGAGGCGGCAATGAAAGCCCGTCAGAAGCTTAACGAAAAAGCCAAGAAGAACAACGAAAAGCTTGCTGACAGTATGTTTAAATCTGACGTAAGCTACAAGCCGCCAAAGACAGTGCGCCTTGGAGACGATGTTGAGATAGTCAAAATGGGGCAGAAGGGTGTTGTTGTGACCGCTCCCGATGATAAGGGCGATATCATGGTGAAGGTCGGTATAATGAAAATCAAATCCAATTTGGCTGATATCAGGATTATATCAGCTCCCAAGGAGGACGGAAGCAAAAAGACCCGCCGCAATTATTCTTCTGCAGATGTATCCAAGACCATGAGCCTTTCACCGGAGCTTGATGTCCGCGGTGAAACCGTGGATACAGCCTGCATGATGGTTGACAAATTTCTCAGCGATGCTATCATTTCTTCTCTCAGCCAGGTACGTATAGTCCACGGCAAGGGAACCGGTATGCTTCGCCAGGGCATACACAGATATTTAAAAACCCTCAGCTATGTTAAGAGCTATAGAATAGGCGTGTTCGGCGAAGGTGACAGCGGTGTTACCATTGTTGAACTCAAATGATTTGAAATAATTATGGTTATCCCGTCATACATATAGGTGTGACGGGAGTTTTTTGATTTTTAACCAAAAATGAAATTTATATAGAATGGACTGGTGATATCATGCTTAATTACATATGGATTTTTATGATGATAATTTCTTTTGTTTCTGCAGCGATTACGGGCAGGATGGACGAAACACTGCAGGCATTTCTGGACAGTGGCAAAAAGACCTTTGATTTTGTCCTTTCTGTAGGCGGTATAATGGCAATGTGGTCAGGCTTCATGGCGGTTGCAGAAAAAAGCTGTCTTACCGAAAAAATATCCTTCTTTCTTTCTCCGGTTATATCGCTTCTGTTTAGCAATGTTAAGAAAAAATCCCCTGCCGCAAGGGCAATATCTATGAACATGGTGGCAAATTTTTTCGGACTTGCAAATGCGGCAACACCACTCGGAATACAGGCGATGAAGGAGCTTGATCTTTTAAACAAGGGTAAGGGTGCAAGTCATGATATGTGTATGCTTGCGGTAATAAATTCCGCATCAATCCAGCTGATACCTTCCACCCTGATAGCTATGCGCAGTGCCGCCGGAAGTGCAAATCCGGGAGAAATTATTCTACCTATATGGATAGCCTCGGTGATAACTGCCGCTTCCGGCATCATTGCAGTAAAATTATGTGGGGCAGGAGAAAAGCTATGAGGATAATATCTCAGTATGCCATACCTGTTATGGTCGTGTTTATCATTGCTTACGGCTTTTTAAAGAAGACCGATGTTTATGGAGCATTTGCGGAAGGAGCTTCCTCCGGGCTCAGGTCTGTGGTCAATATCATACCTCCGGTGCTGGGGCTTTTTGCGGCGATAGGAGTATTCCGTGCATCCGGTGCCATGGAGCTTCTGGCGGCATTGTTGCGTCCTGTTACAAATTTTTTAAATATTCCAGAGTCTCTGGTAAGCTTTGCTCTTTTGCGCCCTGTGTCGGGCAGCGGCTCTCTTGCCATGGCAAACGATATTTTTGTAAATGAGGGAGTGGATTCCTTTGCTGCAAAGACTGCATCAGTTATGATGGGCTCAACCGAAACAACCTTTTATACTTTGGCGGTGTATTTCGGCGCTGTAGGAATAAAAAACACCTCTTATGCCATGAAGTGTGCTTTGTTTGCGGATTTTGTGTGTTTTGTTGTCAGTATGTGGATTTGCAGACTTTTGTTTTAAATTTTAAGCTTTCTAATACTATTCTAATTTTCAGCCGTTATAATTAATCCGTAAAATAAATGTCAGACGGAGGTGATCGTATGAAATTCAGGCATGAATACAAGCATCAGATTAATCGGGCGGATATGCTTATTCTGCAGACCAGGCTCGGAGCAATTATGAAGCATGATTCTCATTGCGGCGGGGACGGAACATATTTTGTTAAAAGTCTTTATTTTGACAACTATCTTGATAAAGCCCTCAGAGAGAAAATTGACGGTGTGGATAAACGGGAAAAATTCCGCATCAGATATTACGGAACTGATACTTCTTTTATGAGACTGGAGAAAAAAAGCAAGATAAACGGAATGTGTAATAAAGAACACGTTCTCATAACTGTCGATGAATGCCGCAGAATTATCGACGGAGATACAGATTTTCTCATGGAGAGCGAGCATAATCTCTTCCGCGAGCTCTATGCAAAAATGAAATATCAGCTTTTGCGACCGAAGTGCATTGTGGCATACAATAGAGAATGCTTTGTGCACCCCTTGGGGAATGTCCGTGTAACTCTTGATTACGATATATGCGGTAGCAGTAATATAAGCGGATTTCTTAATCCTGACCTGAGCTTTCTGCAGCTGTACCACACGTCAATTCTTGAGGTGAAATGGGATGAATACTTGCCTCAGCTTGTGCGTGATGCAGTTCAGCTTAAAAATCGTAGAACAGCTGCTTTTTCAAAATATGCTGCAGTGAGATTTTAAACCATTTTAATTTACGAAAGGAAAATGTTATTATGACTTTTAGCGATGTATTTAAATCAAGCTTTTTAACCAATATCAATTCTTTTTCAACCCTTGATGTGCTCCTTGCACTGGGCTTGTCCTTTGTCCTTGGTCTTTTTATTTTTGTTGTTTACAAAAAGACCTATTCGGGAGTTATGTATTCCGATTCCTTCGGAGTGTCTCTTATCGCAATGTCAATGATTACCAGCCTTGTTATACTGGCTGTCACCTCAAATGTTGTACTTTCACTCGGTATGGTTGGTGCGCTGTCTATTGTACGTTTCAGAACAGCAATAAAAGAGCCGATGGATATAGCCTTCCTTTTCTGGTCGATTGCAGTTGGTATAGTGCTTGGAGCAGGACTTATTGCTCTGGCGGTTATCGGCTCGGTTATTATAGGCGTTATAATCGTGCTGTTCTCTACCCGCAAAATCGGCGATACTCCTTATATCCTGGTTGTAAACTGTGATAATAAAGAAGCAGAAAATACCTCGGCGGCACTGATAAAGGAAGAAGCAAAAAAGAGTATTCTCAAGTCAAAATCCGTTACAAAGGCGGGTATAGAGCTCACTTATGAAATACGTATTAAGGAGGATGACACCGATTTTGTAAACAAGCTTTATTCATGCGACGGTGTGAGCAACGCAGTGCTTGTAACATATAACGGTGAGTATATGTCCTAAGGTGATGTTATGATAAGCTCAAAGAAAATAAGTTTAATTTCTCTTGCGCTCATTCTGGTTGTGCTTTGCTTCACAGTGGCGGCAATGCTTTTTCCCAAGGGTATTACTGCTGGGCATATAACAGGTGAGGTCAGCTACAGTGACCTGCACAGTGTGACATATTCTGCCGGTGATTATTATTCCGACTATACCGGTTCGTCACCGGTAAAAATAGCTCTTGCCGGAGATACTGCCACAGCAGAAAGCACTAATGTATCTGTAAACGGAAATGAAATCACCGTTCTCGGCGGCGGCACATATGTGCTGGAAGGAGAGCTTAAGGGAAATATCATTGTAAACTCCGCAGACGGAGCACAGGTAAGACTGGTAATGAATGGTGCAAGTATCATATCAGAGGATTTTTCACCCTTGTATATAAAGCAGGCGGCAAGTACAGTTATTTCTCTGGCACCGGGCACGGACAACCTTCTTGCTGACGGAAGCGTATATAACAGCGAAAAACAGGATGACGGCAAGCCATCGGCTGCTCTGCATTCAAGCGACGACCTTATAATAAACGGCGATGGCTCCCTTACTGTGACAGGCAACTCTATGGATGGTATAAAGGCAAACGATACTCTTAAAATTACCGGAGGTACGCTTAAAATAACTGCGGCAGATGACGGCATCAATGCAAATGACTATATAGCACTTCAGACTGCTTTTCTGGAGATAACTGCCGGCGGTGATGCCGTGAGATGTGAAAATGAAGAAAAAGACAAAGGCTTTATTGCTCTTACAGAAGCTGCTTTTACTGTGACGAGCGGCGGCGATGGCATAAGCGCCTCTTCTTCCCTGTACGCCGATTCTTCTGCTGCCGTTATCACCTCGGGCGGAGGAAGTGAGACAGTTACACTGATATCAGAAACTATGGGTGGTGGGATGAACCGCGGCGGTTTTCGCAATCAGCAGACCATGGATACACCAAGCGCCAAGGGTATAAAGGCCTCGGATATTTCTATTACCGGCGGCGCTTATACAATTGACAGCAGTGACGATGCAATTCATTCAGACGGAAGCCTATTTGTATCGGGCGGCAGCTTTGATATTTCCACCGGAGATGACGGAGTTCATGCAGAGAAGAATGTTACTCTTAATCCCGATACACTCAATATAACCAAATGCCGTGAGGGTATAGAGGGTGCCCGCATAGTAATAGATGGGGGAGATATATCTGTTGTATCCTCAGATGACGGCATAAATGCCGTGGGCGAAAGCTCCGCAGGCGGAGGTATGCCGCCCATGATGGGAATGCACAAGGAAACCATAACCGAAGAGGATATGTATCTTATAATAAACGGCGGTAATATTTATATACAAACCGGCGGCGACGGTGTGGATTCCAACGCTGCAGCAGTGCTGAACGGCGGTACGGTTTGTGTATACGGACCGGAGAACAGCGGAAATTCATCTCTTGATTTCGAATACGGCTTTGTAATAAACGGAGGCAGTCTGCTGGCGGCAGGCAGCTCAGGTATGGCAGAGCTGCCCCATGATACCTCGGAGCAGAATTCCATTGTATTTTATCTTGACAAAAATTATGATGCCGGCAGTACAATTTCCGTTACGGACAGCGAGGGTAACGAAATAATGTCGGGTAAGTCCGCAAAACAATTCAGTTGGGTGTGTGTCAGCAATTCCGCTTTGTCAAAGAGCAGCTCATACAGCCTCAATATAAACGGAACTCAGGTAAGCTCGGTAGAAGTGACAGATACTGTAACATCTTCCGGCAGTACAGGAAGGAGAATGTGGTAGTGGTAAAAAGAATTGTTGTATTTGCATTATGTATTATATTTTCATCTTCGGTATTTGTCTCTGCGCAGAGTGCAGACGACAGCCCGGAGCAGTCGGTTTCCGGACAGGAAAATATGGCTCCGCCTCAGGGCGGGGGCGGTAGGATGGGGCGTGGTCCCGGAGGAATGGGCGGAGGACGCGGCGGTATGCAGCCGCCGGGCATGGAAAACCCAGACAGACCCCAGCCTCCCGCAATGCCCTCTGAGAATACAGCAGAATCAGACCAAGACACATCGGCAGCTACGGGAGAAAGTGGCAGTATGGAGAGTCCGGGTGTGTCCGGTGAAAGAGAAAATATGCAGCCTCCGGAAATGACAGGAGGCAGAGGTAAGGGCGGCTTTTCGGGAGATATGAATGGCGAAGTCGCAGATGTAGGAAAAAATCAGCAGGGAGCGGATTTATCTGCTGTCAGTTTTTTGAAGGATTATTCCACACCGGTTACATCCCTTGTATTGCTGATTCTTGCATTCGTATTTGTAAAATTTTATAAGAAAAAAACATATTGATACAGAATTATGCTTAAAATTAGGCAGAAAGTGCGAAAATATAACGATCTCAAGGTCTTCCCTTGGAGATGTTATCTGGCAGGCAATATCAAAAATTCCCGCCTTTGGTATTTGGTTGCTTTGGTTAAATGAACCTCACCGCCCGACGTAACTTTGTACGCCGGGCGGTGAGGTTTATTTATTACTATTTTTAGATAGTTGGGGATAGGAAAAAATGATTCAGAACGGACAAACTGAGCCCGAGCTTGACTCGGGGAAACCCGAAGACGTATACAGCCTGACAGTAGTTATCCGAATCAGCCTGAAAAGTTGCAATTTCGGTCTGTTTTTGCTTGTCGTCTTTGTCAGGCAGCAAAGCCTGCCGGCATGCTCCGTACAAAAATATCCTCAAAATTTCATTCTTTTCCGTTCAAAACCTGATTTGGATAGCTACTATCAGGCTAAGTACGTCGAGAGGCGAAGTTTGTTCGTAGCATAAAAGAATAAATTCTTGAAAGAATCATTTTTACAATGCTGGGATTACCTATACATTGTTTCTTTTTTTTGCGTTCTGGACTTTTTTACATCCCCTCGATTTAATATTTTCCCGGAGAAACCCCAGTAAATTCTTTAAAAACCCTGCTGAAATAATATACATTGCGGAAGCCGCAGGCCGAAGCAATATCGTTGAGTGTAAACATATCGGTTGAGATCATTTCCTTGGCGCGTTCAACACGAACCCGGTTGAGATAGTGCATGGGTGACTCGCCGTATGCCTTGCGGAAGAGATACCGCAGGTGTGACTGGGAGCAGCCGGCAGCCGAAGCAATATCCTCGGAGGTTAGGAAATGATTTGAGTATTCTTCAATATAATATATGGCGGCAACAACCGGATTTTTTGCAGAAGAAAGAGCCCTCGGATAGTTTTCGCGAATTATGTTGCACAATATTTCCTGAACCACCGAGCGCAGGAGCGGTACGCTGCATATTCCTGAAGAAAAATGAATATTGGCGGCATTTTTAAAGGAATCTGCATAACGGTAGTGACGCTCCGGCTTGAAAATGATGGATGAGGGGAGAATGGATACAAAATCATCCTCAGGCTCACACAGATATGATATAACATAATATTCTGTGTCTTCATCAGCTCTGAGGCGGTAGGAATCCCCCTTGCGCTGCAGGATTATATCTCCTTTGCGGGCACAATACTCCTTGCCGTCCAGTTCTATTTTAAGCTCTCCCGATTCAATCAGGGTAATTCCGTGAAATGGACGGTTTTTTATATTTTTTAAGTATTGGTCACATACTTTTTTGTAGTAGGCATATGCCACTTGTGTTACGGTGAAATCATGGTTGTTAATAAAAATCACCTCTGCTTTATAAGGTTATAGCTATACTATAACCAATGAGTTTTTCAATACTTTGCTGCAATAATCACATTTTGTACAGTTTTTGTCACAGCCGGTAGTGTGCTTCCAGAAATCCTCGGGGATTTTTGAGCTGTCTATTGCATATGGAGCAAAGGCAGGTCCAAATCCCGGTTCAAACAAATCCAGCAGGTTTCCCATATACATTCTCCTGGCGTATGCCCCGATTACCATACCGGGCAGCTGATGGGCTCTTGTGGCAAGCTTTACCGTGTCAGCCAGTCCCTCATAGTTGTCTATATCCTCAGGCCGTATCCAGGTGTTCTGAAGGACAGAAACAAAATTTTCGTGTTTTTTCAGGTAGTTCCAGCACATATATGGCATAAAATCTATGTTTTTCTGCTTCGATATTCCCTGCTCATGGGCAACCATATTGTCATGAAATATCTGACCGCTGCAGTCTCTCATGCAGCCGCTGTTTGCAAGAATGGTTATTTTCTTGCTGTTTTCCTCTGCCCAGGCTTTCAGCTCTCTAAGCAGAGGAATATTTCTGTTGCACTCCTTTGCCACACAGTAGCTGTCAAAGAGATGCGCTGTATACATCATGCCTTTTACTGTGGAAATCTTCATATTTACCGATGCTTTAAGCTCAATGTCAGTATACTGCTCTTTAATCATATGGGCGATTGCCGGAGAGGTTGTTGTGACAACCTCGGGAGCAAGACCCTTTTCGCTCAGAAAGTCAATAACAGAATATACCTTTCCTCTCATGACTCGGCTCATGGCTTCTTCGCCGTAGCAGTTGGCATTGAAAAGCAGGTCGAGCTTTATTCCCATTTCTTTTATTTTTGTCAGCTCTTCAACCATAATATTCTGCAATTCGTAGTCAAAATATCCGTCAAAACCGCCTGTCATTGACCTGCCGCCGGGAGAATCAACCCATGAGAAATATACTTCCTCTATGCTGTCTGCATAATTTTTAACTATTGATGAAAAAGAAAATTTTTCGCTGTACTGATAGCCTACCGAAAGCTTAAGCATAAATTATATCTCCTTCGCTTAGCCGAAAGATAATAATCCGAACCCGCCTTAAACAGCGTAATTTCGGCATCTTTCGGTTTGTCATCTTCGCAAGGCGTCAGCCTTGCTTCATCTTCCGTACCAAAATCTGCCTGAAATTTCATCTGTTTAAGGTCAGAGA
>JAFUPN010000039.1 GCA_017481205.1 Clostridia bacterium | reverse complement strand
TTTTTGCTAAACGGTAAGGATGAAAAGGCGAGGTAAGAGCTCACCGGTGTCCGGGAGATCGGACAGCCGTGTAAACCCCACCTGATGCAACTCTGACTGAGAATTAAGTTGGCCCGACATTCTCGACGAGAGGCTGGAGGTGTGCAGAAATGTACACCGTAGATAGATAACTGTCTGATACAGAACTCGGCTTACAGAGCTACTCAGTATTTTTGAATGAAAAAATGCCAACGCCCCAAATCGGGTGTTGGCATTTTAGTTTTTTCTTTTAAAGCAGAAATGAAGGCATTTTTTTCTTTTTTACTTCTGTTTCTTGAATTTCAGCCTCCTGTACTTCAGGAGCAGGTTCTGGGATTTTGATTTCCGGTACCGGTTTGGGAGCGGTTTTTGCTTTTTCTGTTTTTTGCTCGGCTTTTTTATCAGGCTTATTTTCAGCCTTTGGTGCTTCTGATTTTTTTACAGACTTTTCTGCCTTGGAAGCTGTTTCAAGTCCCATGTCGGTAAATATCAGCTCGGTAATATATCCGTTGAGGGACATTCCCTTTGATTTTGCATAATCCATGATTTCGTCTTTTTTGCCCTTGGGAACTCGCAGTACAAAGGTGTCTACCTTTTCCTTAAGATATTTGTCTTTGGAATCCTGATAGGTTTTAACTGCCATTGTGACATCCTCCTTATTTCAAGCTTTCTAAAAATTCTTTTGCTTTTCCGATAGAATACATTACCGCCTCGGGAGCAGGTGCGCCGATTATCTTACGTTCATTTACGCAGGTCTCCATGGAGATAGCATCGTAGATATCGTCTTCTATAATATCTGAGCAGGCCTTGAATTCATCCATGGTAAATTCTTCAAGTGATTTGCTGTTCTGTATTGCATACAGAACCATTTTTCCGATTACCTCGTGTGCCTGACGGAAGGGCATACCTTTCTTTACAAGATAGTCGGCGGCATCTGTAGCATTGGTAAATCCGCCGCTTGCTCCCTGTCTCATATTATCTTTGTTTATCTTCATGGTGGCAATC
Source organism: Clostridia bacterium (assembly GCA_017481205.1). Lineage (GTDB taxonomy): Bacteria > Bacillota > Clostridia > UMGS1810 > UMGS1810 > RGIG4708. Next base: position 7,406 of record JAFUPN010000039.1, on the reverse strand, counting down.
ATTTTATTAAATACGGGTATACAAAGCTTGAGAGTGTCTATTGCGTCAAATATGCCTTCCTTATCCTCCTGCATATCCTTGTTGTATGCCAGGGGAATACCCTTCATAACCGTGAGTATGCTTATCAGGTCGCCGAATACTCTGCCTGTCTTTCCTCTGATAAGCTCTGCCACGTCGGGGTTCTTTTTCTGAGGCATGATTGAGCTGCCTGTGGAGCAGGAATCGTCCATTTCTATAAACTGGAATTCGTTTGTATTCCAGAGTATCAGTTCCTCGCAGTAGCGGCTCAGGTGCATAATGCATATAGAGAGCGCGCTCGCCAGCTCAATTACAAAGTCTCTGTCAGACACACCGTCCAGAGAATTGAGCGTTACCGAGTCAAAGTCCAGCAACTCACATACCAGCTGACGGTCAAGAGGGTATGTAGTTCCGGCCAGTGCTCCGGAGCCGAGAGGCATCACATTGGTTCTCTTGTAGCAGTCATCAAGACGGGATATATCTCTCTTGAACATTTCAAAATATGCCATTGTATGATGTGCCAGAGTTATGGGCTGTGCCTTCTGAAGATGGGTATATCCAGGCATTATGGTATCAAGATTGCTTTCTGCAATGCCAAGAAGTGTGCTTTCAAGAGTTATCAGCATATCCTTTATGGCTATTATCTCATCCTTGATATACATTCTTATATCAAGAGCCACCTGGTCATTGCGGCTTCTGCCTGTGTGCAGTCTCTTTCCGGTATCGCCGATACGTGATATCAGAATTGTTTCTATATTCATATGTATATCTTCTGCATCCTCAGTAAATTCAACCTTGCCGTTTTCAATATCCTCAAGGATTTCTCCCAGGGTTTTTACTATAAGCTTGCTGTCTTCTTCAGATATAACTCCCACCTTGCCAAGCATGGTAGCATGAGCTATACTGCCGCGTATATCCTGTGCATACATACGTCCGTCAAATCTGATGGAAGAATTAAAGTCGTTTACCTCGCTGTCTGTGCTTTTTGCGAATCGTCCGCCCCAAAGCTTCATGATGTATCATTCCTTTCGATATATTAATTTATATACAGTATAACATATATGATATCAGAAATCAATAGGCTACACAAAAAAGGATGTAAAAAAAGCAGAACAGCCTGCGAATTTTTACATCCCAAAATTAAATATTAATCATCATCATAAGCTCTGTCCATCCGTCTGAAAATCCGTTTTTTACCTTGTAATCAGTTTCTTTGCAGAGAAACAGGAGCTTTTCAATTTTTTCTATGCTCATTCCGGCTGAGCTTTCCATATCCTTTTTTACAAAAAATTCTCTTTGATTCATTTTAAGAGCCATCTGCTTAAGAGGCATAGGGGATAGCAGCTTGATTTTTCTGTATGAAGAAAATTTTGAGAATATTGCCGGAATAATCTCCGGAGGCTTTATATTCAGGTCTTTTATATCCTCAAGCTTTTTGTATGCTGCTGTTTTGTTTCCACGGGCTATATCGTCTGCCAGGTCAAACACCTTGCTTTCCAATGATTTTGTAACCAGCCTGTCTATATCTGTTTTCGTTATATTTGGATTTTCGCATTTACAGCTTATCAGCTTTTCCATCTCATTTTTTAAGCTTATCATCCCCGGGTTGCAGGAGGCAATGAGATATTCTGCGTTAGCAGAGTCAATCTGCTTACCGTTTGAAGCAATAAATTTTTGTATCCATGTAATAAGAGTCTGCCCCTGCTGATATTTAAATTCAACAATACTTCCGTTTGCACTCAGGGCTTTGTATATAACACTTCTCTTGTCAATGTCGTTTTCACAAAAAATTATAATACAGTAGTCGGGGACGGAAGCAAGGGCTTTTTGCCAGTATTTTTTGTCATCGTCCGGAGCTTTTTTCAGTATTCCGCTGTCTTTTATTACCATAAGCTTTTTGTCGCTCATAAATGGGTATGAGTTTATAAAGCTGTCTGCTGCCATAATGTCCGGAAGAGCTCTTGATACTGACATAAAATTAAAGTCATCGGCACCCTTGCCAAGCAGTCTCTTTTTTATATCATTTGTGTAGAATTCGGACAAAAATACCTCGGGCCCGGTAAACAGGTACAGGTTTTTGAGGTTGTTGCTATTTATGTCTTTTTTCAGATTATTCAATGTAATTCTCCTTTTCTTAATCTTACAGAAGTGATTTTCTTTCCGTCTGTTTCAAAGGTAATTGTCTGATTTTCATCCGTACGCGCATATGCGATGTTGTTTTCTTTAAGGATATTTTCAAGCTTCGGGTCAAATTCAAGATACCTGTCATTCTTTGGAAAGGTTATTACCGCATATTCCGGCTTTGTTGAGAGGATATAATCCGCAGTGCTCTTTACCGTGCTGCCATAGTTGGGTGTTTTGAGCACGGTGCAGTCTGTGGGAATATCTGCATACAATGCCTGTCCCTTTGCACCGAGACAGCTACTGAGCAAAAACGAAATGTCACCACATTCTATACTGTATACAGGGCAGGCATTTTTGTCTGAAAGAAACGCATTTTCACCTCTGAGAAATACGCTGACATTTTTCCCTGCATAGGCACTGTCCCCGTGCTTAATAGTAGAATATTCCACACCGAATTTTCTTGCCGCGTCAATTATCTTTCTTCTGTTAAAGCTGATATTTTCACGGGTAGGAGTTGTTTCGGGAGGCAATATCAGCTCATTTACATATCCGTCGCGCATTAATTTGGTTACTCCATTTGTGTGCTCGTCATCAAAATAACTTATAAACAGCCTGTCGATTTTTCGTATACCCGCATGGTCAAAATAGGGGATAAATACATCCTCTGCAGGCTCTGATGCTGAATGTGAGCCGCAGTCTATAACCGTTACTTTTTTGTCTGTGGTCTGAATAATCACAGATTCGCCTTTGCCGGCATTGATAAAGGTTACCCGTGTATTGCCATTGTCTTTATTATACATTACAATTCCGGAATTTACAACTGTAAATATACATACAATTACCGCGGCGATTTTACGCTTTTTTACAATACAGTATATTATCGCTGCCGCAATTAATAGCCATACGGATATTTCAAAGAATTGAGGTACGGGTACCTTTATGTATGAATATTTATATTTTGCCAGGAACAGTGACATCTCATTTATAATTTTGGTAGGGATATATACTGGCGGAACAAAAAGCGGCATGATTACATCGGGCAAAATCAGTGCTAAAAGTGAAAATACCACAATTGCACACAGCTGAAATGATGACAGAGGTACCGCTATAAGATTTGAAACGATGCCCATAACAGATACAGTGCGGTAATTATACACGCCCACATGAAGGGTTGCAAGGGTTGCACCTATAGATATTACCAGGGGCATCAGGAGATATTTGCCCGGTTTATTGTCCGGAATTCTGCCTTCGGTGATTTTCAGTGCCAGGCACAGTCCGAAGGTGGATAAAAAGGTAAGCTGAAAGGATTGATCAAAAATTTCCCATGGCATGGATATGAGTATAGACACTGCAGCGGCGGGTATTGCCGTAAGTATATTGTATTCACGGCGAATCATGGCTGCGGCAAGCATAATCGCCATCATAAATATAACTCTGGTTATAGATATACCAAAGCCAGTAAAAACATATAGCAATATGCCTATGGCAACAGCCGTAAGCCTTATGAGCAGATTTTTCCTGCGGCTGCGTATGGGTATAAAAAGCAGTGCAAATGAGATTACGGATATAAATATTCCTGCGTGAAGGCCAGATACAGAAACAATATGGAATATTCCCGCAGCTTTGTATGCGTCGTTCATTTCCTCGGAAATACCACCGCGCTCTCCTGTCAGCATGGCTATTATAAGTCCGGCTTCATCACCTGTAAAATACTTTTCAAGATTTGATATAACCCTGCTTCTGAAACGGTATACTGAATTTACCGCTCCGTCGGCTCTGTCTGTACATTCCAGTGTTCCGCTTTCTGGTGTGTCAAATATACCTACTGCATTTTTTGATTCCATATATCTCCTGTAGCTGAAGCCGCCTTTATTAAGCGCCTCGGATGCTGCGGAGATACAGCCTGTCAGCTTCACCGTACAGCCGTATTTTGCTTCCTCTATATTTCTTAATGGCAAACGCAGAAGAAGCTTTCTGTTCTTCAGATTTTCCGGAAATGTACTGCTCATAACTCTTGCATAAACCTTGATTGAATTTTCGTCAATAATCGGATAATCGCTGATTTTGCAAATAAATTCATAGCTGCTCTGGCTTTGCTCATCAATAATCTCGGCAAGCCTGTTGAACTCCTTGTCAAAGCCTATGGTATTCAGAACAATATATATCAAAATCAATGTAATAAAAGCAGGACGTAAAATTTTTTTGAACATGTGTAACCTCGGTGTCTTTTTGAGTTAATTGTATCACTCTGTTGTCAGATAATCAAATTTTTTATTTACTGTATACAGAATGCTATTGGTTTATTTCGGGCTTATTGGTTCTGCACAAAATATAGTCAATGCTGACATCGTAAAAATCAGCAAGCCGTATAAGAGTTTCTGTGGGAGGGATTCGCTCTCCGTTTTCAAATTTTGACAGCAGAGCCTGTTCTATTCCCGTGTGCATCTGCAATGCGATTTGTGTGTAGCCTTTTTGCTTTCTGAGCAGCTTCAGATTGTTTTTCATATTATTATCACCTAATGACATTATGTCATAATTTGTAATAATTTGCTATGACAATATGTCATAACATGCTTGCGGAAATAATATCGTGAGGCGGTCAATGCTGTAGATAAAGCTCCTGCATGAATAAATTGAATGTGATGTAAATTAAAAAATATTCAATTTTAAAAGTAGATATTCAAAATTCAAAATACAATTGACAAAAAGCAGGCTTGTAAATATAATAATGTTGTAAATATAATTACTCACGGAGGACAATACAGTGAAAAAATATTCAATAGGTATAGATTACGGTACACTTTCTGCAAGAGCGGTTCTTGTGGAGCTTACAAACGGTACTGAGGTGGCTTCAAGCGAGTTTGTGTATCCCCATGGAGTTATGGGAGCAGACGAATTTCCGGGTCTGGAGCGCAGTTCTGCAATTCAGCATCCTCAGGATTATCTGGACGCCATGTCTCATACCATGCGGGATATTGTATCGCGGTCCGGTGTTGATGCGGCGGATATAGTCGGTATGGGTATTGATTTTACAGCCTGCACAGTGCTCCCTGTTGACGAAAACGGTACACCGCTCTGCTTTAAGGAAAAGTTTAAGGACAATCCCCATGCTCATGTAAAGCTATGGAAGCATCACGGTGCTCAGGCTGAAGCAGACCTTATTACCCGGGTTGCAGAGGAAGAGAAAGAGCCCTGGCTTGATATGTACGGAAAGAAGGTTTCTTCGGAATGGTTTTTCCCAAAGCTTCTTGAGGTGCTCAACAAGGCTCCCGAGGTGTATGCAGAAACCTTCAGATATATAGAGGCAGCAGACTGGCTTGTGTGGCAGCTTACGGGAGTTGAGTCTCACAGCAGCTGCATGGCGGGTTACAAGGCACTCTGGAACAAATCAACAGGCTATCCGTCAAATGAATTCTGGGGCAAGGTTCACAGCGGTTTTGGCGATATAATAGGCACAAAAGTTTCCGAAAAGGTTTCTCCTGCCGGTACCGAGGTGGGCAAAATCAATGACAGCGGTGCAGCACTCACAGGTCTTGCTGTGGGTACATCGGTTGCAGCTCCGGTTATAGATGCTCATGCGGCGCTTCCTGCTGCCGGTATTGTTGGTGACGGCAAGCTTATGATAATTATCGGCACCTCCTCCTGCCATATTGTTATGGACAAGGAGGATAAGCCTGTAGATGGTATCTGCGGAAGAGTGAATGACGGTATTATCCCGGGATATGTTGCATACGAGGCTGGACAGAGCTGTGTCGGTGATAATTTTGACTGGTTTATCAAAAACTGTATACCTGAAAAATATGAAATAGAAGCAAGAGAAAGCGGCAAAAATATTTTTGTTTATGTAACAGAAAAGGCTGAAAAGCTCGCAATAGGAGAGAGCGGTCTGGCAGTTCTTGACTGGTGGAACGGAAACCGTTCGCCCCTTGCGGATATGGAGCTGTCAGGTCTTATCCTCGGTCTGACTCTTCAGACAAAGCCTGAGGAAATCTACCGTGCCATTATAGAGGCAACAGCTTTTGGTACCAAGGCCATAATAGATTCTTATGAGGCAGGAAAGGTCAAAATTGATGAAATCTATGCAGCAGGAGGAATTTCTCAGAAAAATCCTTTCCTTATGCAGATTTATGCCGATGTTACCGGCAAAAGCATCAAGGTTGCCGCAAGCACTCAGGCAGGAGCAAAGGGCAGCGCTGTGTTCGGAGCTCTTGCAGGAGGGTATTTTGCCGATGCTGATGCAGCAGCCGGTGTTATTGCCGATAAATGTGAGATAGAGTATCATCCTATTGCCGAAAACACAAAGAAGTATGAAAAGCTTTATAAAGAATATCAGCTCCTTACCGAATATTTTGGTAAGGGTGGTAATGATGTGATGAAGAGATTGAAGAATTTTATCACAAAAGCCTGAACCGGTTTTTCCTTGACTCAATTATCCCTTCATTTCTCAACTTGCTTATTTCTGCAGACAGACCGCTTCTGTCCACTCCGAGAAAGTCGGCAAGGGTTTGTCTGTCATAGGGGATGCTGAAGCTGTCGGAATCATTTTTCTTGGCGGTAATCAACAGATATGTCATAAGCTTATCTCTTGTGGTTCTTTTGGAGGTTATTTCTGTCCTCTGATTGAGAAGTATATTTTTTGTAGCGATAATTTTCATTAGATTATATATCATACTGCTGTGAAATTCGCAGGATCTGCTGCAGGTATGAATAACTCGCTTGCAGTCAATCAGCATTATTTCGCTTTTTACGGCTGCCGTTATACAAAACGGCAGCTCTTTTGTTTCTGCACAGGCAAAGGACTCTGCAAATATTTCGCCCGGCTCTGCAGTTGTTATGATGCTTCTGTTTCCGTAATAATCCGTACGCTCTATCTGTACAGCTCCGGAGAGCACAATTCCTATATCCTTTACGGCAATCCCCTCCTGCATGACAGCTTCGCCTTTAGAATATTCTTCAATCCTTCCGTTAATGCATCCGAGCATATTTTCAAGATTATCTCTTTCGATACCGTCAAATAGTATGCAATTTTTTAATATATCAAAATATTTTTTCATAAAATCCTCCGTTTGTTGAAATTTCAACAGACTTATTATGTTTATTATAATATAATTATCTCATAAAATCAGGTAGTGTCAAGTAGCGTATGAAAAACGAAGTATGCGAAGAACTACCGTCACCCATTGACAGCGATGTCAAAACAATGCTAAAAAAATGATGCCGATGGTGAGAAACTCAAGAACAAATTGAATTTTACCATCGACAAA
>JAFUPN010000038.1 GCA_017481205.1 Clostridia bacterium | reverse complement strand
TGTTCCCTACAATTCCACCTCATCCGAGTTGCTACGCAACCCACCTTCCCCTCAATGGGAAGGCTTTTTTATCCTTTACATATCAAGCTTTAAGATTAGCCGAAAGATAGTAATCCGAACCTCGATTTTCAAGGGCAGATTTTAGCTTTCGCTGCGTTTTTGCCTTGCGCAACCAAAAATCCCCACTTTGAAAATTCTCTGACCTTAAACAGATGAAATTTCAGGCAGATTTTGGTGCGGAAGATGAAGCAAGGCTGACGCCTTGCGAAGATGACAAACCGAAAGATGCCGGAATTACGCTGTTTAAGGCGGGTTAGGATTACTATCTTTCGGCTAGGCAATATCAAAAACCCAGTTTCTCAAGAAACGCTCTGCAACCTCGCAGCACATCTTCATAGGTTTCATCAAAATTGCCGGTATACCACGGGTCGGCTATATCTCCGCCGCCTGCAAAATCAAGCAGTCTGCAAATCTTCCCACCGGTATCGGCACCGCTAATTCTTTGAATATTTCTTATATTATACGAATCCATAGCTATTATATAATCATATTCCGTATAATCCCTCTTTGTCAGCCGTACGGCATATTTACCCTCAACGGAAATCCCGTACTGAGAAAGCTTTCTCCGGGTGCCGTGATGAACAGGATTGCCAATCTCCTCGGTACTGGTTGCACTTGAAGCAATTAAAAATTCATTTTCTCTGCCGAGCTTCTTCACCATATCCTTGAGCACAAATTCAGCCATAGGACTCCTGCATATATTGCCGTGGCATACAAACATTACTTTTATCATAGTTTCAACTCCAATCGGAATTCATTATACAATTAGTTGATGGTATAGATTTTGATTTGTCGATATGCAATCTCCGATTGCTCGATATTTTTGCTATCGCAAAATCGATATGTTTTTCGCTTCGCTCAAAACTCGATATGATATGAATTCTCGCCCGTAAGGGCATATCGAGTTGCGTCAGCAACATATCGAGTCATTTATGACATATCGAGGATTTCATCTTCGATGAAATCATTATACTATATATACATCTAAAAAGCAACAAACATTTTATGCAGTAATGCTGTAAATAAACAGTTGACAATTGAATAATTTGGTTGTATAATGTAGTTAATTAAATATAAAAACTGTGACGAAGACAGTAGGATATATGCAAAAGGTCAGCTTAAGCGAGCCGGGGACGGTGTAAGCCCGGTACTGAGTAGCTATGTCTGAAAATCACTTCCGAGTTGCAGGCCGAAAGTGTGTTTGTACACCGTAAGCTGAGCCGGGATTCTCTCCGTTAATGGGAAGCATATGACTGTATGCACATATAGGTGGTTTATAAGCGAGATATCCTCGTCCTATGCATAGGACGGGGATTTTATATTTTTTATCATTTATAAACAGTCAAAACAATATTTTATGGAGGTTTTGGTATGTATAACAAAGTAGACAATAATCTCAACTTTGTTGAAAGAGAAAAGAAAATCGAACAGTTCTGGAAAGACAACAATATTTTCAGAAAATCTATGGATATCCGCAAGGAAGGCGAAAACTATACTTTCTATGACGGTCCCCCGACAGCAAACGGCAAGCCTCATATAGGTCACGTGCTCACACGTGTTATCAAGGATATGATACCCCGTTACCGCACAATGAAGGGCTACATGGTGCCCCGTAAGGCCGGCTGGGATACTCACGGTCTGCCTGTTGAGCTGGAGGTTGAAAAGCTTCTTGGTCTTGACGGAAAGGAGCAGATTGAGGAATACGGTCTGGAGCCATTTATTCAGCACTGCAAGGAAAGTGTGTGGAAATACAAGGGCATGTGGGAGGATTTTTCGGGCACAGTAGGCTTCTGGGCTGACATGGACAATCCCTATGTAACCTATCACAACGAATTTATCGAGTCTGAATGGTGGGCTCTCAAGCAGATTTGGGAAAAGAAGCTCCTGTACAAGGGCTTCAAGATTGTTCCCTACTGCCCCAGATGCGGAACTCCCCTTTCATCACACGAGGTGGCACAGGGCTACAAGGCAGTAAAAGAGCGCTCTGCAATAGTGCGCTTCAAGGTTGTGGGCGAGGACGCATATTTCCTGGCATGGACAACAACCCCCTGGACACTGCCCTCAAACGTGGCTCTCTGTGTAAATCCCGACGACGACTACTGCAAGGTTAAGGCTGCTGACGGCTATACCTATTATATGGCAAATGCTCTGCTGGACACAGTTCTGGGCAAGCTCAAAACAGAGGATGCTCCTGCATACGAAATTCTTGAAAGCTACAAGGGTATCGACCTTGAGCACAAGGAATACGAACCCCTCTTTGATTTTGTAAAGCCTGTCTGCGAAAAGCAGAACAAAAAGGGTCACTACATCACCTGCGACAGCTATGTAACCATGAGCGACGGTACAGGTATAGTACACATTGCTCCAGCCTTCGGTGAGGACGATGCCAATGTTGGCAGAAAGTATGACCTGCCCTTCGTGCAGTTTGTAAACAGCAAGGGTGAGCTTACAGAAGAAACCCCATATGCAGGCAAGTTTGTTAAGGATGCAGACCCATTTGTACTCACAGACCTTGACAAAATGGGACTTCTCTTTGATGCACCCAAATTTGAGCACGATTATCCCCACTGTTGGAGATGCGATACTCCCCTTATCTACTATGCAAGAGACTCATGGTTTATCAAGATGACTGCAGTCAAGGATGACCTTATCCGCAACAACAACACAATCAACTGGATTCCCGAGAGCATAGGCAAGGGTCGCTTCGGCGATTGGCTCAACAATGTTCAGGACTGGGGCGTAAGCCGTGACAGATACTGGGGTACACCACTTAATATCTGGGAGTGCTCCTGCGGTCACAGACACGCAATCGGCTCTATAGCAGAGCTTAAGGAAATGAGCAGCAACTGCCCTGAGGATGTGGAGCTCCACAGACCCTGGATTGATGCAGTTACCATAAAATGCCCTCAGTGCGGCGGCGAAATGACAAGAGTAAAAGAGGTTATTGACTGCTGGTTTGACTCCGGTGCAATGCCCTTTGCACAGTATCACTACCCATTTGAAAACAAGGAGATATTTGAAAAGAACTTCCCTGCCGACTTTATCAGTGAAGCTGTCGACCAGACAAGAGGATGGTTCTACTCACTGCTGGCAGAGTCTACATTGCTCTTTAACAAGGCTCCTTACAAGAATGTTATTGTGCTCGGTCATGTACAGGACGAAAACGGTCAGAAGATGTCCAAGTCCAAGGGCAATGCGGTAGACCCCTTTGATGCACTGAACCAGTTCGGCGCAGACGCTATCAGATGGTACTTCTACTCAAACTCAGCTCCATGGCTGCCAAACCGCTTCCACGCAGGCGCAGTTACAGAGGGACAGCGCAAATTCTTAGGCACACTGTGGAATACATATGCATTCTATGTGCTCTATGCAAATATAGATAAATTTGACCCCACAAAGTATACACTTGACTATTCATCACTGTCTGTTATGGACAAGTGGCTGCTCTCAAAGCTCAATACACTGGTTAAGAATGCCGACGACAATCTTGCCAACTACAGAATTACAGAGACAGCAAGAATTCTTCAGGAATTTACCGACGAGCTCAGCAACTGGTATGTAAGAAGAAGCAGAGAGAGATTCTGGGTTAAGGATATGCCTCAGGACAAGATTAATGCATACATGACTCTGTACACCGCATTAGTAACCCTGTGCAAGGTGGCAGCGCCCATGATTCCCTTTATGACAGAGGATATATATCAGAACCTGGTTTGCTCTGTTGACAAAAATGCTCCCGAAAGCATCCACCTGTGCGACTATCCTGTTGCTGTGGAGGAATATATCGACAAGGACCTTGAAGCAAGCATGGAAAATGTTCTGTCAATCGTTGTACTGGGCAGAAGCGCAAGAAATGCATCCGGTATCAAAAACAGACAGCCTATCGGCAAGATGTATGTTAAGGCAGACAATGTGAAGCTTGACAAGTTCTTTACCGATATTGTGGCAGATGAGCTCAATATCAAGACTGTGGAATTTACCGATGATGTATCCGCTTTTGCAAGCTACAGCATAAAGCCTCAGCTCAAGACTGTAGGCCCCAAGTACGGCAAATTCCTCAATCAGATAAGAACAGCTCTTACTGAGCTTGACAGCGGCAAGGCTGTTGCCGAGGTAAATGCCAACGGCTTTATCACACTGGATATCGACGGCAACGAAATAAGGCTTGAAACAGCTGACCTGCTTATTGAATCATCAAAGAGCGACAGCTATGCTACAGAGTCAGACCACGGCATCACAGTTGTGCTTGACACTCAGCTCAGCGAGGAGCTTATCGAAGAGGGCTTTGTAAGAGAAATTATCAGCAAGGTTCAGACCATGCGTAAGGACTCAGGCTTTGAGGTTATGGATAATATCAGACTCTTTGTTACCGGCAATGACAAGGTTGGCGCTATAGTAGCAAAGAATGCAGAGACCATCAAGGATGAGGTTCTTGCAGCGGAAATAGCAGACGGAACCTGCGACAACTCCAAGGAATGGAACATCAACGGCGAAAAGGTTTCTATCGGTGTTGAAAAACTGTAATAAAAAAGATTTCAATCATCAACCCCTACCCCCAATCTTAGGGGCAGAAAGGTAATCTTTTTTGAAACAAGCAAAATTACTCACAATGCGAGTAATTTCCTGTGTTATAAGAAAGTGTACTATTTGTACACTTCAACTCCCCTGCCCCTCAATCTTGAGGGGATTAAGGTTCACTTTCTTTTTATTTTGGAAATTACAACTTTTAAGTTGTAATTTCCTACATAATAATAAAACGAGCCGAATCCCCACCCTGCGGTGTTGGGCTTCGGCTCTTGTTATGAGGGATAATTATGGGAAATTTTTTAAAGCAGGACACCTCTGTTGTAAAAGGCATTGCCGTTCTCATGCTTGTGTGCCATCATTTCTTTATGGGAGTGTTGCCGGCACCAATAGACTGGGCAAATAATCCTCTGTGGACTGTGGCGGCAACCCTGAGCAAGGTTTGTGTAGCTATATTTGTAATCCTCAGCGGCTACGGAATCAACGAGAGCTATAAAAGAAAAAAAGGCTCTGACCTTGCCTTTGTCAAGGGCCATCTGCTAAAGCTCATGAAGCAGTTCTGGTTTATATTCATAATCTTTGTACCGTTGGGAATTGTATGCGGTTGGAATCCAGCAGATGTATACGGAAGAAATCTTGCGGGAGTGGGTTACGGCATCATAGATTTTTTAGGTATGAAATCGCTGTTTAACACTCCCACCATGAATCAGACCTGGTGGTATATGGAAACCTGCATTGTGCTATACATACTCTACCCCATTCTCAGGAAAATGCTAAAAAAAATACCGGTTGTTCTATTTGCATTAAGTGCAGTCCCGGTGATAAAATTCGGTCTGTTTAACGACGGCTCTATTGACGGCTGCAGAGAGATTTACTGGATATTGCCCTTTGCTATGGGAATGCTTCTTTCCGAGAAAAACCTGCTCAACAAAATGAGCACCGCCATAAGTAGGCATTATACGGCAGGCTGTGTCATAAGCGTCGCATCGGCAATAATCATGACAGCTGTGCGCTCACACTTTGGCATAATTGCAGATACACTGTATGCCATTGCAATAATAGCCGCGACAAAAGCGGTTTTGTGCAGAATCAGATATATCAATTCATTTCTGGCATATCTGGGAAATCATTCGGCAAATATATTTATGATGCATTCCTTCATATATTGCTACTATGTACCAATCAAGCAGATATTCATGGTGCTTGAATCATGGACTGCAAATTATGTACTGCTGATGGCAATATGTACTGCAGCCTCCGATTATATTGAAATACTCAAAAAGAGACTGGCAAGTATCTTTAAGAAAAAAGAACAGCCGCAAATACGGGAAAGCATAAATAAAAAAGAACCGGTTATGCAATAATCATATAAAAAACCAAGTAGTCAATGTGTCAGTGCTCTGTATTTCTGCCCGTGATGCAGTTTTCTCTGACACCGGTAACCGAAAAAGGCACTGTTACAAAAACCTTAAGGCTACCCGAAGGCAAATGAAAATACAGAGACGGCAAGGTTTACGAGGGTGGAGAAGCTTTGATGCTCCGCTGGAGGTTCTGCCCTATTTTGAAAAGCTTTGATAATCGAATTTTCCTTGCGTAGCCGAAAGAGCAATTTGTTTCTTTGATGTATGGAGTAATGCTGATATTGGCTCATTTAATTCATATGATTGTAACAAACCCAAGTTCTTAAAAACCGCATAAATGGGCAGTTTTAAAGCACAGAGTTTTTTTAGGCTCTGTGCTTTTTGAATATTACTCCAACAACCAATCAATCACATTTATCTGCTTTATGCCCTCATAATTTGCTCCGTTGCCAATATCGTCAAGGGTCAATAATGTTTTAGGGTAATTATCCTTTATCTCTTGTAGCGGTGCTAATTCTCGCTCTAAGGTCTTTTCATCAAGCACACTTGCAGAAACCTGATAATATTCAACCTCGTTCATATTGGTAGCGACAAAATCAACCTCTTTTTCTGCCAGCTTACCGATATTTACTCGGTTCTTTCTTCTGAGCAATTCAAGATAAACCACATTTTCAAGAAGATGACCTAAATCTCTTGCAGATTGACTTATGATATGATTTCTGATACCGCTATCCACAAAGTAATACTTGCCAAGCGTCTTTAAAAATTGTCTGCCCTTTATATCGTATCTTGTAGTATTATAAAGAATATAACTGTCTGTCAGTGCCCTAAGATATGCTTCAACCGTATTCGGAGAGATCTTTCTTCCGCTTGATATAAGTGTGTCGCTTATTTTTTTTGTTGATATTGGACTGCCTATGCTTGAAGCAACAGTTTTCAAGATGTTTTCCAAAACCGAAACATCATTTATCTTTTCTCTGGTTGCAACATCTTTTAAGAGAATGGTATTGTATATACCCTCAATATACTGATTTATAATCTTTTCATCATTTTCAAGATATGCAACATAGGGGAATGAACCGTATCTCAAATAGCTATCAAATATTTCTCTTTTACTTTTACCACTGTCTTTTGTCGCTTCATAATATTCTTTAAATGAAAAAGGCAACATATCAATTTGAATGTATCTGCCAGAAAGTAGTGTTGCAAGCTCTCCGGATAACAGATACGCATTTGAACCTGTAATATAAACATCACAGTTTTTCTTTATAAAGAGGCTATCAACTGCTTTTTCAAACTCAGTACATTTCTGAACCTCATCAATAAAGATATAATTATTTTTATCCGGAACAATCTTGGACTTTATATAATTATATAAAGCCTTGTAATCAAGCAAATCAGCATTATCGAGGTCTTCAAGATTAACCGATATAATTTGATTATCATCCACTCCTGTTTTCTTTAAATAGTCAATATATAACTCGAATAAGGTCGATTTTCCACATCTTCTGACACCGGTAATAACCTTAATAACCTGTTTATCTTTAAGTGCTATTAAATTTTCTAAATATTCTTTTCTTTGAATCATTTTCGCACCTCATTTCTCTGATATTATACTAACACAAAATTTTTATTTTGTAAATAGTTTTTGCTCATTTGGGAAAAAACTATTGAAATTCGACAATTTATTTTTTGAAATATAATTTTAACTATCAAGCATAGAGGTCATATCTTTGTGCTTTATATTTCTAAAAGAGATTTTTGCATCTTTTTACACTTTTCTATTATAGAAATTTGATTTATACTTCAATATTTGCTATAAAAAGTGAAATAATTTCACTTTTTATAGCAAAACTGTTGAAATATTATAGATGATATGATATAATAAAAATACATAATTGTATCTATATATTAAACTTGTATTTAACGAGGTGTGCAATGCTTGAAAAGATGAGCGATTTTTTTGAAAATAGATTAAACGGATACGATGAACATATGCTGTCTTGCATTGAGGGTGCAAGTGAGTTCTATCTATACACAGCTAACTGTTTACCTAAAAATGAAAATTGTCATATACTTGATTTGGGTTGTGGTACAGGATTGGAATTAGAGGAATACTATTTACTAAATCCGTCTGCTAAACTGACAGGCATAGATTTGTCAAAAGGGATGTTATCTGCACTCAAAAACAAATTTAAAGATAAGAATATCACATTAGTTTTAGGTTCGTATTTTGATGTACCTTTCGGCGACATGGTGTTTGATGCCGCTGTATCAGTAGAGTCTTTACATCACTTTACAAAAGAAGAAAAAATACCCTTATACACTAAACTTCGTAAGGCATTAAAGAAAAATGGATATTTTATATTGACAGATTATTTTTCATTATCAAATGATGAAGAATGTCTGCATCAACAGAATTTAGTTAAATTGAAAGAAGAACAAGGTATTGAAGATGATTCATTTTATCATTATGACATACCTTTAACGGTTGAACATGAAACCGAGGCACTTCTTGAAGCAGGTTTTTCATCCGTTGAGGTACTTGATAATTGGGGTACAACATTTACTTTGAAAGCAACTAAGTAAATTCTAATTCATCTAAATTACTTATCAATATGACTAATAATTGGAGGAATAAATATGTGTGAAGCAATAAATGAAAATAAGCGTGCAGAGCTTATCTCTACTTTGGTTGAGAATTTACCGGTATTTCGTGCTAAACTTGGAGCAACCCAGGATACCTTTGCTCAAAGAGTTGGCTTAACAAAAACTACACTCAACCATATAGAAAATCATAAAAAAGAACTGACCTGGAGTAATTTTATAACTATTATTCTTCTCCTTATGCAAAACGAAGATACAAAACCATTAGTTGAAGTGATGGGACTATACCCCGAAGATTTAAAAAACTTCCTGATGTTTCAGGAATAAGAGGATTATCCGCTATGAATTTTTATATAATGTCAAAAGATGTTGCAGTTGCAAAGTGGCAAGATAACAACCTTGAAATTTTAAACGAAGATTTATTGCCATTGTATTTCCGGTATTCGCATGATGTTTTTAAGTGGATAAAAAGCAGAGCAATAGATAACAGAAGACCAAACTCACGCCTGCTTAAAAAGGCACTTCGAATGACAGCAAAAGATGATATCTCGACTGTTTTATCTGTTAATGCCGCTACAATTACCGATAATTATTGGATAAAACCAATAGATTCAGATTTAACATATGAAGATGTTAGATTTGATAATGACTACTTTGCAAATCTCGCTCTTACAGGAAATTACGATAGTTTTAACAGAGTTGCAAACAGTAAAACATCAAAAACTCCTGAGCTTACAAACATCGGTAGTTTTGAAAAGTGTTGGAAACTGAGAAAAGGTCAATGGTGGATGCACAAAAAGGCAAACCATGATGAAATGTTTTCAGAATTGTTTATATATAAACTCGGTGTTGAACTTGGTTTCAAAATGGCAGAATACGAACGAGGAAACGGTGTTATTAAAACAAAAGATTTTACAGATAATGCCCTTGTGAATTTTGAACCGGCATTTAACATCTTGGGCGATGATGAAGATTACATCAAATCCGTGGAAATGCTTAAATCTATTTGTCCGAATGCAGTCGGTGATTATGTCAAGATGTTATTCTTAGATACAATCTGCGCAAATCCTGATAGACACACCTTCAATTTTGGTGTATTAAGAGATGCAGATACCGGTGAAATTTTAGGGTTAGCACCAAATTTTGATAACAATATGGCACTTATATCAAGAGGTTATCCCAAAAATATAACACGCAAAAATGACTTGCTCATAAAACTTTTTAATGAACTAATGCAGCATGATGAAAAACTGAAAATATATATTCCTGCTCTTTCGGAAGATTTGGTTAAGAGTGTAATTAAATCTGTGAGAATGCGTGTAAAATCAAAGGAAATAAAAGAGTTTATTATGAATGGTTATAACCTCATAGAAAAGTAATTGGAGGGCTATTTTATGGCACTTGAAAATAAATTGGGTATAACAGATTCCTCTGCTCTTGCCCGTGAAGAAGAAAAAATCAGTAAAAAGAAAGCTCTTGAATTGTTTGAGACAGGTTATCTTGACACATTGACCGCCGGAACTTTTGAAAGTCTTTCTCTTATACACAAATATCTTTTTGATAAAATCTACGATTTTGCAGGCAAAATGCGTGAAGTAAATATTGCAAAAGGTAATTTCAGATTTGCTCCGCTTATGTATTTGCAGGCGGCACTTGATAACATTGACAAGATGCCACAGAAAGATTTTGATGCTATTATTGAAAAATATGTTGAAATGAACATTGCTCACCCCTTCCGCGAGGGTAATGGCAGAGCAATACGCATTTGGTTAGATTTAATCTTAAAAAAGGAACTCGGCAAAGTTGTAGATTGGAGCTTGGTCGATAAGGAAGATTATCTCCTTGCTATGGAGAGAAGTCCTATCAAAGACATTGAGATTAAGCATATACTTAAAAATGCCCTTACAGACCAAATAAATGACCGTGAAGTGTATATGAAAGGTATTGATACAAGTTATTATTACGAGGGCTATACGACCTTTAAAACAGAAGATTTAAAGTAGGTGCAGAGTATGGATAAGATTACAATTCCAAACAATGGGCAAACAACTGAAAAAGTCAAAAGATATACCATTATGTTTAAAAACATTCCTGTTCTGGAAATCAATATAGAAACTGATGAAATCTTTGTGTATGATAAGGAACATCTTCCTTTTGGACTGCGTGGCAGAGAAAAGATTTCTTCAGCATATGTTTTAGATTGGCTTAACAACAGAATAAACAATCTCAATAGAACATATATGAATATGGTCTATATTGCCCGTAAGGTTGGCAGAGACAGAGATAAGGTTATCAAGGACAGTTCTGGCATTTCTTTTACAGATAACTTCTGGATTAAAACCCGTGATTCCATTGCAGATTGGGATGAGCTTAAAAGATTAAGAGATGATAATATTGCTCTTAATAATGTCGCTTTAACAGGCGAACTTAAAGAAAGTGAAGATATATTAAAAGGCTTTACATCTTTATTTACCACAAAAGGTTATTTTCCCAAAGCAGTATTTGGCGGTTATATTTATAAACTGAAAAAAGATGCTGTTTTGGAGTACCCTGCATACTTAATCGGTAAGCAGATTGGAGTAAATGTTGCTGAATGTGGTTTAGACGGTGAATATGTAAAGATTAAGATTTTTACAGACTACTCCACCTCTCTTGTTCATGCAAGCGAACTGAAAACATATTTTGATACATCAGACGAAATCTATAACATCTTGGTAAAAGATGTTAAGTATCAGGAGATTATTGAACAGTTGCAGAGAATGTATATATTTAATTATATCATTGCAAACCCCGACTTGCACGATGATAACTACGGACTGCTCTATGACAGTAAAACTTTTGAATTTAAATCCGTATCACCGTGCTACGACCACAATGTCGCCTTTCAGGAGGGCTTTTTAGGGCTTTCAAGGACAACAATGGGTAATTCTGCATCTATTCCCCTCGATGACCTCTGCGAGCGTTTTATGAGCAATCACAAGGACATTGCAGAAAAACTTAAATCAATAGATTTAGAAGATGTTAAAGCATATATGTCAGAAAGACAGTTTGATGAACTGAAAGAAAGAATTGCTCATGTAATTA
Source organism: Clostridia bacterium (assembly GCA_017481205.1). GTDB lineage: Bacteria > Bacillota > Clostridia > UMGS1810 > UMGS1810 > RGIG4708. Next base: position 53,865 of record JAFUPN010000038.1, on the reverse strand, counting down.
GCTGGGCGGAATAAAAATATCTATGAAATAAAAGGTGAAAAAATGGCAGAAATTAAAGATATAGTATCAAAAGACACATGGGCAGTTATATGCGTTAGATTTTATAGATTTCTTTTCAACAAAGCAAGATGTTATAAATGAAATAAATGTAAATACTAAAAAAGACGATACTTTAAATGATTTATATTTCAAAAAATATTTTAGTAAATATATTATTCCCTGTATCAATGAAAATGTTTTAGAAATTTCTGATGAAGATTTACCATTCTAAAAAGGGAAAATCTTGAAAATACAGAAACATATAAATGTGATCGCTAACTTTCAAATTTGACATTAGATGTTATACGATGTATATTAGAAATACGGTGATAGTTAAAGTTAGCCCAAACCACTCTCTTAAACTACTCCTATCTAAGAATGAATAAATATACCAAGAGGCAGCCAGAATTCGGCTGTCTTTTGGATTCTTCAAATAATTTGACAAACAATAATATATACGATAGCATAAAAATATGCAGTAATTGGTTTTTTAAAATTCATTAGTTTTTGTTTAAAAATCCCCTTAACTGTAGTTTTTTTGTTTATGTAAATTAAAGACAGCTCAAACTTTCCAAACACAAATCTTAAAAACTGTGTTCGAAAATAAAAAACATTAAAAAATCCACTCGACAAACTACAAAATATGCGGTAAAATGTACATCATAAAATGAAAAGTAATTAAGAACCTCGGTTTGTATCGAACAATACATTCGACAGATGTCGACGTCAAAACAGAAGTTTCGGCAAAAATGCATAAAAAGTACATCAAAACTATTGATGCAAATAACGATGCATAAAATGACATCAAATAAAACATCATATTAGTATTGACAAAATCACATCTTTTGTATATACTAATAGTGAGGTGATAAAAATGATGAACTCTATTGAAACAACAAGAATTACAGCGACACTTCCTGTATCTTTTATTGATGAACTAAAAGCACTTGCAAATTCAAAACAGATTCCTTCTGTAAATTTTGCTATACGCCAGGCTGTTGATGATTATCTCGCACAAGCAAGAAGAAAGCAATACGATGCAATGATGAAAGAAGCCGCAAGAGATGAAGCATTTATATCCAGAACATCAAAATGTGATGAAGACTTTGCTTTTGCAGACGGTGAGGTGCAAGGCGAATGGTAAACAAATGGGAAATATATTTTTGTAATCTTGATCCTACTACCGGAAGCGAACAAAGAGGAACACGACCTGTGCTTATTATATCCACAGACAGTGTGAATCATAATCTTTCCGTTTCAACAGTTCTTCCATTGTCAAGCGTAAAACCGACCGATAAAATTTACCCAACCGAAGTTCTATTGCCAATTCAGGTAAGTGGTTTGCCAAAATTATCTGTTGCAATGGTTCAGCAAATCAGAACAGTATCACATAGCAGATTGCAGAACTTAGCCGGAAAAATAATAGACTTGGAAACTCAGGAAAAAATATTAACAGCATGCAGAGAATACTTTGATCTGTAAAATAAATAATATGCAAACAACGCACAAATTTTCTTCTGTGCGTTGTTTTTTGTAATCTATTATAGATTGTTAAGTCGGCCGGAAAATAACTGACTTTGAAACTCAGGAAAAAATATTATCAGCTTGCAGAGAATACTTTAATTTATAATGCCAGTTCACTCACATTTCCTATAACCGGAGCATATTGCTCAAGAATTTTTCTGTTATGCTCATTTTTTGCCACACCTACTGCCGCAACGCCTGCATTTTTTGCAAAGAGCATATCTGCAATGGTATCCCCTACCACGATTACATTTTCCGGGGAAATATTTTCTTCGCTGCAAAACTGATTTATCCTGTAGGGGTCAGGCTTGGCGGGTGCTATGCCGTCATCTGCATATACCTTGTCAAACAAATGTGATATACCAAGAATTTCGAGACAATGCTCGGTTCCCTTTACACTGTCGTTTGTAACCAATGCAATTTTAATTCCTTTTGATTTTATCTTCACAAGAACATCCCTGAGATTATCGCAGACAGGGACTACCTCACCCATTGAAAACGAAGCATAATAGGACTCTGTAATCTGCTTTAAAAGCACGTCTTTTTCAACAGATGTGCCATGCTTATCAAGGATTTCCCACATAATATCCGAAAAATCCTTATAAGTGCCGGAGCACATAACCCCATCTGCCGCGGCTACCCCGTCCTCACAACCGGAGGCTTTCATAATATCATAAAGCAGAGCTGTATCCGCACCTATTTTTACAAGTGCATCAGTTACCGCCGCTTCGGCAATTTTCACCCAGAAAGCCTCATATTCCATAAGAGTCCCGTCTTTATCAAAAATTATCCCTTTTACATTCATAACAAAACACCTTTATCAGACTGTCGAATAATTCGTGATTTTGTTCGCTCGGATGTGGGGACGTACATGCGGTGTCACACAAAAGCGTTGTGCCACAGGGATTTCAGCCTTTCATGTACGTCACCCACCCAGCTCTTTTGTGCGACAATTGAATTATTCTACAATCTGTTATCTCTGATTTTTCAAAAAATCCTCTATTGCTGCCTCAACAGCACACATTTCCTTTTCAAATGCCGATGCAGGAACCCTAAGGGCTCCGTTGCCCAGAATGATAAGCTGCTCAAGTCCGTCGGAGGTTGCAACGCGAACAGTATTTGTCCTGCTCAGCTTGTGAGACACCTTTTCAATATAGGTATCGGCGGTTTCTGCCTCCTTGGTATACACAACGCTGATTCCGTTTACCTTTTCAAGATACCCGGGATTATTTTTTACCTTATATGCATCAAACACCACAATCAGCTCACAGCCGCGCACTGCCCTGTAGTTGATAAGCCGGTTGATAAGCTGGTTTCTTGCTAGGTCTATATTGTCCCTTGCAATATCCGCAAGGGATTTCCATGCAAAAATAATATTGTAGCCGTCTACCAGGAGATATTCAGGACCGTCAGGCAGCTGCCGGGGCTTGCCATGGTGGGGCTTGCTGTCGGCAGAGGCTTTTTTCAGCTTTCTTTCGTACACCTTTTCCTTAGGCTTGCCGAAGGTGCGTTCAAATATCATCATCAGCTCATCGTCGCTGACGGATGCCGCATCAAATTTTCTTGTTCTCTCCTGAGGTACATAAGTAACCTCTTGTCTCTGCCTGAGCACACTTTCTATATGCATATGGTCATATACCTGATCCCATTTTACCACAATTGACGCACCGTGGGAGCAGAATACCGAGTCGGCAGTATTGTCAAGGTCGCCGTCGCAGTCGTAAGCCATGCGTGCAATAACCTCATCTGCAACAGAGCATGGCTCATAGCCCTTTAGACTGCAGGTCATGCGCCCCTTGCCACGGGTAAAGGATATGATTTCCCTCTGATAATCCCTGATTGTCTCAACAGGCGCGCTGCCCTTGAGAACACTCATTTCCCCCAAAGTTTCCGGCGGCTCAAAGCTTCCGCGCATCTGCCCTATATCATTCATCACCCTGCCGATATTTTCTGCAGGCACCTCTATAACAAAGCTGTACCAAGGCTCAAGAAGCACACTTTCGCTATTCCGCAAACCGTGGCGAACCGCTCTGTAGGTTGCCTGACGGAAATCGCCGCCATCGGTATGCTTCTGATGGGCTCTGCCTGCGGCAAGAATAATATTTATATCAGTTATAGGAGAGCCGGTGAGCACTCCCACATGGGTTTTCTCTTTAAGATGAGTCATTATCAGCCTTTGCCAGTTGATATCCAGCTGATCCTCACGGCATTTTGACGTAAAGGTAAGTCCGCTGCCGGGCTTTCCGGGCTCAAGGATAAGATGAACCTCCGCATAGTGGCGCAAGGGCTCATAATGTCCCACACCCTCCACAGTGCCGAGAATGGTTTCCTTATATATAATACCGCCTTGCTCAAATTCCACATCAAGGTCAAAGCGCTCAGCTATAATACGCCTGAGCACCTCAATCTGTACCTCGCCCATAAGCTGCATCCGTATTTCGCGGAGATGAGCGTCCCAGTATACATGGAGCTGAGTTTCCTCCTGATTGAGCTTTTTGAGGGTCATATATGCACTGCTTTCGCTGACACCCTCGGGCAGGCGCACCTTGTAGGAAAACACAGGCTCAAGGCTCAGTGAGGCAGAGTCTGTCTCGTTGCCGAGACCCTGACCCGCAAAGGTTTTTGTAAGTCCTGTCACGGCACAAACCATGCCCTGCTCCGCAGTCTGCACCATGGTATATTTTTCCCCGGAATATATGCGTACCTCGTTTACTTTTTCTTCCCAGGGCTCGTCCTCGGTGGTGCCGCTAAGGAGAGTCTTGACATCAAGGCTGCCTCCGGTTATTTTCATATGGGTAAGTCTGTTTCCGCGGTCGTCCTCGGATATTTTGTATACCTTTGCTCCAAAAACATTATTTCGCTTTTTATCAAGAGTATATCTGTCTATCCCCTGCAAAAATTCCTGCACGCCATCAAGCTTAAGCGCAGAGCCGAAATAGCAGGGAAAGGCTTTTCTTGCGGCAATGGCAGCACATACGGCATCACCGGATATTTTGCCCTCTTCGAGATATTCGTGCATAATCTCGTCACTGCACATGGACATCTCTTCAAAAAAAGCTTCGCTATCCCCGGCAGAAAAATCCACAAAGCCGTCACCTAAGCGGGATTGAAGATTTTTGATAAGCTCCGCTCTGTCAAAGTGAGATATATCCATTTTGTTTATAAACACAAATACAGGCACACCGTAGCCGGAAAGGAGCTTCCACAGGGTCTCTGTATGGCTCTGCACACCGTCGGTGCCGCTGATTACCAATATTGCATAGTCAAGTATCTGCAATGTTCGCTCTGTCTCTGAGGAAAAATCCACATGCCCAGGAGTATCAATAAGGGTGAACAAGGAATTATCAAGCTCCATTTCAGCCTGCTTGGAAAAAATCGTTATTCCCCTGTCACGCTCTATCTGATTGTTATCAAGAAAGCTGTCTCTGTGATCCACCCTGCCAAGACTCCGCAGCTTGCCGGTTGTATAGAGCATAGCCTCGGACAAAGTGGTTTTGCCTGAGTCAACATGAGCTAATATGCCGATTACATTTCTTTTCATAATATGTACAAAAAATTCCTTTCAGTCAATCTTCAATATTGCCTCTTACATAAGCAGGAGTTGTTATGGAGCAGATAGCAACCGTCTCGTCCTCATAGTTCATGGCAAAGACCATATATACCTCGGTTACATCGTTTTCTTCATCATATTCCGGAGTATCCACACGGGATTTTGTAAAGTCTCCTGCATACACCTCGCTGTTTCTGCCGTAATTATTGTAGGTAAACTGTGCCGCATCCTCAACCACGGTTAAATCCTCTCCGTTGCCGAGGCTTACTATAGTTTTTCCGTTTCTGTATCTGATATCAGTAATATACGAAAAGCTGCAGCTTACTCTTTTTGAATTAAAATTCTCTTTTACGGCATTCTCATCCACCTTAAACATTTTTGTGCTTTTGTCAACAACTGCTACAACCGCATAGTTGGATACAAATCCCTCAGCGGTTATCCCTGCATAAAATATACTGCCCTCGGTGATATCTTCATATGTAAACATGGGATTTTTTGCGTAGCTTTTATAATTAAAATAACATTCGTAAGCCTTGCCCTCTGTGCCTGTGTAATATACAACCTTTGTCACATCATCGCCATCTACAATCGCCTTGGATACAGAGGCAGCAACACACATTGATGCCGCAACACCGCGCAAGGTTCTGTATTTTGCCGAATTATCCGTTGCTGCAGCGCTGTTTTTTTCCTCAGCGGTGTCTGACGTATTCGTTTCGGAAGAGAGCTTATCAGAATTATCCTCAGACCTTATAAGTCTGGAGCAGATATATCTGAATATATCAAAATTAAGCTTTTCCGATGAAGCGGAACCAATATCAGCAGTTGAAGCAAAAGCGGTATTGGCAAAACACATCAATGCTATTATTAAAGCAACAATCTTTTTCATATTAATCATTCCTTTCGATAATTATATGATACCATTAATTCATGCAAAAAACAATATATAAATTGTAAATACAAATTTTTTCATCTTCTAATGAAAATTTAATCCGGTATGTATATAATCAAAGTGTAAACTATCAAAATGTAAATCATCAAAGTGTGAACCAGCAAACGTGCAAAAATAAATTTTATCATTTTAATCTACTTTTAATACAGATGAGATAATATGTAATTGATAGTTTACAAATCTCAAAATTCAGGAGGTATAATGTATGAAAAATTCAACAAAAGCTGTTGCAGCAGCTCTTGCCGCAGCAATGTCACTAAGCTGTATAACCATATATGCAGCAGGAAAACCAACCATCGCCAAAAGCCCGTTTTCTTTTTCAGAAAGCAATAACAGCTTAAGATTTAAAGCGGAAAATCTTTCCGACAAAAATGCAGAAGCTTCGCAAAATTTACGTGGCACAAAGCCCGAAGGTAAGGGCGGCAGAATGGCAATGCCCGAGCTGACAGAGGAAAAAAAGGCTGAACTTGCCGAAAAGCTCAAGGCTGACCTTGCCGAAAAGCTCGCTGACGAGAAAATCACTCAGGAAGAATATGACGAAGCGATTGAAAAAATCGAGTCAGGCGATTTCCGCCCCTCAGGCATGGGTGGCAAAAGAGAAATGCCCGAGTTGACCGAGGAGAAAAAGGCTGAACTTGCTGAAAAGCTCAAGGCTGACCTTGCCGAAAAGCTCGCTGACGAGAAAATCACTCAGGAAGAATATGACGAAGCGATTGAAAAAATCGAGTCAGGCGATTTCCTCCCCTCAGGCATGGGTGGCAAAAGAGAAATGCCCGAGCTGACCGAGGAGAAAAAGGCTGAACTTGCTGAAAAGCTCAAGGCTGACCTTACCGAAAAGCTCGCTGACGAGAAAATCACTCAGGAAGAATATGACGAAGCGATTGAAAAAATCGAGTCAGGCGATTTCCGCCCCTCAGGCAAAGGTATGGGATACAAAAAGCCCATGTGCCGTCCCGAGAGAAAGGATACTTCAACAGACAGTGATTTAACTTTAGCATAACATTGATATTGTTACATACAATAATATATAGTTTAATTTGTTTTCTAATTGCAAACAGACACCGAAAACGATGTCTGTTTGCTATTTTTTTATTCCAATCAATTCACATAAAATATATTCTGCCTGTTCCCCATAGGATATGATATCAGATGATTTCCGTCAAGCTTTTCCTTATGCATATCCACTGCACATATCTGCCTGTTTTCGTAAGTGGTATAATAATATACCCCTTTGTCCGTATTGCAGCAGGAAGAATACTGTGTGATTTCATACTTATCTTCAGGCAGCTTTACACATCCTCTGATGTGCTCAACACTCCCCAGAATATGAAAAAACTGACCGACGCTTTCCTCACCGGTCGCTGCAGAAGCGGAATTTGCCCTTTCAAAAGCCGCCCGGACAAACCTTGACGGAGACGACCAGTCTCCCGGAAGTCCCAAGGCTCCCATACCCCGGCTGTATACACTGAGGGAAATATCCGGGTCAAAGCAATTTTTCGGCTCATCACAGGTAAGCTGCATATAGCCTGACATATTGAGAGCATGATAATCAAAGGGCGGATTGTTGGTGAGAACGCCAAAACTGTTTTGGTGCAGTCTCAGACCGTCGCTCATGGGCTCTATAACATAGCAGGAGCGGCAATCGGCAATTATCCAGTGCAGCGGAGAGGGAGGCAGTCCGGCATTGAAGCATATATCTGTTATATTTACTTTTTCAAGAAAAGTCAGAGCCTGTGATACGGTAGCAAAGCGGGAGAGCACACGGTTTATCAGCTCATACGAAGCGACATTTACAGCCTCTGCCCGTGGGGAATTGTAGCAGGCATTTCCAGGGAAATTCAGACCTGCCATACTGAGCCCCGCCTCATTGGTACCATCAAAATACAAAGGGTAATTATCCTGCACAAAGGCAGTGCCGATGATTGCATAATGATTATCGCAAACTGAACTGTCCGAAAATTCAAAGGCATATCTGCGGGGAGCAACAGTAACCGACTCTCCGTAGGAAAATTCCCAGTCAAAATTTCTGCCGAAATAAAAATCATCTGTTTTAAGCGTAAGTGCAGTGCACAAATTAATCACTCCCTATATAATGATTTCATCGAGATGAAATCGTCGATATGAATTCTTTACAGAATTCTCGATATGTCTTGCAGACTCGATATGTCGCTAACGCGACGAGAATTCATATCATATCGAGTTTTGCTGTAGGGTGCAGCGTTTACGATGCACCGCAAAACATATCGATTTTGCGATAGCAAAAATATCGAGCAAGCGAAGCTTAAATATCGACAAAAAGCCTTCCCCTTATATTATAAATTTTAAAAAGGATATAAAAACTCATATCTTCTTTATTAGTGTGTCCTAAAAAGCACTTTGCTACTCTACGATTTGTAGAGCTTTTACTATATTTTTCGTATATTTTATATTATAAGTAGGTTTACACAAAATCAAATAAATGATAAAATTAATATAAATCAACATTATTTTACAAAAAGGAGTGAATCACATGAATGCTTCTTTACTCGGGAGCAAAATTGCAAGACACAGAAAAAAGCTCGGCTTAACTCAGCTTGAGCTTGCCGAAAAGCTCCATGTAAGCGACAAGACAGTAAGCAAATGGGAAAACGGAGGCGGATTTCCGGAGATAAGTATACTTCCTGCGCTGTCTGAGATTTTCGGAGTATCCACAGACTATCTGCTCAAGGGTGACAGCCAGGGAATTGCCGTGGCAGGCAATATCATTGTGGATATACTCAATATTATAGACAAATATCCCGACAAAAGCATGATTGCAAACGTGCTGAAAATAAGCCATGCGGTAGGCGGATGTGTCCCCAACACATTAATAGATATTTCAAAAATAGACCCGGATATGTACCTGACAGCCATTGCAAAGGTGGGCAACGATGACAACGGAAGATTTCTGATATCACAAATGCAGAAGCATGGTATTGATGTATCCATGATGAAGGTTGACGACAGTGTTGTTACATCCTCCAGCAATGTTATGTCTGAGATGACCACAGGCGACAGAACCTTCTTTTATTCAAGGGGAGCAAACAGCAGCCTGTGCTATGAGGATATAGATATTGCCGCACTTGACTGCAAAATATTCCATATCGGATATCTCCTGCTGCTGGACTCTCTGGACGCTCCGGACAAAACCTACGGAACCAAAATGGCAAAGCTGCTTCACGATATATCCGCCAAGGGAATAAAAACCTCCATTGACGTTATCAGCGAGGACAGCGGACGGGCACCGAGAATAATAAGCGCATCCCTGTCCTGGTGTGACTACACCATAATGAACGAAATCGAAAGCAGCAATATATCAGGCTATCCGCCGAGAAATCCTGACGGAACAGTGAACCGTGATAATATGCGCAAAACCATGGAAAAGCTCATGGAGCTTGGTGTAAGAGAAAAGGTTATTGTTCACTGCTCAGAAGCAGGCTTCCTGCTGGACAAAAGCGGCGAATTTGTAACAGTTCCCTCACTTGCATTACCCAAGGATTATATAAAGGGCAGTGTTGGCGCAGGTGATGCCTATGCTGCAGCCTGCCTGTACGGCTTATATCACGGATATGACAACAAACGGCTGCTGGAATTTGCCTCTGCGGCGGCTGCCTGCAATCTTGCAGCAGAGGATTCCATAAGCGGTATGCGCTCAAAAGCTGAAATCGAAGAGCTGCAGAAAAAATATGAAAGGAAAACAAACTGGTAAGGAGAATTATTAAAATGCTTGTAAACATGAATTCCATCCTTAAGGATGCACAGAAAAACAAATACGGAGTGGGTCTGTTCAATGTGATAGACACAGACGGACTCCAGGCGGCTGTTGCAGCTGCCGAAGAGCTCTGCTCACCTATCATAATAGGCACTGCAGAGGTTCTTCTCCCCTACGGCGACCTGCACATAATAGGTCCCGGCATGGTAGAAATGGCAAAGAGAGCGTCGGTGCCCATTGCCATACACTACGACCACGGGCTGACCTACCAAAGATGCGTCGAGGCGCTGAGACTGGGATTTTCCAGTGTAATGTATGACGGCTCGGCACTGGGACACGAGGAAAACCTTGCCGGCACAAGAGACGTGGTTAAAATCGCCCATGAGTTCGGCGCAACTGTCGAGGGCGAAATCGGTCATGTGGGAAACACAGATGTAGGCGACGAGCAGAATGAGGACCTGTACACCAAGCCGGAGGACGCCGTTGAATTTATCGAAAAAACAGGTGTGGATGCCCTTGCTATATCCATCGGTACAGCTCACGGTCCCTACACAAAAGCACCGAAGCTTGATTTTGACCGCCTTGAGGAAATACGCAGTGCAACAGATGTACCTCTGGTTCTCCACGGCGGTTCTGGTCTCTCTGACGAGGATTTCAGAAAATCCATTGCCGGCGGTATAACCAAGGTGAATATTTTTACTGACATATGCTCTGCAGGACTGTTTGAGTCCATGAAGGAATACCCCTATAAGGACGGCTACCTGCTTCTTCACGATGCAAAGGTAAATGCCATGAAGGAAGAGGTAAAGCGCAAGCTGACTCTGTTTGGTTCGGCAGCAAGAGCCACCTTGTGAAATAAAAAAAGGCTTCCCCTTGGGTAAACACTGATTTAATCAATAATTGTAGGGCACAGCCTTTAGGATGTGCCGCTGCTGGGGCATTTTCGGTTCGTCGGACGAATCCCTCCACCAAGCGTTGCTTGGTCCCCCTCCCTGGAATCCTCCCACCGTCTTCGACGATCCCCCCTCCTTTAGGCAAGGAGGGCTTTGCAAGGGAGGCTGCCGAACCCTACAATTTATGAATTAATCATTATCTACTTGGAGGGGAAGCTGTCAGCACAGCTGACTGATGAGGTGTCTTTTTTTGCATTTTTCCTTATTAATTTTTAGTACGCAGTGTATTGAGAGCGGCATTCAGCTCGGCTCCGAGAATAAGAATTCCCGCTGTCAGATACAGCCATATCATCAGCACGATGACCGCACCGAGAGTGCCGTATATAACAGTATAGCTTGCAAAATTCTCTACATAAAACGAAAAGCCTACGCTTACAACCAGCCATGAAAACAACGCTGCAAAAATCCCCGGCAAAATCGTTTTAAACGGCTGTTTTTCGTCTGTAGAGGAAGAATAGAGCGTGCCTATTGCCAAAAACATAAGCAAACCCACGGGCAAAAAGCGCAGATACTGCCACAGGGCAAAATAGATATCGGATATACGCATGACATTGCCGGGAAGCATTGACTGTATATATACCAACACATGCTCACCCAAGGTTGAGAGAAGCAGCGTCAGAACAATAACAATCAAAAACACAACCGTATATATAAGCCGGCGGATTGTAAAGACTGCAGGATTCTGCGGTTTGCCAAGACCGTAGGCAAGGCGCACATCCTCCATAAGTCCCTTTGCCGCTCTCATGGGAAACCATACGGAAAACACCAGCGAAAACCACAGCAGAGTATGACTTGAGGTGTTTGATATATATTCCAGATAGGTTTCTATTATCACTACAACCTCCTTTGGCAGAACGCGCTGCAGTGTCTGAACAGAGGCATGTATATCCAAATTTAAAACACCCAATAAATTGCATATGAAAATAAGCAGAGGAAACAGGGCAAAAAGCAAATAATATGCAAGAGCCGCTGCATTCTTGCCCACTCTGTGCTCAAAAAAATTTCTGATAAGCAGACGTAAAGCCTCCCGAAACAGTGATTTTTTTGAATTATGCCGATTTTCTTCACGGTTGACCGACATCATCGTACCCACCCCCGATATAAATCTATTTTTAGCCTCATTAGCCATAGCAACCAACATCAAAGACGGTTTTGGTTGCTAAAGCTACTCTTTTCCTATATTCAGGTCACACCAAACAGGCAAATGGTCTGAAAGAGCCATATAATAACCCGGCTTATGCCGTTCAAAGCACTCCACGGCATTATCGCCAAAGCCTCTCAGCAGAATATGGTCGATTGAAACACCAAAACCGCCTTCACGCAATGCTTCGTTATAGCCGTCCTGGCAGCAATAATGCATTCCGGATGTCTCATCGGGCAATTTCAGGGAGATGTCATGTGCATGCACATAGCTTCTTTTCTGTGCCGCTTTAATTACGTTTGATGAATAATATGCATTAAAATCACCCACAATCACAGCAGGGCAATTATAACGAGCCTGAAATTCATCCATTCTGTCCATCAGCAAGCCAAGCTGATACTCCCTTGCTTCATGGGAATACGGCTGATAGGAAGGCATTTCGGGATTTCCGCTTTTATACCATAGATGTGTTGTTGCAAAAGTGAGAAAATTCCCGCTTATCTTTTCCTTAAACGCACCGATACAGTATGACTTTGTTTTTGCATTATTAAAGGAACCCTCAAATCCGGGAATGGATTCCGGATAGATAAAAGCCTTGGAATCCACAAGCTCAAGCTTATCTCTGCGGTACACTATGGGAGTGTCGCGTCCCCACAACAGTGCATACGGCAGCTCATTTTCGGCAAAAAGAGTCATCAGAAAATGAGCCATGTCAGCAGTACATTCCTGAAGCCCAATAATATCAGGTGCAAGCTCCTTATATGTACGGAAAAATCCGTGAGCACGGTGCTCGGCAGAGCAATCAGCTCCTATTGCACTCCATGCTTCTGTATTAGTGTCGCACCACCAGATGTTATTACTCATAATACGAAGCTTTGTTGTTTTTGATGTATTACACATATATTATTCCTCCGCTATAGTATCTTAAACAAGACTTATTATATCATACGCTTTTTATTTTGCTAATACGAACCGTATTTTTTGCTGTTACTTCTTTTGTTATTCTTAATACCGCAAACAGACAATTATATTACGTAAAATTAATCCAGCTATGAAGCCTCCATGTTTTGTTTGTGTATTCATAAATCGCAATTGTGCAGTTGTTGCAGCACACATGCTTTCTCGGCACATAACTGCCGAGAACAATATTGAGCATCCCGCACAGCCATCCGGCATGTGAAAAAACAGCAACATTTTCACATTCCGAACCCTCAAGCTCTTTCATAAACCGGCTGATTCGGTCATTAAATTCGGTTTTAGACTCACCGCCGAAATCAACATATCCAACTTCTGCATTGCGGTCCCGCTGCTTATCTGTTAAGCTGTCGATTGGATTGCCTGCCAATGAACCCACATTTATTTCTCTTAAAAGAGCAGATGTCTCATATTTGCAGCCAGGGATAGCAATTTCTGCTGTTTTACCGGCACGGCTAAGGTCGCTTGCATATATTTTTTCAAAAGAGATGTGTTTAATAAAATCGCCGGCTTTTTTTGCATCGGCTTTTCCTTTATCCGTAAGATTAACATCGAGCCAGCCCGTCCATTTTTTTGCGCGGTTTGTTTCACTTTCTCCATGTCTGATAACATATACCCGCATAATCAATGCCCCTTTCCGACATAGCCCTTGTACAGATGAACAATATTTATGTCTTCAACCATATCCAGACCGTGAGAACCGCAGTTTCCGTCAAAAACCTTATCAATATAATTTGCAAGCTCCCAATTCATCTCCGCCGCATATTTGGGAGGCTGTATCCCAAGTGCATATGCAAGCGCTGCACATACAGTGTCCAAAGAATTTACATTCTTCTTCATTTTGCTCTTTTCATCAGCACACAATATTTCATCAACGGAAATGCCGAAAATTTCTTTCAGGCGCATCAGATTCTCAATAGTCGGTACAGTCTGGTCTTTTTCCCATAAGCTGATAGTCTGCCTGCTTACAAGTAGCTTTTCGCCAAGCTCATCCTGTGACAAGCCAAATTCTTTTCTGTATTTATAAATGCTTTCGCCTGTTGTCATTACAAATCACTCCTTTGTTTTATTGTAACATACTATTATAAAAACCAAAAGAATTTTTTACTTGATTATGTCAAGTGATGCTTGCATCCGTTATTTTGCCTCAACAAATTCCCTGTATCTTTTTATTTCATCAAAAAGCTGTTCCCTGTCCTCAATGCGGCACACTCTTTCACGCATTGCTGCACAGGCCTTCATGCCCTTGATATACCATGCAATATGCTTTCTTGCCTCGCGGACTCCCACATAAGCTCCCTTGTAATCCATAAGCAGCTCAAGATGCTCAAGCAATGTGTCAAGCCTTTCGGCATCGGTGGGATTATAAGATATATCACCGTCGGCAAAAAGCTGACTTATCTGAGTGAATATAAAGGGATTTCCCTGAGCGCCGCGGGCAATCATAACACCGTCGCAGCCGGTTGAAGCAAGCATATCCATTGCACTCTGAGCGGTAAAGATATCACCGTTGCCGATAACCGGTATGCTTACGCTTTCTTTAACAAGTTTAATCAGGCTCCTGTCTGCAGTGCCGCTGTAATACATATCCCGCGTGCGGGGATGCACAGTTATGGCAGAAGCGCCTGCCTGCTGGATAATACGGGCAATCTCTGCCACATCCGCAACAGAATCAAAGCCGCTACGTATCTTGCAGGTGACGGGTACATCCACTGCCGATGAAACCTTGCTCACAATCTCGCCTATGAGCTGAGGATTTTTAAGAAGAGCACTGCCGTCTCCATTGTTTGCAACCTTGGGTGCGGGACAGCCCATGTTTATATCCAACACAGATGCCCCTGTGCTGAGGGCTTTTTCTGCGGTCTGAGCCATGATGTCGGGGTCGCTGCCGAAAATCTGTACTGCAAAGGGAGCTTCATTCTCGTGGGTTTCAATAAGACTCATGGTCTTTTTGTCATTATAATACATAGCCTTTGAGCTTACCATTTCGGTGCACGCAAGTCCTGCACCGAATTTTTTGCACATAAGCCGGAAGGGCAAGTCTGTCACTCCCGCCATGGGAGCAAGAAAAATATTGTTTTTTAAATCAAGATTTTTTATTTTCATAATACCTCTTTTTTCGTTTTAACGGCGTGCCGAGTTGTCACGCCCTACGGATATTTATTTTGTGCACTGTTTAGTTTGGCCGCACTACAGCTGTGAGAAAAATACATCCAACAAATGTCTAAGCTCGACGAGGGG
Source organism: Clostridia bacterium (assembly GCA_017481205.1). Taxonomy (GTDB): domain Bacteria; phylum Bacillota; class Clostridia; order UMGS1810; family UMGS1810; genus RGIG4708. The sequence continues at coordinate 38,763 of JAFUPN010000038.1, read as the reverse complement.
GTTCTTAGGGGGCGGGTCAGACCCACTAAGCGGGGGATCTAAGCGAACAAAAGCCTGACACCATATAGTTTTAACTATCAAATTTTTCGATATACTTCGTCAAAATGCTCGCTAATACGGGTCTATAGTATTAGCTGTGCTTTTTCCTTGTCTCTCAAAAAATTTGATGGTTAAAACTTCTGTGAACTCCTTGCCTAAGAAAAATTATGGATTTTGACTGTGGAAAGCGAAGTTGGGCTGGCGCCCTACGAGCTTGACAAATTTAAAAGACTTGATTTTTCTTATGCTAGGAGTATATGTGGTCGGGCTTTTATTCGCTTCAGTATCGAGCCCCGAGGTTTTTTGGTACTTTTTGACCGCAAAAGTACATAAGAAATAAAACCCCACCCCTCAGACCTGAGGAGCGGGGTATCTAAAGTGTCTCTGTATATTATTTGTTGTTTGAATGCAAAAGCCTGTTAAGCTCGTCCAGAAAAGTATTGACATCCTTGAACTCACGGTAAACCGAAGCAAAACGCACATAGGCAATGTCGTTTATCTGCTTGAGCCTGTCCATTACCAGCTCTCCTATCTCGTTTGAAGAAATCTCTTTATCCAGGCGGCTGTACATATTGCTCTCAATTTCGCTAACAAGCGATTCCACCTGTGGATAGGTAACGGGAGTTTTTTCAGATGCACGGAGAATACCGTTCATAAGCTTCTGACGGTTGTACACCTGGCGCTTGCCGTCTTTTTTGATAACAACAAGGGGTACGGACTCAATCTGCTCATAGGTGGTAAACCTCTTTTCACAGCTGAGGCACTCGCGGCGGCGTCTTATAGACGCACCGTCATCAACGGGTCTTGAGTCAATAACCTTGCTTTCTACACATTCACAATAGGGACATTTCATATATTATTTTCCGCCTTTCAAACCAATGCTGCAATACCGCCGGACTTTTGAATAACCGGTGCTTTTTTGTAATTATCTCTGTCTGAGGAAAGGTGGAATTTCTATATCATCCTCTTCAAAGGCTGATTTGGGGAAGCTGAATGGAGTCTCCTCCTCTGGTTTTTCCTCTGTCTTGGGAGTCTGTGAAGGTATACCCTCGCCCTGGAAGCCTGTTGCAATGATGGTAACAACAACCTCGTCGCCGAGAGAATCATCTGCTGTTGTACCAAGGATAATGTCGGCATCCTCATCAACAAGGCTGTGAACAACACCGCCGGCTCTACTTACTTCAAAGAGCTTAAGGTCCTCGCCGCCTGCCACGCTGATAACAACCTTGGTTGCACCGTCAATCTTGGTTTCAAGCAGAGGACTGGTGAGAGCCATATCCATAGCCTTCTGTACTCTGTTGTCGCCTGTTGCACGTCCTATACCCATGTGGGCAATGCCGGAATTACGCATAACTGTGGTAATATCAGCAAAGTCAACATTAATTGTTCCGGGAGAAGAAATAAGGTCTGCAATACCCTTGACACCCTGGCTGAGAACACTGTCCGCCATTTTGAATGCGTCAATAACATTGGTCTGCTCAACACAAGCCTCTTCAAGCTTGTCATTAGGTATTATAATGAGAGAGTCAACATAGCTCTTGAGCTGTTCAATACCTGCAAGAGCACGATTTGTTCTCTTCTTGCCTTCAAATTCAAATGGCTTTGTAACAACACCGACTGTGAGTATACCCAGCTCCTTTGCAATAGAAGCAACTATAGGAGCCGCACCGGTACCGGTACCGCCGCCCATGCCTGCTGTGATAAATACCATATCAGCATCCTGGATTACCTTTTTGATTTCCTCGCGGCTCTCCTCTGCCGCTCTCTGGCCGATTTCAGGATTAGCACCTGCGCCGAGACCTCTGGTGAGCTTTTCGCCAATCTGTATTTTAGAAGAAACCTTACTTGAGTTCAGTTTATAAAGTGCCTGCTTATCGGTATTAACCACAACAAAATCAACACCTGCCAGACCTTCGTCAATCATTCTGCCGACAGCATTGTTACCGCCGCCGCCAACACCGATAACTATCATTTTTGCGTTCATTTCTTTTTCGTTATCCAATTCTAACACAACTATTCCTCCTAACTGCATATTATGTAAAATTATATCATACAATTTAAAATAATACCAGTGATTTTTTCAATTTTGTGAAAATTAACATATTGTTAATATATAAATAGACAAATATACATAAATTTCGAGCACTTTTACGTCAGTTTGTGTATATAACATTATCTGTATCGGATATATCCAATACTCCGCCGGTTTCGTTGCTTATTTCCGGCAAAACGGTTTTAAGATAAGCCGTTTTATATCTTATGCTGTCAGCATTGCCCAGCTTTACGGTAATATTACTTTTCAGCACAAGAAATATGTTTTCCGTATCGGTTATGTCAATACTGTATATACTGCTATCCACCCCCTCCTCGCTTATTGCACTGAGCAGCTCAAACAACAGCTGTTTTTTCCCCTCGTCGTCAACATCAATGTAGCTTCCGATGGTAAAATTGCTTATGCGGACTCCGTTTACAACCGGCTTTGCATTTTCGTCAAGCTGCTGTCTGACCTCAAGTATCTTGCCGCCTGAATCTATGCCGATATAATTTCCGGCAAAGCTTATATATGCGGATTCTGTGCTTTCTGTAACAATTATTCTGACCTTCCCGGGAAATACTCTTTTTATTCTTACAGTGTCTATACAGGCAACCTTTTTTAGTTTTTCCTCCGCCTCACGGGGATTTACCTTAAAAAGGCTTTCGCCCTCGGCTATCCCCGAAGCCCTGACAAGTATATCACTGCTTACGGCTGAGTTGCCCTCTACCGATATTTCGCTTATATCATACATGGGTGTAAACAGCGAGACAAACAAAATACCGATAATAATGCATACTACGGCAAAAGCCTGCTTCTTATTTATCCTGATGTCTTTTGCTTTTATATCACTTAGCGGCATTTTTTCAATTCACCCTTTCAATACTTGCTCCCAAGCTACCGAGCTTTCCCACAAGGTCATCATAGCCACGGTCTATATATACTGCCTTTTCAACCGTTGTTTCACCCTCTGCCGCAAGAGCTGCCACCACAAGCGCCGCTCCGCTGCGCAAATCCCGCGCAGTCACCTGGCCGCCGGTAAGAGCAGCACCGCGGACATATGCACTCCGTCCGTCAATGATTATATCGGCTCCCAGCCTGCGGAGCTCCTGTGCATGACCGAAACGGTTTTCAAAAATATTTTCTCTGATTACACCGCTGCCCTTTGAACAGCTCATCACCGACATAAGCAAGGACTGAGCATCTGTGGGGAAGCCGGGATAAGGTCCTGTGGAAACCAGCTGAGGACAGCTTATTTGCGACGGAGCTCCCACATATACAGAGTCAGGATACTCTGCAACTGCGGCTCCGGAATTTTTTAGGATATTTGTTACGGTGCGTATATACCCGGGCTTAATACCCTCCATATACAGCTCTCCGCCAGCTGCCGCAACAGCACAGGCAAAGGTTGCCGCCTCTATGCGGTCTGTCATAACGGTGTATTCGCTGTCGGTAAGCTTATCAACAGCATATATGGTTATATTGCCCGTTCCTGCACCGAATACTCTTGCTCCCATTGAATTGAGGAAGTTCTGCAAATCAACGATTTCCGGCTCGCGGGCGGCATTATGTATGGTTGTTACTCCCCTGCCGAGAGCTGCAAGGAGCATTATATTTTCTGTTGCACCCACCGATGGAAAGGGAAGTACAATTCTTTCGCCGTGAAGCTTATTCACAGCACAGGTGACCTCATCGCCGGCACATTCCACATCCACACCCATTCTCTCAAAGGAGGTCAGATGTATGTCTATGGGGCGCTTGCCTATGTCGCACCCGCCCGGCATTGACACTGCAGCCTTGCCGCATCTTGACAAAACAGGTCCCAAAAATACCACAGAGGACCTCAGTGACTTCATAAGCGCCGGCTCAACTCTGCGGCAGCTGATTCCCGAGGAATCAATCACAAGTGTGTTGCCGTCAAACACAGCAGACGCACCAAGCTCTTCAAGAATTTTGATTGAAGCTATAACATCGGCAAGGTAAGGACAGTTATGTATTATATTCTCCCCGCCGTTGAGCAATGAAGCCGCTATTATTGGAAGGACAGCATTTTTGCAGCCCTGAATTTTTATATTTCCGTAAAGCTTGTTTTTGCCTGAAACCTTTACAGCACTCATATATATCCCTCCGACAATATAATTCAGTTATATATTATGCCGGAAAAAATATTTTCGTTACCGAAAGATAGATTTATACCCCGCTTTGGTGCCGCATATAGTGCGGCACCTTAGGATTAGGTAGGTAGATAGGGAGAGCGGAGTATAGCTTGAACCGCCGACGGCAAAATGCCGGACAGCTCAGGCTGTGTATAGAAAATAGCCAAAGGCTTGTTTCTCGGTTATTTATCGGATACTAAAGCAACCAATTCTCTGTATATAAGCTCTGTGGCATTTGCCGAAGAGAGCTTTTTTGCATTTGACTGCATACTGCCGCTTAAATTGATATCTGTGAATATTCTGTCTGCGGCAGCGGAGAGAGTCTCCGGTGAAAAATCCTTTTCAAGAATCATCAGAGCGGCGTCTCTGTCATGGAGAGTCCTTGCATTATACTCCTGATGATTGTTTGTGACATTGGGCGAGGGCACCAGGATGGACGCCTTGCCCAGCACGCACAGCTCGGATATGGTGATTGCTCCCGCCCTTGCTATTACAAGGTCAGCCGCATTCATAACCACATCCATATTATCGATATATTTTACAATCTGTATATTATCCTTAAGAGAAATGCCGCCTCTGCGGATTTCACTCATAACATCATCGTAATTTTTCATACCTGTGGCAAAGCAGAGACGTATATCCTGCCTGCCGTTTATCATTTTGGCATATTCGGTTACCACATCGTTGATTTTTTTTGCTCCAAGGCTTCCGCCGAAGGCAAGAACAAATTTTTCATCGCCGATACCAAGCTTTTCCCGGGCAGAGCGGTAGTCAATGTCCATTATACCAGGACGCACGGGATTGCCGGTAAGAAGTATTTTTTTTGCATTTGAAAGATACCTCCGGCTCTCGTCAAAGCTTATGGCGGTAACCGAAGATTTTTTTGAAAGCATCCTGATTGCACTGCCGGGAAATACATTCTGCTCGTGAATCAGAGTGGGGATTTTCCTGCGGTTTGCCGCAATAACTGCAGGTGCACACACATAGCCGCCGGTTCCCACAACCACATCCGGTTTGAAATCCTTTATAATACGGTAGCATTTTGACACGGCGCCCACAAGCTTTGCCGCAGCTGTGAGGTTTGAAAGACTGAGTCTTCTTTTAAGCCCCTCTACCTCCACAAAGCGTATATCAAAGCCCTCGGAAGGCACCAGGCGTGCCTCCATACCGCCTTTTTTTCCCACAAAAAGTATTTCAGTGTCAGGCTCTACACTCTGAGCATATTTTGCAATGGCAACAGCGGGATTTATGTGTCCTGCCGTTCCTCCGCCCGCAAGTAATATTCTCATGCTCCCATCCCTTTCATTTCCTGTTTACAATTTTTTGCCCGTTTGCCGGGACACACTCAGCACAACACCGATTTCTACCAGGTTGACCATAAGCGCCGAGCCTCCGTAGCTGAAAAACGGCAGAGTAATGCCTGTGCAGGGCATTGCCGAGGTAACAACGGCGATATTGAGTATAACCTGCAGTGCTATAAGGCTGACCATACCGCACACAAGCAGAGACGAAAATCTGTCCGGTGCGGAAAGAGCTATTTTAAATCCAGTCACCACAAGAAATACAAAAAGCAAAATCACAAGAATGGCTCCGAAAAAGCCTAACTCCTCGCATATTACCGAAAATATGAAGTCTGTATGAGGCTCGGGCAGGAAGCCATGCTTCTGCCTGCTCTGACCAAGACCTACGCCAAACATGCTGCCGGAGCCGATACTGTACAGGGACTGTATAACCTGCCAGCCGGTACCCTGAGCATCGGCAAATGGGTCGAGAAAGCTTGTGATACGCTTTACTCTGTAGGGCTCAAGCGCTATGGCAATAACAAGCAGCGGAACAAAAGCCACTCCGGTAAAAAACAGATGGCTGAATTTGCACCCTGCCGCAAAAACAAGGATAATTCCCACCAGGGCTATGATAACCGCACCGCTGAGATGGTCTCCCAAAAGCACCAGGACTGCAAAGAACATTGCGGGAAGGAGCATTTTTATCATTACTCCGTATTTTTTTATATCGCCCTTATAATCAGAAAGCCATTTTGCCATGACAACAACTGTTGTGAATTTTGCTATTTCCGACGGCTGTATGGTAATGGGTCCGAAGCCTATCCAGCGGGTTGCACCGCCGCCCTCCTTGCCGACAAACAAAACTAAAATCAACAGAACAACCGTTACTCCGATACCCAGGAGAACAACCCATTTTTGGTACCAGAATTTATAATCAATCCTTGAAAGCCCCCTCATAACAACCAGACCTGCAACGGCAAAAATCAGCTGCTTGATAAAATAGATATAGACACTCTCATTCTTACTCTGAGCAATACCGCTGGATGCGCTGAATACCATAACAAGACCGAAGCCGAGTAATGCCAAGGTCAAAATACAGAAGGTATAGTTTATTTCTTTTTTTTGCCTTTCGCGGCGCCGTGATGACCTCCTACGGGTTCTCTCAGCCAACTGCTATTCCTCCCAACAGTGCCACGGCACCAAGGACAAGAGAAGCTGTCACTGCTGTGAGCACAATTTTATTTTCACTCCATCCGCACATTTCAAAATGATGGTGCAGAGGAGACATTTTAAACACTCTTTTACCCGTAAGCTTAAAGCTTGTTACCTGAATTATTACCGAGAGGGTTTCAAGTACATACACCCCACCGGCTATAACCAGAAGCAGAGGGGCTTTAAGCACGAGCGCCATGGCGCACACCGAGCCGCCGAGAAACAGCGAGCCTGTGTCGCCCATAAATACCTTTGCAGGATGCCTGTTGAACACAAAAAATCCAAGACAGCCTCCCAGCACTATAACCGCAAACTCAGCAGTCTCCACACTGCCGTACAGATATGCAAGCAAGGCAAAAAACAGGCTGACAACAACCGTAACTCCCGATGCAAGCCCGTCTACACCGTCGGTAAGATTTACCGCATTGGTGGTGCCAAGCAAAACCAGCAGTGCAAAGGGAATATATAACACACCGAGACTTACTGTGCTTTTAAAGAAGGGAATTACTATATCGTCGGTAATTATATCAAAATGCATAGCCACAAAAAGGAAGATTACACTTGCCGCAAGCTGCGCAAGAAATTTCTGCTTCTCGGTAAGTCCGAGATTTCTCTTTTTAACAACCTTTATGTAGTCATCAACAAAGCCTATAAGACCAAAGGAAGCTCCGAAGAGCACCAGACAGAGACCGGTCAGGCTTCTTATAAAAATAAGCGAGCATACTATAACGGGAATGATAAATATTATACCGCCCATGGTGGGAGTGCCGCTTTTTTTCTTGTGCCAGCTGGGTCCTATCTCCCTGATTTCCTGACCGAATTTCAGCTTGTGCAGAACCGGTATAAAAATAGGCGCAAGAACCACCGCTATGCAAAAGGACACTGCCGCGGCAAGAATTAATTTGTATATTACTGTATCCATTATCGTACCCCCGTATTATTTTGCCAAAATATCGTGTATAACTTCTCTTTCATCAAAATATATTGTTCCGGTTGAAAGAATCTGATATGTCTCATGTCCCTTTCCTGCAAGGACAATCACATCATCCTTACGGGCATTTCTGAGAGCATATTCTATAGCCTCCCGTCTGTTTTCTATAACCACATAGGGTGTGCCTGTTGCTTTTACGGCAGGCTCTATCATTGATATAATGCTCATGGGCTCCTCGCTCCTGGGATTGTCGCTGGTTATTATGCAAAAATCCGCAAGACGTCCCGCAAGCTCTCCCATAACCGGGCGTTTGGTATTATCTCTGTCGCCGCCGCAGCCAAAGAGAATTACAACTCTGCCCTTGGCAAAGCCGCGGACGGTTTTGAGGATATTTTCAATACCGTCGGGAGTATGGGCATAGTCTATCATAACAGTGTAGTCGGTATCTGTCTTAACAACCTCGGCTCTGCCCTTCACCCCGGCAGCCCCTGCCAGATACAAAGCCGTTTCCTCAGCAGAAATCCCCATTGCCGAAGCAATGCCTATTGCACACAGGGCATTGTATACCGAAAAATCTCCCGGTATGGGCAGTGAAAAGTGTGTGCCGCCCAGGGTAAAGCTTACTCCGTTTTCTCTTAATTCCACATTCTCCGCCCTAAGGCTGCAGTCATCATTTCTGCCGTAGGTAAGGGTCCTGCAGCTTGCACGCTCTGCCATGGCTTCTCCGAATTTATCATCGGTATTTATAACGGCAGCCTCACACATGGAAAAAAGCTTTTCCTTTGCCGCCGCATAGTTTTCCATAGTAACATGAAAGTCAAGATGGTCCTGGGTAAGATTGGTAAAGGCTCCCACCTCAAAGCGGCAACCGTGCACACGGCTCAGTTCAAGAGAATGAGATGAAACCTCCATTATGACGCAATCCACATTTTCCTCAGCCATTTGAGCAAAAAGCTGCTGCAGCTCGAATGCATCGGGAGTTGTTCTGCCTGTTTCTATAACCCTATCGCCAATCATATTCTGATTGGTTCCTATAAGTCCAGTCTTTTTGCCTGCGCTCTCAAGAATATGCTTTACAAGATAAGTACAGGTGGTCTTGCCGTTTGTGCCGGTAATGCCTATAAGCTTGAATTTATGGGAGGGATTGCCGAAGAAGGTGGAGCACACCCTGGCTTCGGCAATACGTGAGTCACCAACAATTATCTGAGGTATATCCACACCCTCGGTATATCTCTGTGCAATAACCGCCGCAGCACCTGCCTGAGCAGCAGATGGGATGTATTTATGCCCGTCGGTCACAAAGCCCTCTATTGCTACAAACAGATTGCCGGGCTTTATTTCCTTTGAATTATAATGAACCCCTGTTATTTCAACATCCGCTTCATTATATATCTGTATGATATCTATACCGTCAATAAGCTGTGAAAGTTTCATTACCCCATAACCTTTCCTCGTGGTTTTAGTGTACATCATCACTGTAGCTGAACTGAACCTCCACCACAGTGCCCCGGTCAACCATAGTGCCTGCCGCAGGTGTCTGCTTATTTACCCTTGCGGTGCCGGTTGAGCCGGAATTAGTATTTGCCTCTTTGATATTGAGACCCATGTTGTTGAGAGTAACATTAGCCTCTGATGCTGTCATTCCTATCAGATTAGGTATTTCTACCTGCTGAGCCTTTTCCTGCTCTGTATAGAGCACAACCGTAGAGCCGTCGGGCAGGCTCGAGCCGCCCTTGGGTATCTGGCTTGTAACGTGTGTACCGCTTCCTATTACAGTGTACTTGAGACCGCTTCCGCTGAATCTTGCGATTGCATCTGCCTTTGCCATACCCTCAACATTGGGCACGGTGTTGTCAAGAGTTGCAAGCTCCTCCTCGGTATACTGAGGCTCAATATTCATATATCTGAGCACATTGTCAAAAATATTTTTAAAGGTAGGTGCTGCTGTAGCGCCGCCCATGTGGCTCTCACCCATAGGCTCATCAAGCATAACCAAACCGATAATCTCCGGGTCATTGCAGGGGGCAAAGCCCGCAAAGGACGCAACATACTTGCCGTTTCCTCTGGGGATTTTTTCGCTGGTTCCGGTTTTCCCGGCAACTCGAAAGCCCTTGATATACGCATTTTTACCTGCGCCCTGGGACACAACACCCTCAAGGATATTGCGCACTGTCTGCGAGGTTTCCTCTGATATAACCTGGCGGATAACCTCTGTTTCAAATTTTTCTACATATGTTCCGTCGTTTGCCACAATCTCCTTTACCACATGGGGTCTTACCATTTTTCCGTCATTTGTAAGGGCAGAATATGCCGTGATAAGCTGAAGCGGAGTTATGGTAAAGGTCTGACCGAAGCTGCTTGTTGCCAGTTCAACCTCATTGAATCTTGAAAGGTCGTGGAAGCTGCCGCTTGCCTCACCGGGCAGGTCAAAGCCGGTTTGCTCGGTAAAGCCGAATGCTTTATAGTATTTATAAAAGTTTTTTGCTCCCACTCTTGCTCCTAAGGTCATAAACAAAGGATTACATGAACCCTCTACTCCCTGTACAAAGGTTATGGAGCCATGTCCGCCTGCCTTCCAGCAGTTTATATGAGTATCGGCAACCTTCATACCTCCGTTGCAGTTGAACACCTCGCTGAGGCTTACAACCCCCTCCTCAAGCGCCATTGCAGCCACAAGTGACTTGAAGGTGGAGCCGGGCTCATAGGAGTCCACAACCGCCTTGTTACGCCAGAGCTTGTTCAGCTCCTCGCTGCGCTTTGCCGAGCGCTCGTCTCCGGATAAGGCATCCAGCTCTTTTTTTAATGCTTCGTCAGTCACCGTAAAGGGACTGTTAAGGTCAAAGGTCGGATATGTTGCCATGGCGAGGATTTCGCCGGTTTTTGCATTCATGATGATACATGCGGCGCCGTTTTCCACCTTATAATCCTTACATGCCTGCTCCAGCTCCGACTCAACAAAATGCTGTATAACCTCGTCTAAGGTGAGCACCACGTTATAGCCTGTCTGCGAGGCAATATAGTCCTCGTACTGCATATCCGTCCCTGCTTCAATTCTGTTTGAAACAACTCTGCCGGGCAGTCCCTTAAGGTAGTTTTCATAAACCATCTCAACACCGCTGAGACCTTGGTTGTCGGTGCCGGTAAAACCGATGACGTGAGCTGCAAGAGAGCCGTAGGGATAAAACCGCTTGCTGTCGTCGGTAAGATATATTCCGTCCAGACCAAGCTCTCTTACTTTATTGGCAATTTCCGGGTCAATTTTCTTTTCAATATCTACATGACCTATGTTCTGATTAAGCTTTTTTTCAAGGGTTTCTCTGTCTGTTCCGAGTATACCCGAAAGCTTTTCGGCATATTCACTGACCTTACCTAACTTTACAACCCTTGAGGGATTGGCGGTTACCGTTACCACAGATGAATTCTGCGCAAGTATTTTTCCGTTTCTATCGTATATTATGCCTCTGTTTGAGCTGATATTGTTTTCATAGGTTTGCTGCTGTATTGCTTTTTCCTGATATTCAGGTCCTTTTATAAACTGTCTGTAAACCAAAAAGCTAAGCACATATATTAATGCCACTGTAAAGCCCAGTATAACAAGCAGTATTTTTCTTTTAGATTCCAAGCCCTGTGCTTCCATGGTTTTTGCTTCCTTTCTGTAGCCGAAAGATAGTAATCCGAACCTCGATTTTCAAGGGTGGATTTTCGCTTTCGCTGCGTTAAAATACTCGGTAATCCGCAAGGATTACCTGCGTTTTTGCCTTACGCAACCAAAAATCCTCGCCTTGAAAATTCTCTGACCTTAAACTGATGAAATTTCAGGCGGATTTTGGTGCGGAAGATGAAGCAAGGCTGACGCCTTGCGAAGATGACAAACCGAAAGATGCCGGAATTACGCTGTTTAAGGCGGGTTCGGATTATTATCTTTCGGCTATCCGAAATAAATAGTACGAAAACCTGCGCACCAAATCATCAGATGCACAGGTTCAGAATCCGGGCAGACGGCAGTGAATACACCTGCTGCTCAGAATCAGCTTTATAAATTATTATTTCTTTTTAATCCAAAATATACCTGATCTTTTGTGCTTGTTAGCGCCCTGAGCCTTTTACAACCTCGCCGTAATCCTGCTGAACAACATTTACATATACGGTCTGGTTGTTATCCGGTCTCTGCATTCCGTATTGCGTGATTGCAAGCTCTTCTATTTTTTTTAAATCTATATTCTGCTCAAATTCAATTTTCTTTTTATTGTTTGTCTCGATAAGCTTCATCAGCTCGTCCTGCTTCTGCTCAGCCGTGGTTGCCGCCTGCATGACAAGAACTCTGGAATACACGGTTCCTGCCGCAAGAAGAAATATAATTATCCCGTAAGCACACATTTTGAACAAAAAGCTTTTGCGAAGCTGTGCTTTTTTGTTTTCCTTTGCAATTCTTTCTGCCTCTATCGCGGCAGCGTCTGTCTGTCTGTAAATGTCATCTTCAATTTTATGTGCGGATGAACCGTATACATATCTGTTCAACAGACCTATCCTCCTACAATTTTTCTATTACTCTGAGCTTTGCGCTCTTTGCTCTTTTGTTTTCTTCACATTCCTTTTCGCCGGGAAGTATGGGCTTGGTGGTAATCACCTTACCTCTGGGCTTCTTGCCGCACACGCATATGGGAAATTCCGGCGGACATGTACACCCTGTGGCAAGTGAGCGAAATTTGTTTTTCACAATGCGGTCCTCAAGAGAATGGAAGGTAATAATCGAAAGTCTTCCGCCGGTATTGAGGCAGGAAAACATATCCTCTATTGCGTCATTAAGCGGGTCAAGCTCGGCATTTACCTCAATTCTGATTGCCTGAAAAACTCTTTTTGCCGGGTGCGAGCCCTTCTGACGAAATTTTTCCGGTATTGCTTTTTTAATAATTTCAACAAGCTCCAAGGTAGTTTCAACAGGTTTATGAGCTCTTTGCTGCACAATAAGACGGGCAATTTTTTTAGAGAATTTTTCTTCTCCGTATTCAAACATTATTCTCGCAAGCTCCTGCTCGGAATAGGTGTTTACCACCTCATAGGCGCTGAGCTTGTCCTCGCGGTTCATACGCATATCAAGAGGTGCGTCCTCCATATAGCTGAAGCCCCGCTCCGCAGTGTCCAGCTGATAGGACGAAACTCCCAGGTCAACTGTCATTCCGTCTATACCGGAGATTCCCTCGGCTTCCAATATACGGGATATATTGTGAAAATTGTCATGTACAAAGCGGACATTAGAGTAGCCCTCAAGACGTTTTTTGCTTGCCTCTATGGCCTGCATATCACGGTCAATACCTATAAGAAGTCCTTCGGATGAGAGCCGTGATACAATTCTCAGGCTGTGTCCTCCGCCTCCCATGGTGCCGTCAACATATATTCCGTCTTTTTTTATATTCAGTGCGTCCGTTGCCTCCTCAAGGAGCACGGAAATATGCTTGAATTCCATTTAGCATCCGTCCTATATCATAATTCCCAGGTCACACAGGTTGCTTGCCACCAGGTCGGGGTCAAGGTCTGTAAGGTAAGTATCCCAGTTTTCGCTGCTCCAGATTTCAACCTTGTTTCCGTTGCCGATAACCGTAACATCCTTTTCTATACCGGCATATGTACGCAGGGGCTGAGGGATGAGTATTCTGCCCTGCTTGTCCACTTCACATTCAACACAACCGGAAAGCAAGAGTCTTGAGAGCGCGCGGGAATTTCTGTCTACAAAAGGCAGTGTACTGAGCTTTTCATACACCTTCTGCCATTCGTCGCAGGAATATACGGTGAGGTTTTTGTCAAGTCCGCGGGTAATCCAGAATTTGTTTCCCAATGTTTCTCGGAATTTGGACGGCATGATAACTCTGCCCTTTGCATCCACACTGTGATTATATTCTCCACTGAACAAGACCTCACCCCCGTTTCTGAGTATTTTTACACCACCTGAGCTGATTTTCTACCACTTTCATCCACTTAGTGTCACAATCTACCACTCAGTACATAAATTTTACCTTATTTTTGGGATTTTTGCAATAGGTAAAACAAAAAAAATTATCCGATTTCTGCAAAAAACAAAATTTTGTGAAAATGTTACAAACAGATTACAGATGTTTACCACAGATTTACTTATTTTTCTGTATGAAATAAATCCGTAGGACGTGACGTTAAAGAACCCGCAAATGTTCCATTTTGTGGGGACGGCAGACTGTCGGATAATTCAATTGTCGCACAAAAGAGCCATTCAGGGACGGTGGCAGTCAGATGCTTTGCATCCTTTTTGCATGGAAAATCCTGATTTTCTGTGCAAAAAGCGCCCAGTCCCTACAGAATGGCGAGCAAAATCGGTAATAATTCGACAGCCTGACGGGGCTGCTTTGGCACAGAAAACCAAGGTTTTACATGCCTAGCCGAAAATGCTATCCGTTAAGATACAACTCCTCATCAAACTCCGCAAACTGCCTTTTCATTATCTCCTGCTCCAGCTCATAGCCGTCTGAGCCGTAGTCACAGAAGGCGTTCTTCCTACCGGTACAATGCCCGTACTTATAGGTGGAACAGCTCTTTTCTGCCTGTTCGGCTGTTTTATTGCCTGCGGCAAGCTGATTACTTAGTACAGCATATATGTATATAGGCTTTTTAGAGCCGTATTCAACAGCTTTTTCAATGGCATATATTATCAGGCTGACGTCAACATCATCAAGCCATTTTAACAGATTTTCCTCTACCGTGGGACTGAGAGGTCCTATATTGGTTTCATATGCTGTTTTGATAAGTGCGCGTTCTTTTTTGTTTTGTTTGTTGTTGTTTGATATATTTTTATCTATTTTTATTTCTTTTTCTGTTTCCTTTACTTTAGTTTGTGTATTATTGCATACAATAGAGGCGTTATTGCATGCAATAGAGTCGTTATTGTATGCAATAGACTCTCTATTGTTAACAATAACCTCACCCTTAAAGGGTATAAGCAAATACTCATTTTTCACTTTCAGAGTATTGCGGCGCTTTACCGCTTCAAAATATACTTCCTGAATGTCGGCAGATGTAAGGATACTGTACCGACTGTACATTTCGCTGTCAAATATCCCCCGCTTCACTGCGGAAGCTACAACCTTGCTGACAGTTTCTTCATCCACCTTATACCTTGATGAAAACAACAATGCAACCTCATCCGACCACTCACAGTAGTATCCCTTTTCTCCATAAATTTTTGAATAAAGAAAAGTAACTATACTCAATCCGACAAAACCGAATTCTGCCAAAATAAGCTCTGTCCTTGTATCCAATGCTGTATCGAAAGGAAAATAATCCAATCCGTCTTTTACAGGGCGTGCCATAAAAAATTCCTCCTTAATATAATTCTTGCATTTTATGTATTAATTGAATTATATCCTATTGGGGTGTCACTTTTCGCCTACAAAACAAAATTTTTTTAAAAATAAAAAACACAGTATAGATTACAAACCGCTGCCGTGGGGAAAAAAACAGGTTTGTTTATATCAATACTGTGTTTTAGGTCATTTTGAGTTTTGGAATTATAAATTTTATTTCAAAATCGTCTTTTGTATTGGTTGTGTAAGGCTATTTCTTACTTTTCTTTTACAATAAGAAGTCTTACTCTGCCGCCCGAGTTGGAATTTTTATCACTGTAGGCAGTTATTGTGTAATTATCCTCATTGCCCTTAAGCTCGCTTATGGGGATAATGGTATAGGTTGAAATTCCTGATGAAAGATTTGACTTGTATGCAACAAGATTGTCTGCGGTGAGATAAGTGCTGCTGCCAACGGTAACAGTTCCCTCACCTATCTTTTTAACCGTGCCGGAGGAATTAAGCTTTTTCATTGTGTTTATGCTGTTTCCGGAAAGGGTCAGTGCCACGGGAGAGCCGGTTGAGAAAGCACTGCCGTAATTTGTGCTTGTGCTATATTGAGAGCCGGCAACATTTATACTGTAGCTTCTGCCGGTTACATCATACTCATCCTCGCCGACCTTTGTTTTGCTTGTTTTAACCTCGGTGATAACGCCGTATGAATATGCGTCACCTGTTGCATCAAGCAAAATCAGCTTATCAATTTTTCCGCTTGTATTTTTGTTTGCATAAAGAATCTTTGAATCAGACAGGCTTATACCGTCAAGGCGCTGCAGATACACTCTTGCATACGAGCCCGGGTCATTGTCGCTGGTGGTGGTAACATCAAGAATCTGTGCATTTTCATCAACTGCTGTGCTGCCGAGCTTCATATTCTTTGCGCTGACAAGTCCGCTCAGCTTTTCACTTCCCTTTTTGTATGCGGTAAGGGTTGCAACACCGTTTTCAAAGCTTGCTGTCATAATACGGTTTATAAAGCTTGAATAGTTCTTGTCGGTAATAACCTCAAGCTCACTGCCGTCGGGCTGAATAAGGGTTGCATATATGGCTGTGTAGGATTCGTCATCGGAATTGGTAAAT
Organism: Clostridia bacterium; assembly: GCA_017481205.1. Lineage (GTDB taxonomy): Bacteria > Bacillota > Clostridia > UMGS1810 > UMGS1810 > RGIG4708. The sequence continues at coordinate 22,663 of JAFUPN010000038.1, read as the reverse complement.
TCCTTGGTACCGGTGCCGATAAGATAGCCCACAAGCTCCTCCGATGTTCCGGCTGTGGAGGTGATTACATCTGCAATCTGACCGTCCTTGCCCATAAGCAGGGTTATTGTATCGCCGATTTTGCAGCTTCCGTTTGAAGAGAGCTTATCAAATGCAGCTGCAGTTTCAATTGTATAAGCTGTACCGGAAACCGTAACCGAGGTGGGCATATCCTTATTGGGAGTTGCTTTTTCATATACGCCGGTTATCTTGCGGCTGTAGGCAAACACTGTGTTGATATCTGCAAGGTAATATACTATGTCATTTGCCTGAATTGCACTGCTGTCTGCTCTCACACCGTCACGCATAACCGTTGCAGAGCCGGCATCTATACCAAGCTGACTGAGCTGAGAGCTTCCGCTGACTGTATAGGGACCCGCCATATTGTCTGTTGTTACTGTCATGTAGTCAACATTGCCCGCCGCATTTTTCATAAGATAAACTGTATCGCCACTGGAAAGGCTGCTGCGGATTGCGCCGAAGGTGGTTTTGTTTGTGTCCTGATATACGGCGATATTATTGTCTGCCTCAAAGCTTGACATTGCGCCGTTGCTATAGGTAATAACCGAGTTATCCAGCATTGAATATACAACATGCTTCTGCACAGTCTGCACAGACTGCATAAATGCCGCATAGTCATTGCCGTTTATAACAATAAGGTCACCCTTGCGCCCGATAAGACCGTGGTCGAAGTCACTGCCTATTTTGAAGGTGCCGTCGCTGGTAAGTACATAGCCGGGTGTAACGCTGTCGTTTTCCGTATTGGTGGCAATGAGGATTGCATCCTCATATATATTGCAGTTGAGGGACTGCAGGTATTTTGCATTTACATCCGACGCACTCTTTGGCTTGGCAACAAGGGTGTTGTATATAAGCTTGAGCACATCTCTGCGCTTGAGTTCATCACCCACCTGAGTGGTTATGTTGTCCAACACATGCTCATTTGTAGCAATGCCAATCTGACCGTAGGGCCAGGATGAGCCGAAATCCTCTGAGGTGTAGCCCAGGAGCTTGAGCATAACCGTTACTGCCTCTTCCAGAAGAACTGTATTATCAGGGCAGAATGTGCCGTCGGGATAGCCTGTGATAAGCCCGTTTGTAACGGCGAGCCTTACATAGGGAGCCGCCCAGTGCTTAAAGGAGCAATCACGGAAAAATGAGGTTGTCGATGTGGGAGGAACCATATTGCGGTACTGAGACATAGCCACTGCAATCTTGGTAAACTCCGCTCTGGAAACAAAATTATCCAGATTCATATTACCATTGGTATCGCCAACCATTATATTAAGTGTTTTTGATAAAAGTATGGCATTTGATTCGTCATATTCGGTTGTATTCGCAGCGGCAAAAGTCACTGCAGGCAGACTGAAAATCATTGCCACAGTCAGAAAAACACATATAAGTCTTTTCATTATTAAAATCATTCCTTTCTTTCGGTTAGTCATATCGCAGGGCATCTATAGGATTGAGCTTTGAGGCCTTCTTGGCAGGGAAATAGCCAAAGGCTATACCTATCATTGCCGAGATTGAAAAGGACAGCAGAATCGCAGGTACTGATATAACCGCCGTCATATCAAACAGTGTGGCGGCATAGGAGCCGCCTATGCCAAGCAAGATGCCCAATACTCCTCCTATACAGCTGGTTGTTATGGCCTCCACAACAAACTGGCTCATAATATCCCAGGGGGTTGCACCAAGGGATTTTCTGATACCTATTTCTCTGGTACGCTCTGTTACGGACACCAGCATGATATTCATAATGCCGATACCGCCGACCAGCAGGGAAACTCCTGCAACACCTGCAAGCACAAGTGACATTGTGGCTGTCATTTCGTTGATAGAGTCAATCATAGACGACATGTTTGACACATTGTATGCATTTGTATTTGAAAACACACCCAGGAGGTAATCATCTATAAGCTCCTGAGCCTCGTCGGCAACCTCCTTGCTCACCGCATTGAAGGTGTAGCTGCCCATGGTAAAGCTGTTTGACAATCTGGAAGCAAGGGTATAGGGCACGATTATAATATCGTCGCTGCTTGCCTCGGTGCTGTCTGCCTGCTCCTCAAGAATGCCTACAATGGTATATATCTGTCCGTTTATTCTTATCTGCTGACCCAGAGCCTGCCCCTGGTAGAGCTCATTGGCTATATATGTACCGATAACGCAGTTGCGCAGTCTCGCCTCGCAGTCCACATACTCAATACCTCTGCCCTGCTCAACCACAAGACCCTTGATATCTGTGTAATACTCATTTACACCCACACAGCTGGATACATCAAGGTTGTCGCTGCCGTTTTTTGCAGTGGCACCGGGAACTGTTATATTGGGAGTCATGGATTTAAGATACTCCGGGTTGTCGTCAACAAGATTCTGCATATCGTCTATAGACACGCTTCTGTTGCCGCCTCTGCCCCGGACAGATACGGTAATGGTGGTTGCGCCCATACTCTCAAATTCATCAATAATATCCTTGGTCATACCGTTTACTATGCTTACGATAATAATAACCGCCGCAACACCTATGATAATACCCAGCATGGTAAGAAAGGATCTCATTTTGCTTCCCGCAAGGCTTTTTATAGCCAAGCTGAAGGCTTGCTTTATATTCATTGCAAATCCTCCTTTACTTCATCGGAAACGATGCGTCCGTCCTGTATGCGGACAACTCGCTTTATCTCTGCGGCTATGGAATTGTCATGGGTAATCAGCACGATGGTTGTGCCCTCACGGTTGAGCTGCTTGAGAAAATCCAGCACCTCTCTGCCTGTCTTGGAATCAAGAGCACCGGTGGGCTCATCGGCAAGTATAACAGGAGGCTCTCCCGCCAAGGCACGGGCTATGGAAACACGCTGCTGCTGACCGCCGGACAGTTGGGAGGGGTATTTGTCACCCCTGTCGCCGAGGCCTACCCTGTCCAGTGCATGAAGCGCAAGCTCTGTGCGCTCATGAGCCTTGACCCCCTTATAAAGGAGGGGCAGCTCCACATTCTCACGGACGGTAAGCTTGGGAATCAGGTTGTACTGCTGAAATATAAAGCCAAGCTCACGGTTGCGCACATGGGCAAGCTCATTTTCTGTCATGGTGCTCACATCAGTGCCGTTGAGATAATACTCGCCACTTGTGGGAATATCCAGACAGCCTATAATGTTCATACAGGTTGATTTACCTGAGCCGGAAGAGCCTACAATGCTGACAAACTCTCCCTTGCTCACATGGAGGGATATTCCGTCCAGAGCCCTGATTTCGCCTTCGCCGTCGCCATATATTTTGTATATGTTTTTTAATTCAATCATTCTTGTATGTACGGCTCCTTTCCTACGGGAATTATCTTCTCATGCCGCCGGCAGCACCACCGCCCATAGGAGCACCGCCTCCCATAGGACGATTGCCACCCATGCCTCCGGGCATTCCGCCGCCCATAGGACCGCCGGGCATACCGCCCATCATACCCTGCTGTGTGGTTGCAGCAGAGTCTGTGCTGTCGGGAAGAAGCACTGTCTGCCCCTCGGTAAGACCGCTCTTTATCTCAATATATGTATCATCGCTGAGACCTGTCTCTACGCTTACTATGGTGTATCCATCGGGTACATTGAGCTGTTTTTTCATATTTTCCATACGTGCCGCCATTCTTTCTTCCGCTGTCTTATCCGCATTATCCGCCGGTGCAGCATATGCAGTATCGGTGAAGATATCAAAGATTGAGCCGGTATCATTTCTTCTCATGCCCTCGGGTCTCTCTCTGCCTCCCGGTGCAGCTCCACCCTTTTTGGCGGATGTGGGCTGAACTTCGCCTGCAGGCTGAGCCTCAGCATCGGATGCTCCTGCAGGTGGCGTGGCTTCCTCGGGAGGTGTCATAGCGTCAGGTGCTCCTTCGGGTCTTTCGCCTTCGGGCATTCCCTGAGGTCTTTCGCCCGGAGCTCCCTCAGGTCTTTGGTCTTCGGACATACTCTCACCGGCATTTTCGCCTCTACTTTGTCTCATAGTGCTGCTTGTATCTATGGTACCGTCATCCTTTACAACAACAAAATTACCCCTGCGCACTGCAGAAACAGGAACACGCAATACATCAGTCACAGACTCTACAACAATATCTCCGGTTACGTTCATACCGGGAATGAGTCCGCTCTCCTCGCTGTTGTCTATGGTTACCTCAACCGGATAGCTGGTTACGCCCTGGGCAGAGGTTCCCACAATGCTTATATTGCTTACAACTCCGGTAAAGGATTTGTCCTCAAAGGCATCGGCAGTGATATCAACAGTCTGACCCAACTGGATTTTGCTGATATCCAGCTCATCTATGCTCATTTCAAACACCAGGGTGGAAAGGTCGGAAATAATAGCCATGGTGGAGCTTGAGTTCTGGTCAAGCTTTTCTCCGGCTTTTACCGTCTTTTCTATAACCTTGCCGGCTATAGGCGCTTTGATTTTGTAATCGTCCAGGCTCTCCTGCGCGTCCTGCAGAGAAAGTCGTGCTTCCTTGAGGGACAGGGTATTTGAGCGCACGCTCTGAGCCGCGCTGTCACTGCGAAGCTTTACAACCGTTGCTCCGGCAGATACCTTATCTCCCTTTTTGTAAGGGACAGACACAGCCTCACCGCTTGTTTTGGCAACAACCTCTGCCTCGGTGGTATACTCAAAGCTTCCCGCATCATTGCACGCATAGTCGCCTACAATAGCGGTAGCCTTATCCCCGGGCAGTATGGAGCCGGGATTTTTAACGGAGATTTCAACAGAGGTAACGCCTACGCCGTAAGAATTTGTTACATAGCCGGTCGCAACTCTCGTTACGGTACCGCTTACTGCAGCAAAGGAGCTTTCAAGGGAAATCTGAGCTCCCTGACCCACATGAATATTTGCGGCATCCTCACTGTTAAAGGGAATGGTAAGAATGAGATTTTCACTGTCAACAATCTTTGCAACGGTCATACCGTTTGAAACATTGTCCCCAACCTTGACATTAAGCTCTGTTATAACTCCCGAAAAATCGGATACAACATTAAGGTCGGAAACAGTCTCCAGGGCATCGTCATAATTCATCTGAGCTTTTTCTAAGTTTGACTTTGCCTTTTCTATACTGGTGGAAACAGAAGAGCTGTCTATTTCATAAAGCAGCTGATCCTTCTGAACATAATCGCCCTCTTCAAAATAATCGGCAACAACATCACCCTTGGCAAGGGATGTGATTTCATACTGGTTTATTGCCTCTATAACTCCTGTACCCTCAACAATATTGGTAATATCGCCCCGGGTAACGGTGGCAGTAATCAGCTCTGCAGATGCAGTATCATCCTTTCCGAAGCGGAAATACAGAACCCCTCCCACAATCGCCAGAACCAGAACCAGCGCAATAATCTTCATTACAAGGCTTTTTTTCTTGAAATTCAGTTTAAAAAAGCCTTTCTTAAGCTTACCCATGAAGTATTCCTCCTAAAACGAAAATAAACTAATTGTAATTGTAGCATCAAAAGATTAAAAAATCATTAATAAACTATTAAACCGACAAAACAAATATTGCCAAAACACAAATTTTGAATTATAATAAATTTAGCTGAAAGAGAATAATCCGATTAAATTGCGAGGTGCAAAATGGACAAAAAAATTACTCAGTGCGAAAGCTGCGCATACTACGATTATGATGACGAGACCGACAGCTACGGATGCATGATAAACCTTGACGAGGACGATGTATACTCCTTTTACTCCGGCGGAAAAAGCTCCTGCCCGTACTACAGCTTTTATGATGAATACAAGATTGTGAGAAAGCAGAATTAAAAAGCTTTAGCAGCTTGAGTAATCGCTGATTAAATCAATAATTGTAGGGCACAGCCTTTAGGATGTGCCGCAGCTACGGCCTTTTCGGTTCGTCGGACAAATCACTCCACAAAGCGTTGCTTGGTGGAGGGATAAGGGAGCCTTCAAACCCGCTCCGCAAGCCCTCCTTGCCTAGCCGAAAGATAATAATCCGAACCCGCCTTAAACAGTGTAATTTCGGCATCTTTCGGTTTGTCATCTTCGCAAGGCGTCAGCGGATTACCGAGTATTTTAACGTAGCGAAAGCGAAAATCCACCTTTGAAAATCGTGGTTCGGATTATTTTCTTTCGGCTAAAGGAGGGTGGCACGCGTAAGCGTGACGGGAGGATTGGTTTTACGAAACTTGCTTTAATCAGTGTTTACTTGAGGAGATTTTGGTGCAGAATTCTTGATTTTTTTCGGAACGTGTACAAAATAGTTATAAATATGTTTAAGCACTCGAGCGAGGGGTTCAGGGGACTGGTCCCCTGACGGGGGTTTCGGGGCATCGAGCCCCGAGGTTTTTTGGTACTTTTTGACCGCAAAAAGTACATAAGAAATATTTAAATTCGTAGGTAACGAAAACGCTCCGTTCCTGAGCGAATATAATACCGCCAAAGCCTATTGTTGCTTATATTCTTCTCCCGGTGCCAGCTCGGTATTAACTCCGTTTATGTTATAATAAACTGTCATGTCCGAATTATTTATAACCGATGTATCGGTTATCTCAACCAGCTTTGTTGCCTCGGCATACCTGTATATATCGCCCATGGTTGCAAAGTAGATATTTCCCTGCTCTGACAATGTTTTTATTATATTCTCTATCATAGTCCAGTTAAGGGATTCATCATCCCCTGCATCGTCAAATTCATAGGTATGACCGTTTACAAAGAAGCATTTAAGCTCTCCTTCGTTTTTCATATCAACAAAGCCGTCTATATAGTCAGAGGCATCGGGATGACGGCAGGTTGAATGCCACTCATACCAGTTCTCAGGCAGAAGGAAGGTGCCGTTTGGGTTGTGGCGGGCATATTTGATACCTGCATTCTTTATAGCAGGGAGCAAATCGCTCTCATAGTCGCTGCGCTGAGCGCCGTTGCCCTGGGGCCATGAAAGACCTATTACCTCATCATCGGCAAGACCGAGCCACTGACGCAAATCCGTTGCACAGTCCACCAGGTCTGCCACCTGCTCCTCTGTGCTCTTGCCCACCAGCTGAGTTCCGGTGGAGGTATAGCCAATCTCCCCTTCGTCAAAGCAAGCGGGATAATGGTACTTGCCATGGGTGGATATTTCGTGACCGCTGTATACAGATTTTATATAAGCATACACAGACTCTTCATCTGTACCAAAGCCGGCTGCAGCAGCGGTATTCTTCCATCTGCTGTACAAAAAGCCGGAGTTTATATTGAAGGTGGCTTTTGCGCCGTATTTATCCAATATTTCAATAAGCCTTGCGTCGGATACAATGCCGTCATCATAGCCAAAGGTAGCCGCCTTTGTGGTAAAACCCTCATACATGGGCACTGCACTTTCTATAATATCCTCAGCATAGGGAGTGTAGGTTTTTGCCGTTGCAAGAGGTCTCAGGGTTTCGGCATCCATAACCATAGCCTTGACATAGCCGGAAGAGTCTGTCACATCAAGCTCTGCAGCGATTGTTCCCTCTCCGGAGAGAGTGTTTTTCTCTACACTGCATTCTGCAAGATTTCCGTCAGAGCTGTAACGGGCAATAACTGCATATATCTCCCTGGTGCCGCGGTAGACCGTGCCGTCACAGGACAGTCCAAGCCTTCCCTTGCCATATTTTGTCACAGCCGGGAAATATCCGTCGGTTGACAGCATGATATTGTCGGCAATTTCATAATACGGCTCGCCAATGATATATCTGCCCACAACGCAGCTGCCGTCAAGCACCTCCAACAAAAAGCCTTCCTTGGCAGCGACATCCCCGCCGCACAGCTTGCCAAGGTTATCATATACTCTGGCGGTATAGCCGCTCACAGCAAAATTCAGACCGGCTGCAAGCTCACTGACAGAGGAATCAGCATATCCGTTTATCCTTACACCTCTGATTGTATAAGCCTCGGAAGAAATCACCGGAGCTACGGCACTGCTGTATATAAAGAAATCGTCATAGTAAACATATCCGTCGGAAAAATCCTCAGATGCAACATCAAAAACCAGGCGAATTTTTGTCTTTACCGAAGCTTTGGTGGAGCTGTGGTGTTTGTCATTTACATACAAATCCGATATTCCCGACGAGCTGTCGTACACATATGTAATGCGGTTCCACTGACCCATAAGCATATTTATATTGTACACACTGCTGCTCAATCGGGCATGTCCGTCTGTAGCAAGCCATATACCGTTTACTGTTTCATTGGGATAGACCATAAACGACACAGTCAGCTTATCAGCCACAGTTACCGATGTATTGGTAAAAAAGTTTCGGGAATCATCTGTCATCTCAGTGGCATCAAGCCTGCCCACTGCATCGTATGCCGGCTTACCGCCAATGCCGTATTCAATAGAGTTCTCAGCTCTGAGAGGCGAAAGCTTGCTCAGGGTATCGCTGCCGCTGTATTCACTGACAAGAGATACCGCCGTAACATAATCAGGCATGCGTGTGGTGGTATATATCCTGTAATCATCAAAATATGCGCTTGTTTTGCCCTCCTCGCCGATAATCTGCATTCTCAGGGCATTACGCAGAGTGCCGGATGAATTGACTGTTCCGTACACGGTTTCCTTCCAGTCCTCTCCCCTGCCGTTTACGATATTCATTATAAGCCCTGTAGAAAAATCGTATACAACAGAGAATTTGTTCCACACACCGTCAGTTATGCCAAGGTCGCCTGACACAGGGTTTCCTCCATTGGTGGTAAAGCGGAATTTTATACCGTTTTCCGGCAGGATGTAACCCTCAATTACGAGATAGCCCTCTCCTCCTGCAAGGCTCCAGGTACCATCGGAGGTTTTGCTTCCCACACTGTACTGAAAATATCCGTTTGAAGGGGTATCAGATACCGACTCCAGCTCTGTTACCTGAGCATAAACACTGCTGTCGGAAGCCGGTCTGCCGCCTACTCCTGCCACATCGGTAACAGTACCGCGGATAAAGCTTGAAATCCCCGTTGTGTCATAGGCTTCAAATATGATGTTCACATCATCAGCAGCAAAAGCAGTGCCGGTGAAGATGATAATAAAACACAAAAAAATCGAAATTACTTTTTTCATATATATTCTCCTTGAGTAAACACTGATTTAATCACACAACTATTTTAATAACGCCATCAAAGATGGCTACACCTCACCACCGCCTGCGGCGGAGCATCTCCTCCGGGAGAAGCCTTAGCCGAAACATAGTATTTCTTTAGACAAGGGAGACTGCCTAGTGTGACAGCACCCCAAGCTCAACAAGTCTGTTGTAGATATACTGTGCCTTTACTCTGTATCCATAGTCGTTGAGATGAGTTGCATCGGCACCGGAAACACCGTTTATAACATCCTCCTTGTCATTGAGAAGCGAGGGCGGAACCTTGCCTGCCGCTATATACTCAAGGTCGATATCAAGAGGCTCTATGCCGGCATCTGTAAGTGCCTGCTTGCTCTGGAGATATGCTCCCACCTCAATATATCTGTCGCCAAAATAGCTTTTGAGTATTGTGTCCAGAGGCTCACGCTGCTCTGCAGTCAGTGAGCTGAGGCTGATTATATAGGTTTTGTCAGGGTTCTTGCAGTTCTCAGCCATTTTAACACCAAGCTCTGCAAGAGCTGTTCTCTGCTCATCTGTGGTATGATTCTGGAGATTTTCCACTGTCCAGCCGCCGTTGCTGCCAAGCTCAATAATATTTATATCGGCAGAAGGGGCAATCTTCTGTGCCTCTACCACAAGCTCATCACCTGCCGCACATTCAACCGCCTCGCCGGAGACCTTGCGGGTAAAGTTGGCGCTCTTAAGCACACGGGGCCACACATCGGTGTTTACAACAACACTGAGAGTGCCCTCAACTCCGTTTATATAGCAAGGATTCCACATGCCCACATTGGTTGCTCTGGGGGTAACAATACCGCCGTTGTCTGCCTTGAAGCTGATTTCAACACTGCCGGATTCCGGTATGGTAACAGCCTCTTCAAGAAGGATGCTGAGCGCGCCCTGGCGGGAAGCAACTGTCATTGCGGTTTCGCCGCCCACACCCATGTTGTACACATTATAGCCGGATATCTCCTGCAGCACGCCGGGATAAGATGCCGTCGGCTCGTCCGAGGCGCCCTGACCTCTGGTGAGAGACGCACCCCAGCAAGCAATGGTGGGAGTTCTTACCCACTCGGAGCAGGCTGCAAGAGGGGTCATACCCTCAAAGCTGTTCACAACCATTGCGGCAGCTCTGTCATAGTCACCGGTAAGCGAAAGGCTCTTGGCACCGCTGCCGGATACAAAATCCACTGCCTCAAGAGCTCCGCTTTCGTCATAGCAAGCGAGAATCAGAGTTGACTCCATAAGATAAGCACTTGCCGTCAGTGTATCGGCGGTATTCTTTACAGTCGGCACATTTGCATTATAACATTCCACATCATAATATGTGTAGGTATTCCTACCGTCCTCCAGGACAATACGGTTGCCCGTATACATGGGATTTGAGCCGATTACCTCGTAGTCATAGGTGGCTGTGTCATACACGGTCACTGCCGAACCGTCTGCTGCAGCAAGGTCATTCGGAGTAATTTTTTTATAAGCAACAAAGCTGTCTCCGTCGATAAGGCAATCCGCAGCAGCAGTAAGTGCCGGAACGCTTATCTCGGGCTTGGTGGCTGTTGTGTATGCCTTGAAATCGTCTATGTAGTAATCCCCGGAGGAAACAATACGGAACTGCAGATACTGACCGTAGGTTTCGGCAGTTGTATTTTCTGAATAAGCAACAGTCTTGCCGTTTACATAGAGAGTATTTGTCTTTTTTGCAGAGTCATATACAAAAACACATTTGTTCCACCTGTCTGCCAGGAAATCATCGGCAGGGGCAACAGCTACCGTAGCATGGCTGTTGTTATTGTGAATCTCGATTTTTGCTCCCATTGTATCTGCATTAAATTCAACCACGCCGTAGCCGGAGGTGATTGCAGCAGGGAAGGTATAAAGGAGATATCCGGTGCCGTTTCTTGACAGCAGCATGGATGTGTCAGTAGCTTTTTTACCATTCTTGCCCTGAACGGCACTGAGCACCGGCGAATTGATTTTTGCAAGAACATTGCTTGTGTTTGTAGCCGGAACATTGACAAGCTCGCTGCCGTCTAAAAACAGATAGCTTTCCACTGCCTTGTCAAATGCCGTCATATATTTGTATCCGCTGCTGCTTCTGAGAACCAGCTCATTACCCGATGAAAGCTTTTGATTTGCCGAAAGCTTATTTATACATTCTATTGAAGAATATACCGATATATCGGCATTTGCCGAAAGGTCACCCACGGCAATGCCATCGGTAAAGCTGAAGGTTTCTCCGGATACCGAATATTTATCAGAAGAAACAAGAGCAGGTTCGCTCAGGGTTGGCGCTGTGTCTGTGAAATATATATGGACATTGTCAACGCCGATTTTTGAATCAGCAGAGCAAGCCATTCGCAGCTGAATTCTGGCATTTTGTATAGTTGACAAATCACCGAAATTATTGGTTGACGCATTGATTGAAGCCACTGCCTTACCGTTTACATAGGCAGTAGAGGATTTTGACTCTCCGCCGAAATCATATACAACAGTATACTGATTCCACCTGCCTGAGGATATTTCATTCATCACCAGTGAGTCGTCACTGTGAGAAAGCAGCGCATTGTCGTTTGTGTTCCACTCAAGCTCAGTAAAGGATGAATCTGTCTCGGGCTTGAGTTCTGCAGACATAACCAGATATCTGTAGCCATCGGTATTGGAGAATTTGTTGTACCTGAGCTCGATACGATTTGCTGCACCGGAGGTATCTGCATCCTGGTTGGATTTAAGCAGAACATACGAATCCTCTTTGCCCATATCGCCCTGCTTTATACCGACGATTTCGCCATATCCGGTGCCGGCAAAGCTGAGAGTGTTTGTGGCTTCATCCGTATACAGCGCAAGGGGTTTGTCAGCCTTATCTGCCATGGCAGGACAAACTCCTGCAAAGCATGTCAAAAGCATTACAACCAAAAGTACAAATGCAATACTCTTTTTCATTTTCATATAATATACCCCTTCACAAATAAATATTATCATATAAATTTTAACATAAAATAACGACATTCGCAACAGACAAAAATACAACAGGACCGTCATAATTCAAACTGATACTTGACTTTACTGATATATCAGTCATCAATATCTATGCTCTCTACATAAAATTCCCTTCCGGTGAGCATTTTTACCCTATTTGAGCCGCACAAGGTGCATTTGAAGCTGATTTTATCTACGTCAAATTCGGCTCCGCACACACTGCAGCGGAAGGTTACCGGGATTTTGCGGAAACTCAGCTCAGCCTTATGGGCAATGGTATCCTCGCTGATAATGTTAAAATACTCCTGCACACAGTCGGGAACCATACCGGATACTGTGCCAAGAGCAATTTTAATTTTTGTTATTTTTTTTGCATTATGCTTCTCTCCCTCAGAGAGAGCGATATTTAATATACTTTGGGTTACAGATAACTCGTGCATAAAGGTCTCCTTTTTACAATAAATTTTCTGAATAACGGTTGACAAATACGGATTTCAGACGTATAATAAATATAGGAAAAGGCAAGACCTCAAACGGTTATGCCAAAACAACGATTTATTTAAAAAATAACGTCATAGCTTTGGACGGCTGGCGTTATTTTTTTATGGAATTTACTAAAAGTAAGAGAATAATCATAAAACAAATTATGTATTCGTTATCCATAAGCTATCACCTCCTTTTAGAAGAGATGATGGCATAACCGCCCAGCTGTTACACTGTTTTCAATCTTGCCTTTAACAATGAATATTATACATTGTTTATTCCCGGATTTCAAGATTATATGACAAAAAAGCAGTTTTTACATGACACATCAGTATTTAGTCAAAAACCTGCACACAATGGTGCAGGTTTTTGACTATATAATATTATTTTATTTTTTCGTCAATTCTTGCAGAAAGCGCTTCAACAAACGCTTCTGCGCCGTCGCCGGTTTTGTTTGACAGAGTAAAGATTTCCACATCGGGATTTACCTCAATTGCATTGGCAAAAACTCTCTGAATATCAAAATCAAAATACGGCAGCATATCAAATTTGTTTACCACAAGAATATCTGTCTCAGAAAACATAAGTGGGTATTTTTCTACCTTATCATCTCCCTCGGGCACACTGAGGATTGCCACTCTGAAATCCTCGCCGATATTGAACTCCGCAGGGCACACAAGATTGCCTATATTCTCAACTATAATAACATCAAGATTTGCAAGGTCAAAGCTTTCAAGAATATTCTGTATACTCATAGCTTCTATATGGCAGGCCCCGTCTGTATTGAGCTGAACAACGGGAATGCCCATATCCTGCATTTTTTCGGCATCTATCTGACCGGCAATATCTCCCTCGATAACGCCGATTCTGTATTTGTGCGAAAGCTGACGTATCACGGTGGTTATAAGGCTGGTTTTACCTGCACCGGGAGAGCCCATTACATTTATCATACATACCTTGTTCTCACTGAGAACATCTGCAACCTGCCTGCTGACATCCTCGTTCCATTCAAGAATCTGATGTACTACTTTTATTTCCATGGCAAAATCACCTCAGTTCTTTGGCTTATAAGAATCCTTAAGGCTTACAATGCGGTTGAATACAGGCTTCTCAGGTGTGGAATCACGGTCCTTTACAAAATAGCCTATTCTGATAAACTGAAATTTATCTCCATCCTGAGTATCTGCCAGGCTGGGCTCTACAAAGCCGTTTTTCACAACAAGAGAGTTTTCGTTAAGTCTGTCTGCCGCATCATCACACTCGGGTTTTTCCGGGTCGATAAGCATATCGTACATTCTCAGCTCAGCCGGAACAGCATGCTTGCTGTTTACCCACTGGATAGTACCCTTAACCTTCTTGGTACTGGTGCCGCCGCTCTTTGTGTCGGGGTCGTATTCACAATGAAGCACAAGACCTTCATCGGTTTCCTCATAGCCCGTACATTTAACAATGTATGCGCCCTTGAGTCTTACCTCGTTGCCCACATACATTCTGAAATATTTCTTCGGAGGCTCAATCATAAAGTCGGACGCGTCTATATACAGCTCCTTGCCGAAAACAACGTCTCTCTTCTCGGGGTTCTCTCCCACTGTGCTCTCTATCTGTACGATCTCCTCGCCCTCATAGTTGTCTATAACAAGCTTTATGGGGTCTGCAACCGCCATTTTTGTTTCTGTATGAGTCTTGAGATAGTCGCGGACAAAATGCTCAAGATAATCAAATTCACATTCGGACTTCGCCTTGGAAATGCCTGTGTTGTTGATAAATTCCAGCAATGCCTCTGCAGGATAGCCTCTGCGGCGCATACCTGCGATTGTAGCCATTCTGGGGTCATCCCAGCCGCTTACAACGCCCTCCTCAACAAGTCTCTTGAGAAAGCGCTTGCCAAGGACAACATTCTTCACATTAAGCCTTTCAAACTCAATCTGTCTGGGGGGATGCGGAAATCTTCCGGAGCTTGCAACAGACCAGTTATACAGAGGTCTGCGCTCTTCAAACTCAGGACCGCACAGAGAATGAGTAACCCCGCCTATAGCATCGAGAATAGGCGAAGCATAGTCATACATGGGGTATATACACCACTTATCCCCTGTTCTGTGATGGGATTTGTGCATAATACGGTAGATAACCGGGTCTCTCATACACATTATAGGAGAAGCCATGTCAATCTTTACTCTCAGGGTATGTGAGCCCTCGGGGAATTCGCCGTTTTTCATACGCATAAACAAATCCAGGTTTTCCTCAACGCTTCTGTTGCGATAGGGGCTTTCCTTGCCGGGTCTGTTAAAATCGCCCTTATATTCGCTCATCTCCTCGGGAGTGAGGTCACACACAAATGCCTTGCCGTCTTTAATAAGCTGAACCGCAATGTCAAAGAGCTCGTCATAATAATCGGATGCAAAATACTCCTTGTCCCACTCAACGCCGAGCCAGTGCAAATCCTCCTTGATAGCCTGTACAAACTCGTCGCTTTCCTTACCGGGATTGGTATCGTCAAAATAAAGGAAGCACTTGCCGCCGAATTTTTTTGCAATGCCGTAATTGATGCAGGCTGATTTAACATGTCCCAGATGCAGATATCCGTTGGGCTCGGGAGGGATACGTGTTTTTACCACATTATCGGGCACAAGACCTGCCGCTATGTCTTCATTCACATAGTCCTCAATAAAGTTTTTTACAAGTACAAAATCATTAGCCATATTTATATCTATTCCTTTCGGGATAAAATTCTTAATATTACTATTTTACCATTTTTGTATCAATCATGCAAGTATTAATCTGCATTTTATCAACAATTTATTTTTCCGTCTCCGGATATTTCGGCAAAACCATCATTCAACTCCACACTTCCTGTTATCCCCTGGGGAAGATGATAGCCGAGAACACCGTCCTCATAGCAAAATGCCATCTCGCCGCGAGGTGTGGGAACAACTGATTTTATATATTTAAGACTGCCGGGCTCAGGCTTAACTCTCACTCTTGCAAAGCCGGGTTCAAGGGGAGCAATGCCCAAAAGTCCCTTGGGCATCAATACCGTGGGACCGCCGGACCATCCGTGGCAATAGCTGGTAAAATCCGGCGGCACAGCGGTTTTTGTCTCCACCGGAGAGATTTTCCCATACATACCCTCATAGGTGCAGTCTGCCCCAGACTCAGCCATGGGATACCAGTATTTTCTTATCCTGTCCAACATTTTGTCAATACATCCGTGCGTTGCCTCAAGCTCTGCCAGTTCATAATGTATTATTGAATGCTTCGTGCTGTCATAGGTTTCAAAAAGCTTGCTTTCGCAGTCCATATCCATAAGAGCAGCATGGCTTTTTTTGTACAGTGCATTGAATTTCTCAGCCTCGGCACTGCGCCCTGCCAGCTCTGCAAAAAGCTTAACAGCGGCAAGACTACGTACATACAGCTCATTCAGCCATGCATCGTATCCGGTGGTATTGGTAAGCAGAACCATCCATTTTTTGCCCAGGGGATTGGGAATAACATTTATCAGACCGCTCTCGTCGGCAAAGCCGGATAGAAAATCTGCTGCACTTATTATGGAATCAAGGTTTTTAACTGCAAAACCCCAATTACCTGTGTACATATAATAATCATAATATGCGATTACATACAGCGCCGTATAATCAAGAAGAGCAGAACAGCCCTTTCCATAAAGAGACGGTATGCCGCCGTTTTCGTACTGACATCCGGCAAGGGAATCCCAGCTGTACTCAAAGAGCGCAGTATCACCAAAGGTATAGTAATTTATAAGCGCCTGCATCCTTGTATCACCTGTCCATAAGAATCGGTCGCGCTTGGGAGCATCTACATACCACTCCTGCATACAGAAATGCAGAGTCCTCTCTCCCATCTGCCACAGGCGGTTGAGCATATCATCATCACACTCAAAATATCCTTTTCTCACAACGGGATAAAGCTGAGTTCTCACTGCAAAATCCCATAATTCCACAGGCGCAACTGCATCAAAAACCTCTACCCTTGCATACCTGAAGCCAACGCGACTCCTGCACTCAAATTCACGTAGACCGCCGAAAACACGGTATTCTTCATTAAGCATCCTGTGCTGGAGCCTGTCTCTGGGCACCTCGCTCAGTGCTTCGTCAAGGGTCTCGGCATAATGCACACGCAGAGAAAGTGAGGACTCGGAGCTTATCCTCATCCTGAGATATCCCAGGGTTTCTCCGCCGAAATCCAGAACAAATTCTTCACCGGTATAACGAGATGTACCGATCACAAATATTTTTCCTTCCTTTTGCTGAGCAGTACAGCTTATGACAGAGGGAATATGAATTTCCGGCAGATGGGGAGTGTTTACAAAATCCCTGTAATTTTTGCCAACAAGGCTGACAACCTTTTCGTCGGGAGTATAGCTGACATGCCCGGCGGTATAGTAAGGCGACGAAACCGATTTTGGTATATTACCGCCAAAAAACAGCGAACCGTCCAGAGTGGGAACAACTCTCTCGGCATCGCTGCCAGGCAAATCGGTCCACTGAGGGCCGCAGGCAGCCGTAAGGTCAAGAACATCGGGAGCCCGCCAGAAAGAATCGTCATAAGACGGCAGCATCCAGCCCCATTTTTCTTCATCACAGGATTTCCAAGTTTCATCAGTATTGAGAACGGAGCTTCCGTTTACGGCAAGTTCAAATGCAACCCCGCGGTGTCCGCCATGGTTGAGTCCATGGACAGCCACGGTATTTTCACCTTGTTTCAAAAACAGTCTCACATTATAATCACGGGTATTGACCCATTCGTCAACAAAAGCAACAAACCTGCCGTTAATCCACAATTCATAACCGGTGTCCGCATAAATTCTTGCATATGCGCTTACTATGTCATCTTTAACAAAAAAGGTACTTCTGAGAAAGACCTCATTCTTGTCTGCGCCCCATATATTCTTTACCATAGCTGCCACTCCTTCTGTGCAAATACCTGTCAAAAGCCATACAAAACCGTCTCCGATATACAACTACTCATAAATTATATGTATGATACCATACCGGATATTTTTTGTCAATCATAATGAATACATAAAATTTTTAATTTGTTAATATTATTAATAATATCAGCTATTGCTCTATTTAAAAAATTGTGGTAAAATAAATTTAAAAGGAGGTTGATATATATGAACATATGTGTTTACGGAGCTTCAAGCGACAGCATTGACAAAATCTATCATGACACTGCCTACTCACTGGGCGCTGCCATAGCAAAGAACGGTCACACCCTGGTATACGGCGGAGGCGGCAACGGAGTTATGGGAGCTGCGGCACGGGGTGCCTCCGACAACAATGGCAGCATCATCGGAGTTGCGCCGACGTTTTTTACTGTTGACGGTGTGCTGTACGACAAATGCACGGAATTTGTATACACCGAGACTATGAGAGAGCGAAAGCAGATACTGGAGGACCGCTCCGACGCTTTTATCGTAGCACCGGGAGGAATCGGTACATTTGACGAGTTTTTTGAAATACTCACCCTCAAGCAGCTGGAGCGTCACAACAAGCCTATTGCCATATACAATGTTAACGGCTATTATGACCATATGCTGAGAATGCTGGAGCTGACAGCAGAAAATAATTTTATGAAGCCAAAAAGTCTGGAGCTTTTCAGATGCTTTACCGTCGATACAAAAATGCTTGATTATATCGAAAACTACAACGAAAAGCCTATGGATATCCGAGAGCTTAAGGATATCGGATAATATTCAAATCCCGCCGAAAAATTATTCGGCGGGATTTTTTTACTCAAAGAAAGAAACGTGCAGCTTTTGCCGCACGTCTCTTTGTATAATTATAATAAATTTTAATTCAATCAGTTACCCCATGATACGAGTACATAAGCAACGTCCTTGGAGTCAATCTTGCCGTCTCTGTTGAGGTCATACTTAGCGTATTCGGGCTTGTTGTTTTCATCAAGGTCGATTTCGCCGAAGTATGATACAACTGCAGACAGGTCATATACGTTGATGTTGTTATCCTTAACAATATCACCTGCAAGGAAGGTTACCTTCTGTGCATGCTTTTTGCCGGAAGCAGCAACTTCAACATATGTATCGTTGTCCATTACGTTGTTCCAGAAGTTGAGTGTCTTGTCTTCTGTCATGGATACAGTGTACTTAACTGTTCTGTAACCTTCACCCTCTACTGTTACTGTATAAGCTGTGTTGAGAACAAGGTCAAGTCCTTCAACCTCAGCTGACTCTGCAAAGTCTGTGCTGTAGTATACAACACCGTTTGCAGCTGTCTGGAGATTTTCACTCTCAGTACCGTTTCCAAGATCAATTACTTCAACATAGTTGTCAGGACCTGTAACTGTAATTTTCATATCCTGATATTCCTTAGCATTTGCTTCAATAGCATTGGGGAATGCTACGTTGATTACGAGTCTGCGTGTGGGTATGGATATTGTTGTGCTGATTTCGCCGAGAAGATCATCATCTATTACAGTATTGGTGTTTATAATAAGAGAATCACCGCTGAAATATTCAACTATATTATCAGATATTGTTGTTGCAGTGATAAGGTTAGTATCTTTTTCTTCAACTCCGAAAGTAAATGTTGCATAACCGCTGATTTTAACCTTACCGATTGTGATTTCTTTTCCTGTACCGAGTGCTGCAGTATCCTTGTGTTCGTAGTGGAACTCATAACGGTCTGCAATCTCAGCTCCTGTTTCAGGATTGTACACCTTATTGAATGTAACATCTTCATTACCTTCAAGGATTTCGTAAGTAACATTCTTACCGTCTGTTTTGTTAAGAGCAAAAGTAAGGTCTACTGTATTGAGTCGATTAATAACTTCTGCATCTGCGCCCTTAACTACGATATCATATGTTACAGATTCTTCATCAGAAACATATTCTCTGAATTCTACAGAAAGAGCATCTGCCTTGGAAACATACTGTCCCACAATAGAACCTTCAGAGAAATCTGATGTACCAACCAAAAGCTCAGATGATTCATCTATAGTGATTTTATTGTTTTCACCGAGAATGAGGTCGGTTTCTTTTGAATTTTCCATCTTTACAGAAGAACCGTTAACTATACTCAGGTTAAGAGCCTTGCTTGCATAGTCATTCTTGATACCTCTTTCGGCATTGTCTACATATACTATTGAATTATCAATTTTTCCTTCAACATTTCTGAATGCAGCATGGTCAAAGTTTTCTGCAATAATCTTTGAATCCTTAAGATTAATCAGTACACCCATAGCTATCATATCTGCATTATCAAGAGTAATCTCAGTATTTTCCACATTAACACTGTTTGGCTTGTAGTAGCCCTTAAAGAGTCCGCCCTGATATGCTTTGTCATTTTCAAGATTGATTGTTGAATTCTTGATATTGAGAGTTGTCACAACATCAGCATTACCCATTTCAAATACACCGTAGCCGGCATTGTAGCCGTTACCTGTGAGTGTAACATTTTCGAGTGTAAATACAGTTTCTGCCGCATTGTACTGAGCAAGACCGAAAATATTCTGTGAACTTGAAGCGTTGCTGATATCAACAGTACCATTCTTAATAATGTTGTTGCCGATAACATAGTTTGAACCAACCTTCACATCAAGTGTATTACCATTCAAATCAAGGTTGATTGTTCCGTTTGAGAGCTTTGTATTAAGCTCAACATCTGTAACAGCATCAATCTCAGCACCGTTTGCTGCAGCTATTGCAGCATCAAGAGTGCTGTAACGTGCATCGCCAATCTTAGCTACGGTATAGCCGGGAGCAATATCTACGATTTCATTATTGCTTTCGTCGGTATTATTGTCAAAGATAATGGTTTCTACATCACTGTCAAGGAAGTTGACCATAGAAATGCTTTCGTCTTCTACTGCAACAATATTTGTGTCAGAGCTGATGGTATTACCTACAAACGCAAGTGTACCAACCTGACCGTCGGCAACAGTCATATCTGTGCTGACCTTTACTGCATTTTCACCTGTAAAGGTTGTGTTTGTAATTTTAACATTGTTTGCATTATCAGTAAGATTCCATGAAAGCTGGATTGCAGCATCACCGAAATTACAATTGTCTACTATGATATTTTCTGCACCGATACCTGTAAAGTTTGCTACCAGATCAGCCTTTGATGCATCAAGATTTGAAAAATCACTGTTGATAATTTCTACAGTAGCAACATGCTGGAGGTAGAAGCCTACAGAATCGTCGGTAAGCGTACAGTTGTCGATAACAAGCTTATTGAGCTTCCAGTCAGCATGGTAGTTACCGTCATTGTAAGGAATGTTGATGGGCTTTTTGCCGAATGCACAATCCTTATAGACAATAGATACACAATTGAGCTTTTCATCGCCATCCCAGGTATAAACAGACCAGTCTGCTGTTTCTGAGAAATCAAAGCCTTCGTATGTAATAGTTCCTGAAAGCTCTGTCTTGGGGAGAAGAACTCTGCCTGTTACCTTAACACCCTGTCTTGCTGCCTTGAATGTAAGAGGAGCAACCTTGGGAGCAGGAAGAGCAAACAATGTGTCGATATCACTGTTAACAATAATTGTATCACCTGCTACCGCAGCATTTACAGCATCTGCAACACTATTATAAAGTGTATTACCTATTTTTGCAACAACAACCACAGGTTCTACAGGAGTTGAAGATGTATCACCCTCAATAGTAACACCACCCATAGTATTAACGGTTACATTGCTTACTGTACCACCGTTAATTGTAAGAGTACCTTCTGCCATAACCGATGTGAAAGCAGAGCTGATAACATTATCATTGCTGCTGACATTTGATACCAAAGTTGAGTTAGCAAGAGATACACTGCCATCATCCGCATTTTCAGCCTCAATTGCATATGCATCACTGCCTGATCCGCTTCCTGTGCCTGTTGCAACAGTAGAATTTGAAACCTCAACGGTTGCTCCGGCAGTATTTGATGAAATTTCGATACCGCTGCCAATCCAGCTTACATCTGTATTGCCACCGGATACTGTAGAACCTGATACAACAATCTCAGGATCATTATGAACAGTATAAATACCTGCACCTGCGATACCATGTGTTGTTCCAAAAGAGCTTCCGCCTGTTACTGTGCTGTTTGTAACTGTCAAATCAGCACCAAAGGTAACGCTGATTGCATTTGCTGCATTTTTTGCATCACTGTCACCGGCTTTAACTACAGAACCTGTAATTACGGCTGATGTATCATCCCTAGACAGGGATACTGCACTGCCGGAATCTGCCTGGTTTACACCGCTGCCGAAATAAGCTTTAGGTGTACCTTCTGTAGCAAGTCCGTTACCACCGTATATTTCAGAATCATCAATAGTCAAAGTACTGCTATAAGCATATACAGCTGTGCCTGCTACACCATCATACTTAAAATACAGATTACTGTAGTTTTCTTCTGTAACGTTTCTCTTTTCGACGTCACCGCCTTTTATAACAGAGCCATTTTTTATTTCTACAGTTGCACTGTTAGCATAAATAGCTGTTGCACCGTATTTGGTATTAACACCCTTAGAACCTTCGATAACAGCTCCGTCAACAACAAGCTTGCCGTCGCCCTCTACCCAAATTGTGTAGTAAGAACCATTGTAACTCTTAGTGTCAGTGCGTGTACCGCCTACGATTTTACCCTTAACTGCACCGTTGTCAACTATCGACAAAGTTGCACCCGATACATAAATAAGGGTATTAATCTGTACCCCTTCTCCGGATACATCATCAGATGTAATAGTATATCCGTTAAGGTCGATTGTGGTGTCTTCCATAATATTCAGTGTTTCTGTGAGAACTACATTTTCATTAAGAGTAATCACATTCTCCACTGCTTCAGGAAGAGCTGCGAATGCTGTTGTCAATGAACTCAGCATCATTGCGGCCGTAAGAATTACAGCCAAAATTCTTTTTACTTTCATTTTCATTCTCTCCTTTTTTAATTTTTTAAGAGTTTTTTCCTCTTCAAAAAGGCACAAGGCAAGCTTATGCCCTTTAAAAGAGAAAAAATGAACAACTTCAACTTTTCGGGATGTGCTTATTTTAAATTAAAAAAAGCATATTAAACAGTACACAAAAATGCACTGTTTAATATGCGTTTAATTTGTTATAAAAGGATATAGCTATGCCTTAT
>JAFUPN010000037.1 GCA_017481205.1 Clostridia bacterium | reverse complement strand
TCTCATTACTCTTCTGTATTGAACTCTTTTAGGTCACAACATGATTATCTGCCACCTTTGCTCTTTCTTTCTGGCTTCTTGGGAGCTTCTGCCGCTGCAGTCTTAAGAACTTCACCCTTGTAGATCCATACCTTAACACCAATCTTACCGTATGTGGTGTCTGCTTCAGCAAAACCATAGTCGATATCAGCTCTCAGTGTCTGAAGGGGAATAGTACCTTCATGATAATGTTCTGTACGAGCAATATCAGCACCACCCAAACGACCACCACAAGCTGTCTTGATACCTAAAGCGCCTGCACGCATTGTTCTGCCCATAACCTGCTTCATAGCTCTTCTGAAGGAAATACGTCTTTCAAGCTGTGATGCAATGTTTTCAGCAACGAGCTGTGCATCGATTTCTGCATTCTTTACTTCAACAATGTCAATAATAACATTCTTTTTGATAAGCTTTTCTACACTTGCTTTGATCTTGTCTTTTTCAGCGCCGTTTTTGCCGATCAAAATACCGGGCTTAGCAGTGTGAATGTGAATTCTAACCTTATTGTCGTTTCTTTCTATTTCAATCTTTGAAATACCGGCTGAGAAAAGAGACTTTTTAAGGAACTTTCTGATTTTGTAGTCTTCAACGAGCATATCGCCGAAGTTCTTCTTGTCAGCATACCATTTGGAATCCCAATCTTTGATGACGCCGACTCTAACACCGTGTGGATGTACTTTCTGACCCAAGGTTCTTTCCTCCTATCTTATTCTTTTTCTTTCAATACTACAGTGATGTGGCTTGTTCTCTTTCTGATTCTGAACGCCCTACCCTGTGCTCTTGGCATAATTCTCTTAAGTGTTGGTCCCTGATTTGCGTAGATTTCTGCAACATAGAGCTTGGAAACATCCATATCGTGGTTGTTTTCAGCATTTGCTATAGCAGAGTTTAAGAGCTTTTCTACGATTTCAGCACCTGCCTTAGGTGTGAACTTAAGGATTGCCAGTGCTTCACCAACTGATTTATTTCTGATCAAATCGATAACGATTTTTACTTTTCTTGAAGAAATACGAGCATAGCTTAACTTAGCTCTTGCTTCCTTTATTGCTTCCATTCGTAAATCCTCCTCTCTGAAAACTTAGGATATATACTTTTGAATTATTTTGTTGTTTTTGCGCCTGCGTGACCTTTAAAAGTTCTTGTAGGTGCAAATTCGCCCAATTTGTGGCCAACCATGTCCTCGCTTACGTATACGGGAACATGCTTTCTTCCGTCATGAACAGCGATTGTGTGACCAACCATATCAGGATATATAGTTGATGGACGGCTCCAGGTCTTGATTACTCTCTTTTCGCCTGCTTCGTTCATCTCAAGGATTCTTTTCATAAGTCTTTCGTCGACGAAAGGTCCTTTTTTAAGTGATCTGCCCATAATTCTACCTCCTTCTGGGAAATTTGGGGGCTTGAAAAATCAAGCCGCTATATTATCTGCCGTTTCTCTTTTTAACAATGTACTTGTTGCTGTGCTTGTTCTTCTTGCGGGTCTTGTAACCAAGTGTAGGTTTACCCCAAGGAGTAACAGGTCCGGGCATACCGATAGGTGACTTACCTTCACCACCGCCGTGGGGGTGATCACAGGGGTTCATTACAACACCACGTACTGTAGGTCTCCAACCCATGTGTCTCTTACGTCCTGCTTTACCTATCTTCATATTTTCATGGTCGATATTACCAACCTGACCGATTGTAGCTCTGCACTCAAGTCTTACCATTCTAACTTCGCCGGAAGGAAGTCTTACCTGTGCGAAACCATTTTCCTTTGCCATAAGCTGTGCGCTGTTACCTGCAGATCTTACCATCTGTGCGCCTCTTCCGGGGAACAGTTCGATGTTGTGAATAATTGTACCAACAGGAATGTTCTTTATAGGAAGTGCATTACCGATTTTGATATCTGCATCAGCACCGCTGCGAACAACGTCTCCTACCTTGAGCTCGTAGGGAGCAATAATGTAGCTCTTAACGCCGTCTTCATACTGAATAAGAGCGATATTAGCAGTTCTGTTAGGATCGTATTCGATTGACATAACAGTTGCATTCATACCGTCTTTCAATCTCTTGAAATCAACTACTCTGTATTTTGTTCTGTTTCCGCCGCCTCTGTGACGAACAGTGATTCTACCGTATGAGTTTCTACCGGAATGCTTCTTAAGGGGTTCCAACAAAGACTTCTCAGGAGCAACCTTTGAAAGTTCTTCGAATGTAGAAACGGTCATAAATCTGCGAGCAGGTGATGTAGGATTAAATTTTCTCATTGCCATGTCCTTTTCCTCCTTTTCGATTAAGCCATCATTCCGTCAAAGAATTCAATAGTCTTGCTACCCTCTGTAAGTTTAACGATGGCCTTCTTATAGTCAGCTCTCTTACCGGATGTAGCACCCATTCTCTTAATTTTACCCTGTACTCTGACTGTATTTACCTTTTCAACGGTTACGCCGAAAATTTCTTCTACAGCTTTAGCTATCTCAATCTTGTTAGCATTGATATTTACGATGAAAGTATACTTTCTGTCTGCCAACTGATCCATGCTTTTTTCAGAGATTACCGGTTTGATAATGATATCGTGCTTATTCATTACCATACACCTCCTCAATCTTTGATACAGCGTCCTTTGTTATAACCATTACATCATGGTTAAGAATATCATATACATTCAGGCTTCCCATGAATGTTGTAGCAACACCTGCAATGTTTCTTGCAGACTTAACTACATTGTCGTTCTTCTCGTTTGTAACGATAAGAGCCTTTGCTTCAACCTTGAGAGCTGCAAGCATATCTGCAACCTGCTTGGTCTTGATAGCATCAAAAGTGATGTCGTCAACAACGATAATCTCGCCTGCTGCAACCTTTGCGCTGAGTGCGGATTTAAGAGCTACCTTCTTAAGCTTCTTGTTTACTGAGTAGCTGTAGTCTCTGGGCTTGGGTCCCAAAGCGATACCACCCTTAATCCACTGTGTAGCACGGATGCTACCCTGTCTTGCACGGCCTGTACCCTTCTGTCTCCAGGGTTTGATACCGCCGCCGCGTACTTCTGAACGAGTCTTTGTGCTCTGTGTGCCCTGTCTCTGGTTTGCAAGGTAGTTTACAACAACCTGGTGCAGTGCAGAAGTATTAACTTCCTGACCGAAAACTGCATCGCTGAGCTCAATATCTCCAATGTTATTTCCTTTTATATCATATAAAGCTACTTTAGGCATCTGTTAGTCCTCCTTTCCCAAATATCTTACGCTTTAACTGTATTCTTGATGGTGAGGATTCCGCCCTTAGGACCGGGAACCGCGCCCTTTATAAGGATGAGGTTTCTTTCACCGTCAATCTTTACAACTTCCAGATTCTGAACAGTAACCTGTTCAACACCCATGTGGCCGGGGAGTTTCTTGTTCTTCATAACTCTTGAAGGAGTTGAACATGCTCCCAAAGAACCAACGCCTCTGTGATAACCGGAACCGTGAGACATAGGACCTCTGTGAGTTCCCCATCTCTTAACTGTACCTGCATAGCCGTGACCCTTGCTGATACCGGTAACGTCTACCTTTTCACCTGCAGCAAAAACGTCCGCTTTGATAACTGAGCCTATTTCATAAGCTGAGTCATCGTCCAGTCTGAATTCTCTGAGGTACTTCTTGCTTTCAACACCTGACTTTGCAAAGTGTCCCTTCATAGGCTTTGTAACGTGCTTGTCTTTAACATCGCCGAAGCCTACCTGAATGGCATTGTAGCCGTCGTTTTCAACTGTTTTCTTCTGAACAACAGTAACTGGGCCTGATTCAACAACAGTAACGGGGATTACTACGCCGTCTTCTGTGAAAAGCTGTGTCATTCCGATTTTCTTTCATAAAATTGCTTTCTGCATTTCTTTCTTCCTCCTATTAGGTTATTGGTTGAAGCATTAAGGTGCTCCAACATGACCCGCCGCCAATCTCATGTAGCGGCTGCCGGGCAATTGCTCCGGTCAAATCACACCTGCTTGATTTCGATATCAACGCCTGTGGGCAGTGACAGCTTGAGCAGTGTGTCGATTGTCTTTGGTGTAGGTTCCAAAATATCGATAAGTCTCTTGTGAGTTCTCATTTCGAACTGTTCACGGGAGTCCTTATACTTATGAACCGCTCTGAGGATTGTAACAACTTCCTTCTTTGTGGGGAGCGGAATAGGACCTGCAACCTTTGCACCTGTTCTCTCAGCAGTTTCAACAATCTTCTTTGCTGACTGATCGATTAACTGGTGGTCATAAGCTTTGAGCTTAATTCTGATTTTCTGACTGTTAGCCATTAATAGTACCCTCCTAACATAACGTATTTTTGGTGCCATCGGCAGTCATAAAACTCACACTAAGCCGTGTGTGTCGTACCAAATGCATTATAAAACCCGGCGCAAAACTGCGTACCGGGGGGGCATAATACACCTATAGAATGTACTGTGACGCTGCCGCCCGAATTCATGATCCGGACATTCTCCGCAGAAATTGAGCAAACCCGCGTCTGCTCGGTAACCTCCTGCATCATCGTATGTCATGCCACGCTCGATTATTATACTACTTTTAAAGCCCGTTTGCAAGCTTTTTTCATAAATTTCAGCTCAATTTTAAAATTTCATTAAATCTGCACAAATCTCCGCTGCTTTTTCGGCATTTTATACATATTTTCATCACTTATCTATTTTTTATAATTTCCTATATATAATAGGTAGAAACTCGTTCAAAACTTTTTGAATGATATCTCAGTACAAACGTACATCGAGAGGCAAAGTTTGTCGATAGCAAAAGTCAACATGTATAAAAGAAAAACATCGTCTTGGCGATGCTTTTCTACATAAATATTTTCTTCATTTAATTTTCTGGCTTTTGCGGTCCGGACAATTTTGCAACAGTCCGAGGGGATAGGAAAAATTGTTTGGAATCGGCAAACTGAGCCGAAGCGTAGCGGAGGGACACCCGAAGATGTACAAAGGTACATCGAGAGGCGAAGTTTGTCGATAGCAAAAGTCAACATGTATAAAAGAAAAACATCGTCTTGGCGATGTTTTTCTACATATATATATATATATTTATTATTCCACTCATTTCCTGACTTTTGCAGTCCGGACAATTTTTGCATCCCCGTTACCCTACGCCCGCGGATGTGCCTTATTATACACATCCCTTATTCTGCTCTTCACAAGCTTGGTATACACCTGTGTCGAAGAAATATCCTTATGCCCCATCATTTCCTGAACAGAAATCAGATCGGCTCCGTTTTCAATAAGATGAGCCGCAAAGGAATGGCGCAATGTATGCGGTGTAATATCCTTTTCAATTCCCGCTCTGTGGGTATATTCCTTAATAAGCTTCCAGAAGCCCTGGCGAGTGAGTCTGCCTCCGTTGCAGTTTACAAAAAGAGCTGTCTCATCTTCGTTTGCCATATCAGAGCGTATTTCTCCTAAATATCTGCTCAGTGCAGATACCGCCACATGACCTATAGGAATAATTCTTGCCGTTCCGTTACCGATACATTTAATATAACCGAGAGATATATCAACATCATCAACCGCAAGAGAAATAAGCTCGGATACCTTTATACCCGTAGCATAAATAAGCTCCAGCATAGCCTTGTCCCTGATGCTTTTTGGGGTAGGCGGAACAACACTGTCAGGCTGAGCCAGAAGGCTTACCACCTCATCGGTGGTGAGTATGCAGGGGAGCTTCTTTTCCTGCCGTGGAGTTTCCAGACGGTAAGCAGGGTTCGTATCCACATAGTTCTTTGACATAAGATAATTATAAAAAGCCCTTACCGAAGCCATGCTTCTGGAAACCGACGCTGCAGCTCTGCCGTTTTTCTGCATATACAGCATATATGTAATTATCTGGGTTTTTGATATCCTGAGCACATCCAGAGAATTTTCGGAAACATAGTCAAAATACTGCCTGATATCCCTGGTATATGACTGAAGAGTGTTTGACGACACCTTCCTGTCATTTTCAAGATAGTTTACAAAATCGCACAAAAGTGCGTTCATACATATCATCTCTTTTCTTTAGTTCATAAAGTCCACAATCAGCGGAGTCAGAACAGCCCCCACCCCTGCAGACGCACACAGCAGAGAACATGCAATAAATACCGGTATAAAGTAGGACATATACTCTCCCCTGCGCTCACGGACGCTCATTGAAGCAGCCCTCTTTTTCATTTCTGCTGAAAATTTAAGCAAATGTACAAACATCAGTAAATACAGCGGCACTGCAAACCAATAAGAAATCAAGGTCGACGAAAGAGCCAGCACCGTACCTCTTATGCCGAAATTGGCAGAGATAAAGCCCGTGGCAAAGCCAAGCTGATATCCTTTGAGTCCCAGCACAAAAGCAAACACAGGCACAAGATAAATGCTCAGTGCACATAAAAGTGCTGCAGATGCAAATTTGAGATGATTGGCAGTATCGGCGGCAAAAATCGCTCCAGGTTTAACAGCAGAAGCCGCATCGGTATCAAGATAGGGGCTTATGTATCCCTTGAGCTCGTCCGCATCCGACGGAGACATTTTGCACGAAGAAACAGCTCCCATAACGGAGCCAGCAAAAAATATAACCGCTGCCGCAATAAAGGCGGTTTTGTTTTTACCAATGAACAGTTTTATTATTCTCATGGCTTATCCCTCCTGTGAAAAACATATGCAGGAGAAGCCGAAAATATTAACGCCGTCAAAAAAATTATGTAACCTTAAATAAAATATGAAAAAAAGCCGATTTTGGCGGTGTAGCTTGAATTATATCACATATTTTTTAAAAATGCAATGCCGATTTTCTGACTTTTTATGTAAATCACGGCAACCCAAAAACGACATTTTTAAAAATTCCACCAAATGTAGTTTTAAAGAAAAAAACCTATCACAATATGTTGGGAGCAAAAAATCTTAAAAAAAATTTATTTCATCGGGAATTTATCAGAGAATTACTATTACGAAAGAGGAGGATGACAAGTACATAAATAAATTGACGGCTTTGCCGTCATGAATTGGCTGTGCCATGAATTGAACTTCTGCGAAGTTCATTAATGTGCTGCAGGCACAATTCATGCCGTAAGTCAATTTATCATCTTCACTCTTTGGGTAATTAATAAATCAGTGATGATTTTACAGCCTAAAAATCATCACCGATTTATTAGCCGAAAGATAGTAATCCGAACCTCGATTTTCAAGGGTGGATTTTCGCTTTAGCTGCGTTAAAATACTCGGTAATCCGCAAGGATTACCTGCGTTTTTGCCTTGCGCAACCAAAAATCCTCTCCTTGAAAATTCTCTGACCTTAAACAGATAAAATTTCAGGCAGATTTTGGTGCGAAAGATGAAGCAAGGCTGACGCCTTGCGAAGATGACAAACCAAAAGATGCCGGAATTGCGCTGTTTAAGGCGGGGTCGGATTATTATCTCTTTCGGCTAATCATTTCAAAAACATATGCAGGAGCTTTCCGTAAATTCCTTTTTTGTATGGCTGATAACGCATGGGCAAATCCATCCAGGTCTTTTTGTCCACAATACTTTTTGTATGAGAAAAAGCATCGAAGCCATCCTTACCGTGGTAGCTTCCCATACCACTCTCACCAACGCCGCCAAAGCCCATTCTGCTGGTGGCAAGGTGAATAACCGTATCGTTGATACAGCCGCCTCCATAAGAAAAGCTGTCGGTCACTTCACGGATATGGGCTTTATCCTCAGAAAAGAGATACAGCGCAAGAGGCTTTGGTCTGTTTCTGAGCAAGCCGGCAATATCTTCAAATCTGTCATAAGTAAGAACGGGAAGTACAGGACCGAAGATTTCCTCCTGCATCACAGATTCCTCCCAGCTTACATTATCCATAACTGTGGGCTCTATTTTAAGAGCTGCTCTATCACTGCCACCGCCTACCACAACCTTGGTCTCATCAATAAGACTGCAGATTCTGTCAAAATGCTTTTCATTAATAATCTTACCGTAATCGGGATTTGTAAGCGGATTTTCGCCAAACTGAAGCTTAATCTGAGTTCTGATTTCCTCAATGAGCCTGTCCTTTACCGATTTGTCACAAAGTATATAATCAGGAGCAACACAGGTCTGACCGCAGTTGAGATATTTGCCGAAAACTATTCTCTTTGCAGCAAGCCTTATCTTTGCACTGCTGTCCACAATACAGGGACTTTTTCCTCCCAGCTCAAGTACAGCCGGAGTTAAAGTATCGGCAGTGTGCCGAAGGACCTCTTTGCCCACATTGCCGCTGCCTGTAAAGAACACAAAATCAAATTTTTTATTGAGCAACTCGGCATTTTCCTGTCTGCCTCCGGTTATAACCGCTATGTATTCTTCAGAAAAAATATTTTCCATAATTTCTTTGATAACGGCACTTGTAGCAGGGGAATATGCACTGGGCTTGACTATGGCAGTATTGCCTGCGGCAATGGAATTTGCCAACGGCCCCACCGTCAGCAGGAATGGATAGTTCCAGGGACTCATAATAAGCACGTTTCCGTAAGGCACCGCCTTTTTGAAGCTTCTTGCCGCAAACTGAGCAAGGGGCGTAGGTACATAATGCTTTGAGGCAAATCTGCCCACATTTTTTATCATATAGCCAATTTCCCCGAGAACCAATCCCACCTCACACATAAAACCTTCAAAATCGCTTTTTCCAAGGTCTTTTGTCAGAGCAAGGCAGATTTTCTTCTCTTGGATTTTAACTGCACGATAAAGCTTTCTGAGCATTTCCTTGCGGTATTTCACAGGGATAGTGGCTCCCGATGCAAAATAATTCCGTTGCTTTTCAAGTATAATATCAATTTTGCCCGTCATTCCGTCACACTCTCCTTGCTGACCTTATAATAAAGCTTCTCAAGCTCCGACGCATCCATAAGCCTGGGCACTGGATAAAGAGGATTTGCCTCCTTAGATGCATACCTCGCCATCTTGGAGATATCCTCTCTGCAAATACCCTCAATTGTTTCGGGTATTCCCATACGTTTGTTCAGATTTCTGATTTCGTATATAAATCTTTCCGCAGCATCCTTGGGGCTGTCTGTTTCCTTTGATAAACCGGCACTTACAGCCAGGTCACGAAGCTTTTTATGTACACACTCTCCATATTCCTCCAGGACTATAGGCATAAGCACAGAATTTGCCAGACCATGAGGCACATTGTACTGACCACCCAGAGAATGAGCAACCGCATGTATATATCCAACATATGATTTTGAAAAGGCTATACCGGCCATATATGCCGCATTAAGCATATTCTTACGTGCAGAATTATTATTGCCGTCATTATATGCAATTTCTATATTTTCAAATATAAGTCTTACCGCTTCTTTAGCCAGTCTGCGCGTTTCTTTTGTAGTGGAGTTACCTATATAAGCCTCCACTGCGTGAGTAAGAGCATCCATTCCCGTAGTAGCTGTCAGACTCTGAGGAAGAGTATATGTAACCTTAGGGTCAAGGACAGCGTAAGCGGGTATCAGCGGAAAATCGTTCATGGTATATTTATGCTTTGTCTCGCTGTCGGTAATAACTGCAGTAACAGTAACCTCACTGCCTGTACCTGCCGTTGTGGGTACAGCAATGAGAACGGGGATTTTTCGCAGTACATGCAGTGTGCCGCCCAGGCGGTTAAGAGACTTTTGAGGATAGGCAACCCTGGCGCCCACCGCCTTTGCACAATCCATAGACGAACCGCCGCCATAGGCAATAAGGCACTCACAGCCACCGGATTTGTATATATCCAATGCTTCCTCCACATTGCCTACTGTAGGATTGGCATTGGTTTTGTCATAGACAACACATTTGATATTACTGTTTTCAAGGGACTTTTCCAGATTATATGTAGCTCCCGATTTACGGAGAAATCCGTCGGTCACAAGAAGCACAGTATCCATTCCAAGCTTTTTGATAAGCGGGCCTATATCCTCAACACAATGAAGTTTTTCAGGCTCTCTGTAAGGTAAAAACGGCATAGCCGCACGAAAAGCAAGCTGATAAATACGGCAAAATATTTTTTTAACAGGATTCATCCGGTAATCCCTCCTTGCTTATATTATAAAGATTTGACACAATGGTATCGAGAGATTTATATAAAATATCTCTGTGCTCATCACTTATGCCTCTGCCTCCGTATTCTACTGCCAGATTAGCTCTCTCGCACACCTGTGCTGCCGCTTTTTTGCCCTCCTCGGTAAGGCGGAGCAAGGCACGGTAAGAATTGTTATTGACTTCTTCCCTGACAGCAAGTCCGCGCTCCGTCAGAAGAGAAACCGCACGGGAAACCTCGGATTTATCCTTTCCACACAGCTCACACAGTCTGGCTGCGGTAAGTCCCTCGCTGTGACGGTACATGGTTATAAGATATACGGCAAAGGGAGCTTTGAGATTGTATTTTTTCATTTCGTCTGCTGCAATACGATTCCAGTAGCGGCTGATTTCCGCCAATGCAAAAGTAAATTTTTCAAATCTTTCGACCATATATAATTCTCCTATTGAAAGAAGTTGAATTTTCAACAACTCAATTATATACCAAATATGTTGAAAAGTCAACTTATAATATACGACTATAATATATGTGATAAGCTGAATTTCATCTTTACGATAAAAAATCTCCCGAATTACTCCGGAAGATTTTTCAATAAAATTATTTTGATATCGACGCATTTTTTGAATAAGGCATAAGGCTGTCAAAATCCCATACCATAACCTTTATACTGTCGCAATCTGCGCTGACAACCTCAATGTCATAGGTTATATGCTTTGAAAAGCCTTCGGCAGCAGGCTGAGCGATTGATACAAGCTCACCGTTTTTATAGCCCGCCACAATAACCTTTGGCTGGTCGGTAACATTCTCAATGGGAACCGCAATTTTCAGCACACCATCGCTGAGCACCTTTGACGTGCCCATGGGTCCGTAGAAGAACGCGTTGTTATTTTCGGTGATATGAACATTATATGCAGTATAAAGATTATCGCCGCGCTTAAGAGTCATAAAGGAATCGTCGGGAAGAGCTCCGTCAGAATCAATCTCAACCTCCGCTCCTTCCTTGTAAATATTAATTTCCGTAGCTTCATCGTCTATTTCCAGCACGCTTTCCAGCTGAGAACGTCTCACATCCGATGGCAGATACAGCTCTGAATTGAACAGAATATATCTTACGCTTGCGGGAATGACCGCCGCCTTGGCAACTGCAGGCTTGACATTACATTCGTATATGGATATATCGTCAAGATAAACAGTCTGTCCAACTGCACCGTAATATATAAAGCGAAGCATACTGTGGGATGAAGAGGGGAATATATCAACGGTCTTTTCATTCACAAGATCACCGTTTACATAAAGACTGCCCTTTCCGTCTTCTTTGTCAAATATAAACACCACTCTTGACCACTGGTTCTTATAGCCGGATTCATCCTTGATATACACATTGTCCGAAATAGAATAATGGCCATTTGTACCAATTTTGTAGAAGCCGTCTTCCTCGGTGTATGCAGAGGCTTCCAAAACAACATATCTGTCCTCCGAGGGGCTTGCATAGTTATACTGAATATATCCGTTGGAATATGTCAAAGCAAGCTTTATACTTTCGTCAGAGGCGTCTCTGCCGTGAACTCCGTATGCAGGACTTATGTCTGCATCAATAACCTTGAGTTCTGCCGGAATATTAGTATCCAAAGCAGCCGCAAGTATACTTTTTGTAACAGTATTGTTTACAGTATAATAAGTAATTGTCTTGAAGGAATCCTCGGCAACCACAACATTGCCTGTAACAATCTCGTCCTCTTCACCAAGCTGTACGGCAAAGGTATCATCCTCAAACACTCTGAGGGTAAGTCTGCCGGCAGAAAGCTCAAGAGGTGTGGTTCCCTCTTCAAACGCAACAGTATCCTCATTTACTGAATAATATGAACCGATATCCGGCACAGAAACTATAGGAGGAAGATCACTTTCATATATTCTGTAGTCATCCACATAGAGATATCCTCCCTCGTCCTCCTCGCTGTATGCAATAAGTCTTATCACATTTCCCGAGGTAAATGCCGCATCATATATACCTACATACTCACCGTTTACATAAAGATATGTTTTACCCTTTGAGCCGTCGTAGCTTCCCGCATCATAGAACATAACAACCTTGTTCCAGCGTTTTTTTACGAGTCCCGAGACAGACGATGCTATGGGACTATGACTGTTTGTAGCCAGTGAGGGATACGCAGTTACAGGGTATACATTGAACTCAGCAGTAAGATAGCCTTCATAGCCGTCATTTGTCCAGGTGTAGTCATTGAAGGCGTTTGCATCAGTTCCCTCGCCTGTTACCGTAATTTTTATGCTTTCATCATTGACATCCTTACCTCCGAGACCCTTTACACCTTCAGTCTCAGCTCTGGTGACAGCAAAGGAATCGGAAGCGTCATTCACAGTTCTGAGTATATTTATATTGGTTGTATCATATGCTGTATAATAGTTGTACACATTTTCATCTGTTTCCACAACAATGGTATTGCCAAGGCTGATTACATCCTCATCAGTAAGCTCCTCGGTACAGAGAGAGTTAGAAAACACTCTCACCTCAGACTCCGGCTCTACAGCACTGAGCTCAGCAACGGTCATCCCCTCCCCGGGAATAACATATCCGTTGACAATCTCCACATTATCGCTGAGCACATCTGCCTGAGGAATATCCGGCTCTCCGTATGCAAAGGTAGAGAATTTAAAATCATCCACATAAGCATAGCTACCAGCATTGCCCGTAAGTATAACACGCATCTGACCGAGATTTGTAAATATAGTATCAACAGTGCTGAGCTTTACACCGTTTACGTATGTTGTCGCTTTGCCCACTCCGGTCTCGCGGTCATAGTCGGCAGTGTTGTATACAACGGTAACCCTGTTCCACTGATTCGCATTGAGCATAAGGGGTTCTGACACCGGCTTATGTACATTTGTGCCGATATAAATGCTTGTCATGTCACCGGGCTCTATATTAAAATCAGCTCTCACATATCCTTCAAATTCATCTGTAAGCCAGGTATAAGTAGAGAACGTCGCAAGAGTACTGTCTGCAACAATCTTCTGGCTCACATCATCCTGAGCTTTTCCGAAAGCTCCGTTAATCGTTTCTGCAACAGCACGCTGAAAGATTATTGTTCCGTCATCAATTGTATCCTCAACATTGATTCCGTCGTCAATATCCACGGTATATGTACGGATTTCTCCATCATGCTCCAGCACGATTTTACAGCCGTCAGTAAGTATATCTTCCGTGGTAATGGTTTTTGTATATGTCCCGTCTGTATAAATTCTCACCTGAGCATCGCTTACACCGGGCTTAAATGCCGTATCAAAGCTTGTACCTTCTCTTACCAAAACAAAAGCCTCGTCTTCATAGCCCTCCAGATAAAGGGAATTGCTGATAACGGGCTCACTCTCCGCCTCATACACCTTAAAATCAGAAATCCATGCCGAACCGGGAGTAGTACCATTGAAAATCAAGCGTATGTCATTATAAAACTTGCCGTCAACAGTGGTATTAAACCTTGTGCTATATGCACTGTCTATAAGCTCACCGTTAAAATATGTATCCGTGGTATTTTCTTCAATATCCAATACAGCCACATATTTCCCCCACTGATTGGCAGAATAGTCATAATCCTTTTTTACCGTAGCGGATATCGCATTATGCTGCCTGGTGCCTATATAAAAACCGGTTACGTTTTCATCAAAATATACATTGGCCTCAAATACCAGATAATTACCGAAGCCCGTCGCATCCCAGTAAGAATATCCGTACCAGGAGGTATCGGAATAATCTGTCACACAATCAAAGCGCACTGCCTTGTCCTCTGCGCTCCTGCCGCCAACGCCGTACTCCACACTCTTGGTGCTTCTGGCACAGTTGTATCTGTTTTCAAGAGTGCTCATATCATGAACAACATTTATCTCGCCCGTCTGCTCAACTGCAGCAAGGACTACATTTCCGTATGCGGCAAAACACGGCAGAAGAAGCGTCAGCACAATAAATAATGCGGTCAATCTTTTTTTCATAAAGTCAGCTCCTTATATACAAAACGAATTATACATACAAATATACATTTTAATTATATATTATAATTAAAAATAAAACAAGACTATTTTGCACATAAATAGTGTCATTTTCTTATTAGCCGAAAGAGAATAATCCGAACCACGATTTTCAAGGGTGGTTTTTCGTTTTCAGCTAAAGCATTAATTTCTCCTGCTTTCAATCATCTCATCCAAAATATCTGCCGCATCCTCAACAAATTTCACACAGGGACGAACCTTGTAGTAATGTTCATTCCTCTCATCGGGAGCAGGCTTGGTATCGGTTTTTATTCCCCGAAGAAGCTCACGGCATATGATAGTACCGTGATTTTTTTCTTTAAATCTTTCAGCCAGCTCCTGAATAAGCTCATAATGCTCTTTTTTTGAAGCCGGGTCTGTATCGCTGTAGCCATAGAGCATACCAGCCACCATAAACATTCCCGACACCGCTCCGCATACCTCTCTCATTCTGCCCATCCCGCCACCGAAGGAGGAGGAGAGTCTGAGGGCCGTGTCTTCGTCCATGCCTGTTAAGTCGCAAAATGCCGCAAAAAGTGCCTGTGAGCAATTGTAGCCCTTTGCAAAGAGCTCTGCTACTTTTTCTGAATATTTCATATATTGTACCCATCCTTTCATAATCCTATAATGAGAGTAATCACCCAACGGATAAAAATGAATTTTACATAAATTTGATTCATGACAGCTAGCCGTCAATTCACTTTAAATATTATATCATTTTAAAATTCTTGTCAATATTTCAAAAAATCAATTAATTATCAAGGATATTTCAAATCCGCCTGCAAATAATAAGACAGGAAAAAATATTTTTCGATTTTATTTTACAGGAGGAATTTTTAAAATGTTCAAACACGAAAAACAGCTTTTTCATCCCGTTGGCGTTGAAGGTCCCAATCCTCAGTATGCGGCACTCCTTCAGGAGCAGCTTGGCGGCGGAAATGGAGAACTCAAGGCGGCAATGCAGTATATGGCGCAGAGCTTTCGTATAAAAGACCAGGAGATAAAGGATTTGTTTCTGGATATTGCCGCCGAAGAGCTGGGACATCTTGAGATGATTGCCCAGACCATAAATCTGCTCAACGGTCACGATGTGGATGCTTACAAGGTGCCTGCCGGAGAAATCCAGACTCATGTACAGATAGGTCTGTGTCCCGGACTGATTAATGCCTCGGGCTATTCGTGGACAGGCGACTATGTGACAGTGACGGGGGATTTGTGTGCAGACCTGCTGTCAAACATCGCGTCCGAGCAACGCGCCAAGGTGACCTATGAAAATCTCTACAGACAGATAAATGACAAGAAGGTACGCGAGACCATTGATTTTCTCCTCAACCGTGAAGAGGCTCATAATGCCATGTTCCGCAAAGCATTCAATAAGGTGCAGAATACAGGCTCAAACAGGGATTTTGGCACTACAAAGGCGGCAAGAATGTATTTCAGCATGTCAGAGCCTTCTCCAAGTGATGAATTTAAAAAAATCAATGTAGAGCCGGTTTCTTTCAGATAATGAATAAAAAAATTCAACCTGTTTCAATTGAACAGGTTGAGTTTTTTTATTATTCGTTATAATCCTCAGGTAGTCTGCCCAGATATTTCATCAGGGGAACAGGATTGTTTGCCGTAATAAGCGATGCGCCTTTCTTTACAAAAAGCTCAACATCCTCGGTGTTGTCCGCACAGAAAAGGTGCATGGGAAAGCCCTTGTCTATGTAGAACTGAGAAATTTCCGAACGCACAATACTCAGTGCCAGACCGATTTCATCATAGTAATCATAAGCTCCGGGGAAATACTCACCCATCTGGAAATCGGGGTAGCCCATGGTTCTGCCGTTGTACTTTGTTTTGAGATACTTGATGATACGTGCATTGAATGCATAAAAATAGCAGTTGTCAAAGAAGCCGTACTTCTTGAGCAGTGCAACTGTCAGGTCAACATTTTCCTCTGTGTACTCCTTGATTTCAACCCCCAATATAAGGTCGGGACGTTTTTCGGCACACATCTGAAGCAGCTCTTCCAGAGTAGGTACTGTGAGCCCCATACCCTTGTATTTGTCGCCGAATTTTTCGGTATAGGCAGGCTCAAGCTCCTTTATTTCTGCCATAGTCATGTCTCTCAGATGCTTGTTTACTCCGCAGGTACGCACTGCATTGCCATCATGCATAAGCACAGGCACCTTATCTGCCGAAAGCCATACGTCAAATTCGATAGCATCAACTCCCAGATCAATTGCCGCTTCATAAGAAATCATTGTGTTTTCGGGATATTTTGAGCAATATCCGCGGTGTCCTTCAACAATAATATTATTCATAGTTAGTCTCCTTGTATTTTAAATTATTTTTTATTAAAATCCGGTTAAATCAGCAGATCGAATCTGCCATTTCATCAAGAATCCCCAGGTCCCACATAAGGCGGGGAAGTACATACTTGTCACGGATATCCTTGGCAGATTTAAATGTCATTGGCAGAATTGAGCTGTCAATGCCTATTTCGGAAACGGTTTTCGGTGCGTCTATTGAGTCAAGGATTTTTTCAAATTCCTCGCTTGAGGGCAGCTCTTCATCCATAATTCTGAGGATATCGTCCCAGCTGTCGATAATCTTTTTAAGTCTGATTTTGTGTTTATCAACATTGTATTTCTGCTCTTTTGCCTCCAACCGTATCATGGCATTTGCACCCTGACCGATAAATTCAATGAGCTGTCTGCTCCAGTCCTCAAAGTCAAAGCCTTCCGCGTACGCACATCCCTTTGCCATATCCGGCGTGATTTGGCGCAATCTCTCATATGCCTTTATGGAATAAAGAGAGCCTATTGCACATTGAATGCCGTGCAAATCCACATGAGTGCCAAATTCAAGTCCGCGCATATCCCACACATGTGACAGATAATGCTCTATGCCCGAAGCAGGACGTGAAAGACCTGCATATTCCATGGCAGTGCCGCAGCCTATGAGACCTTCAAATACCGCCGCAAGGCTTTCCTCATCCTGTCTGAGAATCCCCTCGGCATTGGATACACATTTTTCAAGGGATTTTCTGACAAAATCCGCAATACTTTCGCAGTAGTATTCTCCGTTTATGAGATTTGAAATTCTCCATTCGCAGATGCTTGTATATTTGGCAAGCATATCGCCCAGACCGGATTTTGCCATATGCACCGGGGCCGTTTTCAGAATGTCTATATCTCCGATTATTACATCGGGGCATTTTGTATTAAGGCTTACCTTCACTCCGTCCATTGCCATGGAGGATGATGCAGATGCATAGCCGTCCATTGAAGGGGCTGTGCCCACGATTATATAAGGCTTGCCCGTGGACTTGCTTAAGATTTTGCCTATGTCATTGATAACTCCTGAGCCGAGACCTATGATAATATCGCATGAGCTGTCATAATGCATGAATACCGAGCCCACCGCTTTTTCGTCGGGCTCAAGATGTCTGTCGCTGAATATATATTTTGAGCAAGCTATTCCGTCCGACTCCAGCAGAGCGCATATTTTGTCACCGGCTATGGGATAGGTATTTATATCTGCAAAAAGAAAAGCTTTTTTTCCGTCAAGCTTTTTTACAAATTCCGTAATTCTGTTTACCGCACTCTTTTGTATAACACAGTCCAAATCCGCTGCAGTGTGTACTCTGCCGCAGGTGCAGAGAGTGTTTGGGATAAATGTGCTCATTTTTACCTCCGTTTTTAAATACAAACTGAATTTCATGGTTGCAATTCATAAATTTCTATGATAAGATTTTATTAAACAAATCAATATTTGTCAATTATATAGCCTTATATTGAATAAATCAATCATAATATGATTGATTTTATGTATATATATTTCATTTTTTGATTGGGGTGTTTGTTTTGCCTTTTTATGAAAGAGAGCACAAAATTCTGGACATTCTGTCGGCTCAAGAGGAAACATCTCTTACCGACCTGTCTCAAAAGCTGTTTATAAGCCTGCCCACACTGCGCAGAGATTTGATTAAACTTGAAAAAAAAGGATTGATAATACGAGGTCATGGGAAGGTATCGCAGATGAAAACCCCTGCGGATACCAAGGTACCCTATGCCCTGAGAGAAACCGAGCAGAACCCGGCAAAAAATTATATGGCAAAAATAGCCGCTGAGCATATCAAAGACGGCGATATCGTCATGCTGGATGCCAGCACCAGCGCCTGCTGTGTTGTGCCTCATCTTGCGGAGCTGAAAAACATTATTGCTATAACCAGCGGTGCAAAAACCGCATTGCTGCTGGCTCAGTACGGAATAACAAACATATGTACCGGAGGCAGGATGATAAACAAGTCCTTTTCCTATATAGGGAGCGACGCTGTCGCTACCCTGTCCCGATACAACGCAGATGTAGCAATATTCTCCTGCAGAGGACTGTCATATGATGGTATCCCCTCGGACTCCTCTGCAGAGGAAAATGATATAAGACGTGCCATGATGCGCCGTTCAAAAAAGCAAATTCTCCTTTGCGACGGGCGCAAGATAGGCAAAGTGTATCTGAATAATCTGTGCGAACCGGAGGAGCTTGATGAGATTATAAGCGATGCAAAGTTGCCAAAAGGTGCAGTAAAAAAATAGCCGAAAATCTCGCCTTTTGTGTTGGTTGCTTCGGCTGAATTCAATCAAATATCACACACAATGGTGATTGCACCTGCAGCTCAACATCCATAGGATTAATTTTTCCATTCTTAGCCGAAAGATGCCGGAATTGCGCTGTTAAAGCGGGTTCGGATTATTCTCTTTCGGCTAAGCTCAAGGTATTTGGCACAGGAGGCAATATAAAACACAAAGTCATTCATATCGGTTACAATCTCCTTTTACAAATTTTGGAGGAATGTGAAAAATGCTCATACACTAAGCCATTGGAGTACTATCCGAACTCCGAAAAATACTCCAATGGCTTAGTAGCTGAAATAGACGATTTCAAAATAATTTAATCGTCATAATACTCAAATAATGTTGAAAACCGCGAAATTCGCGGTTTTGTGCATATTTTATTCCTCTTGACTACGAACAAGTTCCACCGGTCAGTGTACCCAAAGCAAGGCGAAACCTTGCTTTGATTCAGTTTGTTCCATCTAAGCTATTTTTCAACATCTCCATAGCGACTTTTTTAATAGTCCCTGTAATTTTATTGTTTACATACTTCCTTGATAACCTCAACAGCCTTTTGTAGATTTTCAAAGCTGATATTAAGGGGAGGCAGCAGTCTTACCTTGTCCTTGGCGCTGATAACCAGAACACCCTTTTCCCTGCAGCCGTCGATAACCTCTTTGGCAGTTTTATCAGTCTTTATACCAAGCATGAGTCCCATACCGGTTATGCTCTGTACACCCTCGGCATTTTCCAATGCCTTGAAGATATATTCAGACTTTTTGCACACATCCGCAAGAAGCTCGTCATCAATACGGCTGACAACACTGATTGCCGCCGCACAGCACACCGGATTGCCGCCAAAGGTTGAGCCGTGCATTCCGGGCTTATATACATCCTTTACTTTTTCGCCAAAAAGAGTTGCACCTATAGGCAGTCCGCCGGCAAGACCCTTTGCAGTGGTAACAATATCGGGATTAATATCGTAGTTCATATATGCACAGAACTTGCCTGTTCTGCCGTTGCCTGTCTGCACCTCATCAAGTACAACAAGAAGGTCGTTTGCTTTGGCAAGCTCGCCCATCTCCTTTACAAATTCCTTATCAAGAGGGTTAACTCCGCCCTCGCCCTGTACGAGTTCCATCATGATTGCGGCACATTTATGCTCGCTTACAAGCTCTTTTACAGAATCTATGTCATTTGCAGCTGCATATACAAAGCCCTCCGTAAGAGGCAGGAAATTCTTGTGAAATGTATCCTGACCTGTTGCGGCGAGGGTTGTAATAGTTCTGCCGTGGAAGCTGTTTATAAGAGTGATGATAGTATTGTATTCAGGTCCCTTGGTGGCTGCGGCATACTCGCGTGCTGCCTTTATGGCGCACTCATTCGCCTCGGCACCCGAGTTTGAAAAAAACACCTTGCTCATGCCCGTATGCCGGCAAAGAAGCTCAGCAAGCCTTGCACAGGGAGCAGAGTAATACAGATTTGAAGTGTGCGAAAACAGCTTTATCTGCTCTGTTACCGCATTTATCCACTCTTCGTCTGCATGACCGAAGGTGTTCACTGCGATACCCGAGGAAAGATCAATATATTCCCTACCCTCGGAGTCAATTGCAATTTCTCCCTTGCCCTTTACTATCTCAACGGGAAATCTACCATAGGTTCCCGCAATATATTTGCTGTCAAGTTCTTTTATGTTGCTCACAATAATTCACGTCCTTTTTTAACAAAAGGAATGACAAAAAACGCCGTTCCTATTTTTGTTCTCTACTTTAATATCATTTAAACACTTCTGATGGATTTAACACCAATATAATAAATCCTCATTCTTTTTTGCGGTCTGAGCATTTTTTACATCCCAATCTGTTATTTTACAAACATGGTTCCAATACCTTCATCAGTAAGAGTCTCAATAAGTATTGAATGCTTTATCGTACCGTCAATAACAAATACCTTGCGCACGCCCCAGTTAATGGCGTTTACACAGCATTCAACCTTAGGTATCATGCCTCCGGCAATGATTCCCTCTTCCATAAGCTTTGCCGCCTCTTTGGTTGTAAGCTTAGGTATAAGAGATTTCGGATCATCCTTGTCTTTAAGAATACCGCTGATATTTGTCATAGAGATAAGGCTCTCAGCCCCCAGCATACCTGCAATCTTTGCAGCGGCAGTATCGGCATTTATGTTGTATATATTTCCATCGTTATCACAGCCTACGGAGGATACAACAGGGATATATCCCTTTTCAAGCAGGTCTGAAATCGGCTGAGTATTTACCTTTGTAATCTCGCCCACATAGCCCAGTCTTTCGTCCATCTGCTTTGCTTCAATCATATGACCGTCGGTACCACAGATACCCATTGCCTTGCCGCCCTTGCTTTCAATAAGGTTAACAAGACCCTTATTTATCTTGCCGGAGAGCACCATCTGCACCACATCGGCAGTCTCCTTATCGGTAACACGAAGACCGTCAACAAACTGCGTTTCCTTGCCCAATTTATCAAGCATCTCTGTTATTTCGGGACCGCCTCCATGCACCAACACAACCTTTATGCCGATAAGCCACATAAGCACAATATCCTTCATAACTGATTTTTTAAGCTTTTCATCTGTCATTGCGTTGCCGCCGTATTTGACAACAACGATTTTGT
This sequence comes from Clostridia bacterium, assembly GCA_017481205.1. Classification (GTDB taxonomy): domain Bacteria; phylum Bacillota; class Clostridia; order UMGS1810; family UMGS1810; genus RGIG4708. Next base: position 10,928 of record JAFUPN010000037.1, on the reverse strand, counting down.
TATTATATTTCTGTATGTAGGGTAATGCCTGTACAAGGACCCTTGCCCTCTGTGCATTAGTTAATTCCATAAAAATTTCTCTCCTTTTATATATCAGGTTCTGTAATCTCCGTTAATCTTTACATAATCATATGTAAGGTCACAGCCCCAGGCTGTTGCGTTGTAATCACCGCTGTTTAAAGCAATATTTATATATATTTCATCCTCAAGAAGAATTTTCTTTGCAATTTCCTCGGAAAAGTCTATGCCTGCACCGTTTTTGCATACAGGGATTTCGCCCTTGGCAGACTTAAAACTTACATCAATTTTATCCACATCAACCTTTGCTCCGCTGTAGCCTATGGCACAGAGTATTCTTCCCCAGTTTGCATCGGCACCGAACATTGCCGCCTTTACAAGGGATGAGCAAATAACGGATTTTGCAACTGTTTTTGCTGTAGCCTCACTGCCGGCACCTGTTACACTGCACTCCAGCATCTTGGTAGCACCCTCGCCGTCTGCGGCAATACATTTGCAAAGATATGTGCACACAGTATTGAGAGCCTTCATAAATGTATCAAAGGCTTCGCCCTCGGCATCTATTATGCTGTTGCCCGCCATTCCGTTTGCCATGATGCTTACCATGTCGTTGGTGGAGGTATCTCCGTCAATGCTTACCATATTAAACGTGTTTGCAATATCTCTGCTCAGAGCTTTCTGGAGCATTTCCGGACTTATGGCACAGTCTGTGGTAATAAACACCAGCATTGTCGCCATATTCGGGTGAATCATACCCGAGCCCTTGGCGATACCACCTATTGCACAAGTTTTCCCATCAATTTCAAATGAAACAGAAATCTCTTTCATCTTTGTATCTGTAGTCATTATCGCCTGAGCGGCATATTCGCTGCAAGCGCCCAAGCCTGCAGCCAGCTCAGGAAGCCCCTTTGCTATAGGCTCAATATCAAGAGGCTGACCGATAACGCCTGTTGAAGCAACGATAACATCATCCGCCGCCACATTTGCAGCCTTTGCGGTGAGCTCGCTCATTTTTTCGGCAATTTCAACACCATCTGCATTGCAGGTGTTGGCATTGCCGCTGTTGCACACCATTGCCTGAGCATAGCCGTCGGCAATATGGTCTCTTGTAACCTTTATCGGAGCACCGTATACAAGATTTGTTGTATACACTGCCGCCGCTGCAGCCCTTGTATCGCTGACAATCAGCGCAAGGTCTCTCTTTGTACGGTTCTTGCGTATTCCGCAGTGAACTCCGTTTGCCTTAAATCCCTTCGGAGCGCAAACTCCGCCGTTTATGATATTTATATTATCCATACTGTTTATCCTCTTTTCGGTCAATAAAATCACAAAAAATCGCAAGCGATTTTTTACCCCATCTGCCGCACGGCAGCAGATTACACTTTTGCAAAGCAAAAATTTCACTGCAACAGCTTGCTGTTGCTATATATCCAATCCTGTAGTTTCATCCGTGCCCATTACGATATTCATACACTGGAGAGCCGCTCCTGAAGCACCCTTGCCCAGATTGTCGTATCTTGCTGTAAGAAGTATTCTCTCCTCATTACCGTATACTGCAACCTCCATGGTATCCTTCAGCGACATGCCCTTTGCAGAGATAAATCCGCCCTCTGCCATATCCGGATTGTATTTCACCATGGGACCCTTGTATTTTGCTTCATATGCTTTTTTGATATCTTCCACCGTTTTGCCGGGGCAAAGCTGAGAAGCGAACAGAGGCACAGTCACCTCCATACCGCTGTAGAAGTCTGCAACAATAGGGCAAAACAGCGGAGCATTGTCTGTATCGGTAATAGCTTTCATTTCCTTAAGATGCTTATGAGTCTGACCTATGCCGTACTGACGGGGCGCGTCTAAGAGAGCATCTCTCTCCTCACTCTCGTACTCGGCAATCATCTTTTTTCCTCCGCCGCTGTAGCCGGTGAGAGAGTGGCAGGACAAAAGCGCATCCTTGGGCAGTATACCCTGCTCAATGAGAGGATACACCAAAGCGATATAGCCACTGGCATGACAGCCGGGCACAGCAATTCTCTTTGAATTTTTTATTTTTTCCCTGTGAGCGCTGCTGAGCTCCGCAAAGCCGTATGCCCAATCGGGATTTGTTCTGTGAGCTGTAGAGGTGTCGAGAACTACCGTATCAGGATTTGTAATGAGGCTGACAGACTCTCTCGCCGCATCATCTGGCAGACAAAGGAATGCAATATCGCACTTATTAAGCATCTGCGCTCTGGCTGCGGTATCCTTTCTCAGCTCCTCGGACAGAGTGAGAAGTGTAATATCACTTCTGCCTGAAAGTCTTTCATATATTCTCAATCCTGTTGTACCTGCTTTTCCGTCAATAAATACTTTTGTCATAAGACCACCTCTTGTGCATAAAAAATGCAAAATTATATTTTTATACTGTACATTATACATTGCCGTCCCGTAAAAATCAATACTTTTATTTATAATTATGTAGTTTGCATACCATAAGCATTGTTTGATTGTAGCTTATTGGCAAAAACATCAAACGAAGATTGCATAATTATTTGCATAAAAATATTTTTATGCAAATATACATGAATAAATATACGTCTGCTGCACATAGCCTATGCAACCGAATTTCAGACAAAAAAATCAAAGTTTTTTATGTTGACATCATCATGAAATTGTGATATATTACCAGTGATAAAGCAATAACTGCCAACAGTTTCAAATTTGGGCATCAGCCCGTCAAAGGGGGATTCACCATGGAAGTATATGAATCAAAAGAATATAAACGCGGCCGGACGGGCTATATTATGCAAAGTGCATTTGATTATTTTATTTCTATTATGATAACAGATGCATTTCTGGCAAAGCTTCTCACCAGCATAGGCATCAGCGATGCTCTGGCAGGTATAATAGCTTCATTTATATCCTTTGCATTTTTGTTTCAGCTCTTGTCTATAGCTCTTGCCAACAGGATAAGAAACACTAAATATGTGGTTTCCGCAGTGGATTTTCTAAGTCAGGTATGCTTTATATCAATTTATACAGTTCCCTTTATGAACTTATCAATGGAGCTTAAATCAGCCATCACCGTTATTTTAGTTATTGCCGCATATATGATGAAATATGTAGTTTCATCCATATATTTCAAATGGGCAAACTCCTTTGTTGACCCCTTACACAGAGCCGAATTTTCGGCAGGCAAGGAGATTATCTCTCTGCTTGGCGGTATAGTATTTACCCTGGCAATGGGATATATTGTAGATGCCTTTGACGCATCAGGCAATACCGCAGGAGGATTTATCTTTATTGCCGCAGTTATGCTGGTGCTTAACATACTTAACTTTGCAAGCTTTATGATGATACCAAACGAGCCGCATAAGGAAGAAAAAAAAGCTGCTCCCAAGGGAGCACTTTTTAAAAACACCTTTGGCAACAAGAGCTTCCGCAATGTGGTTATAATGACCGCCCTGTGGGAGATAGGACGTTACTCAAGCTATGGTTTTATGGGTACCTTCAAGACCAACGACCTGCTTATCAGCGTTAGTACCATACAGATAATCAACACCGCGGCAAATATAATCCGCATGATTGTATCAAAGCCGTTCGGCAGATTTTCAGACAAATTTTCCTATGCAAAAGGCTTTGAACTCGCATTTGCCATTGCCGGAACGGGCTTTTTGCTGAATTTCTTTACCACTCCCAAAACCTGGTGGATTATCATCATATTTACCGTGCTTTATTATGTCAGCCTTGCGGGAACAAATCAGAATTCGTCCAATATAATGTACAGCTATGTTGACAGCGACTATATAGTACAGGCGATTGCCATCAAAAACAGTATTGCCGGTGTGTTGGGCTTTGCCGCATCACTGGGCGCCAGCCGCATCCTCTCCTGGGTTCAGGCAAATGGCAACACGGTCTTCGGTATACCCATGTACGGACAACAGCTATTGTCCGGCATATCCTTTGTAATAATACTGATAGCATTGCTTTTTACCAAGCTGGTTATCGAAAAACAAAAGACCATGGTACAATAATCAAAAACTGAATTTCAGACCAAAAAATAAGAGATTTGTATATACAATCTCTTATTTTTTTGTGTTATAATGAGAATGTATAATTCTACAGATTTTTAAGGAGGCTTGTAATTATGAAGTTTAAAGGCAAGATTGCAATGCTGCTTGCACTTATGATGGTGCTCCAGTGTGCATTTGCTGTAACGTCCTTCGGCGAGGAGACAGCAAGCACACTTGTCGACCCGGGAAAATCAACAGGCAAAACAGCTTATGCAGCAAAAACAGACAACAAGATTGTAGACCTTTTTGATTTTGAAACCGACAAAGGAACGGAAATCGGAAATATGTACATTACAGGCGATATAAACTCCGTTACTGCCGAAAAGCTTTCTGACGGAACATATATCCGCTACAAAACCGATGCCGGCGGAAGCGGTGTCAACACCAAGCTGTTCGGCACTGCTGTCGGTGGTAGAGTTCAGGTAGACTTCCAGTTTGCTTTGTTTGACTCACAGTCTGCATTCAATCTGTATACATATCCCACCGCAAGAGGAGATTATATAATGAACACAATCTCCGTGGGCAACGGCAGACTCAATGCTACCAGCGGCGGCGCACCCATTCAGATTATGGAGCTTAAAACCGGCAAATGGTATAATGTATCCATGTATTATGACTTTGACGACCACAGCTATTCCGTAGCTGTAGACGGAAAGATGATAAAAGAAAATCTTATTCTTTCTCAGATGACAGGTACAATCCAGTCCTATGATATCGATGTTTCCAAAAACCAGACAGTCGATTTCGGTTTTGACAGCCTGAGAGTAAGCTACTGGGGCGCAAACGAAAAACCCAAGGGCACGGTTACCGAAAAGAGAGACCCCAACGTACTTTACAAGCACGATTTTGAAGGCTCAACAGGCAATATTGCTACAGGCTCTGCCGGCAGTGTTGACTATGTTACCGAAAACGGCAACACCTTTATCAGAGCAGCGCGCGTTACCAAAAGCGGTAGCTGTACCACAGACTACGGCTTTGCCAAGACCACAGGCGACGTAAGCGTAGAATTTGACTTCCGTCTGGGCGATTTGACAGAATCCACAAAGGTATTCTATCTGTCCTCCGGCATGGGCTTCCATGTGCCTCTGTATTTTGACTTCAATATGGTAAGACTCAATATGAGCGATTCCGACAGACCTGTGGTATACGAGGGTCTTGAAGCAAACAAATGGTACAACATGGCTATCCACACAGACCTGGCAGCACAGTCCTACACCTTCTACCTGGATGGCAAAAAAATAGGCGGAGACGACTATAAGATGACCAGCTCCCCCGCAACAGAATTTACAAAGGTACGTGTTGCGGTAACCTGGGGCGAAGCAGGTGTATTTGATGTAGACAATCTGGTTATAAAAAAGCTCAACGAAAATGTAGATGTGGTATCAGCCACATTGGATAATATTACTGGCTACAACCCCGACAACGACGCTCCTGCTCTTAACGAATGGGTTAAGAACAGCTACACAGAGCCCACAGGCGAGCTTTATGAAGCAGAAGAAATGAAGCTTGAGGAATACAAGGCTGTGAAGGACAGTGTGTTCCACAACGGCACAGGCATCGCAGCTTCCGAAGCAGGCTACGGTGCAGCAACCTTTACATATAACGGCGAAAGCGGCTACAAGGGCATTGATATTGCCTACAGCGAAGCAGACGGCGTATATGACTCCAGATTCTATCTTTACCAGAACGGCGAGCTTATTGACTGGTGGCTGGGTCAGCACGATGCAAAGGCTCTTTATGTAAGAGAATCAAAGGACTACTGGTATGTTGAAAAGGGCGACACCTTCATGCTCAGAGGAGCCTATGGTGAAGACCCCTCATATATTGACTATGTAGAATTCACCGAGGGCACCAAGCGTGAATTTACCCATGGTGAGCTCATCGCCGAAGAAAGACTGCAGCCCTCCTACTGGAACGCAACCAGCTGGGACATGGTTGAAGACGCAGGCTGGGCAAGAAACGGCGTTGCTATGAAGGACGTAAAGACCGATGCATCCAACGAGCTTATCAGAAGAATCACTCCCATAAGCTGTAACTTTACTGCAGAATTCCAGCTCACAGCCTACAGCGACAGCTACTTTGACTTTGTTGCAGGAAGCCTGAGAGGCGGATACCCCGTAAAGGTTACCTTCAACGGCGCTGATATACAGTGTGGCGGACTGTCAAGTGAAAATATCATCGCCAATAATAAAGCAGCCAATGTTAAAATTGAAGTTTCTCAGAAAAACAAAACATATAATGTGTATGTTGATGGTATGCTTATTGCAAACAACGTTGCATTTGACGGTGACACAGAGGAATTTGACGTAGTTAAGCTTGTTTCCTCCAAGGAGGGCAAGGCAGATTTCAGAGCATATCCCTTCCTGCTCCATGCAGGCTATGTGCTCAACGAAAACTTCCGCAACTATCCTGAAAACGGCACCGACCTTATCGGCTGGACAGCAAACGGCAGAAACAGAGGCTACAAATCCAGCGGTCAGCGCTCCGACCCCAATTCCAGAGAAATCTTGCAGAATTCTTCAATATCAAAAAACTTTGATGCACAGACAGGTATAATAACCTATGAAAACACAATTATGTTCCCTGCAAAGAAGGACGGAGTAAGAATTGAGCTTGGAAATGCGGATGCAAAAATAGCTCTCTTTACCAAGGGTGACAGCGTCTGGTATGACGATGGAAAAGGCGGTACAGGCATTGTATGGGAAAACTACAGACGCAATGTATGGTACGTTGCGAAAATGGTTGTTGACCCTGCGCAAGGTAAGGCAGAATTCTCAATCAATGACTTTGCAAAGACAGGATATGTGGACATCAACCCTGCAATCACAAGTGTTGATACAGTAAATATTATAAACAGCAACAACAACGGAAGCATCATCATAGATGACGTTCTCATATTCAAGGGCACTTACCTTGACGGCAACGATGTTCCCGAAATCGAAAAGCCCGAGCATAAGGACGATTATAACATCGTAATGCTTACATGTGATATGTGGCGCGAGGGTCACCACTTCGGCAACGACTCCCTCTCCCCCTTTGACAACAGAACACTAGCTCTGGGCTACCACAGCGAAGGTAATCCCGAAACCTGTGACTGGGAAACAAAATGGATGGTTGAGCACGGTATCACCGTATTTGCCCCCTGCTGGTATATGCCCAGCGACGGCGCATATGCCCCCAAATATCCTCGAAACAGCGCAAGACTTGACGAAGGCTTTATGAACAGCAAATTCCAGGATGAAATTGACTTTGCTCTCAACCTGACCTACAGCGGTGTGGGCAACGGCGAAGAAAACTTCCTTAGCAACATGGTTCCCTACTGGATTGAAAGATACTTCAGACATCCTTCCTACTGGAAGATAGACAACAAGCCCGTACTTATCAATTACAACACAAGCGAATATACAAATAACTTTGGTATTGACGGCACAAAGAAGGTACTTGAAAAAATCAATCAGATGTGTATCGAAGCAGGCTTTGACGGCGTGATTATGATAGGTAAGAGCGGCGTAACCGATAAGGAAGGCTATGAATACACCTACCGCTACGGTATGGGTCACTCCGACAAGGGATTTTCCTCTGTTGCAGCTGCCGAAAACAGAATGGGCGGCAACATCCCCTACATCTACTCCGTATCCCAGGGCTGGGGCGAAGAAGCATGGGGCAGAGTAAACAGAAAGCTCAATGTTCCTCTCAATGAGTGGAAGGCATCTCTCGAATATGCAAGAGACGTATATATGCCCTCATGGAACGGCGAAGGCCTCAGTGCAAACACCATTGTTCTTGACAACTGGAACGAATACTGCGAGGGTCACTTCCTTGCTCCCAGCGACCTTGCCGGCTTCGGCTACCTGGATATGGTAAGAGAAGTGTTTACCACCGGCACCAAGGAGCACAGCGACCTTGTTCCCACAGAAAAATACGACCAGATGTCTGCACAGCTCTGGTAAAACAAGTAAAAATCATCAAAAGCTCACTTTCGTGAGCTTTCGATGATTTTTTGTTTAGCAAACAAAATCACGAATTATTCTACAGCCTGCCGTCCCCGCTTAATAAATTAAGTGTCCGTTTTTTAGGACAGGTTGTATTTTAGAATGTACTCATAAACCACACAAAGGAGAAATGATTATGAGTACTTTTTCTTTATTTTTAGCGGTATTATGGTGTGCAAAGCCTGTTATGCTTATTCTTCCCATAGTTTTTCTTGCAGACAAAATTTTATTTAAAACAGCAGTTGACTAAAAAGAGCGCTGATGATAAAATTAATCTGAGGTGATTTACCATGATTAATATCAAAGAAGAATTCATTCAGATATACCGCGACAATATAAAACGCGAGGGAGCGGACAGACTCCTTGACTACCTGTGCCAGAGCGACTTTTTTATGGCTCCCGCCAGTGCCAGATACCACAGCTCCTATGACGGAGGACTGGCTCAGCACAGCATCAATGTGTATCACTGCCTTGCAGATTATATGGCACGACCAAGAGTACGCAATACCTATGCTCTTGAGTGCTCTGATGAGACCATCGCCATTGTTGCTCTGCTCCATGACCTGTGCAAAATAGGCTGCTACAAGGCAGGTGTGCGCAATGTAAAGGAAAATGGAGTCTGGAAGCAGGTTCCAACCTACAATTTTGACGACCCTATGCCCTACGGACACGGCGAAAAATCCGTATACATAATAAACGGATATATGCGCCTTAGCCGGGAAGAGGCTTTTGCCATAAGATATCATATGGGATTTTCGGGCAGTGAAGAGAAGGGCGCGGTAGGTAAAGCATTTGAAATGTTCCCCTTAGCATTTGCCCTGTCCACAGCAGATATGGAAGCAACATATTTTCTCGAAGGAGAAGCAGAAGACAAACAAGTATGAAAAATCATTTCTATGCTGTAATTTCCATGCAAGCTATCTGTTCAGGCCACGTATAAATCCACCCGGAATAAGCCATAATACATAAAAACCATTTTCAGGAGGAATTTTACATGAAGCAGTATCTGGAAATAAAAGATGTATTTGCAAGAGAGATTATTGACTCAAGAGGCAATCCTACAGTGGAAGCCGAGGTAATATGTGAAAACGGTTATATCGGCAGAGCGGCTGTGCCCTCGGGTGCATCCACAGGAATATTTGAGGCAGTGGAGCTGAGAGACGGCGGCAACCGCTACATGGGCAAGGGTGTGGAAAAAGCAGTTGAAAACGTAAACACGGTTATTGCCGATGCAATAAAGGGAATGAACGTGCTGGATCAGATATCCATAGACAAAACGATGATAGAAGCCGACGGCACCACCGACAAGTCAAAGCTCGGTGCCAATGCAATTCTCAGTGTATCTCTGGCATGTGCCGATGCCGCTGCAAATGCTTTAGGTCTCAGCCTGTACAAATATGTGGGAGGCTGCTTTGCCCATAAGCTACCGGTGCCTATGATGAACATACTCAACGGCGGAGCCCATGCCAACAACAATATTGATATCCAGGAATTTATGATTATGCCCACAGGCGCAAAGACCTTTAAGGAAGGTCTGCAGATGTGCTGTGAGGTATACCACAGCCTGAGAAAAATCCTGGATGATTCCTCCGGCACAACCGCAGTAGGCGACGAAGGCGGCTTTGCCCCTACTCTTGCAAGGGATGAGGATGCCTTAGAGCTTATTTGCAGAGCTATAGGACAGGCAGGCTACATGGCAGGCAACGACTTCCGCATTGCCATTGATGCTGCATCCTCAGAATGGGCAAAGGAAGACGGCACATATGTCCTTACCAAATCCGGCAAAACAATGACCCGTGAAGAGCTGGTGCAGTACTGGTGCGACCTGTGTGACAAATACCCAATAATCTCCATTGAGGACGGAGTTGGCGAAGAGGACTGGCAGGGCTGGGAGCTGCTCACCAAAGCACTTGGCCACAGGATACAGCTTGTGGGAGACGATTTGTTTGTCACCAACAGTGAAAGGCTGAAAAAAGGCATAGCTCAAAAATGTGCAAATTCTATCCTCATAAAAGTAAATCAGATAGGAACACTCAGCGAAACAATTGACGCTGTACAAACGGCTCAGAAAGCGGGATACACCGCCATTATCTCCCATCGCTCGGGCGAGACGGAAGACACCTTCATAGCAGACCTGTCTGTTGCACTCAATGCCGGACAGATTAAAACCGGAGCTCCGGCACGCAGTGACAGATGCGCAAAATACAATCAGCTGCTGAGAATAGAAGAGGAGCTTGGCAAAGAGGCTGAATACGATGGCATAACAACATTTTATAATATAAAAGGATAGCCGACCAAAGTCGCCTCAAAGGTTGAATTTTCGACAAGCCAAAATTTGCTCAAAAATTCTCGCCTATAGTATTGATTGTTTCGGCTAAATATACCCATAATAACAAAGCACACTCTGAGCAATGATTCAGAGTGTCAGACTGTCGAAGAACCCGACTTTGCATTAAGCAAAAATCGGGTTCTTCTTCATAATTATGAAATTTGCAATGAAAACAAGTAATTTGGAAGGGGTATTGTTCCTCTTCCATTTCCATTTTGCAAGCTTTTTTAAATTCATAGTTGCAAACTTAAGCCTTACCCAGTTTGTTACCTGTGCAAGACCTTTGTATGGAGTGTATCTCATTGCGTGCTTTTCTTTTGCATCAGCAAATACTCTTTCGATTTTTTCTTTTCGCAGTTTATATAAATCTGCATATTCAGGTGTTTGCCGAATATCTTCAGCAAGCTCTATGTAATAAGACCATATATGCTTGGTTACTGTCTTTATACAATCCTTTGATTCAGTGCATAAATGTCTTGTGGGACAATTTTTGCATATTTCAGGGTTGCTTTTGTATTCTCTGTAACCATCACGATTTGT
>JAFUPN010000036.1 GCA_017481205.1 Clostridia bacterium | reverse complement strand
TTGGTTTAGCGACTCAATTATACAGCAAAAAGGAGGTTATTGCTATATTTTTATGCAAAAATATTCAAAAACCTCGAAAAATAAAGGTTTTAACGATAGTTAAAATATAAAAAACGGGGTGTCAACTTGACACTACCAAAATATATAGGGAGAGATATTTATGAGAATTATTGAAAAATTCAAAGCCAAAGCCGCAGATAATATGAACAATCCTCCGGTGACAATCGCTTTTTTGGGGGACAGTGTAACTCAGGGATGTTTTGAGTTATATATTGAGTCAAACAATTGTATAGAAACAGTTTTTGACAAGAACAGCGCTTATCACAACTATATTGCAAAGATTTTTTCTCTGCTTTATCCTAAGGTGCCGGTAAATATTGTAAACGCGGGAATCAGCGGAGACAATGCGCCTCATGGCTATGAGCGCCTTGAGAGAGATGTGCTTAGCTCAAATCCCGACCTGGTTGTGGTATGCTTCGGTCTTAATGACTGTAATAGCGGCAAGGAGGGTCTGGAAAAATATACTTCCGCTCTTGAAAATATTTTTGTCAAGCTGCAGGAAAAGGATAAAGAAATTATATTCATGACACCGAATATGATGAATACAACCATTAGTCCCCATATTGATAATGAGCTTATTGAAAACATGGCAAGAGGAACACAAAAGATACAGCTTGACGGAATTCTTGATATGTATATTGATGCTGCAAGGGAGGTCTGTGCAAAGAACAATGTTCCTGTGTGTGATTGTTATGCAAAATGGAAAAAGCTCAGTGAGAGCAGTGTTGATATAACAGAGCTTCTTGCCAACAAAATTAATCATCCCACAAGAGATATGAATTGGATGTTTGCATATTCCCTGGTTGAAAAAATTTTTGAATAAGGGTTGAAAAGCATAAAAATCCTTTGCTGTATCTGTACCTCTCAGAGGCTACTTTGACTCGGTGATTGACTCCGGTGAGACGTCATATTGGGTTGGCGGATGGGTTGGCGGATGTGTGTATCCTCAAAGCGACTTTTTAAGAGTTACTCAGCCAATCAAAAAAGCCCGGTATTTTGCGTCGTGTTCCTAAGGGCAGTAGATAGGAATACGAGCATTGCGAGGTAAGAAGATGTGGAAAACTCAGTAAAATGGGTTTTCCTCTTTTCTTTTTATCTGCACATTCGTCAAATCAAATACCTTCTGATAAAATGAAAATACCAAATTTATAGGAGGCGCTTATGCTATGAAAGAAAAATTTATCGAAAACGGAATTATTAGAAAATAAATAATGACTAATAACAAAAAAGGTTGCACACTATTTATCATTTTTTATTGAAAATTTCAAGAACCACACAATAAAAGAGCCTGAACTTTTTGTGAATTCACGGCTCTTTTATCATTGATGTTATTTAAAAGTAAATTTCTATGTTCCTTTAATGGTGTGTGTTTAAATAGAAACAGCAGATTTACCTAACTCACGGCATTTATCAAGTCCTTCATCGTCAGGCATTTCGTTAATCATCAAGCCTTCACCACCGATAAGGTTTGCTCCGGCATCTGTAACACGTTTTTCCCAATCACGCATCCATTCGCCATCACCCCAGCCATAAGAGCCGAAGATTGCCACATTCTTGCCTGAAATCTTTGATTCAAGAGCTGTGAAAAATGGTTCAAATTCGCATTCTTCCAAAACTTCTGCGCCCATTGCCGGGCAACCTAAGATAAGTGTATCGTATTCGGCAGCAGTATCTGCTGATATTTCTGAAACTGTGAAATATACTGTATCAGGATTAACCGTTTTTGCACCTTCTAATATTGCACTTGCCATAGCTTCTGTATTGCCTGTGCCACTCCAATAAATAATTGCTGTTTTACTCATTTGGTAAAACCTCCTTCTAAAAAATATAAATTTATATGTAAATTATCGGTGTTTCCGACAATCTTACAGCCAACTTTACACTGCACAAAAAACCTGTGCTAATGTTTTTCCACTTTCAGTAATATGTCTTACAAGTGCCTTTCTGCAGGAGTTAAAGCGGCAGAAAAGTTTTTCGGCTTCTTCTACGTTATGATAAACCTTCCATTCACCAATCATAAGGCACCCTTCATCACGATGGTTAATAAAGCAATATATATCATGCAAAGGATAACCGAGAAATACTCCGATTTCATGTGGGAAGCTATCACAATCAAGCCGTGTTCTTAACACATCAAGATAGTCTGCAAGACTTCCATCTTCAGGATATCCGTACTGCAAAAGAAAGGCTCTGTTAAGATGTGATTGTAAATGTTTTTCAAGCACACTATTGCGGTACACAATAACAAGCGCACGTCTTTCACATTCGCAGATAATTTCGATGTAAATATCTTTACGATTCAATTCATTATTCAGTTTGTCAATCTCTGCATGCAGGTCAGGAAATTTCGATTTCTGACAGGCAGCAATGTTTGCCGGCTTTATTCCTGCCAAAGCAGGGGCACAGTGATATGCCAGTAATGCTTCTAACATTATGATCCTCCTTTATGCAGTTAGTCGAAACTAACTGTTGTGCAAAAAAATATGCGCTTTACGCTCTTTGAAAATGTTCGCTCAATACTTCATTTAATGCGCAGGCACTCGATGAATTACAATGTATGATAGCCGTACCTGTTTTTTCTGCCTGTTTGGAAGCAGCATTAAGCATCTTATGTGCAACTGTTTTTGTAAATACAATTATCATATTGGGACTTCCAATCTGATTTTGAAAGTTTGCAGGACATTGAGTGAACACCTTGCATTTACACCCATATTTTTTGCATATCTCTTTATATTGGCAGTGCATACGATCATGACCGCCGACTATAACTATACTCACCGTTTTTCATCTCCCTTTGCTGATATACTCTTTGCATTTTTTCTTTATGAGTGATAAAACAATCATCAATAATGCAGATACGGCAACAGTCGTTACAGCGCAAAAAATTATTTCAGTCATGGCTTTGCCTCCTACATCTTAATAGTTTAGCTTGTTTCGAGTTAGTTTTAACTAACTCAGTTTAAAGTTTACCATATTTGTCCGATGTTGTCAATACTTTTATTATATTTTGGCGATTTTGTGTCATCCTTATTATTAATACAATTTGCCGAAAAAACTCTCTCTGATTGACAAAAGGACACTGCCTCGAAACAGTGTCCTTTTGTTGTAGTCAGACTATTGTATTTTTATTTCGTTCTAAATCACAGTTTCCAGCTTGCCGCAGCTTCTCTTACGTTTACAAAACGCCTGTAAATGCCGTCTTGCTGCATAAGCTCGTCATGCTTGCCTTGCTGAATAATCCGACCTTTATCAACCACAAGGATTTGGTCTGCATTGCGGACTGTTTTCAGTCGGTGGGCTATCATAATAATTGTTTTCTCCTGGGTTAAGGCTTCAATAGCTGTAACGAGTTCTTTTTCATTTTCGGGATCGACATTTGCAGTAGCTTCATCAAGAATAATAACCGGAGAATCCTTCATCATAGCACGGGCAATGGATAAACGCTGTTTTTCTCCGCCCGAAAGAGTTGCACCGCCCTCGCCGATAACCGTATCATAACCATCAGGCAATGCCATAATAAAATCGTGACAGCAGGCTTTCTTTGCAGCTTAAATCACTTTCTCGATTGGTGCGTCCGACTGACCGAAACGGATATTGTTTGCAATGGTATCCTGAAACAGATATACATTCTGAAATACAAAGCTGAAATTCTTCATAAGTGAATCCATACTGTACTCTCGCACATCTGTACCGCCAAGTTTTACGCTTCCTTTGTCAACATCCCAAAATCTTGAAATGAGATTGCAAAGTGTAGTCTTACCGCCGCCACTGGGACCTACAATAGCCGTAGTTGATTTCTCAGGAATATGTATGCTGATATCATCAATAATCTTTCTTTCGGCTCATGAATTTTCCATTAGCGGTATCAATCAATCTTACTTCTTCATGACCTGCATTTTTTAATTCTGAGACAAATTTTTGCATATCACCGTATTCCTCTGTCTTTGAGTACACGGTGCGTTTCTTTGTATGCGGAGTCTTTGTGGGGAAAAGCATGAAATCCGTTTAATGACAAAACAATATCGAAGCTGCCGTTCTCAAAAGGAAGGCAGCACATATTTAATTTTGAATTGAACCGCCGTATGCCGAACGACACGTACGGTGGTGTGAGAGGGCGATTAATTTCGCCTACTCGATTTAAAATGTCCTTAGCAACCCGACGCTTTGCAGTGCGGGCTTTTTTGAATGTAAAGAATATATTAATTTACGATTTTATGGCTAATAACACTTTTGACAATAAAATGCCTCCGTATCACTTTCTGTAATCAGCTCTTATAAAAGGCTCGTTTTTTCTGTTTCTGATATCAGTTTGTATTTAATTGGTCGCAGTAATGCTATTTTCAAATGATTCATTTCGTAATAACCGTGTTTTGTCTTTTATCTGATAAAGCTTGTTGAGCATTTTTGTTCTTTTTCAGGAAGACCGAATTTTTCTTTGCCCAGAGCAATACTTTTCATGAGAAATGTCATGTTTTTTGCCAGGGTACGCATGGTCTGCAGACCTTCGGCATCCTGTGCGGCTTCGCCGGGGGTCTTGCCGTGTAGGCTGTTCCAGTACTGGCTGGAAGCAACAGGCATACCGCTTATGGTGAAATACTTGTTAAGCTCGTCGTATGTGGCAGAGCAGCCGCCTCGTCTTGCCACTGCAACACTTGCGCCAACCTTCATTGTTTTGTCAAAGCCGGAGCTGTAAAATAGTCTGTCTAAGAACGAAATAAGTGTACCGTTTGCCGATGCATAATATACAGGGCTTGCTACAATCAGACCGTCACATTCTGCAAATTTTGCAGCTGTTTTGTTTACAATATCGTCAAACACGCATTTTCCCGTCTTGGCGCAGGAATAGCAGCCTATGCAGCCTCTTACAGCTTCATTGCCTACCTGTATGATTTCTGTTTCAACACCTTCAGCTGAAAAAGCTTTTTCAAGCTCTGCAAGTGCAACAGATGTGTTTCCGTTGCTGTGTGCACTTCCGTTAATCATTAAAACTTTCATTGTATATAACCTCCGTTTAATTATCTTATAAAATATATGTTTTTGATGCGTTAATTATAATAATTCGTTTTCTAATTCAAAAAGCAGTTCGTCAATGTTTTCTTCGGAATATTCAATTTCTGCAGAATACATTCTTGATATATCGGCGAGAGCTTCTATAGAAATATTTTTTCCCGCAGAGCACAGATACCTGACAAACTCAAAGCTCAATAGTGCCAGAGCAAGGCGCTCTTTCAGATTGTTTTCAAAAACAGCGTCGGCAGTGTGACGGAAAACAAAATATACCGCAAGCTGCTCAAAAGCAATCTGCCAAAAATCTTCTTCAAAGCATGGAGCAGGGGAGACATCGGCATTTTTGGCATTTTCAAGGAGTTTTTTCCATTCCGGGTCAAGATTTTCAAGAGTGAGATAAAAATCTGTCCATTCCTCTGATGTTCGCTCCGGTTTTGGGATATCAAATTCTTTTCTGAGCTTTGCGATCCGTTTGTCTATAGATTTTTTTCTGTCCTGAAGTATGTCGAAGGCTTTTTGCCTCAGATTAAAGAAAACCTCATCATCAGGGCTTTGCTTTCCCTTTGAGCCGCCTGTCTCAATAAAGGTCATTTTCTCTTTTCGGTTGAGTATCAGCCATGCCGCTGCCTCGCAGCACATGCCGAGTCCGATTTCTGTTCTGCTGTCAAAAAAGCTGCGGAATCGTGGATGGTTAGAGCATATCTGACACAGGTGCTCTTCGCCTAACTCTGTGTATATATCGCACAGGTTGTGCGAGTTGAGAAAAGGACATCTTTCATTCTCATCAAGCAAAAAATGCGGTTCTTTGTCTTTTGATATGTTTTCTTTAAGTTTTTGACCTATATTACCGCCGACATTTTTGTAATAGGCGAGGGTATCCCTGTCGATATCAATTTCCCAGCCAATACAGCAGCTATGACGGCATTTGTCGGCAATGCATTTAAATTCTTTGTAATAGTCGGGAGCAAATGTTTTCATTTGTATTCCTCCAAAAATGACTTGTATTGTTTGTTGTATGACAATGTTATTCTATCATATTTGCAGAAAGATTACAAGATTATTTGTTGCTTTTTATTTATACATGTTCACTGCATAAAAATGTTGCAATAACAATAAAAAAATGTTATAATACAAATAGATTAAAATAAAATTACATAATTACTTTGTTGACTTAATATAATAGCCGTAGGAGGGATTACTGTGGATAAAAAATCATATGAACAGAACGGATATTCCAACGAGCTTTTTAATAACTACAGGGAATTAAAAGAACTGCAGCAGATATACGGTGCTGCACTGAAGCAGATTAAAACAAAAATTGAAATTTTAAGCGAAGAATTTGCCGTGCGCTATGAGCGCAATCCCATACATCATGTTGAAAGCAGGCTCAAATCCTCTGCAAGTATTGTCAACAAGCTTAAGGCAAAGGGCTGTGGTATCAGTGTTGAATCGGCTAAAAAGAATCTAAACGACATTGCAGGTGTGAGAATTGTGTGTTGTTATATTGACGATGTATATGCGGTGTCGGAAATGCTTCTGCGTCAGTCGGATTTACGTCTGGTTAAGCTGCAGGATTATATAAAAGAGCCTAATTTTAACGGTTATCGGAGCCTTCATCTTGACCTTGAGGTGCCGGTATATCTTTCGTCACGGACGGAATATGTTATTGCAGAAGTGCAGATACGCACTGTCGCCATGGATTTCTGGGCAAGTCTTGAGCATGACCTCAGATATAAATCCGAAAAAAAAACACCGGAGCATATATGCGCTGCAATGGTTGAGAGTGCCCGGGAGATTGCTGATATAGATGTCAAGATGCAGGCACTGTATAATGAAATACAAAAACTGTAAACGAATGATGAAATATTGAAAAATTTATCCTTTGAGGCATTTTTTGTGTTGGCCTCTTCGGCTAAAATCAAAGAGCATAATCACTTGAGAGAACAGGTGACTATGCTCTTTTTTATTATGTAGGAAATTACTACTTTTAAGTTGTAATTTCCGGAATAAAAAGAAAGTGAACCTTAATCCCCTCAAGATTGAGGGGTAGGGGAGTTGAAGTGTACAAATAGTACACTTTCTTATATATTTTCAATTACGATAATCTGCTGCTTACATATTTTTCTGAGTAAAGTTCCATGAGTCGGCACACATCTCGTCAATGCCTTTTTCTGCTACCCAGCCAAGCTCTTCCTTTGATTTTGATGTGTCTGCATAGCACATGGCGATATCTCCGGGGCGGCGGGGAGTCACTTCATATTTAAGCGTCTTGCCGCAGGCCTTTTCGTATGCATGGAGCACCTCAAGCACGGAGTAGCCCTTGCCTGTGCCTAAGTTGTATATATTAACACCTGTTGTTGAGCTCACCTTTTCTACCGCCTTGACATGACCTATGCTCAGGTCCACAACATGGATATAATCTCTCACACCTGTACCGTCGGGAGTATTGTAGTCATCGCCGAAAACGCTCAAGTGGTCCCTCTTGCCGATTGCCACCTGTGCTATATAGGGCACTAAATTATTGGGGATACCGTTGGGGTTTTCGCCAATCAGACCGCTTTTGTGAGCACCTATGGGGTTGAAGTAGCGGAGAAGCACGATGCTCCATTGGTTGTCGGAAACATATATATCCGAAAGTATGTTTTCAATCATCAGCTTTGTGCTGCCGTATGGGTTGGTGGTGTGCAAGGGAAAATCCTCCCTGATGGGCACACTGGCCGGGTCACCGTATACTGTTGCCGAAGAAGAGAATACTATCTTCTTGCAGCCGTATTTTGCCATGGTCTCTGTAAGAACCAGGGTGGAGCCAATGTTGTTGTGGTAATATTCCATAGGCTTTTCAACGGACTCGCCAACTGCCTTGAGTCCTGCAAAATGGATTACCGAGTCAATTTTATTTTCTTCAAAGATTTTTTCCACAGCCGCTCTGTCCAGAAGGTCTGCCTCATAAAATTTAAAATCCTTGCCGGTTATTTCTTTGATTTTGTCAATAGATTCGATTTTTGAATTACAGAGATTGTCAATTACAGCAATCTCATATCCTCTGTTGAGAAGCTCAACACAGGTATGGCTTCCTATAAAGCCTGCGCCGCCTGTTACTAAAATCATTTTACCATCTCCTATATGTTTATTAAAATATTTAATTAAGTCCTTACGTTATCATTATATATTAAAGAAACGCATTTTGCAATAAAAATATGTTACCAAATTGAAAATTTTTAAAAAAACAGTAGATTTTTAATGGGAATTGTTGCATAATATATATTGAGTAAATTTAAATATATATAACTATATGATTGATACAGGAGGACAAGTATATGAAATACATAGTAATACTCGGAGACGGTATGGCAGATTATTCCGTAGAGCAGCTGGGAGGCAAAACTCCCCTTGAGGCGGCGTCAAAGCCGGTTATAGACTATATGTGCTCAAAGGGAACAGTGGGACTTGTAAACAATGTTCCCGAAAATCTTTCGCCGGGAAGCGATGTTGCAAATCTCTCGGCAATGGGCTATGACCCGCAGAAATATTATTCGGGCAGAAGTCCCCTTGAGGCCGTGAGCATAGGTGTTGATATGAAGGATACCGACGTTGTGTTCAGATGCAATGTGGTAAACGTTACCGAGGAGCAGGAGGTTTATGAGGACAAGATTATTATTGACCACAGCTCCGACGAAATCTCCACTGAAGAGGCAAGGGTGCTTATTGAGGAAATCCAGCGTCAGCTGGGCAATGATATGTTTAAGTTCTATGCCGGTGTGAGCTACCGACATGCTTTGGTGTGGGACAAGGGTCCTATGGACTTTACCTTGACTCCCCCTCACGATATACTTGAGAGGAGAATAGGGGACTATATGCCCAAGGGCGAGGGTAGCGAATATATCTATGAGATGATGAAAAAGAGCTATGATATACTCAACAATCATCCCATAAACCTTGACAGAGCAAAAAGAGGTCTCAAAAAAGCCAATTCCATATGGATATGGGGCGAGGGCAAAAAGCCTATGCTATCAGATTTTAAAGATAAATTCGGACTTAAGGGTAGTGTAATATCCGCAGTTGACCTTATCAAGGGTATTGCTATCTGTGCAGGTATGGAGTCGATAGATGTTGAGGGTGCTACAGGAAATGTGCATACCAACTTTGAAGGAAAGGCAAAGGCTGCTGTAGACGCACTTCTCGGCGGAAGTGATTATATATATGTTCATATGGAAGCGCCCGATGAGTGCGGTCACCGCTATGAAATTGAAAACAAGGTTAAATCCATTGAGCTTATAGACAGCAAGGTGGTTGCTTATATCAAAAATGAGCTGGAGGTAAGGGGTATTGATTACCGTATGCTTATTTTGCCTGACCACCCAACACCGCTTAAACTCAGAACCCATACCAGGGATGCAGTGCCATATATTATCTACGACAGCACTGCCGAGGCGGACAGCGGGATTGACTGCTACACCGAGGCAAATGCCGCAAAGACAGGTATTGTAATAAAAGAAGGCTATAAGCTTATGGATGAATTTATAAAGAAATAATTCGAAATGCCGCATAAAATGGCATTTCCACCGGGAGTGAAAGCATGAAACTGTTACCTAAAGACCCTGTTAAAACCTTAATAAAAATAGCATATCTGCTGATTGCGGGAGCCTTTGTATTTTTGTTGCTGCCAAGGCTGATAAAATATTTTCTGCCGATTTTGTGTGCAATAGTAATTTCCGTGATAATCGACCCTGTGGTTGGTTTCCTTGTAAAAAAGGTGCACTTTAACAGGCGGATTTCGGTTATAATTGCGATGCTTCTTGTTATCACTCTGCTTGGAGCGATTATTTTCAATTTGGTATATCAGGCGGTATATTTCCTGCAGGATTTTGCCGAAAAAATACCGGATTTGCTTGACCGTGAATATGTTTTTCTTGACTGGCTGGGTAGTCTTAATGCGTTTATGATAAAGATGCCCGAGTCCATGCGCAGCTTTGTGGAGAATATACGGGTCAATGTTGTGGAAAATCTTTCTCAGTTGATTGCACCTGCCACCAAGACTGCCATAAATGCTGCCGGCTCAATCGCTTCGGCTCTGCCGAGTATGCTTATATTTACGGTTGTGCTGATACTTGCCACATATTTTATCAGCTATGACAGGGAAAAAATTGTGAAAAGCCTGGTAAAGCATGTAAAGCCCAAGCGCTTTGAACGCATTAAGCTTATAAAGAACAAGCTTTTCCAGGTGTGCGGAGCTTATTTCAGAGCTCAGCTTATTATGATGGGAATAATATTCTGTGTACTTCTTATAGGATTTTCGATTCTTGGTATTGAGTCACCGTTTTTTGTGGCTTTTATAACCGCCATTGTAGATGCCGTGCCCGTGCTTGGTACCGGTACCGTGCTGGTGCCATGGGCGATTTTTGAATTAATCAGCGGTAAGTATACCATGGCGCTGGGGCTTATTATTATATACATTTTGGCGATAGTTGTCCGTCAGTTTACCGAGCCGAGGGTTGTAAGCGCTCAGATAGGACTTCATCCTCTTGTGACGATAACCTCCATGTATGTGGGGCTCAAGGCAATCGGCATTTTTGGAATGATAGTCGGACCGGTTGTGACAATCATCGTTTTAAAGTCTCTGGAAATAGAGCGTAATCTGGAATCGGAAAACAATATTGCAGATGAAGGGAGTAATTAACAATGACAGAAGGAAACAAAATTCTTGTAGTGGACGACGATAAAAATATCTGTGAGCTGGTAAGACTTTATCTAAAAAAAGAGGGCTTTGATGTTATATGCGCATATGACGGACTTGCCGCTCTCAAGGAGTTTCGGGCAAATAAGTTTATTGCGGCAATCCTTGATATAATGCTGCCGGGACTCGGCGGACTTGATGTGCTCAAGGAAATGCGCAAAACAAGCAATATGCCTGTAATAATGCTTACCGCCAAGGGCGAAACTTTTGACAAGGTGCTAGGTCTTGAATTAGGTGCGGATGATTATATGGTAAAGCCCTTTGAGCCCAAGGAGCTTATGGCAAGGCTCAAGGCTGTGCTCAGACGCTTTGAGCCGAAGGAGGAGACAAAAAACGAGGTTTCCTTCCCCAAGCTTAATATAAATATGGATACCTTTGAGATGAAGCTTGACGGTCAGGTGATGAAGGTACCGCCCAAAGAGCTTGAGTTGCTGTTTTTCCTGTGCTCCCATCCCAACAAGGTGTTTACAAGAGACCAGCTTTTGGACGAGGTATGGGGCTATGAATTCTTCGGCGACAGCAGAACAATTGATGTGCACATAAAAAGACTCAGAGAAAAAATAGAAAAATATTCGGATTTGTGGGAGCTCAAGACGGTTTGCCGTGTGGGATATAAATTCGAGGTGAAGTAGCTTGAAAAGAAGTATACTTAAGAATATGATACTGGGAAGTACGCTGGTTGTACTTATGACCTTTTTAATAATCGTTCTTGTATTTTCAAAATATCTGGAGACAAATGCGGTTAATCAGAGAGCGGAAATTCTTAAAAACAGCGTCCCCAGAATCAGCGAAATATCGGCTTTGGTTTTTGCTAATCCCACAACAAACATGAATATTATTTACAAGAATGTAATTGATACCATGTGCTATAATATGGATGCCTCTATGATTGTTTTCAGCAAAGACGGCAGGATAATAACCGTAAGCGGACTCAGCAAAAACAGGTATATCAATAAGACTCTTGAGCCTGAGCTGTACGAGTCGATAATTAAGGGAAAGGAAATAACGGAGGTGGGTATACTGGACCATCTTTACAACGGACAGCCCATGCTCACCGTAGGTGCCCCTCTTGAAGCAAACGGTCAGATAATCGGCGGGGTATATGTCAGCCAGCCTATTCCCGAAATCAGAGATACTTATGAAAATCTGTTTTCCCAGCTGATTATAATAATACTGGTGGCGCTGTTGTTTTCGATGATATTGTTTTATCTGATTTCCAAGACTATAACCACACCTATTCATCAGATAAACTCTGCGGTTACGGAGTTTTCCAAGGGCGATTTTTCCCGCAGGGTGGAGTATGAAGGGACAGATGAGCTGGGCGAGCTCAGCGCCAATATAAACAATATGGCGACCAGCCTTGCCAATCTGGAAAATATGCGCTCAAGCTTTATTTCTGATGTATCACACGAGCTGCGCACTCCCATGACCTCTATTTCCGGTTTTGTGGAGGGTATTCTTGATGGCACCATAGAGGAGTCTGAGAAAGACCGCTATTTAGAGATTGTTCTGTCTGAGAGCAAGCGTCTGTCAAGATTGGTTACCGACCTGCTGAGCCTTACCCGTATGGAGAACAGCGATGTGCAGGTAAACTACTCTCAGTTTGATATAAACGACCTGACCTGTCAGGCACTTATCAAGTTTGAAAAGTTTATAGACGAAAAAAACATTGAGGTTGAGATGAACATCCCTGATGAGAAAATA
Source organism: Clostridia bacterium (assembly GCA_017481205.1). Lineage (GTDB taxonomy): Bacteria > Bacillota > Clostridia > UMGS1810 > UMGS1810 > RGIG4708. Next base: position 63,505 of record JAFUPN010000036.1, on the reverse strand, counting down.
ATTGTCGGCGCGGATAAGGATGCTATCACTCAGGTGCTTATAAATCTGCTTAACAATGCGGTTAAGTTTACCCCTGACGGCGGTACTGTCTCTGTAAGGATATGGTGTCATCAGACAAGATGCTATGTTGAAATTAAAAACACAGGCGACGGTATTCCACCGGACAAGCTCAAGTATATATGGGACAGATTTTATAAGCTTGACAGCTCACGCAGTGCAGATAAATCCGGCTTCGGACTGGGTCTGTATATTGTAAAAAGCATTATTGCCAAGCATGATGAAAAAATATGGGTGGACAGTAAGGAAGGTGAATTTACCTCCTTTACCTTCTCTCTGACTCTTGATAAACAGTAGCCGAAAAGTCAACCTTTGAGGCAACTTTAGAGTTGGTTGATTCGGCTAAATTCCTCAAAGCTTTACATTTTATTAACAACTTATTCAAATTCGTGTGCTATGATAGAAGCATAGAAAGGATGGTAATACTTATGGACGAATTCAAATGGTATAACGACGATTTTCAGAACAACACAAATACATCAGACAGCTATGCCAAGCAGAGCTTTACACAAGAGCCCCATGAAGGGCCACATAGAAAGAAAAAATCAAAAAAACCGAAAAACATCCCCGCAATTGTACTATCAATTATATTGGTGGGAGTGATAGGTGTATCTGGATATTTCCTTGCAGTACCAAATGATGAATTGGTACAGATTTCCCGGGAGCTGCAGGATAACCTTTCGTCAAATTCGGAAGAAGCATCCGGCTCTACGGTTCAGCAGCTTGTGACTACCACCGACGGAAAGGTGTATTCCACTCCTGAAATTGTTGATATGGTAGGTCCCGCTGTTGTAGGAGTGGTAAACAAAACCACTTATACAAATCCCTACGGTGGTATGTTCGGTCAGATGCCTAATTCAAGCGGCGAGGTTGAGCAGGGCAGCGGCTCCGGAGTTATTATCAGTGCAGACGGATATATTGTTACCAACAACCATGTTATTGAGGGTGCTACGGAAATAGGCATTATCCTCAGCAACGGCGAGCAGTACAATGCAAAGCTTGTAGGTACGGACTCCAGAACAGACCTTGCTGTGGTAAAGATTGAAGCAAGCGACCTTACCTATGCTAAGCTGGGTACCAGCTCTGAGCTCAGAGTGGGTGATACAGCGATTGCTATAGGTAACCCTCTCGGACAGGAGTTTGCCGGCACCACAACACAGGGTATCATCAGCGGTCTTAACAGATCTGTTACCATAGATAATAAAACACTTAATCTTATCCAGACAGATGCTGCCATCAACCCCGGTAATTCCGGCGGAGCTCTGGTTAACAATAAAGGTCAGGTTATCGGCATCAACACTGCCAAGATTTCTTCCTCTCAGTATGAGGGTCTTGGTTTTGCAATCCCTATTGACGATGCAAAGCCCATTGTCGAAGACCTTATTGCAAACGGCTATGTAAAGGGACGCCCTGTAATCGGTATCGGCGGCAGAGCAGTAACCGAGCGTGATGCACAGGCTTATGATATGAAGGTTGGTGTGTATGTGGTAAGCATGACTGCAGATTCTCCTGCATATATGGCAGGCATCAAGATTGGTGATATCATCACCGAATGTCAGGGCTCCAAGATTGAGACTGTTGACGACCTCAACGAAATTAAGAATAAGCACAAGGTTGGCGATACTCTCAACCTTAAGGTGTACAGACAGGGCAAGACCATTGACATCAAGCTTATCCTCGGCGAGGAGGCTCCCACAAGTCAGGGCTGATAAGACTTTCTCTCATTTTTTGATAAATCCCCCCGAACAGGCGGCACATTTATGTGCCGCCTGTTCACTGCAAATTGACAAAAGAGTCAAAAATTAATATTGCATTTTTCGACTGGATATACTATAATAGATTTAATTGATGTATTTTCATTAATTAACTATAAATTTATGCGAGGTGAATGTATTATGGCACAGATTACCAAAGACACTATTATCGCTGAGGTTCTCAGAATTGACCCCGAGACAGCCCCTTTCTTCCTTGAAATCGGTATGCATTGTCTTGGATGCCCTTCCGCAAGCGGAGAATCTGTTGAGCAGGCTTGTATGGTTCACGGCGTTGACTGTGATGAGCTTGTTGAAAAAATCAACAATTTTCTTGCTTCTAAGTAATATTGGCTGAATAGCCGGAATTTGATACAAACAAATCCGTTTTATCGCACATTAAAAGCGATAAAGCGGATTTTTTGTGGTTTAATTAAAGGAATTTATTTTTTTTTGGAGTATATAACTATTATAAAGGAATTTTAAGAGGTGATGTACCATGAATATTCGTGAGCAGACAGAGCTGATGGAAAGACAGACCTTGTCTTCAACAGCTTTTTTGAGTGAAAACTCAAGAGGAAGACTGATACCTGAGGAAAAATGCAGTCTCAGAACTGATTTTGCCCGTGACAGGGACAGGATTATTCACTGCAAGTCCTTCAGAAGGCTCAAGCACAAGACTCAGGTATTTATCACTCTGGATAACGACCATTACCGCACCCGGCTGACTCATACACTTGAGGTTTCTCAGATTGCGCGCACCATTGCCAGAGCTCTCAGACTCAATGAGGATCTTGTGGAGGCAATCTGTCTGGGTCATGATCTGGGACATACTCCCTTCGGACATTCCGGCGAAAAAGCCCTGAATGACATTAATCCTGCCGGCTTCAAGCATTATGAACAGAGCCTCAGGGTGGTTGACTGCCTGGAAAAGGACGGGGCGGGGCTTAATCTTACATATGAAGTGCGCAACGGCATTGTCAGCCATACCGGCGATACCCTTGCTGAAACTGACGAGGGGATTATAGTCAAGTATGCGGACAGATTTGCATACATAAATCATGATATTGACGATGCTATAAGAGCCGGTATAATATCTGTTTCTGATGTACCGAAGGAATATCTTGAGGTTCTGGGCAAAACCCATTCTCTGAGAATAAATACACTTATTGGAGATATTGTTGCAGAGAGTATTAATCAAGGGAAAATTGCTATGACACCCGATGTGGAGGCTGCAATGATGTCTCTGCGAAAATATATGTTTGAAAATGTGTACAACAGACTGGGGGACAGAGATTTTCAGGCATATTTTATTGTGGAAAAGCTATATGATTATTTTATGAAATATCCGGAAAAAATGCCTGATGAATACACTGTTAAGCTGGAAACCACAGATAGAAGCACTGCTGTGTGCGACTATATAGCAGGCATGACAGATATATATTGTGTAAATTATTTTAAAAAAATATTTTTGCCTATTTAAAGGATTTTTTTGTGAAAGTGTCGAATAATACTTTAGTGGAATTCGTATAAAATCTTGAAAGGAGTGACCTGATGTGGCGTTGTTTCCCGAATATATAATAAGGGAAGTTTCGGAAAAAAATGATATATATGACGTTGTTTCAAAATATGTCCGGCTGAAAAAATCAGGAAATTCGTACATTGGTCTGTGTCCTTTTCATAACGAAAAAACCCCGTCCTTTTCGGTTTCACCCTCCAGAGGTGTGTGTCACTGCTTCGGCTGCGGTGAAGGCGGAGATGTTATCTCATTTTTGATGAAGGTTGAGAATATATCTTTTTATGAAGCGGTAAAAAAACTTGCGGATATGGCTAACATCACTCTTCCGGAAATATCCGGTCATGACAGGGAGGATGCACGCAGGGCTCAGGAACGGCGGGAAGGTATATATGCGATAAATAAAGAAGCTGCACTGTTTTTTTACGAGCAGCTCAAGACCAGTAGGCAGAGTATTGACTATCTCAAAAAACGTCAGCTCAGCGGAGCTGTGGTAAAGAGCTTCTGGCTGGGATATGCTCCCGACAGCTGGAATTCGCTTTTTGATTATCTCAAATCCAAGGGATATACCGAATCGGACATTTACAATGCAGGTCTTATAAAAAAGCATGAATCGGGCAGATATTACGATATGTTCAGAAACCGCCTGATGTTTCCTATATTTGATGCAAGCAACAATATTATTGCTTTCGGAGGAAGAGTTTTTGACGACAGCAAGCCAAAATATCTTAATTCCCCCGAGTCGGCAGTGTTCAGCAAAAGCCGCAATCTGTACGGCATAAACGTAGCCAGAAATTCAAAAAAGAATGAAGTGTTTCTTACAGAGGGCTATATGGATACGATTGCCTTGATAAAAAGCGGTTTTACCAACACTGTGGCGACTCTCGGAACAGCACTGACCGAGCAGCAGGCAAAAATGCTGTCAAAGATATTCAAGGAGATAATTATATGCTATGACGGAGATAATGCCGGCTGTATGGCAAGACTCCGGGCTATAACCGTTCTCCGTGAGCATGATATAAAAATCAGTGTTATAGACATGGGTGCCAGCAAGGACCCTGATGAGTTTATCAAAACAAACGGCGTAGACAGGTTTAAGGCTGTTGCGGCAAAACGGAAAAATGACATGGAGTATGTTTTGGATTATTTCGGGAAAGACTATGATTTGAAAAATCCCCAGAGTGTTGTCTCATATACTGATGATGTCATTGAGTATCTTAAGCTTATCCGTTCGTCGATAGAGCAGGATGTGTATGTGAATATGTTGTCTTCACGCACGGGTGTTTCGGCAAATGCCATATATTCTCAGCTGGGTATATCCAAGGCAAAGCAGCCAAAGCCCGCTGCCGATGTCAAGGGCACTGACCCGCTGGTGCTACAGCTTAAGTCTACCGCCGGTAAAAAGCATGATATACTGGACAAGACCAGAGAGCATCTACTGTCGCTTATCATATTCAGCAAGGCTGTGTATAATAAGAACAAAGATTGTATAACCGAGTCACTTTTTGAGGATGAATTTCATATCAGGCTTCTCAGGTTTGTAAAGGTGTGCTATGAAGAGGCCGGTTCTGTGACTCCGGCTCAGATAACTGCTCATTTTGACAGTGAGGAGGACAATCCACGTGCCGCACGGATTTTAAGTCTTGACAATATGTCTGACGACAGCGCAAAGGCATATGAGGATTATATAAAAATTATTAAATCAGAAATTAAAAAACAGAGCATACATCGTCTGATAAATTCTTCAGAAACTGATGATTTGTCACGAATAAACAATTTGCTCAAAAACGAAGGATAAATTTTAAGGGAGAGGTATTATAAATGAGTGATAATAAAATTACCGCTAATGAAAATATCGAAGCAATTGAGAATAAGAAGGATATGAGTGCCGAAAGAAAGACCAAAATGGTATCTGAGCTCATTGAGATGGGTAAAAAAAGCGGCGTGCTGTCCTATAAGGACATTATGGACAAGCTTTCTGATATCCATCTGGAGCCGGCTCAGATAGAAAAAGTATATGAGATACTCGAAAAAACCGGCATTGAGGTTGTGGAAAATCTTGAACAGGAGCTGGACGAAATACAGTCCAATGAAGAGGAAATAGACCTTACCATCCCCGATGGTATCGGTATTGACGACCCGGTGAGAATGTACCTTAAGGAGATTGGAAAAGTGCCCTTGCTTTCTGCCGACGAGGAAATCGCTCTGGCAGAGCGTATGCACAACGGAGATGAAGCGGCAAAAAAACGTCTCTCCGAGGCAAACCTCCGTCTGGTTGTAAGCATAGCAAAGCGTTATGTGGGCAGAGGAATGCTCTTCCTCGACCTTATTCAGGAGGGTAATCTCGGTCTGATAAAGGCAGTAGAAAAATTTGATTATACCAAGGGGTATAAGTTCAGTACCTATGCAACCTGGTGGATAAGACAGGCAATAACCCGCTCTATAGCCGACCAGGCAAGAACTATCCGTATTCCTGTGCATATGGTTGAAACTATCAACAAGCTTATCAGAGTATCACGTCAGCTGCTGCAGGAAAAGGGCAGAGAGCCTCATGTTGATGAAATTGCTGCGGCTATGAATACCTCAGAAGAAAAGGTCAGAGAAATCATGAAGATTGCTCAGGAGCCTGTATCTCTGGAAACTCCCATAGGTGAGGAGGAGGACAGCATCCTCGGCGATTTTATACCCGACAGCGATGCTCCCGCACCGGCAGATATGGCAGCTTTCAAGCTGCTTAAGGAGCAGCTAATGGAGGTGCTTGATACTCTTACTCCGAGAGAAGCAAAGGTTCTTAAACTCAGATTCGGTCTTGAGGACGGAAGAGCACGTACACTTGAAGAGGTGGGATGTGAATTTAAAGTAACGAGAGAGCGTATACGTCAGATAGAGGCAAAGGCTCTCAGAAAGCTGCGTCATCCCAGCAGAAGCAGAAAGCTCAGAGATTTTCTTGATTAATTGAAATCGGGGTGTATAAATGAAAATATTAGTTGTTGACGATGAAAAAGTAATTGTAAAAGCCATTAAGTTTAACCTTGAGCGGGATGGATATACCGTTGAGGTTGCATATGACGGCGAGGAAGCACTTAAGATTGCCAGGGACAAGACGATTTCCCTTGTTATACTTGATCTGATGCTGCCTAAAATTGACGGACTTACCGTTTGTCAGAAAATCAGAGAATTTTCCAATGTCCCCATAATAATGGTTACGGCAAAAACTGAGGATATGGACAAAATCATGGGTCTTGAGTATGGTGCAGATGATTATGTCACAAAGCCTTTTAATATTCTTGAGCTTAAAGCAAGAGTGAAGGCAATACTCCGACGTGTGACGCCAATTGCGCCCAACGGAGGTGAAAACCTCAGGATTAATACCGGCTCTGTGGAACTGGATTACAACAGGCGCACGGTAACCATTGGCGGAAAGACAGTTGACTTGACAGGCAAGGAATTTGACCTTATGGATTTGCTGGTTTCAAATGCAGGTAAGGTTTATTCGCGTGAGAGCCTTCTTGACCTTGTGTGGGGCTATGAATATCCGGGTGACATACGCACTGTTGATGTGCATGTGAGAAGACTCAGAGAAAAGATTGAGCCGAACAGTGCAGAACCTGTATATCTGCTTACTAAGTGGGGAGCTGGTTATTATTTTAAGGACGTTCATTAAATCCAATTATATAAAATTCAACGGTATTACATCAAGGCTTGTAATTACATATTTTGCGGTAATGCTGCTTACACTGATTCTGGTAAGTCATTATCTGCTCAATTCCATGAGTGGCTATATGTACAATGATCAAAAGCTGAATGTTACTGCCATGGCAAATGTGGTATCCAGCTTTGCACCGGAATATATGAGCTCCGACGGTGATTTCGTAGACGGTGAATTTGGTACTTTTGTCAAGAGTATTTTGGGCGATGCCCGCATGAGAGTGCTTATTCTTAACAGGGATTCTGTTGTGATATTTGACTCACAGAATAATCACAATGTGCTCAGGAAGGCACAGATAAAACCATCTGTATTGACAGCCATAGGGGGCAAGAGCGGCTATGATCAGTATTATAATGACGACCGTATTCTCACTCTCGATGCTGCGGCTCCAATACTTCAAAGTGGCAATGTGACTGGTGTGGTAAACATAATTTATACCACAGACGATATATCTGCATTCAAAAATGCAACCGAGAAGGATATCTGGATAATAACAATTATAGTATCCTTTCTTGTGGGACTGGTTATATTTGTTGTTGTAAATCTTATAACCAAGCGAATTGTCGATTTTACAGACAAAATCACCTCTATGTCCAGCGACGGTATATTGGATGAAAAGCTTGATATCCGCGGAAGTGATGAGATATCCAAGCTTGCAGTGGCATTTAATGATATGAGTGAAAAGGTGCTCAATCTGGAGCACAAGAGAGTTGAGTTTGTATCCAATGCATCCCATGAGCTCAAAACCCCTCTCAGCTCCATTAAGCTTATGGCAGATTCTATCATACAGACCCATGATATTGACATGGAGTATGTAAGAGAATTTCTCCTTGATATGAACAATGAGGTTGACAGGCTCAACAGGATTGTAAATAAGCTTTTGTATATAACAAAAATAGATACCGATTCCGAAAAAATGGAGGCAGGTATGGATATAACATCTGTATCTGAGATACTTTCGGGAATAGAAAAAAATCTTATGCCCATTGCTAACCGTGACGAGATTACCCTTGATTTCAACAGCGACGAGAATCTGTATGTCATGGCAAATAAGGATATGCTGTGGCAGGGAATATATAATGTGGTTGACAATGCCATCAAGTATTCCAAAGAATTCGGCAAGGTTGAGGTTAATGCATCAAGGTTGGGTGGAAATGTTGTTATCACCATAAAGGACAATGGTGTGGGTATCTCTCAAGAGGATAAGGGAAAAATTTTTGAAAGATTTTACAGGGTTGACAAAGCACGCTCACGAGAGACCGGCGGTACCGGTCTGGGTCTTTCAATAGCACTTGCGGCTGTGGAATTTCATGGCGGTACCATAGATGTTGACAGTGAGCTGGATATCGGTTCAACCTTTACAATAACCATACCGTGTGTATAAATTTAATGGTTTGTTAACAAAAAATTATTCGGCATGGTGTATAATTATAATATCGGTTCAGAAAGGGAGGTAATAAGAAGCATGAAAAAACTGATACATTTTGTTTTGGCAATAATTATTGCTTTTTCCATGTGTTCTTGCGACAAGAATGCCGTGATTACCGACAGTAAACTGACTAAGGAGGTAACTCTGTATTTTTCCAATACGGATTATAACGACATACAGGCAGAAAAAAGGGTTATTACATATGAGGATGAAAAACAATTTCCTAGGGCGGTTGTAAACGAGTTGGTTAAGGGTCCTACTGAGGTTGGCATCAAGGCTGTAATACCCGAAGGAACACAGCTGCTGGATATAAGGCATGACGGTGCAATTGCCAAGCTGGATTTTTCAAGAGAATATTTTAATTTTGAAGGTGATAACAGTAAGAGTGCCGAGCTTCTTGCCAGATACTCCATTGTAAAGACAATGTGTGCTCTTGACGGTATCGATAAAGTGCTGATTTCCGTTGAAGGCAGTGAGCTGCTCAATGCTTCCGGCAATCCGCTTGGTCCTATAGGTGAAAGCGATATAGTATTTAGCCAGACTCAGCAGGAAAATGTTACCGAAAAATATGTTACTCTGTATTTTGCTGACGAAATGGGCGAGAAGCTTGTAGCGCGCAGACGCAGAGTACCTATTGTGGATAACAGTATTGAAAAGACAATTGTAACCGAGCTTGTGGCAGGACCTTCAAGTGATGACGGTGTGTACAGTACCATTCCAAGCGGTACAAAGGTTTTGTCAGTTGAAACAAAAGAGGGGATTTGTTTTGTAAACTTCTCCGGAGAGTTTATCAGCAAGTTTGACGGCGGCTCTTCAGCTGCAACCATGGCAATTTATTCTGTGGTAAATTCACTTACCGAGCTTCCGGATATTGATAAGGTACAGTTCCTTATAGACAGTGCCAAGACAGATACTTTCGGAGATTATTTCTTCTCTGAGCCCTTTGAAAGAGACGACTCTCTTATAGATTAATTTATAAAAAAGATTTCCAATCATCAACCCCCTAACGCCCAATCTTGGGGCAGAAAGGTAATCTTTTTTGAAACAAGCAAAAATTACTCACAATGTGAGTAATTTCCTATGTTATAAAAAACAACCGTTTCAGGATTATCAAAGTATGACAGTCCGCTGAAACGGTTGATTTTTTATAATAATTAAAAACTTATTTTTTTGCAATAACCTTTTTTGCAGATTCAACAATTGCTTCGGGAGTGAGACCATAGTCCTTGAAGAGCTCTGCCGGTGTGCCTGACTTTCCGAATACATCTCTTGTACCGATTCTGTCCATAGGAACGGGAGCGTTTTCAACCAGCACCTCTGCAACAGCACTGCCGAGACCGCCGATGATATTGTGCTCCTCACAGGTTACAACTGCGCCTGTCTTGGTAGCAGATTTTGAGATAAGCTCTGCGTCTATAGGCTTGATGGTAGCTATATTGATGATTTCTGCGCTGATACCCTGATTTGCAAGAAGCTCTTTTGCCTTGAGTGCCATTTCAACCATAAGACCTGTTGCAACTATGGTAACATCTGTACCCTCTGAGAGGACTACTCCTTTGCCGATTTCAAACTTGTATGTAGCCTCGTCAAAGATTACGGGTACACCAAGTCTGCCGAAACGGAGATATACGGGTCCGTTGTGCTCACATGCAGCTCTCATTGCAGCCTTTGCTTCAACATCGTCTGCAGGGTTTATGATAACCATGTTTGGCAGAGTACGCATAATACCCATATCCTCAAGACACTGGTGTGTAGCACCGTCCTCGCCTACAGATATACCTGCATGGGTAGCGCCGATTTTTACATTGAGATTGGGATAGCATATGGAATTACGCACCTGCTCAAAGGCTCTGCCTGCAGCAAACATTGCAAATGAGCTTGCAAAAACTGTCTTTCCGCAGGAAGCAAGACCTGCAGCTGTGCTCATCATATTTGCCTCAGCAATACCCATATTGATAAATCTATCGGGAAATTTTTTCTTAAAAACCTCTGTCTTGGTGGACTTTGAAAGGTCCGCGTCAAGAACTATAATAGGAAATTCGTCGCCCAGAGCAGCCAGTGCATCGCCGTAGGACTGTCGGGTAGCTATTTTTTTAACATCAGCCATTACAGTGTCGCCTCCAATTCTTTGATTTTTGCTTCAAGCTCGCTTGCAGCCTGATTATACTGCTCCTCGTTGGGGGCACTGCCGTGCCATGCAGCCTGATTTTCCATGTAGGAAACTCCCTTGCCCTTTACACTCTTTGCAATAACAACTGTGGGCTTGCCCTTAACAGTTTTTGCAGCGGCAAGAGCTGATTTTATCTCATCATAGTTGTGTGCATCAATTGTAATAACATTCCAGCCGAATGCTTCAAATTTTTTGTCAATCGGTGTGGGGTTCATAACCTGTGTAATATCGCCGTCAATCTGCAGACCGTTGAAATCTACAAATGCAACCAGGTTGTCAAGCTTGTAGTGAGCGGCAAACATAGCTGCCTCCCATACCTGACCTTCCTCCAGCTCACCGTCTCCGAGAATGGTATATACGCGGTAATCCTTATTGTCAAGCTTTGCAGCCAGTGCCATACCGTTTGCGGTGCAGATGCCCTGACCCAGAGAGCCTGTGGACATATCAACACCGGGAACTCCCTTCATGTCGGGATGACCCTGGAGATAGCTGTTCGCCTTTCTGAAGGTCTTTATGTCCTCCACGGGGAAGAAGCCTTTTTCTGCCAGTGCTCCGTAAAGTGCGGGAGCACAGTGACCCTTTGACAGTACAAATCTGTCTCTGTCAGGATTTTTTTGGTTTGACGGATCTACATTCATCTCGTCAAAGTACAATACAGACAGGATATCTGCAATAGACAGGGAGCCACCGGGATGACCGGAAGCGGCGCTGTATACCGCAGTGACTGCATGATGTCTGATTTTGTACGCAATCAGTTGTAATGCTGTATTACTCTTCATAACACATTTCCTCCATTTTCATTTGTCACTCATTTATGTTAAATCCGTTTCCTATAACCTCGCGGGCATCGGAAAGAATTATAAATGCATTTTTGTCTATTGTTCTTATTATGCGGCGTAAAGCTACAAACTGATTTCGCCTTACAGCGCACATGAGTACGGGAATATCTTTTTTGCTGTACATTCCTTTTCCGTAAAGGGCGGTTATGCCTCTGTCCAGCTTTGACATAACCTCTGAGGCAATGTCCTCAGCCTTGTCGCTGACTACAAATACGAGCTTTGCAAAATTGACACCTTCTATAATGGCATCTGCAATAACTGATGCAACATACAATGCCAGTGCCGCATAGAGCATTATTTCAAAATCGGAAAATACCAATCCCGAAAGCACAATGATAAATAAATCTATAAAAAGTATTAATCTTGCCACAGAAAAGATATGAAGCTGCTTGTATATGATAACTGCCGCCATATCCGAGCCGCCTGTGGAGCCGCCGTTCGCCACAGTCATTCCGGTTCCTGCACCCAGGCACAGACCGCCGTATACAGATGCTAAAATAAGATTGTCTGTCAAAGGCTTGAGAAATGAAAATATCTCTATAAAAGCTGACAGTGCAAAGGTAGCAAACAGAGTTCTTACAAGAGCGCTTTTTGGAAGATATCTGTAGCCAAAGGCGAACAGTATAATATTGACAGCCAGCACCACTGCAGAAACAGGTATGCCGAAGCCCAGATACAGTACTGTGCCGAGGCCGCTTGCGCCTCCAGCTGCAACAGAGTTCGGCACAAGAAAAAGATTAAGCCCCAGTGCTGTCAGCAGTGAGCCGGCGGTTATCAGCAGATATTCCTTTGCCGACATTATTTTATTATTCCACATAATATCACCGTGGATATTATGTGCAGATTATAATATTTTATTATCTATATAATCAATACTCAGCTTTATTATTTCCTCAAGTCTTGCGGTATTGCCGCTGAGATACAGATAACCGATAAGTGCCTCAAAGCCTGTGGCTCTGCGGTAATCTACAATGTCTGCATTTTTTGCAGAGGTGTAGGAATGGGCATTTCTGCCCCGCTTGAACACGGCTGTTTCCTCCTCTGTGAGGCTTCCGGCAATTGCCAGTATAATATCACTCTGTGCCTTTGCTTTTACATAGCCTGTTGCCGTCTTGTGAAGCTTGTTTACCGGCAAGTTCACGTCCTTCATTATATGAGTGCGCACATATACCTCGTAAACTGCGTCTCCTATGTATGCAAGAGACAGGGGAGAGATATCCCTGGGATTAATGTTTATATCCATTATTACACTCTTTTCCACTTAACTCCCTGACGGGTATCCTCCAGCTCTATACCGCTGTTTTTAAGCATGTCTCTGATTTCGTCTGCACGGGCAAAGTTCTTTTCCTTGCGGGCATTATTACGCTCCTCAATAAGGGCTTCAATCTCTGCGTCGAGGATATCTGTTTTTTTCTCTGCAATGATACCCAGCACCCCGCCGAGCTCCCTGATAAGAGCGGAGGCTGCTTCAATATCTGCCTTCACTGTATCTTCGCCGAATTCAACATTGGCATACTTTACCATGTCAAATATAGCGGAAATGGCATCTGCTGTATTGATATCGTCGTCCATAGCGTCGGTAAACTGCTTTTTAAAGTTTTCCAGAGCCTTTGCACAAGCCTCGCTGAGCTCTCCTTCGACGGAATTGCCTGCCATAAAATCAAGGTTGTCCAGACAGGTATTTATTCTGCCCAGAGCAGACTGAGCCTGTACCAAAAGGTCATGGCTGAAGTTTATGGGATTTCTGTAATGAGCGGAAAGCATAAAGAATCTGATAACGATATAATCAAATTCCTTAACCACATCGCGGACCGTAAAGAAGTTACCCAGCGATTTGCTCATTTTTACATTATCAACATTTATATATCCGTTATGGAGCCAGTAGTTTGCAAAGGTGCAGCCGTGAGCACATTCGCTCTGGGCGATTTCGTTTTCGTGGTGGGGGAAGATAAGGTCTTTTCCGCCGCTGTGAATATCTATTGTGTTGCCAAGGTATTTGGTTGCCATGGCAGAGCATTCAATATGCCATCCGGGACGTCCCATGCCCCAGGGGCTTTCCCATGCGGGCTCGCCGGGTTTCTGTGCCTTCCATACTGCAAAGTCCATGGGATTTTCTTTTTTGTCGCCAACCTCGATTCTTGCACCTGCTTCAAGATTTTCAAGAGGCTGGTGTGACAGCTTGCCGTATTCCTTGAAATTTTTTACTCTGAAATACACGTCACCGTCAACCGTATATGTATAGCCCTTGTCCTCAAGCTCCTTGATAATGGCGATAATAGCATCGATATTCTCTGTAGCCTTGGGGTGGACTGTTGCCTTTTCGATGCCCAGACCCTGAGCGTCGGTAAAATATTCGGCAATAAATCTGTCGGCAAGCTCAGCAACGGTTATGCCTTCGTCATTTGCGCGGTTTATCATCTTGTCGTCAATATCGGTGAAGTTCTGAACAAAATTCACGTCATAACCGCAGTATTCCAGATATCTGCGCAATGTATCAAAGATGATAAACGGGCGCGCATTGCCTATATGAAAATAATTGTACACGGTAGGACCGCAGGAATACATTCTCACCTTACCGGGCTCAATGGGTACAAATTCTTCTTTTTTTCTTGTCATGCTGTTGTACAGCTTAAGCATTGTATCAACTCCTGTCAATTTTAGATTTCAATACAAACTATATTATATAATTTTTTTTTGAAAAATACAACTATTTTTTAATTATTTATCATATTTAGATTGATTTTACTCCGTAAACATGATAAAATAGTATATAATTAACATGAACAGGTGATAAGATGATTTACAGAAAAGTCGAAAATCCCGCCTGCAGACTGTGCACTCACAGTGATATGCCATGCAGCGGTAATGTAAACTGCTCATTCAAAGGCACTGTGCCCGCAGACTATCTTTGCAAGCGGTTTAAATACGACATTTTTAAGCGTGAGATAAAACCGAAGCCTAAAAAAATCGGTTTAAAAAAATTCTCACCAAAGGATTTTGAATTGTAATTTTAATGCTTAGCCATTCGGATAAGACTCCGGTGGCTGACGGCATTTAATATTAAGGAGGATTTTTCTTATGAAAAAAATTGTTACTTTATTTATGGTGGTAGTTTTGATGCTGTCTGTGATGGTGTTTACCGCTTATGCTGAGGACGAAATCAAGGTTTTTGTTGAAAACAGCCGGCTTGAGTTTGATGTGGCTCCGGAAACAACACCGAGCTTTCGCACAATGGTGCCCATGCGTGCTATTTTTGAAGCTCTGGGCTGTACAGTCAGCTGGGATGAAGCATCCCTTACTGCCAAGGGTGTAACCTCAGAGTCCAAAAAGACTGTTGAGCTTACCATCGGTTCAAGCATTATGAAGGTAAACGGTGCCAATGTGGTGTTGGATGCGGCTCCCTATCAGACCAAGGACAGAACACTGGTTCCCGTACGTGCCATTTCCGAGTCACTTGACTGCGAGGTACACTGGGACGAGGATACCCAGACTGTTTCAATATTCAAAAAGCTTATCCCCACAGGAAATGTTACTTACGATGGCTCTGCAAACGGTTATCCCAGAATTCTTATCACAGGTAACTCCATTACAAGACATGCTCCCAGCACATCTCTCGGCTGGAATGGCAACTACGGTATGGCGGCAAGCAGCGAGAGCAACGACTTTGTACATATCCTTATCAAAAAGGTAAGAGAAATCCACCCCAATGCAGTGTTCTGTATAGTTCAGGCTGCTCAGTGGGAGAGAGGCTATAACGATGAGGGTATTTATAACAACTATGCAACAGCTCCCGATTTCAGACCCGATGTTGTTATTTACAGACTGGGTGAAAATGTAAAAGACGAGTATCTTGCACAGAACGACCTTCTGCCTGCAATCAACAGTTATCTCAGATTCCTCACCTCAAAGAGCGAGGATGTGAAGTATGTGTTTACCACAAACTTCTGGAAGGACGAAGCTGTTGACAACGCAACAAGAGCTGCTGCACAGGCAAAGGGTGTTGAAGCAATCGAAATCGGTCATCTCGGAGACGACGATATGTATAAAGCAAAGGGACTTTTCTCTCACTCAGGTGTTGCAAATCACCCGGGTGATGCAGGTATGCAGGCCATTGCAGATGCTATCTGGACACAGCTTGAGGGTATTGTAAGGGCAATTCCCGCTAAGTAATCATATATTATTTATAAGCATCAGAAAGTCTGATATCATCTGATTATCTGATGCTTAAATTTTCAAAAAAGGAAAACTATCATGAACAATATTGATGCTATAAACAACACAATACAGAGAATCCTTGATAATTATTCAAACGAAGGTCTGCTATGTGTTAAATGCGGCAGACATATGCCCGGCAGTAACGATATAATCACTATTATTGACGAGGTGAGGGATATTATATTCCCTGGGTATTTTAATAAAGAAAATATTTCCGGAGACTTGAGCGACTACTATGTGTCGGCAAAAATAGCTCATGTGTACGACAGACTTAAAGCGCAGATAAATGCAGCTCTTATATATCAGGGCGGGCTTGACGAAGCAGAGTGTGAAAAAAGAGCAGAAGAAATCAGTGCGGACTTTATATCAGGGCTGCCGGATATACAAAATCTGCTGTTAAAGGATGTGCAGGCAGGCTTTGACGGTGACCCTGCTGCTAAGAGTAAGGAGGATATTATATTCTCTTATCCGGGTTTGTATGCAATATTTGTATACCGTATTGCCCATGTGCTGTACAATGCGCAGGTGCCTTTTATACCGCGTATAATGACTGAACATGCCCACAGCAGAACCGGTATTGACATAAACTCCGGTGCCGTAATCGGCGAATATTTCTTTATAGACCATGGCACAGGAATTGTAATAGGTGAAACCTGCATCATAGGGAACCATGTAAAGCTTTATCAGGGTGTTACCCTTGGTGCACTTTCTACACGAAAGGGTCAGCAGCTGTCGGGAGTGAAGCGTCATCCTACTATTGAGGATAATGTTACTATATACTCTGGCTCAACCATTCTTGGAGGAGAAACCATTATCGGTGCAAGAAGCATAATCGGAGGTAACTGTTTTATCACCGGCTCAGTGCCGCCTGATACAAAAGTAAGCCTTAAGGAGCCTGAGCTGATATTCAAGGGGTCTCAAAAGCCTGCTGAAGATAATTGGGAAATATAATTTTTACATCCCAAATTGACTTTTTTAACAGTCTTTACAGCAACTGTAAAATTGTAAATTAATATATTTTTATATCTAATGAAAGCCCGGCACTTTTGAGGTGCGGGCTTTTTCGATAATTTCAAGGATATGTAAAAAACTTGAGTTTTTTGCATTTCTCTCTTTTCTTTGTATGAATATTATTCTTTTGTCCACATATATATTTATAAAAAACAAAAAACACAGGGAGGATTAACATGTCCATAGAGTTAAACAAGCAGGAAATCAGCATAACGGAAGATAAATGCAGTGCCTCGGTTAAATCAATAACGGAATCGGATATTATAGTTCCTGATTCAAAAGCAGATTGCCTCCGTATACTTGAGGTTGACGCATTGCCTCAGCTCAGTGAAAAACACATTTCCAAGGATTACATAACTCTGAGCGGAAATCTTTGCTACAGTATAATTTATCTGGGGGAAGACGGTACTGTGGAAACTATTGATTACAACGCGCCGTTTTCCAAGCAAATAGATGCAGCAGGCTGCGACGATACCATGACGGGCTTTGTAAAATGCTCAGTATCTCATGTGGAATATTCGGTGATAAACAGCCGCAAGCTGAATGTAAAATCTGTAATGAATGTTCAGGCAAAGGCATACAGCAAAAATGAGGTTTCGCTTATTGAGTCTGTGTCTGGAGATATATCTTTGCCGGCAAAGACAAGTTCTGTCAACAATTTTAATCTGGCAATCTGCTCTGAGCACGATTTCAACCTTGAAGAAAGTGTAAAGCTCCCTCCAAGCGGTCCGGATATAGATGCTATATTAAAATATGATATAAAAATATCAGATTCCGAGTTGAAGGTTGTTCTCAATAAGGTGGTTGCCAAGGGAAGTATCATGCTTTCGGCTCTGTATATAAACGAAGGAGAAATGTACTCTGTTCAGAATGAAATTCCCTTTACACATATTGCAGATGTGGATGGGATTTCGCCGGATATGTACACCACTGCCGATTACGATATAAGGAACATATCCTGCCTGCGCAATACTGATGATGACGGCACAATGTCCCTTATGGACATTAAAGCGGATATATGTCTTACACTCAGAGCTTATGATGAAAAAACAGTTGAATATATAAGCGATATATACAGTCCGGATTACAATATTAATGTGGAACGCAGGGAAATAGCAGTTACAGAAATGGTGGATGCAGGTACGGCGCAGTGTACTGTAACAGAAAATTTTGCATCGGAGCGCGATGTGGAAAGAATATATTGTGTAACGTCGGAGGCTTTTGTCGATGAGGTGCTTCTCAACAGCAATTCGGTAACTGTAAACGGTTTTGTCAATGTGGTTTTGCTGTGCAAATCATCCGGAGAAGGTGAGGCTGTGTACAGCATGAACGGTCAGCTGCCTTTCAGCTGCAGTCTGCCTGTGGCACGAAGCTATGAGGTAAACAGCGCCTTTGCGGAAGCCACCTCTTTTGTTGAGCATGAGAGCTACAGTATTGAGGGCGGAAGTAGCATAAAGCTTCGTCTGATAGTCAGGGTCAATTCTTCAGTGAAGCGCCGTTTTTCGGTAAATGCAGTTACTGATATTGTTATTGACGAAAACAATAAGACAGATAAATCTGCTCAGTCCGGCATAACGGTATATTTTGTACAGTCAGGTGATGATATGTGGAATATTGCCAAGAGATATCATACAACCTCAGCAGAGATAACCGCCGTAAATAATTTGGATGAAAATACTCCGCTTGCGGCGGGTCAGCAGCTTTTAATTCCAAAGAGAAGCAAATGACAAAAATCGACATAATATGACATTTGGTGAATGTCATAAACACCCATAGACAGTATATAATAATTTTGTCAAGCACTGAATGTCAAAGTGTGGGGGTGTTATTATTTTTAAAAATAAAACTGAGCATGGCAACAATATGTGCGGTAACAGAATACATTGTCTCAGAAAAGCTGCAATACCGAGAATGTCTCAGCGTATCCTTGCGGAGAAGCTGCAGCTGCTGGGGATAGATGTAGACAAAAATGCGATTCAGAGAATCGAGTGCGGCAAGCGTTTCGTGACAGATATTGAGCTTTTTGCCCTGGCAAAGGTATTTAATGTCAGCTGTGATTATCTGCTTGCTAATTCGGAATTTAAACCGAAATAATACAGCTCCATACCCGAAAATGAGGCTTAGCCGGCTGAAATTTTGTATATTTGTATAATAAAACAGAACTCCGCTCATTTAATATAGGGCGGAGTTTTTGCTGATTTGTATTCTTTAAATCGGGAGTGAGATACCTATAAGTCCGACTGCCATTACAATGCAGCCGGTAATATTTACCGGGGATAGCTTTTCTTTGAAGAATATGTATGAGCACAGAACACTAAGTAAAAGTACACCTGCATTGTCCATGGTGTAAAACATGGTTAGGTCTACCAGCGGCAGGATGATAGTCAATGTATTTACTGCCAGTCCGGTTATTATTGAACAGCTCAGCAGGTATACGAGTGATTTTTTTGTCTGTTTCACGGCAGATTTTATTTTTTTCGGATTTTTTATAAGCATGGTTATAAGCGAAAATGCTGTGGAGCACAGGTATGTGATGATAATCATTTCTTCCTTTTCTGAAGCTCCTGTTATGCGTTGCTGAGCATCAAAGAGAGCCCCGTATGTACCATTGCTTAAAAATAGCAAAAGACATGCTATGAGAAATATTTTGGTTACCTTCTGTCCGGAGTCTTCTTTTTTAATACTTGTCATATATATGGCAATAAGTATTATTATTATGGATACCACCTTCAGCCAGTTAAGCTCGTCGCCGAAAACTCCGCAGGCAATCACTGCGGGGATGATGATGCTGCCTCCGAGAGAAAACACCATTTGTATTGAGTAAACACCATTTTGTGCGGCTTTTACAATGGAGTAGTTGTATATATACAGCGCAAGGGCATTGACCATGGCAAAAACAACTGTAAGAGGCTGTACACTTAGCTTAAACGATGAAAAGGCCATGGATATAACAGCGATAATAAGTCCGCTCACAACCGTAAATACCGGGGATGCCATGGATGCTTCACCGGGATATTCTGAGGTGTATTTTTTGCATAAAAATGACTGCATTGTATGCAGCAGTATCAGTAGCAGAATAAGTAAATAGCTCATTTGAAAAATTCCTTTCCGGGTTGTATATTAGCCGAAGCAACCAACAAAAAAGTATTGATTGCTTCGGCTAATATTATAGCAAAGTATTTTATAAAATACAATATAAAGCTATTTAAAAAATGCCACTAACACTTTTTACGTGTATGTGGCATTTTTTATTAATTAATTATTCTGCGTCCGTATTGGAAATTTCCGTTGTTTATTCTTTCTGCCATAGGCGCTATGCAAACAGTGTAGCCGCTTCTGGGAGAGTGTATATACTGTCCGTCTCCGACATAGATACCTACATGGTTTATTGAGCCATATCCAAAGCATACAATATCTCCGGGCTGGAGCTCACTGTAGCTGACCTGTGTACCTACTGCTGCCTGAGTGTATGAAGTGCGGGGAAGTGATATGCCCATTTTGTTGTATACATACTGTACAAAACCGGAGCAATCAAATCCTGATGGGGTGGAACCTCCGTATACATAAGGTGTTCCTATATAAGTTTTTGCTATTTCAAGAAGCTGCTCTCTTTTGTTCTGTGCATAATCAATCTGAGCATCGGAATTTACTGTTACATAAGTACCGAATATGTAACCGGCTTGGTTTTGAAAATCAATTTTGTACCATTCCCCAACTCTTTTAACAAACTCAATACTTGTTCCGTAGGGAAGAAGACCAAGGCTGGGAGCATCTGTTGAAGGTGCTGTCCGCACATTCAAAGCGCTTGCGGTGACTGTAGCTGTGCCGGGTGTTGCATATGCAGGCATTGCCATAGCTGTAAATACAAATGCTGTTATCAATGTCATTGCAATAATTTTTTTCATTAAATAAAACATTCCTTTCGTAAGATATGATGCGTTTATCATTACTACGAGGTTTATTGTAACACATAAATATCAATTTGTCAAATATTTTTAACATTTTCTTAACAAATTACGAGGGTTTTTGTTTTCAATTATGAAAAAATATTTTAAAAAATTCTGCAAAACTCTTGAAAATACAGCGTTTTATGACATTGCTCACTTTGAATGATTTTGTAAAAATTTCAAAATATTACATGTTTTAAAATTTAGTTTTTTAATATTTTTCCGACAACCGGTCCCAAAATAGTGTAATCTGTATCGGTGTCACGGGTTATTATAGGCGTGTGGTTGCCGTATCCATTTGCTGTAAGATGAATAACGGGACCTTCTCTGTTTAATACTCTGATAATTAATGATTTTTTTATTTTGTCTATGACCGCAACAGTATCTCCCGAATTAGCTATTGCGTTTGGATTTATTATTACATAAGATCCTGCGGGTATTCCTTCGTTTATAACAGAGTTATCCTCAACCTCGGTGCCGAAAAGGTATCTTGTATCATATTTTTTTATGGATGGCAATACCATGTACGAATCCGGATGAAGCTTCGGTGAGCAGAGCATTCCGTTAATATTACTGTTTTTGTAGAATGCTATTGTGTTCTGAAAAGGTATCTGTGAGTTTTTTGACCTGAAATTGCTGGAAATGTCGTTGCTCAGAAAATATGCTATATCTTCTCCAAGTACATCTGCTATTATTTGCAGCTTATCAACCCGCGGAAAACTGTAACCTATCTCGTAGTTGGAAATTGTGGTTGAATTCATGCCGGTCAGCTTGCCTAGCTCTGCCTGTGTCAGATTTTTTCGGATTCGGCAGTCTGCAATTTTTTTGCCTAATAAGTTTTGTTCGTTATGATTTTTTATCATTTCGATACACCTCTTGTTGATTTTTTTTGATACGAATAATTATAATATTTATTCCTTTTTGTGTCAAGGAAATATTTGGTAACATTATTTCTGTTCATTTCATAATATACAATACATCAGATTTTTTGATATGCAATTTGAATCTGATGATAATGTTTCGGAGGTGTAAGGTTATGTTTTCAAATAATTGCTGCGGTTTGTTCGGCTCTAATGACGGAATTTTGTTTTTTATACTGGTGTTCCTTCTTCTTTTCGGATGCTGTGACAATCACGATTCTGAAAAATGCTGCGACTGACTGAATAATTGAAAGACAGCCCGGTATATAGCGGGCATATCACACAGGAACAAAAATTAAAAAAGTAATCTATTAAACTATGAAAGGATGATTCTGTTATGTTTAATCTGTTTGGAAATAATTGCCGTAACGGTGAGGGTAATAGCTCTATACTCTGGTTCATTATCCTTGTTATTCTTCTTTTTATGAATAATGACAACGGTAACTGCTGCGATTGTGACAATCATTGCTGCTGACAGAAAGGAAAGATAATAATGGGAGATAACTGTAATTCATGTACACCTTGCAACCCCTGCTGCTGTTGCTGTAACGGCAACAACTCAAGTTGTTTCGGAGGCAGCGGAATATGGATTATTATTGCGATAATCGTGATATTCTGGATATTTGGTTCAAATAACAACGACTGCTGCTGATGTAAACACAAAAGCCTGCACTTTGTGGTGCGGGCTTTTGTGTTTGGCTCAGATTACTGTTATCATATTTTTGAAAGAATCCGGTATATCCTCAGGATGCTTTTCTGTTACAAGCATATCTGTATCACTGAGAGAGCATTGACGGAATCCTGCATTTTTGCCGATTTTTTCTGTATCGCATAAAAATATTTTCTTTTTACTGTACTCAAGCATGGTATTTCTTATGCAGATTTCCTCTCTGTTGCAGTCATAGATAATTCCATCATGAGATATGGCTCTTGAAGAGAAAAACAGTATGTCTGCATAAAAATTTTTAAAGGACGCTGCCGCATCGCTCCCAAGAATGCAGTTTCTGTTATTGGGGCTGAGATATCCGCCGGCTATATGTACTTCAAAATCCGTGCTTGTAAACAGAGCGGCAATTTCCAGATTGTTTGTCACCACTGTGATATTCTTTTTGAGATTTCGTATTTCGTTTGCTGCAAAAAGAGCGCTTGAGGATTGGTCAAAAAATATGATGTCATTGTCGGATACAAGTGCTGCTACTTTTCTTGCAATATGTTTTTTTTCGTCAATATTATGCAGTGCCCTTTGGGAAAATGGTGCCACATTGCCGGTGTTAAGCACAATTTCCGCACCGCCGTAGCTTCGTTTTGCCATGCCCTTTTTTTCAAGGCTTGTCAGGTCGCGGCGTATGCTTGATTCACTGGCATAGAGCATTCTGCTGAGCTCTTTTACGGTTATAAACTTTCTTTCTGAAAGTATCTGGAAAATTTCGTTTTCTCTTTCGTTTTTTAACATAATGCACCTCTGCGTGTTGTTGCTCAAATTAATATATTTATATGTAAAATTGCCTGTTTTTGCTCATTATTTGTATAAATGTTGATTGTTTTGTCTGAAAGTATTATAATACAAATATAATAAAAAGTAAATATGTTTTGAATAAAAATGAAAGGAATACCGATATGAATACAAAAGACATAAAAGTAATCGCCATGGATCTTGATGGAACCCTTACCCAGCACAAGCAGCCCCTTAACGAGGCAAACAGAAGAACGCTTGAGAGTCTTGCAAAAAAGTATAAGCTGCTTATGGTGGGCGCAGGTCAGGTTATGAGAATTTTCAATCAGCTTGAAAAATTCCCTGTGGATATTATAGGAAACTACGGACTCCAGTATGGCGAATACAACAGCATGACAGGCGAGATGGATATTATCCGTGACCTTGTTTTTGAATGTGACAGAGAGTCTGTGGCACAGAGAGTTGATACTATGCGCAAAAAATACGGCTTTGAAGCATATGCCGGCGACAGTGTGGAATATCATCCCTCGGGCTGTGTTACCTTCCCTATACTCGGCACAAAGGCTGTACAGGAGGATAAGCTTGCTTTTGACCCTGACCGCTCCAAAAGAAGAAAAATATATGACGATGTGGTAAGCACCTTTAAGGATTATATTGTTTTTGTGGGCGGCTCTTCATCCTTTGATATGGCGCCCGCTCCCTACAATAAATATTATGCACTTGACCTGTACTGCAGAGAAAAGGGTCTCAGCCACAGCAATGTGGTATTTATCGGCGATGATTACGGCATGGGAGGCAATGATGAGTCTGTGTACAAATCTGACTTTAAATTTATTACTATAGACAATTATCTTGATTTTCCCGAGGCAGTGAGAGAACTTCTTGATTGACAAAATCCTGAGAATATGGTATAATGATTTCATCTGAGATGAAATCGTCGATATGAATTCTTGCAGAATTCTCGATATGTCATAAATGACTCGATATGTGCTAAAGCACTCGATATGTTGCCTTACGGCAACGAGAATTCATATCATATCGAGTTTTGCTGTAGGGTTCGGCGGTTTGAACCGCAAAACATATCGATTTTGTGAAACAAAAATATCGAGCAAACGAAGTTTGCATATCGACAAAATCGGCATCTAAATGGTCAGTGATTTTATATTAATTATATAACATATTTTAAGGAGAGATTTGAATCATGATAGAAAAACTTGGTGTACAGATATTTACTGTAAGAGAATTTCTTCAGACAGAGGACGATATAAAGCGCAGCTTTGAGAAGCTCAGCCAAATCGGCTACAGAGAAATTCAGACTGCGGGGATGTATGATTTTACTACTCCTGAATTTTTTGCACAGGCGGCAAAGGACAACGGTCTTACAATTGTTGGTACTCATGTGCCAATGCCAAAGATTGAAGCTGATATTGACGCAATGATAGCCATGCACAAAACCTACGGTACTTCAAATATGGGTATCGGCAGTATGCCCGGACTTTTTAGCGAGGAGGTTTCTCTTTCTTATGTAAAGGATTTTATCAGTCGCTTTAACAGCTGCGCTGAAAAGATTAAAGAGCACGGCATGAAGCTTACCTATCACAACCACCATTTTGAATTTTTAAAGCTTGACGGCAAGTTTATTATGGATTATCTTATTGATGAGTTTGATAAGGATGCAATATCCTTTGTGCTTGATACATACTGGCTTCAGTGCGGCGGTGTAAGCATACTGGAATATATGAACAAGTGTGCAGGCAGAGTGGATATTCTCCACCTTAAAGATTACAAGGTAAGATTTAAGCAGGAGCAGATTTATACCGAAGTAGGAAACGGCAATATTAATTTTGCCGATGTAATTGACACTGCTGAAAAAATCGGCGTGAAGCATTATGTTGTGGAGCAGGATTTCTGCCCCGGCGATCCCTTTGAATCACTTAAGATGTCTTATGATAATCTTAAAAATTCCGGACTTTTGAAGTAAAAACTCAGCCGGAACAACCGACGGCAAAGATGTTGGTTGTTCCGGCTGTCTTTATTTTTATAACATAGGAAATTATTCGCATTGTGAGTAATTTTGCTTGTTTCAAAAAAGATTACCTTTCTGCCCTCCAAGATTGGGGGTTAGAGGGTTGATGATTGGAAATCTTTTTTGTTTGTCGCTGTATTTTTGTCGGCAGCTTGCAGAAACTAATTGCGGTGATTTTTTTGAAAGATTTTTTTATTATTGCAATATATTTACTGAGGCTCCTGTATCCGTACAGACCTTTTCTTGATGATTATATTCAATACAATGTATATTCTCTTCATCCGGAGCCGATAAAAAATGTATTTATCAATGCAGGAACATTTACCACCAGACCGGCTGCAAATTTTCTTGATATAGTCCTTTATTCGAGCTTTGGAGATATTCTTTATATTCCATATGCTTTTCTTGTGCTGTTGTATCTTGCTTTTGTACTTTTGCTCAGGAGAGTACTTTCAGAAATCAGCATAGATACAGGACGCAATTTTATGATTATTGCATTGCTGTGTCCTCTTAATATCGAGGGGACTGTATGGGTCAGTGCGGCTTCGAGGATAACGGTCGGATTATTTCTCGGCACGGTAAGTGCATTGCTGATAGAAAATAAAATGTCTCCGGGCAGATTGATTTTATTCTGGCTGACAAATCTGGTGTCGTATTTGTTTTATGAGCAGGCGGCGGTATTTAACTTTTTGCTGATTTTTCTGATATCATATTGCAGAAGGTATTGGTCTGCTTTTTTTGCGGCTTTGATTAACGGAATAGGAGTTGCGGCATTTTATTTTGCTTTCAGAAATTACGGGGTTTTCTCTCACCGTATGTCGTCCCTTGGAGTTGCGGATGCTGTCTATTTCCTGAACCGTCTCACAGAATGTCTCAGAAGCTGTTTTTTTACACTGATGCCGTCGGGTATGACATTTATTGCCGGGATTATCGTAAGCCTGATTTCAGCAAAGAGTTTTTACAGAGGTGTTTTTTCGTCAAAAAAAATCCTTTTTGGAATCGGTGTGGTTTTGTGCTCATTTGTACCTGTTACATTATTGGGAGAATACAACATACCCTTCAGATGTCTTACGGTTTCGCTTATGGGTGCGGCATTGATAATTGACTCAATTAATAGTCCTGGGCTCTCAAGGATACTGTCTGTTATCCTTACCGCTGTTTTTTTATCTGCATCCTTTAATGAGTTTTACCGGCTGGATAGCTCCTGTGCAAATGATGCCCGGATTGTTTCTGCTGTTTCGGATATTGTGTCCGAAAACCAGGAGAAGGCAATAGCTATTCACGGTGCAAAGGCATATTACGAGGACAAGCCGTCAAATCATGCCGAGCACATTGCTGCCATTACCTCCTCAGATTGGGCAATAACCGGGGCTCTCAGAGCAAGACTGAAAAATCCGTATTTGCCCCTGATAAAGCTTGATGAAGACTCCGATGTGAATATATATATGTCTGATGACGGAACAGAGATAGCGTACTGCAGATTGAATTCTGATTAAAATAATATGTCATTTTATTTGCGTTTGTGTTAAATATGTAATAAAACAATTGAAGTGCACGGGAACAATGAGTTAAAATTTATCTGTAACAAAAATTTGTCTGAAAAGAGGCGGTTTTATGAAGCGTTTTATTCTGTTTGTAATGTGCTTTATTCTGTTGCCATGCAGTGCTACTTATGCAAATGAATTAAAGTTTGAGCCTGCAGGCGGAGGGAAGTTTATCTATTGCAACAATCCCGAGGGCATAGAGGATGATGTATTGCTTAACGGTGATGTGCCGGTATGGATTATGAATAACGAAAATCTTGAGCCGGATAATTATTATATCTACCTTTCTCACCGCAATTATACAGGCAATGGAGGTAGGGGATACAGCATAGAGCTTGATATGAAAATGATGGCAAAGGAAAATTCAAAGCTTGTTATACACAAGGCATTTTTTGAGACTCCAGAAACCTATGCATATTACAGCAACGGTAAGAAAATATATTCCGAAACGGATTGGGGACATCTTCAGGTTTGTGCTGATATGCTGGGGCTCCCTATGTGCGAAATACGCGGAGATAATTTTTACTATCCTGAAGAATATGAGCCTGTTACTATAGAAATTGCAAAAGGAGAGAGCATCTGGCTGTCGGAATATATTGCCGATTACACTGCTGTGGAATTTGGCAAATGTGTACATATACAAGCGTATATTGAGCTGGTAAGCGGGGTTATGGATTTTAATGTGGGTGCTTTGAAATCTGATATTCTCAGGGAGAGGGACCATTTGCCCGAGGATATAGGATTCGGAGTGTATCGATGGGATTATACCCTTAAAGGAATTGCAGACACTCTTCCTGAGGTGGAGACGGATATAGAATATGTGATTACGGATGATACTGCCGATGGTGAAAAAATCCCTGTATTTCTTAAAAATCAGTATGTTCCCGAGGGACATACTATAACAGAATGGTATACCCAGCTTAATCCTCAGAATGATGTGTGGTCAAAGACCGCTGCGGCAGAGTCGGACATTTTGCCTCTTTATTATAAAGATGACAGTAAGCTTAGCTTTTACGGCTCTGCTGTTGATGAATCTGACAAAAACAATGTATGGCAGTTTGACACAATCCACAGTGCGGCAAAAGCATATGAGCCGAGGTTTAACACCGGAGAGGCGGAATATTTTGTGCCGAATTTCATTCTCGGAACAGATACAGAAAATCATACCTTCGCCAGCAATATCGGTAACTACGGTGTTGCTACTACCTACAGAATGACTGTTTCCAACAGTACAAATAAGTCTGAATACTGCAGCCTTGTGCTTACGGCAGCAGGGGAGGCTATTGCCTATGAAACGGCAGAGGACGGAAGCCGTACATATGCATATGTAAAGGATAATACAGGTCAAAAGGTAACCGATGCCATACTGACTCATGAAATACCGCCCGGAAGTACGGAAAAATTTGAGTTTTCGCTTATTCTGCCTGTTAATTTTAACGGTGGTATAAAAAATGAGCTTGTAATTACAAGTGAGAATATTCAAAGTGTTAATTTTGAAGAAAAAAAGCTGCAGCTTGAAAAAGAGTGGGAGCTGACCGGTTATGACCGTGTGGAGGAAATCAACGGCAGATATCTGTCGCATATTTACGAAAGTCTGCCCGAGGAAACTGCGGAGCTTATAAGCCGTGGAGGATATGAATATCTGCAGGGCAAAGACAGCTCTCTTGTGCGCTGGTGCGCATGGGATGGCAGAGCGGATTGGTATTTCAACCTGTGGGAGCATGTGAACACTGTATATATTCTTGACAGCGGGCATAATGTGACAGGGATGTATACCTTTCCATCACTTCCCTGTGAAGCCGCCTACAGCAACGGATGCTTCTATGTAAGAACTGCAAGAGACGGTATTTATAAATGTACAGAGGGAAAATCCTGGACAAAAACCGATGAAGCTATGCCGGAGCATATAGGTTATTATGATATGGATAATGCCTCGGAATGGGCAATACCTGAGCTGAAAAAGAGCTGGGAGGAGGGACTGCGTTTTCCGTGGAAAGCTTCATATGACTATCACAGCGGAATAACCAGGGAGGATTTTTGCGAGCTGGCGGCGTGTTTTCTTGATAAGGGAAGAAATCTTCCGGAAATGACAGATGAAATAATATTTAATGACACTTTAAATCCTGAGGTATACAGGCTGGCTTCAATCGGTGTTATAAAGGGTTTTGAGGACGGGAGCTTCCGTCCTTCGGATAAGCTCACCCGTGAGCAGGCGGCGGTAATTCTTTGGAGATTATTCAGCTGTTACACCGGCGAAACCGGAGATTTATCACTTGAGATTTTGGACGAAAATGCAGAAATAAAGGATGAGAATGATATTTCCGACTGGGCAAAGGATGGGGTGCAGGCGATGTATGCCTTGGGTATAATCTACGGTGTGGGAGAAGGTAGGTTTGACCCTCTTGGCACATACAGCTATGAGCAGTCTGCTGCTACGGTACTGCGGCTTTATGAAAAAGTTTTTGATGAGAAATAAAATCAAGCGCTGCATTATATACAAATAAACACTTGTCATTCTGAGCGAAGGACATAAATCCTCACTCAAAGAATGACAAGTGTTTATTTTTAATATGGCTTAAGTAAATAATGATTAATTCATATGTAGGGTTCGGCAGCCTCCTTTGTCTAAAGCAATACTATCTTTCGGCTAAGGCTTCTCCTAGAGGAGAGGCTCCGCCGCAGGCGGTGGTGAGGTGTAGCCATCTTTGATGGCGTTATTAAAATAGCTGTGTGATTAGTAACGGAACTGACGTTCCTACACCTCATCCGTCATCGGTCGATGACACCTTCTCCTCAAGGAGAAGGCTTGGTTTTCTTAAATTGACAGTATTGCTTGTCTAAAGGGAGGGGGACCAAGCAACGCTTGGTGGAGGGATTCGTCCGACGAACCGAAAATGCTGTAACTGCGGCACATCCTGAAGGCTGTGCCCTACAATTATTGATTTAATCAGCGATTACTGAAGGGCTTTGCTAATTCATTCTTTTGCCTTGTGTGGTGTGTGCATTTTTCTACACCTACTAATCATTACATTTCAATTTATATTAAGAAGTTTGTCTATATACGGCTGTGTATAAAGGGGATTGTTTCCCGAATCATATAAATTTTCGGGCACGCTTATGTACGGTGCCGGATCGGTTTTTACATCGTCAAGGCTGAGCTCAAAATCAAGATGATCTCCTGTTGAATGTCCGGTACATCCTATGTATCCCACAACATCTCCTGTGGATACCAGCTGACCTACTGCCGCATCTGTACGGCTCAGGTGGCTGTATCTTGTTTTGACCTGGTGTCCTTCTATTGTATGACCGTGGGTTATTACCACATAGTTACCGTAGCCGCCTCCGCAGCAGGATTCGCTCTTGGGGTAATCGTGAGTGCATCCGGTGAAAACCTCCGTTATCACACCTGAACCGCTTGCGACAACCGGTGCGCCTTTTTCGGCGGTGATATCTATTGCTTTGTGACCTCTTCCGTCGCCAAAGCTGCTGCTAAGTCCGCTTGATGAGGGTACCGGCCATGCCAGAAGTGCACTGCTGTGGTCGAATTTCTTTGAAAATTTATCAAGAATGTATTTTGCTTTCGGATAATCCAGTTCATCGGAGCTTGCAATAAACGGCACACCTTGTCCAAAATAATAAATTTTGATTCCGAGGGCGTCTGTCACGGCTCTGATAGGCACATACAGACGGCTGTCCCTGATAAAGGCTTTTGCAGTCATTTTTATGTCAGCTCCGTCAACAGATATAATATCAGAATCGTTTTTTATTTTAAGAGTTTTGCCTCGTACTATGGCAGTTGCACATTTTTCGCTGTCGTTCCAGTTAACATTTCCATTCCAGAAAATGCTTATGTTTTTAACAGGCATCATTGTCGTATTATAGTAGGATATAACAGGCTGTTCCACCTCTGTTGCTTCTCCGTTTATTATCACTGTACGGTCATTTGCTGCAAAGAGAACAGCATTTGCACCGCTTTTGTCTGCGGATAAAGCCTCAGCTTCTGTAAGGCTGACGGCAGGCATCCATCCCGCCTGCACATAAGTAGTCTGCACAAAGCCGTATTTGCCATTATATTCGCAGTAGTACCATCCTTCTGTATGCAGCAAGAGATTTAGATTTGTCCCCGGGGTGAGCTTGTCTGTCTTTTCGCTTGATGCAAAGGGGTATCTGTGAACGGATATATATGACATATTGTATTTATCATCGGTAGTGCTTGCCACATAAGCAGTGCCCAGGTTCTCAAAGAGCTTTACATAGTCTTTTGAAATAAAACCGCCTCGTGTTCCGTTGTCGGTACACTTCGCCGCGGCGCTGTAAAATGCTTCTGCTTCGCCGTTTACATATATATTACTGTACATTTCTACCGAGCCGAGCTTTTCGGTACCGGTGGATGGTCCCTCGCGCAGATTTACAACAGTCATATCATCAATGACCGTGGGAAATGTGATTGCATTCGGCACTGTATCGGCATATGCTGTTGTGCCGGTAAGTAATAAGGCAATTATTATAAAAAGTATGTATTTGATTTTCATAGACTTATCCTTTGTAAATTTATATTTATATAATTTTATCATGCTGTCGGTATTTACGTCAATGAATGTAACCATATTGTAAAGTTTTACGGAAATACCGCTCTTACCGCCGGAATTATTCTAAGCTTTTTTCAAAGTAATATTTGTCTTGCGGTATTCAATTTCCATAATTTGATACTTGATATATTATCAGATATAAGTTATTATATATTTGTTGGTTGACATAATTGCTGATTGCAATGAGTGATGTGTTATAAAACATTAAAGTTTGTGGGGTTTACACATTGCTTGTGCAAATGGATTATGTAAACCAAATACAAATGACAGATACCTCGTATCTGAAAAAAACAAGGAGGCTTTTTCATGTTTAACTTCAGACGACTTATCTCATCCGTTGTAGCATTATCTATGACAGCTGTATTGTTTGCGGGTGTGGCATCTGCAGCGATACCTTCTGATGTGGCAGGAACAAAGTACGAAGAAGCTGCCGAGGTTCTCGGTGCTCTCGAAATCATGGTCGGCGACGCAGAAACAGGCAATTTCAGACCCGATGACGCCATAATCCGTTC
Organism: Clostridia bacterium; assembly: GCA_017481205.1. Classification (GTDB taxonomy): domain Bacteria; phylum Bacillota; class Clostridia; order UMGS1810; family UMGS1810; genus RGIG4708. The sequence continues at coordinate 31,817 of JAFUPN010000036.1, read as the reverse complement.
AGAGGTTACTAAGGTTGGCGTTGCCGTTATGGGACTTCTCAGCGTTGCTGAAAATTCTGCCCATGCCACAAAATATCCCGATGTTGTTTCCAACCACTGGGCAAACGGATTTATAAACGTAGCAACAGACCAGGGTATGGTTGAGGGTGACGATGTAGGTACCTTCAGACCTGACCAGCAGATAAAATATTCCGAAGCTGTTGCAATTCTTGTCAGAGCGCTGGGATATGAGCCCCAGGCTGAGGCAAAAGGCGGATACCCCAGCGGTTATCTTGTAACAGCATCCAATATCGGTCTTACAAAGGGCGTTTCTGCAACAGCAGATCAGCTTATCTCAAGAGGCGCAGTTGCTCAGATGACCTTTAATGCTCTTACAATCAATCTTATGGAGCAGACAGGCTTCGGCTCGGATATCAACTATGAGGTTGTAGACAAGACTCTCCTCAAGGATTACCTTGATGTTACACTGGTTGAAGGAGTGGTTACTGCAGTAGGCTCTTCTTCCATAGACGGTGAGTCAAGTCTCGAAAAGGACGAAATCCGCATAGGTGACAAAAACTACAAGATTGGCGATGCCGATGTAAGAACCGTACTCGGCTTCTATGTTGACGCATATATCTTTGAGGACGACAGAACAGGCAATGAAACCTTGCTTCTTGCAAGACCTGTTGATGGCAAAAACAATGTTCTCAAGGTTACAAGCGATAATATTGATTCAGTAGAAAATACAGAATCCTCAAAGATTCTTAACTACTGGAAGGATAAAGAAGAGGACAAAAAGACCTCAAAAGCGAATATCTCAACAGAAGCTAAGGTTATGTATAACGGAAAATCCGGCACATTTGAGGACTTCAAAGTGATTGATTCCGGTAATATTGCGCTTCTTGATACCGACGGAAACGGTGTGTATGACATTGTTTTTGTAAACGAAACACAGAATTATGTAGTAGAAGAGGTAATTGAATCCACATATAAAATTGTGGATAAATACGGACTCAAAACACTTATCCTCGACCCCGAGGATGATGACCTTACCTTTACTCTCATTCACGGCAGTCAGGAAATAGAGATTGGCGACCTTGAGGAATGGGATGTAATCACAGTAACCGTAAGTAAGGACGAGGAGTTTATATACGGTGAGGTTTCTACAGATTCCGTAACAGGTACCGTAACAGAAACAGATGATGAAAAAGTGTTTATCAACGGCGAGGGCTATAAGGTAGCTGCAAACTATCCCGGCACAATCAAGCTTGAGGATGAGGGTACCTTCTACCTTGACGCAGAAAAGAAAATTGCTGCGGTAGACGGCGAGTCAACCGTAAGCTCAAACTATGCGTATGTTGCAGATATAGGTATTTCAAGCGGCCTTGACAAGGTTCTTGACTTCAAGCTCTTTACCAAGGACGGCGAAACTTTGGTAATCAGCTCAGGCGCAAAAATAAAGGTTAATGATACAAACAACCTTACACCCGAGCAGGCTCTCGAAGCAATCAAGGGTAGCAGAGACAGCGCCAAAGGTCAGCTTATCACCTTTGAAAAGAACTCAGACGGCAAGATATACAGAGTAAACACCTACACTGCTCAGTCTGCAATTGATGAGGATAAATTTACCCTCAATATGCAGGAGGAGGGAGTAGTATACAAATCAGTATCCTCCAAGCTTGTAGGTAAGACCATGAGCGTTAATATCACAGACGAAACAGTAATATTTGATATTCCCGCATCAAGCACAGATACAGATGATTATTCTATCAGAAACAAATCCTTCTTTGTAAATGATGATGAATATGATGTTCTTGTGTTCAATGTAACCGAGGACTACAATGCAAAAGCTGTGATTGTAACCAACTCCACAGGCCAGGCAAACGAAGAGGATGCAATAGCGGTTGTAGACAAAATCACAACCACCAAGAATGAGGACGGCATAAATGTTGAAAAGCTTTATGCATATCAGAACGGTGAAGCAATCACTCTTATGACAAGCGAGGACGATATCCTTGTTAAAGACAAAGAGGCTGAGAAGGTAGCTCTCCAGCAGGGTGATATCATCCAGTACAAGACTAATGCCGCAGGCGAGATTGACGGTATAACAGTTCTCTTTGATATAAGTCTTAAGGATACCGAAAAGACAGTTGTTCACTCCGACAACATGAGCACCTTCTACGGCAAGGTTACCAAGAAGTTCTCTTCAAGCTTCAATCTTCAGGTGAATGACGGCGCGGTAGAAAACTTCTCAATAGGTGATGCGGCAATTTATGTTGTTGATACAACCAAATCCGCAAAGCAGGTAAGAGTAGGCGATGCCGGAGATATCCAGAAGTATGACGATGCAGCTCCTGAAAGAGTGTTTGTAAGAGTTTATAAGGATGTTGTTCAGGAAATTGTTGTAATAAAATAATAAGCAGTAAAATCAAAAGGGGATATGTCTTCAGGGCATATCTCTTTTTTTGTTTTTAAACCGGATTTTTTTATGAATTTTGTTTAGATATAATATAACCGGGCTTAATTTTCGTATAAATCCACTGATAATCAGCCAATATCAACAAAAATCAATAAAAATTAGATTTGAAATATTGACATCACGGTCTTGTTGATGATATAATTACCTTGATTGCTGAATATATGTCTTTTGACTCCGGTATATTTTTTTGCCAAATTTTGTGACAATTGTTCATATGTATCAGCTTTAATGCTCCGGAGGTGGACAACTTGAGAAAACCCAAAAACCGCGAAAACAGAAATGACATTCTGCAGGCATCCTTTGAATTTCTCTCAAAAAACGGTCTTGAAAATATATCTATGCGTGAGCTCTGCAAGGGTATAGATATATCAATCGGCAGTGTGTACTATTGGTTTGAAAACAAAGAGCAGCTGATTGCAGATACTGCTGAGTACGGTCTGATTACCGTATCCGACGACATTTTTGCCCATGCATTTAAAAATATATGTGATTTGCACAGCTCTTTTGAAATATGCCTGGAAAAAATGGAAGAGCACAGGGAGGCTCTGAGATTTATATATCAGCTTGCCTGCAGCCCTGTATACGGCGATATAATCAGAAAACGCTGCGATGATTTAGAACCGGTGTATCACGAATATGCCATAAGTATTTCAAAGGCTCTTGACCTGTCCGTTGACATTACGCTGCCTTTGGTATATCTTTTTGTATCTGCCGTTATGGATTATGCCATATGGGGAGACCGCGAAAAGACCCGAGATCAGCTGGACTACATATACAGGCGTTTTGTTGAAGGTAAAGCCTGACTATGACCTAAGTGATTTGTTTTAATCAAAATAAATTAAAGAAAGGAAGATTACCAATGAAATCACATTTTTTCAAAAAACTCGGTGCGGCATTTCTTGCGGCTGTTATGGTTGCAGTATCTGTACCAGTGTTTGCGGCTTCCGACACAATTGAAGTAATTTTTACCGACGTAACCTCCTCTGACCCGACAACACTCAGCGGAGAGGCAAAAGTTATGGTAAGTGTCAAAGGGGCTGCCGGCGAGGCTACTATCGCTCAGATTCCTTTGGAATTTGACGGTGACCTGAAGTATAAGTCCATACAGTTCCTTAAGGGAGAAAATAACCCGCCAAGTTGTTATCTACATTCTCCCAATGCGGCTCTGGCAAACAACCAGAAAAAGCTTATGCCCAGCATAGTTTGCCCTCGTGAACCCATTACATTTGAAGATGAGACAGATCTTTTTATCCTGACATTTGCAGGTGAGGCTGGAGACAAGGTTGAGCTTTCTCTCAATGACCCGGAAAATGCATTCTGCACTGTAGGTGATAATAAGGACCTTAAGGCAAACAAAAAGATTACTAAAACATTCAAGAGCAGTGAGTCTGATAACGAGGGTATAACCGCTACGGTTAAGCTTGTAATGGATGGTATTGCCGGTTTTACTGCCGGTTCCAATACTCAGGACGGATATTCCAGCAGTGGTGTGGAAATCAAGATTACCAGCGAGAATACAGAAGGCTATACCATTTATACAGTGCTTAACAACACTCTTGTTTCCAAGGGCGGTCACCGTGAGAACACATCCGTAGCTTCATTTACTGTTGAAAATACTGTTCTTGCCAATGATACATATACTGTAGAAGTCAGCGGTATAGGCTATGTTACATACAAAGCAGAGGGTGTCACCTTTGATGAAGCTCTGGAAATCACCAATGCTGATTTTATCCCTGGCGATATTGATGCCGACGGCGATGTTGACGGCTACGATAAAAAAGCCTGGTACGAGGCACTCGAAGCCTATGAAGCAAACAATGCTGATTGTAACGAAGCAGCCGATTTTGACCGCAGCGGAGTTATAGACATGTACGATATTTCCAAGGACGGAAGCACCGATATAGTATATGCGGGCATTGAGCTTCCCGAAGACGGTTCCGGAGACAACGGCAACTCCGGCAATTCTGGCAGCACCGGTGATAATACAACGGATACAGCAACTGTTCCTGCAAAGATGTCTGCTCCCAAGCTTTCTGGCGGTAGCGAAGAGCTTGAGGTTGAATGGACAAAGCCTGCAGACGGAGGCTCTGCTATCACAGGATATGTGATTAAGTACGGCACATCCTCTGACTCTCTTAACAAGACTGTTGAGATTAAAGATGCAAGCAAGACAAAAACAACTATAGAAGACCTTGATGAAGACGAAAGATATTATGTATCCATTGCGGCTGTAAATGCAATAGGTACCGGCGAATTCTCTGACACTGCAAACGCCAAGACTGATTCCGGCTCAAGCTCCGACTCCGGTAGCGGAGGCGGTGGCGGTGGCGGCGGAGGCGGCGGTGGCGGAGGCGGCTCCGTAGGTGGCGCTGTTTCCACTCCCGTAACCACTCCAGGCACCACAACCGGAACAACTGATGCAGCATCCGGTCTGTTTACAGACCTTGGCGGCTATGAATGGGCTCAGGAAGCAATCTATGCTCTTAAGGATGCAGGTATCATCAGCGGTACAAGTGCAACCACCTATTCACCCTCGCTCAATATCAAGCGCGGTGACTTTATCCTCATTCTCACCAGAATGCTCAAGCTGGATGATGTGGCAGCAAGCGATAACTTTGCCGATGTTCCTGCCGGAAGCTACTACTATGATGCTATCGCTAAGGCGAAGGCAGCCGGCATAGCAAAGGGCGATAACAACATGTTCCGTCCTGAGGACTCTATCACCAGACAGGACCTCATCACTCTTGCATATCGTGCATTCCAGGCAAAGGGTTATATTGCAGAGGCAACAGATTTGTCAAATCTTGATTCATTCAATGATAAAGCAAGTATATCCGACTACGCAGCTGCTCCTATGGCAGCAATGGTAGGCGCAGGCATTATTCAGGGCTCCGGCGGCGGAGTAAATCCCCTTGGCAATGCCACAAGAGCAGAGGTTGCAGTAATGTGTAACAGACTTGCAGCTCTTATGAACTGATTTAATTATTCACCGATAAACGGCTCCTTGATATTTATTTTATCACTGAGCCGTTTATATGGGATTTTTTTGTAACACATGTTATCTGATATTTTGATTTGAAATTGACTTCTTTGGCGATATCAAATGCTTAATATGCGTGTGTTTTCGGAAAATATCACAATTGAATCTATATGAGATTTGTGATATCATTAATACGATATAAGCTATCATTCTCGGCGAAGCTGAATTATGATAAAATTTGGCTTCGCTTGGGGTGATTATATGCTGATGATATTCAGCCCCTTTATAAGCTTTTAATCAACTGCAGACTGTCGAATAATTCAATTGTCGCACAAAAGAGCTATTCAGGGATGGTGGCTGTCAGATGCTTTGCATCCTTTTTGCATGGAAAATCCTGATTTTCTGTGCAAAAAGCGCCCCGTCCCTACAGAATGGCAAGCAAAACCGGTAATAATTCGACAGTCTAACGGTGCTTAAAGGCTTATAAAGAGATTGAATTTTTTGTAAAATCCAATTCTCTAAAAACATTTTATTTTAACAAAGGAGAGAACAAGATGAAGGCAAAAAAGGTTCTTGCCATTGTACTTGCAATGGCGATGGTACTCAGTACCATGAGCTTTACAGCATTTGCTGAGGACGATGCAGCCGCAGAGCTGCTTGATGCCGTAGCAGAAGTTGTAATTGCAGATGATTCCGGCGTTGCAACAGTAGAGGGTAATACTGTTACACTGAACGGCGGAGAAATTAAAGCATCAGCAGACGGTGAGTCTGCAATCAGTATTCTCAGCGGCGATGTTACAATCAAAGTTGATGCTGACACAACACTTACCGGTGCCAATGGCGGCGCAGGTATCTATGTAGCAGAGGGTGCTTCTGTTACAATTACAGGTACAGGCGTGCTTACTGCTATCGGTAATGGCGGTGTTGAAGATACTACCGCATTCGGCGGTGCAGGTATCGGCGGTACAGCAGAAAACGGTGCAAGCGGTAAAATCACCATTATCGATGCTACTGTAAATGCTATCGGATATGGTAAACATGCGTCAGGTATCGGCTCGGCTAAAGGCAGCCTCAGTAAAGAAATTGTTATTACCGACTCTGTAGTAAACGCAAAAGGCGGCTGCTATGTTGAAGGCGGCATTAGCCTTGATTTGGATTATGCAAAGACTGATCCCGAAGGCGGCGCCGGAATCGGCGGCGGTTATGGTAATGGTGATTTTACCGGAAATATTACCATTACAGGCAGTACAGTTACTGCTAACGGCGGTCAGAAGGCAGCCGGTATCGGTACAGGTTACTGGTGCGGTATTGAAAAAATTACAATTGATAACAGCAAGGTAACAGCAACAGGCGGTGCATCTGCTGCAGCTATCGGTATGGGTCGTTACGGCAAGGAACATGCAAATCTTTACGCGGGAATTAATATCAAAAGTTCTACAATTGACGCAAAGGGCGGATATTTTGGTGCCGGAATTGGTAACGGATATAACACTGATTCCTGTCCTGCTTCTGAAATGTCAACCACAACTATTAATATTTCCGACAGTACAGTAACAGCAGTCGGCGGTGCTGCAGGTGCAGGTATCGGCGGTGGCTACAAGAGCAACAACCTTGATATTGACATTGTAGGAGAATCTGTAATCACAGCAATTGCAGGTCTCCATTACAATGAAGAAAAATCTGATTCATACAGATGTGCAAGTGCAATCGGTTCCGGTGCGAACGGAAGCGGTACATTTGTAGGAGCATCTGTTGCTATTGCAGAAACTGTTGAAGTTGAAGCATATACAAACGGTGGTAAGCCTGCTGTAGAAACAAAGGATGCTAACGGCAATGCTAATGTTATTGAAGGCGAAGTGGCTGTATACAACAAGGTTATCAGCACACTTGATGAGCTTATTGCTTTTGCTTATGAAGTAAATGCAGGAAATACATATGCTGGAAAGACTGTTAAGCTTGCTGATGATATTAACCTTAACAACATGGAATGGACACCTATCGGTAACAGCACAAACAAATTCCTCGGTACATTTGACGGTACCGGTCACACAATTTCAAACCTTAAGGTAACCGGCTCTAACAGCTATTTTGGTCTGTTTGGTTATGCATCAGATGGTGAGCTTCGCAACATTAATATTCACAATGCTTCCGTATCAGGTCGTCTTGGAGTAGGTGCTCTGGCAGGCAGCCCCTATACATCTGCTGTAAACAACATTAATCTTACAGGTCATGTTGAAATCAATGGTATGTCATATGTTGGCGGTCTTCTTGGACGTAACTTATATAATGATGCAAGCAATCTCGTAATTAATGTTGATGATACAAGCTATGTTAAAGCATATTCTATTGAAAATGGCGAAAACTACCGTACATATGTTGGCGGTGTTGTAGGCTTTATGGGCGAAAACGGTCATACAGTTTCCAATATTACCACAAACATTGATGTTTACGGTTCAACATGTGATATCGGCGGTGTTACAGGTATAGCTCACTATGGCAATACCTTTGAAAACTGCCTTGTTACCGGAGATGTTTATCTTACCGAATATTCTGATGAATCCGAAGGCGAAATCGGCGGTATCGCAGGTGTATGGCACAATGGCAGCAAAGATGAGGGTGTTAAATTCATCAATTGCCGTTTTGCAGGCAATATATACCGTATCAACAAAGACGGCGAATATGTTGCAGACGAAACTCCTGTAGCCGTAGGAGCTCCTTACTATGCTGAGGGCTCTGACGAAGCAGTTGGTGAACTCGTTGAAGAGGAAACATTTATCACTGTTGCAAGAATCAATGATAACTATTATGGCAGTCTTGCTGAAGCTGCAGCTGCAGCACAGGCAGGAGATACAATTATTCTTACACGTGACAGTGTTGAAGAAACTACTGCTGTTGTTAACACAAATGTTACAATCGATGGTAACGGTCATACCGTTACAGGTGCAGCTGTAGCAAATGCAGAAGAATATAATACTACTGCAGTAACACCTCTTTCTGTTACAAGCGGTGCAAATGTTGTAATCAACAATATCACTCTGCAGGGCGGTTCTCTTGCAAACAGCGAGACATATCAGCCCGGCGTATCCTACGGTATTGCCGGTGCAGGTCTTAAGGTTAAGGATGCAACTGTTACTATTAACAATTCAAGCATCATAGGCGGTGCTTCTACCGCAGCCTTTACAAAATCAGCTGGCGAAGGTATCGTTGCAACAGGTAAATCTTCTGTAACAGTTAATGATTCTTATGTATCATCAGGTGAACTGGATTCAGAATATACAATCGGTTTGTCTGCTATTGTTGCTACAGATGAGGTTGAGCTCAATCTTAAAAATGTAACACTCAATGCACCTAAGAGCAGCTATGCAAATGCATATCTTATTTCCGGTGGATTTGAAGATGACGGTGACGAAGTTACACGCGAAACAGTTGTTACTGCTTCCGGTGTAATTAAGATTATGCCTGACAGCATACCTCTCTCAGATGTAAAAATTCAGGTTCCCGAAGGTGAAGATATCAGATTCGTAGGAGATATTAATGAAGATATTATTTCTGCAAATCTGTCAATCGTATTTGAGACTGCTGCAATTAATGATGCAGCTGAAGAAGAGGTTGCTGACCTTTATGACATTTATGTAGAAGGCAATGCACAGTTTATCAACAGACTCAACTCTGCTGACCTTACATTCCTTCTTGAATCAACTGCAGCAAAGAATGCAGCTATGACTTATGAAATCATTCCTGTTGAGCCCGTAAGCATTACACTTCACGGTGAAAACAAAGACCGTTACCTGTTCAATTTTGATGGTGTTACACAGCCTGATGAGACTGCAAACAGAATCAAAATAGCTCAGGTTAAAATCAGCGGCTATGGCGAATATGAGCTTTCTGTAGACAAGAATGCAGGTGAAAACATTGTTAACACTGCAAAGACAGCTAACAATGTTGTTGAGCATTTCTATGTGGGCGGTTCCGCTAACAATGACGGTGAGCTCAATATTGACAGCACAGCAAAGGGCACGATCGAAATCCCCACACGCAACCTTGTTATTAACGTTGCATTCCCCAATGCTGTATCTGCAAACGAAAAGGCATATCAGCAAATGACTGTAACAGTAACAGGTCCTGATTATAATAAGGTACTTTATCTTTCAAATGGTAAGGACGGCGCGGATAGCTACAACCTCCAGACAGATGAAAACGGTGTTGTATACTACAGCACAGATAATGCAAACTCTCCTGAGGTTGAAGGTCTTGACCTTGTACTCAATACACCTTACACTGTAACAGTAGAAGGTGCAGGCTACAGAACAGCTAAATATACAGTTTCTATGACAGAGGATAAGACTCTTAACTTCTGGAACAACGTAATGGATAACGATACATATGTTGAAGAAAGTGCTTCCGGTAATAAAAATGCACAGAAGGTAACCTTCCTTGCAGGCGATATTGTTAAGGATAACAACATCAATGTATACGACCTGTCAGCAGTTGTATCATATTTCGGTGAAATCAACCTTTCTGCATCAAACAAGGCTGATTATGCTAAGTATGATCTCAACCGTGACGGAAAAATTGACTCCAAGGACGTTGCATACGTGCTCGTATCCTGGGGCAACTAAGGCTGAATTGACATCAATTCGCATTTGAATATGTTTATTATTTCCGGGCGGCTTTTGCCGTCCGGAAATGATGAATGAAGGCATTGGCTGTTTTCATCAGTGTGACAATAATATGACATATTCAAAAAAAACTTGACATTATGGGGATGCAGTAATAAAATAAAATAGTAAAGCTAGTTTTATTTTCGGTCTTATTTTCCTTTAAAAGCACATAATAAAGCTTGTGCGCTTTTAAAGGAAAATAATATCTTTTGCTTTTTCCAACAGACATACAAAATATTCAAGAAAAGGAGATATCAGACTAATGGCTTACAAAAGAATATTGGCAGTTTTATTGACATTGGCGATGCTCATAACATTGATTCCCTCCGGCTTTGTATCAGCCGAGGTGGATGAAAGGACTCAGCGTACCGTGTATCTTCACGCTCAGGGGCCAAATCCCACTGAGACCAAGAATTCCAGTACGGTGTATATGGGAGAAACCGCTGACCTTTATTTCGCAATCGACAATCCTAATAAAGGAGCTATGGACGGTGACCTCCATCTTGAACCTCATTTTGATCTTAACGGATATACCGTAAAGATTTATTTTGACCCGTTGTATTTTGCATATGTTGCATCAGATACCGCCAGACCTATCGATTACACTGTGCCAGACAGCAAGATAAAAACCAGTGACAAGGACAACGAGGAGGTAGGAGACGGCAAGGTTGAGGATGATGTACCTCAGTCTGTAGGATATTATGAATACAGACACGGCAGTGACAGCAAGTATATTAACGGCAAGACCTATAAGACGGCTTATGCTACAATATTCTTCAGCGGTACATATCTGCCCAATATGACAAAGGGCGACCTCTGGTACAACCTGTGTAAGCTTCCTTTGACTCCGCTGCGTACCGGCAGTACCGATGTATTTATCGACATAGACGGCTCCGACCCATATACTCTGGAGCTCTTTGCAAAAAATGTTACCGGCAATCTTGAGGAACAGACCTTTGATTTCAGCGCGGTAAACGGCGGATTTCATAATATTATAATCAAGGACAAAAATAAACCTACTGCACCTGTGGCAAATCCTGCTTCCGGCGTGTATACCACCGCTCAGAAGGTTACTCTTACCGCGGAGCCCGGCAGTACTATATACTGGTCTGTGGACGGCGGCAAAACCTATGTTAAATTTGAAGAGCCTATTGATGTAAGCATGAATACGGATATCACCTGCTATGCAGTGCGTGATTCCGACGGCAGAGAGAGTAATGTGGTGACCTACAGCTATGACATTATCCCTCCGGCTCCCTTCCTTTTTGACGAAAGCAAGAGTCTGCTGCCAAATATCCACAGTGAATACAGTGCGTTTACCGTATATGTGGACGACAGCAGTGTGTTTGACAATATTGCCGATGAACACGAGATTTATTATACATTTTCAGACGCTGCTGTAAGCAGTGTTGCAGACGGCTCCGACCCTGATAATGAATGGGTTAAGATTGAAAAAGCTCTGCAGACAATTGATATTGACAAAAAATGTACTGTAAGACTTGTTACAAAGAATGTTGTTACCGGAGAGCTCAGTGAGGTAGCATGGTACTATCTCGGTATCAAGCCGAAGGTTGTTACAGCCGACCCTATTTCCGGTGAGTACGACTCAAAGATTGATGTTGAGCTCAGCACCGAGACTGAGGGAGCAACAATTTATTATACCACAGACGGTACAGACCCGATTACCAACGGACTTGAATATTCTGTCCCTCTGACTCTGGCAAAGGATACCACTGTTCGTGCGGTTGCTATGTATGACGGAGAATACAGCGGTATATCCTCATTCTGGTATGTGTTTACCGCTTATGATGATTACGGAGTGGATGCATTCTATCCCTCCGGTGTATATGAGGGCAGTGTTAATGTAACTCTTACACCAAACAATCCTCAGAATACTATCAAGTATCGTTATGACGATGACCCGGAAGGGGAATGGAGAGATTATGACGATGTACTTGTGATAGACAAGGATACAACCATTATAGCAAAAGCAATCGACCCGGACGGCACTGAGGGCGGGGAATATGTGTTTACATACAAAATCGAGCCTATTCCTCCTGAATTTGCACCCGAGAGCACACAGTTTACCAATGCGGATAATGTTACCATCTATTGCCCGGAAAGCACTATATCAAATACAGACAGATTTGAACTCTGGTACACCACCGACGGCACAGACCCTGTAACAAGCAAAACTGCAAAAATGGCTGATGAAGAATCCGACTCTGTTACAATCAAGATTTCTGATTACACAGTTATATCAGCAGTTGTAAAAAAGGATGGTACAACCTATTCCGATGTTGTTACCCATTCCTACGATATAGTAACCAAAAAGCCTGTTAAGCCTATAACCACACTTCTCCCCGGTAATTATACCCACGAGATAGACAATGAAGAAGGCTTTTCGACACAGTTTATGCCTGTTCCTCAGGGCACGGAGATTTACTATACAATCTGCTATGACGGCAAGTTCTGTCCCGACCCGGTTCCCGGTGCGGAGGGTACAATACTTTATGACGGCAATCCCATAGAGGTAAAGGGGCACACTGTAATAAAGGCTGTTGCAAAGAGTGTTGTTTTCAATACTACAAGTGATATAGGTATTTTTGACTATACCATCACTCCCGAGGCTCCTGTGGCTGCTCCGGGCGCTGTAATCAGCGGTGATACACTCCCTGTTGTTCCTGTAGAGGCAGTTAAGGGCAGCACAGTAAACTATGATATAAACGGTGTTGAAAATGAATTCGTTACCGATGACGGCGAGTTTTATATTGACACTGCAACAGGCAATGCCTACGATGATTACGACGGCGAAACCCTCAGCAATCCTCTGGGTAATGTGAATGATACAGAAATAAATGCTCCTGCAGTGCTGGAGATAACCGGCACACTGGATGATATAACAAGCCAGCCCAACAGATATATTTATGACCTGAGCAGCGAGCCCACACATCTGGCTCCTCCATATGCCGATAAGAAGACAGGTACATACGAGGAAATAGATATTGACGGAGAGAATAATCTGCTCCATGTGAAGCTTTATTCACTCAATACAGGTGCAGATATTCAGTATATGCTCAATAACGATTCGGTATGGCGTGATTATACCGACGGCGAGATAATAAAGCTCAGCGAAAATACAGTGCTGCAGGCACGTGCGGTTAAGGACGGAGCATACAGCGACGCTTCAAGCTATGTGTACAACTTTGTTCCCCTGGCTCCTATTATAACCCTTGCATCAGGAAGATATGATGCAGATCCCCTTCCGTCAACCTATATTGAGCTTGACGAAAGAGCTCCTACCGATACATCCAAATTCAAATATTCAATCTGGTACCGTGTAAACGGTGATAAAGGCGATAACTATTACAGACTCGGCACAGAGCGTGATATTGAGCACACAATGTCCTTTAAGGCTTATGTTAAAAATGATGTGACCGGCAGTGTCAGCGCAAATACTATTCATTATTATATAATTGAATCAGGCGCAAGTGCCGGAGGAAAGGTGTATATCGCTACTCCCTATGATGTTGAGCGCATAAGTGCACATGTCCTCACAGAAAAGCCATACTCTGAGGGTATAAAGCTCTTTACCAGAGAGGATGATGTGGAAATCCATTATTTCTACACCTACAAGACCACAGACGGAAAGTCTGCCACAACCAACAATCTTGTATATGATATTGCAGCTCCCATATTTGTAAACACACTTATGGACGATATCAGCATTACTGCATGGCTTGTGGATAAGGACGGCGCGAGAATAGACGACAGTGAAAGTACCTTTGATATAGATTTTATTCACCTTAAGAATGCAATAACTTCTCTTGAAGCGAGAGATGAGGTGGAGTTTGAGAAGGGCACAAAGTATACCATAATCGACGATTATCCCGATGATGATACTATCGACCTGTACTATACTCTTGACGGAAGCGACCCCTCCGACGAGGACAATGAAAACCGCAAGAAATATAACGGCGAACAGCTCAGCCTCGATGAGGCAACCACTGTTAAGACAGTTTACCACAGCACCTGCGGAAAATGTGTTGAATGTAAAGATGACAATCCCGAGGACTGCTGGAATGAAGTTTACGGTCCTGTATCTACATACAAATATACCGTGCCTACCGTTAAATATACCGGCGGTGGCGGCGGAGGAGGCGGTGGCGGAAGCCGTACCACAACCGTAGATAACACAAGAAAGTATACCAAGGATATATTCGGAAACGAGCATCCCACACACATTGGTTATATCAAGGGCTATCCCGACGGCAGTGTTCAGCCGGACGGCAATATTACCCGTGAGGAAATGACGGTAATTCTTTACAGAATTACAAATCATGCGTATGAATCACCCTTTGTTATTACCGGCGATGTGTTCCCTGATGTTGGAAAATACCGCTGGTCTGTACTTGAAATTGAGTATATGACAGACAAGGATGTTGTTGAGGGTTATCCCGACGGTGAGTTTAAGCCTGCAGGTGCTCTTACAAGAGCTGAGTTTGCAGCGCTTATCACAAGATTTGTAAAGCTTGATGAGCCGGAAGGTGACAATCCTTATCCTGATGTGGCTGAGGACCACTGGGCACATGACTACATTGTTTCCCTCCACGAGTCAGGACTTATGCAGGGCTATGAGGACGGAAGCTTCCGTGCTGAAAAAAATATCACCCGTGCAGAGGTTATGACTGTTGTAAACAAGATTCTTGGTAGATGTCCTTATGATGAGTATGTAAAGACTCTTGAGGTAAATCCGTTTAATGACCTTAAAACGGAAAAATGGTATTATGTAATCGTGCTCGAAGCAACCATCACGCACAACTACTATCTCAATGATAAGGAAACACTTGAAATCAAGTGGGAGGATATCAAGTAATAGTGCAGATGCTGTATAAAGCATAAATCCTGTATAGCATTGCAATAGCAATGCATCGATATGAATTCTTACGAATTCTCGATATGTGCTTCGCACTCGATATGCCTTACGGCTCGATATGTTGCTAACGCAACGAGAATTCATATCATATCGAGTTTGACCGAAGGGAAAACATATCGATTTTACGATAGTAAAAATATCGAGCAAACGAAGTTTGCATATCGACAAAATTTTTTGTCCATAACTTGACAAAATCATAAATATCAATATTAACTAAACACTTGTCATTCATTGGCTTTTTGTCCATTGCTCAGAATGACAAGTGTTTTTAGTTTGCAATAAATAGCCTTAGCAACCAATACTAAAGACGGTTTTGAAATATAAATCTTATCTCATACTTCGTTAAAATACTCGGAAATATAATAAAAAAATATCACTGCACCGGGGAATATTGGTATTGACACTGCTTGTCTGTTTAGAATATAATATATTTTAATGATACTATTTTTTGACAAGGGTCATGGCTGCAGATTGGTTACGGGAGGTAACAATATGGCAAGAGAAACGTTTAAAGACATCAGGATGAATGATTGGAAGAATATCCCAAAAAGCTTTTTTTATGCCGAAAAAATAAGAGCTGATTATATCAACGACTTTGATATGCCGTTCCATTACCATCCATATTATGAGCTATATTATCTTTTGGAGGGAAGCTGTGTTCATCTGATAGGTAAAAATAAATATATTCTCAAGCCCGGAGATTGGATATTAATTCCCTGCGATGCTGAACATAGGGTATATTATAATACGAGTCCACATGAACGCATTTTGTTTAGATTCACCAGAAATTATATACCATATTCTCTGCTTGATAAAATGTATTTATTTAATCTTAATCCAATGTATGTTGCCAATGATAATACCAGGGAAAATATTGATAATATTATGTTTAGAATATTGTCCGAATATAAAAATTCCGATGAGTATTCAGATGAAATATACAAAAATCTTCTCTTTGAATTGCTGGTGTATTTTATCCGGAAGTCTTCGGATGGTGATATAATTAAAATTACCGATTTAATAACAGAGCATGCAATTGATTATATCAATGTGAATTATGCAGAAAATATTACTCTTGAGAAGCTTGCTGACCTGAATGATGTAAGTCCCGGCTATATGTCGCGAAAGTTTAAGAGTGATACCGGTGTAAATATAAGTGAATACATAAGGAAGGTGCGCATAAAGCAAGCAAAAATTTTGCTTTTAGAAACAAACGACAGTATATCTCAGATTTCAGAAAAATGCGGATTTACCGACAGCAATTATTTTTCTTATATTTTTAAGCAGGAGGAAAACATATCGCCTCTCAGATACCGAAAGGCATATTCCCAGACTTAAACCTGTTTTAAAACATTCATAAAAATAAACACTTGCCATCCTGAGCGAGGTCTAAGGATGATAAGTGTTTTTTTGTTATGATGATTAATTTGGCAAGAACTTTTTGATGATTAATTCGAAAAAAATTTTCAAGGACAAAAAAACTAAGAAATGATTGTGTACGATTATTATTTCTAAGGAATTTTCTGATAATGTATTATATAATATATACAAAGAATAGGAGTATATCGCAAGTGGAAATCGTAAAATTCTTACTGTGCATATGATTTTTATATAACAGACAGCAAAAAGGATGTGGAATTATGAAGGTAAAAAGTTTTATAAGCATGCTATTGGCTTTGCAGATAGTCTTTTCTGCGGTTACATTGAATATTGTGGTGTCTCATGCCGAGGAGGCAGAAGACAGGTATGCCGATATCTTTAATGTCAGCGACGATAATGCTTATGTATTGCTTGGCAATGAGGTTGTCGAAAACAACTGCAAATTTCTTGACGGAAGAAAGCTTGGAATTGAAGATCCTTCCCATCCCTTATATAACGAGATTTCTATGGAACAGGGACTTGACGGAAGAAAATTCTATGTGGCAAACTATATGACGCTTGATGTTGACCAAAGTAAGTTTGCAGACAGCGATAATGAATTCTGGGTTTATATCACTTATTACGACTACGGTCCTTCGCGAGGCTCATTTTATCTTGAATATACAGATAAAGAAGGCATACAGCAGTCTGTCAGGATTATAAAGCCCGGTACCGTTCAGCGTTTTAATACGGAATGTGTATATATAAAGGATATAGACTTTTCCAAAACTCTGGATAAGAGCGGGGGAAATATACGTATAAGAACGGGTGCATATAATCTGTTCAAGAAGATTGAGATTGTCAATGCTTCTAAATTCAAAAGAGATAACAGGACTCTCAAGGAGCTTGCACAGATTCCTGCGTCGGCAAAAAGAGAAACCTTGATTGAATTTGAGCTTATTGATGAAAAATCAGAGGAATTTCAGAATTCAAACCTCAAGAATGACTGTACATACGGTGATGCATATGAGTTGTTTGACAAAATAAGCAACGGGCGCACCATAAAAAATCCCTCCGCCTATAAGGCTGAGGATGTTATAACGCAAAAAGATATGACGCTTATGGCGCTGGATGTGCTCGATTTGAGCAGCGGAGCTGTTCCGCCTCTGGACTATGCAAAGAAAATCGGACTTATAGAAGGTGAGGAGTTTATATATTCCGAGAATGTGCCAGCCTCATATTACAGCCTGGTATCTCTTGTGAGCAATGTTTTTCATTTCAAAAACGATAATGGCATTACCAGGATGGAGGAAATGCTGATTTCAGGCTATTGGAATGATGATTTTGTAAAAAGCAACAAAACTCTTGTGGCAGTCAGCCATAAATATCCCAAGTATCTTCCTTACCGCACTATTACCGAAAATGCAACCGGGCAGACTTACCACTACATGAATATAATGAATATACCCACCTTAAGAACCTATGTTACGGCGCAGAGCTGGAATTCAGACGGTACGGGCTTTATATGCGGATTTGATACGGGAGAGCTTTTCTTCTACAATACAAAAACTCAGATGCTTCATTATATCGACAAATGCTACAATATGACAGACCGCCTGAATGCCATAATGGGTACGGATGATTTTATATATTATCCCAAGATTGATGATGAGGGATATTGCGGTATATACAAGGTAGATTCCAGAGTTGCACCTGCCAAGCCTCAGCTTGTGGGCAGACGAAAGGATAAAAATACGTTTTATACACCTCATATTTCAAACGACTGCAAGTATCTTTCCGTAGACCTGGATGTACCGGGGCTCGGAACCTGTGTTTCGAGATACAGCGTTGAGGAGGATGAATGGATTGATTATCACAAGGAATTCTCTTATTCCGACTCGCTGACACACGTTTTGATTAATCCGGGGTATCCTGATTTATTTTGCTTTTCTCACGAGCTTTCCGGTGTTGACGCGTCTCATATGCTTGACAGAATGTGGCAGGTGAATCTGGCAGACGGCAAGGAAGCGGAAAATGTATATAGACAGGGTGAGCGGTATGACGGTCGGGTAATGCAGGGAGCTTCCCATGAGCTCTGGTCAAACACTGGTGAATATGTATATTATATAAATATTGAAATGGGAGCCGGAGATAATGTGGGTTTGAGTCCGTCATCAGTAAGATACAACAAGGATGGCACACACAGACAGTATTTCTATGATTTTACGGCAAGCGACCACCAGGACAAGCATCTTTTCCCCAGCGGTGACGACAGATTTATTGTGGCAGACGGTAATGCCATAACCCTGATATGCCAGGAAACACACGAGCGGTTTGTCATATCCATGGTGGAGTGGAACGGACAGATGAACCATCCTTATCACGCACATCCGGTTGTAGCGAGAAATAAATATGTTGTAAACTGGGGGGCAATGGATAATAAGGGCATGCTTGGCATAAAGTGGTTTGATTTTACCGAGCTTGCAAAAAAGCAGGCTGAGGGCGGCAGATATGAAGTCGGCGAAAACCTCGACAGAATAAGCTATAAAGGACTTGATTCCGAAAGCAGCGAAATCACCTACAAGGGTAAAAAGGCTCTTTTGGCAAAAAAAGGAAAATCAGTATATCTGGACATATCTGAGGAGCTTATAGATACTGTAGACGGAAAGGTAAGAATAAGCTTCGATTACTTTGATAACGGAACCATGCCAATAAAGCTTTCATATACATCCGGGGTGAAATCGGACAATGACCGCTGGAGAGTATATGATAATGCCAAGACAGTCAAGAGAACTAATTCAAACAAATGGAAGCACTGTGAAATCCTTATCGACAGCGGCAACTTTGAAAATATAGGCAAGCATTTCAGCGATATTAAAATTACAGGCTCACCTGCCAATTTGTATATTTCTGATCTGAAGGTGTCGATACCGGAATAATCTTATTAACGCATTTTTTACACATATAGAAGGAATGGAGATTGCTTATGAAAAAATATTTAAGATTTATCTGTATATCAGTGGCTTTTGCAATGCTGCTGAGCGGTCAGTGTTTTGCAACTGACGGAGAATCGGCACAAAGCCTTTTGCAGGTAAGCTGGTCAGGAAATTATCTGAATTCATCTGCTCCTGAGCTTAAAATAGATGTGGAGTCATCAGCCGGATATATCCAGACAGTTGCAGTAGTAATGTATGACGATGACTTTGACGCAGAGAGCGAGGATAACAAGCCTGCAATTACCGATTACTACAGAATGGATGAGGTTGTTGTCAAAAAGGGCGAAACCGGCACAGTGAAATTTAAAATAACAGAAATCGGCACACCCCTGGCTGACGGAGCCTATAAGCTCCTGATACAGGGAAGCGGCGGCAGAGCGGGAGAGAGCAGAGTTCAGATTCCTGTGTGGGTGATTAACCCGTCGGGAATATCCGGATTAATCAGCAGCTTTAACAATGCAACCGTTTCAAACCTGAAGGGATATATTAACGAGGTTGAAAAACCTCTGCAGCTTGAGGTAGGAGAGAGGGAATCAACAGACAGGCTTAATGCGTTTTTAAGCATAAGAGAAAAGGATTATTCAAACAGCTTTGCAACTCTTCATGATGTTGAAAGAGCATGGAAAATATCTGAAATTATTGATTGCTTGGCTAATGCTTCTTCTGATAAAGCAAAACTTCAGAACCTGTTTGAGATCTATGCTGAAAGCATCGGCATTGACACCGCAAGGGACGATTATAAGGACAATACCGCTGCAATATATAACAATATTGTGTATAACAACGATTTGTCGGCGGCTGATTCTATCAGCGAAATCAAGGAGCTTTTTGATGAAGCTGTTGCAATTGCCACAATCAACTCAGCAACCGGCAAAACCATAGCGCAAAAGCTTGCTGAATACTATGACGAAGCGGGCATAAGCACCGATAGCTATAACAAGCTTGCCGACTGCTCTGACAAGCAAGTGAAGATAAAAATAGAAAGAATGTTTTTAAATAAAGATTTTTTAACAACAGATGCAATAAAAGAGACCTTTGACAATGCAGTTGATAAATATATAAAAGAAGACGACGATGATTCTGACAGTGACTCCGGCTCCGGAAACAGCGGTGGCGGAGGAGGCGGTGTAGGTGGACGCACCGCAATTAAGGGAATATCCGCGGCGGTTGACGCGGCTGTTACTTCACCGGCAGCCTCACAGACTCCTGCAGCATCATTTGGCGACTGCACTGCAGAGCACTGGGCACACAGCTACATTGAAGCATTAAAGGAAAGCGGAATTATTTCAGGCTACTCAGACGGAAGCTTCTATCCGGACAGAACGGTTAAAAGAGAAGAATTTGTTAAAATGGCAGTTTTGATGTGCGGACTTTATGATGAAGGCAGTGAATGTAATTTCATAGATGTGCTTAAGGATGAGTGGTACTATGCTTATGTGTCCTCTGCTTATAAAGAAAGTATTGTAACCGGACTCAGTGAAGAAAGCTTTGGCATAGGTGCCGATATTTCAAGACAGGATGTTGCAGTTATAGCTTGCAGATTGCTTGATAAGCTCGGTATTGAAGCGGGTGCTGAGGGAGAAAACAAGGTATTTACCGATGCTGATAAAATAGCGGATTATGCGGCAGAAAGTGTCGGTATACTTACAAAAATGACGGTTATAAACGGCTTTGAGGATGGCTCATTCAGACCGGAGGCAAGCTTAACGAGAGCCGAGGCGGCAAAAATCCTCAGTCTTGTTAAGTCTTATATCAAGCAATAAGCCGAGAGGAGGGAAAACACATGAGAAGATTATTATCGTTTATATTGGCATTGGCTGTTTTTTGCTCATGCATGCCAGCTGCAGCAGAAACGCCTGACACAGCAGATGCAGGCTCATTTGAACCAATAGATAACGAAGCCTTTGAAGCACTCAAGGGCATGGGGCTTCTTACAGACGACTTTTTGAATATTGACGCCGGTTCGGCAGTTACACGCGCTCAGTTTTTGGGAGCTCTTTACAGACTGACAGGGCTTACACAGGGAGAAGCTGATATAAGCCTTCCCTTTAGTGATGTAAACAGCAATACTCCCCACAGAGACGCTATTGCATATTTCCACACCATAGGGGCTGTCAACGGTGCCGGCAGCAGTACCTTTGAGCCGGATGGCGAAATCACATACATACAGGCAGTAAAGATTATTGCGGATTTCTTGGGCTATAAAACATATGTGCAGCAATGCCTTGGAGAATATCCTGCAGGATATCTTACAATGTCCATAAAGCTGGATTTGAGCCATGGGATAACCCTTGCAGACAATAACGCACCGATTTCTGCCGAGGCGGCAGTCAGACTTATATATAATGCCGCAAACACTCCTATTGTTGAGGCGGTAACCTATAATGACAAGGGCGAGGTTACCTCGTATTCTGCAAGTAAGGACAGAACCCCTCTTACAGCATATAACAACATCCTTTATGATGAGGCGGTTTTGCAGGATAACGGAATTGTGTCTCTGTCAGGCGAGGCTTCATCAGCGGATACAGTGGTTATAGGAGGCAAAAAGTATAAATCCGGAGACCTTGACCTTACGGACTATCTGGGAATGGAGCTGCAGTTTTTCTATAAATCCGGAGATGAGACAGATACTGTATTGTGGGCATGTGCAAACAGCTATAATGAAATTCTTGATATCAATAGTAAAGACCTGATAACAGACGACCCGGCATACGGAATTTCAAAAATCGTTTACTGGAAGAACGAACGCAGAAAAACAGTTGATATTGATGAATTTGCAGATATTGTATATAACAACGCTTTGAGCAATAATGTATCTGCCGAATATCTCAAGCCTCAGGCAGGCGGGCTGAAGCTTATTGATAACGACAGCGACGGCGATTTTGATATTGTTATCGTAAAGGATTACAGAAATATCTTTGTCAATGCGGTTTCATCTGAAAAGGAATTTATTTCCAATCAGTACGGTGATACCTTGGACCTTTCGGTATACAGTAATATAAAAATATTCAATGAAGACGGCAGAGCTGTAGGAATGAATGAAATTTCATCAAACAGAGTAATTTCCTACCTTGCAAACCCGGATAGTACAGAATATATATACATTTATGTAAACGATCCCGGAAAGACCGCAATGCTTGAGGCTGTAAGCGAAAATGATAGTGAGAGCATCTATACCTTTAAGGATGAAGAATTGAAGCTTGCAAAAAGCCTCAGCGATGCAATATCGTCTGGCATGTATTATATTCCTCAGCTTACTGCGGGTCAGACTTATACATATTTTCTTGATATTGAGGGAAATATCGCGGCTGTAAAGCTTGGTAGCGAAACTGAGCGATATGCCTTCTTTATAGCGGCAATGCCAAATGATGAATCATTTGCAAGAGAAGACAGCTACAAAGTAAAAATGCTTCTTCCTGACGGTATAACAACAGTTGTTACTACTTCAGATAAATTTAAAAAAACCGGATATGATGACGGAATCCCCCTTGATGAAAAAGAAGCTCAGGCGGTAATGGTTTCCTTTGACGGAGAGGGATGCTTAAAGGAAATGAAATTCGCAGCACCCCTTGACAGTTCGGTATATACATATGGCTTTAACAAAAATGAATTCACCATGGATTATGCTCCTACCAGAGCGTATTACAGAAATAAGGTTTTTAACGGAAGCTATACCATTGACGGCAGGACTCTTATATTTGCAACAATGATTAGTGATGACGGTGAGAGAACCTATGAGGTATTGGGAAGCGGCAGTATTTTTGACGAGAAGACCTATAGTATGGTCAGACTTTATGATGCAGATGAGTATATGCATGCCAATGTTCTTACAATCACTCTGCAGCTGGGACATTACGTAAACAATCAGACTAATCTTCTTTTAGATGAGGTAAGAAACTGTATCAACGAAAACGGTGACGAGTGCGTAAAATTGATAGGAATTATGCAGGGCAAGGAAAGAGAAATTCTTGTTGAAAACAAAGCGATTTTGCCCGAGGGACTAAAGCGCGGAGACCTTGTACAGTTTGCACTGATTAATAATAAAGTTCATAGGGTGGTCAAGGTATACAGTCTCAGCGACCCCAATCTAGCACCTCTTGATACAACCGAAGCAGCAGGATCGGCTTCCGGATACAGTGTAGCTTGCGGTTATCTGTATTCAAATGACGGAGTGAATATAAATCTTTATAATCCCGATGGTTGGAATAATGGCAATACCGTGCTGGTATCGCCCACAAGAAGCAATCAGAATATGCTGATATCGGTTTATGATGCCAGAACTGACAGAATATATGTGGGCACAGCAAATCAGCTGTATCAGAACTGCAGTCCTCAGGCAGACGGTACCTTGAATGTAAACGAATATTCAACAAAAATATTTATCAACAGAAGATACGGATATATAACAGACCTTGTTGCTGTATATTATTAATACTGACAAAAATTTAGTAAAGAGGTGAAAAAAAGTGAAAAGAAAAATATTTGTATTTGCATTAGCCTTGATTTTTGCAGCGATTAATGTGTATGCAGAAACAGGAATACCGCAAAATATATATCTGCAGGATTTCAGTATTACAACAGATGTTTCTCAAAGTATCACTCCGGAGGATGACAATTCATTTTCGGCGGAGGTTAGTGACGGCGCTCTTGATATGAAGACAGACTCTCTTTGTTTTTTTCGCGCAAGCAGTGCCTTTTCAAGCAGTGATGAAGCCAATAGCCCGGAAAATTCAAGAGGCTTAACGTATTATAACAAATGGTGGCATACAGGTTTTAAGCTTGATGCTCCCCAGGATATAGTACATACAGACAAAAAGACCTACACTGTTAACTATAAGGTGACTGTAGGCGGAAGCAATGCGCTTCTTCTCGATGAGGTAGAGGGGCTTACAGCTATTGGTTTTCATACCTTCAACAATCAGGATCGTCCTGATAAGCCGGTAAACACACCTGATGTAAAGTTTGTGGTTGATTCCGGAGCCGTTACAAGCACTGATAATAATGTAAAATTCAGATTCAGAGTTTATGCGGAAAGGGCAAATACTCCCCTTAAAATGGCATATGTAAAGGCCGACGATAAAAAAACAGCGAATACGACACTGCTTAATATTGCTGAGGATGAAGTCGGCAAATGGATTACAAAAGAGGTTGACGTAAGCAATATTGACCTGACAGCTTTGATTTCTCAGGATTCAGGCTCAAATCTTCAGCAATACACAATCAGACTCAGTACCAATTTAGGATATGACATATATTTGCACAGCATAGAGATTTTAAAAGAAACAGAAGAAATAAATTGCTATGCCGGAAGCAATATGTACCAGGTCAAGATAAATGAAAATCCTCTTTACGGCGATGTTGATTTTTCCTATGACCTGACATTTCCCTCAGGAGAAGCTTGTATTACAGATGTATGCGGCGATGCCTGCGTAACGGATTGTATATATAATACCGAAAAAAATCAGCTGACGGTTAATCTGCTTAATCAGGATATGACGGAAATAGCTGCGGTACAGTATGACCTTGACGGCGATATGGGAACGGTCAGCCTTGCATATACCGACGAAAGCGGAAATACAGCCCTTGAACAGATTTATCAGGGAGAGCTTGTCGGTAAAGAGTATAGATATATATTAAGCTACGATATGACAAATGAGGCAAATATGTTCAGTATTTGTGAGGGCGAAAATGTTGTTGCACAAACAGAAGCACCCTTTGGCATTGTAAACAAGGATGAGGCGGCAAAGACCTTTGTTCAGTATTACAGCATAAGGCAAAATCAATCTTCAAAGGCGATATATTCGAGAATTGACAATATTAGTATTTCATTTATGGAAAATACTATATATAAGAGCTTTGTAGAGGATATGGAAGCTATTGAGCTTCCTGGTACCGTAAGAGAAGATTTTGCACTGCCGGTTGTGGGCAGCATGAACGGAAGCTATATTTCATGGGAGAGCGCAGATACGGGTGCAATTATAATTGACGGTTCAACTGCACTGGTAAACCGCGGTGTTGAAGAGGATATAACCGTTACTCTTACAGCTACAATTTCAGACGGAATGTTTAATGTGAGTGCTGATTTTGAAGTTACTTTGAAGGCTCTTAAGGGTGAGTTTGCAGAATGGCTTGATATAACAGAAGCTGATAACGGACAAACCGTTACCGCGTCTACAACCCTTAATAATGCAGGTACAACAGGCGCAGGCAAAATTTTATTTGTAGCTGTTTCTTACATAAACGGTGAGATTGCAGACCGCGCTGTGTGTGAAATGGATGTATTATCCCAATATCAGAGCATTGATTTTGAAGTTACTGTAAAAAAGGGTGATGAGATAAAATATTTTCTCTGGGATGAAAACAATGTTCCTATAGTAAATCATGCTCCGCACATATACAAAGCAAGCTTTTATGATAAGGTAAAGGGTGCGGTTGTCGAGTGGGAAAAGGCATATGACGATTTTGACGCAATTGATACCTATCAGCTAAAACGCAGTGATGGAAAAGTGTTTATCACAGACGGCGAGGTGAGCGGAGAAAATATGCTGAGATTTTTTGATGATGAGGCATCAGAGAGCAGCGCATATACCTATGAGCTTACAGCCTTTGACTCTAATCAAAAAACAAGCGATTCAATAACAGGTCAGGCAAAAAGGCTTACCATGCCATATTCCATGGATATGACAGTTACCTTTGCTTCCGACGGCACATATAACGGCGGAAATCATATCAATTTTATTTACAAAAGCGACCCTGACCGTGCAGCCTATACAGAGCACGGTGTGTATGAGGGCGAGGAATGTACCTTTATTCCTTCGGGAAAATATGCGGCATTTACCACAGACCTTTCCGATATAAGCAAAAATATCGCAGTCAGATTTACCTATGCGTCGTCGGTTGAGACCAAGCTTAAGTTTATGTATAACGGCAAGCAGCCGGACGGAAGCTTTGCCGAGGTGTCGGAAACAGTAAAAGCATATCCGGCTACCGACGGTTGGCAGACACTTGACTTTAAGCTTGAGAATGAATTTCGCTCAGGAAACAGCTTCTCTGCCGGACATTTCGGTCTTGGTACTGCGTCACCTGGCGGTGTGTATATCAAAAAGGTTGAATTTGTAAAGCTTGAGGATTATGAATAATTTTTGGCGATGGTAAGATTAATTGATATTTAATGGAAGAATATTGAAGCTTGTCTCGCTATCTTCCATTTAATAAATTTTATAAAGGAGCGTTGAAAATGAAAAAAACATGCAAAAGATTTTTATCTCTGGCACTTGCTGTCTCAATGGTTATGGCATTGTTTGTCATACCGGCAAGTGCTCATCCAAGCTCAGGCACCCTTGTTTCTCAGGTTGGTGATGCGGTTAATATTGACTTTAACTACACCACCGGTACCGGCATAACGTCAAATTACTATTTTGACAAAGACAGAGGAATAATTGCTACTCATTCATTGCCGGAACGGAGCAATAAGGTTGAGCAGGCAAATCAATATCTGGAAATGGGAGTTAAGGAAGCAGGAACACGTTCCAGACTCACCATTGCCGATCACAAATGGCAGGAATACGATCTCACAAAGGACAGATATTTTACTGAGTTTAAGTTTAAGCTGAATGCGCTTACTCCCATTGATACTCTGTTCAGAGCAGAGCTCTGCACTGCCTTTGATGACATTAAGTGGGCTGCATCTTCTCCCTATGTATGGGCAGGTATAGTTGCTCAGAACGGCAAATATTATATCAAGGCAGGGGATACCGTAATTACAAGTATTCCTCTTGCAGCCGGTTTTTGGTATAATGTAAAGCTTGATATTAATATCAAGGAAAAAAAGTTTGATTTCTACCTCGACGGTGCTTTAAAAGCGGTTGACAGAGGCTTCTCGGGCAACGGAAGTGCCTTTAACAAGCAGACAGGCGCTCAGTTTAATGAATCAACCGATTCTGAAGATGACAGATTGTATTATTGGGACTATATGGAATATGCAGGCATTGAATTTCCCAATAAATTCAACAGAATTTTCTATTATCAGGATGATAAAAATGCTCCTGATATCTGCTTTGACGATATAAGGGTATACAAGGAGCCTACCGGTGTAATTACTTACGGTGCTGACGATTTTTCAAACTACAGTGAGGATGTAGTATATAACGGCTCTACTATTTATCCCAGCTTTGCAGGACTTGCCCTGAGACTTGACGCACGCAGACAGTCCAATTTTACCATAGACCATACAAACGGCTATGCAATCAGCGGTACCGGTATGCACAGCACAGGAACAGCGGGCAATGACGGTATGCAGATGAGATTTAATCTTGACCGTACATTCAAAGAAAAATCCATAGTCACAGAGTTTAACATTACTCCAAAAACTGCTACTGTCGGCATTCTGTCCTTTTATGACTATGGTGCAGCTCAATACGGTATAAATCTGGAGCTTAAAAATAATAAGTTCTATGTAGTATCTGCAAAAAAAGGCGATATTACTGCTTCTGATTATACTGCAACACGCGAGGTAGGCTCCTTTGAAGTAGACAAAACCTACAAGATTAAGGTTGTAATGGATCTTAACAGAACATTTACACAAACCGTTACAGACAGAGAGAATCTTGAACGTACTCTTGCAGGTATATGTGATGTATATATCGACAATGCTCTTGTAGCAAATAATCTGGCATTCAGATATGTCCCCGGTACCGGAGGCGATGCATCAGTTACCGATTTGGGAAATGTTTTGCTGAGAACAAACAATAATTGTCAGGCATATTTTGACGATTTCAGAGTATACTCCGATGAAAAGGAAGAGGTTCTTTCAAGATTAGCTGTGCAGATGGATGAAGCATATGCAGGCGGTGTGATTTCATCAGATACAATAAATCTTCCTGCTGCATACACTCTTACAGACCGTAACACCTACAAGATTGACTGGACATCATCAAGCTCAGTAATCAACACTGCAACCGGCGAGGTTGACAGAAGCAGAGGAGGTAATGTTACCCTTACTGCAAAGATTTATTATGAGGGTGAAGCAAATTATTCATTGACACACAGCTTTGAAATGTATGTAGTGCCTGATTTTGGCAAGAACATTACACCTGTAGATTATGAGATAAATTCAGTAACATTCAAAGATGCAAATTCTGCCGTAGTTTATGGACCCATAGACGGCGGTAAGCTTGTTAGTATTTCTGTTAAAAAGAATGTAGAAACCGCGGCAGATTTGTATGCGGTTGTATATGAAAACGGACAACTCACAGGCTGTGATGTTGCAAAGAATTTTGCATCCGGAGATATCACTCTTGATATTGGTGTAAGCGAAGGAGCTGATGTTCAGTTCTTTGTATGGTCAAACGACGGCAGTATCAAGCCCTTGCTCAGTCCATTTACAGTACAGAAGGCTTCAAGAAAGCTGTTTATACTTTCAGACTCTATTTATGATGAAACACCGCCCGAAGGAATGGATTATGTAGGTGTTGGTAGTGCATTGAAAAATGCTTACAATCAGTCAAATCTTGAGATTGTAAACCTTGCTGAGAGCGGCAACACCCTGAAGACATTTGCTCAGGGAGGACGTTTTGCAGCTGCACTGGATGCTATGCAAAGAGGCGATTATGTGCTTATCAGCTTTTGTCACAATGACCAGAAGTGGGCAGAGCAGCCCCGATATGCAGAACCTTTAGACAGCGACGGAGTTCCGGCTTATGACATCGGAAGCTACGAATATTATCTTGAAGAATATATCAAGGCAATCCGTCTTAAAGGTGCTATACCTGTCATAGCAACTTCAATCCCCAGATGGGAATTTGACGGAGATACTCCCACCAGCACACACGGTAACTACTATAATGCCGCAAGAAATGTTGCAAATTATATGAAGGTTCCTCTTCTTGATGTATATGCCGAGGCATTTGCTGATCTGGCTGAGCTTGGAGCCGAAGCGTCAAAGGCATATTATGTTGAGCCTGTGGATACAAACGGTGACGAAGTAATTGACAAGACACATATGACTGAAGCAGGCGCAAACTGGGTATCGGGAATAATTGTTGAGTTGGCAGAAAAACTTAATTTACCTTTTTCAGACTATAAAATAATAAAGTGATTGTTTTTAATACCCCTGAAAAAAACACACCGGGCATATAAATGAGTGCCTGGTGTGTTTTTGAGTGTATAGACAGCCGCGATAAGTGACAAAGCCTCTTAGCGGACGTATGGAGCTTTCAGCCTTAATCAGTTGCTGCCGCTCATTTTTCTTTCCATATCTTCAATCATCTTTTTACAGATGATGCCAGAACGCCGACCATAACGTTCTCCATTGCGGATATAAGTAATATCCCCAACACCACCCATCTTCAATTTTACCTCTAATCTCATTGAGGTTTCGGTCACAGGGTAAACATCAATTCTGTCAATAATTACTTTAACCATTTCGTCAACTGCAACCTTATCCATTTCAACATCGGGTTCGTACATCGTTTCAAAATATTTCTGAATTTTCTTGACATTTTCCAAATACTTACCATCATCTTCGGATGTCTTTTCAAGTGCAACCAACTCTTCTTCGAGTTCCTTTATAACAGAATTGATAACCTCGTTTCGTTCCGTGAACTCTTTCTTTTCCATAGAACCATCTACATATAAATCAAAGAGTTTATCACGTTTGTTTTTCTCTTTGTCAATTCTTGTCTTGACATCGTTGATTTTTCTTTCAGAAGTCGAAGTCTTATCACTCTGTTGTAAATTTTAATGAAATCATTTACATATTCTTCAACATTCTCTGCGATGTCCTTGAAGTATTCTGAAATCATCGTGTAGAGTTCGTCTTCCATAATTGCTATCGAAGTACAACTTTTTGCACCGAACCGTTTTTTCTCACTACAAATCCATTGGTAAATACTTTGACCTTTAGACCTACTGTTAGAATAACTTGTTCTCCAATATGGTCGCATATGAGAAGCACACCAAATTTTTCCTGTGAAAATACTCCTGTCTTTAAAAGACCTTTCACGACTTTTTATTGCCGCACTTCGTTCAGCAAATATCTGATTGCATCTTTCCCATAAATCTTCATCAACAATAGCAGGGACAACTTCACCTGTTTCGTCTTTGTACATTATCCACTCTTCTTCAGGAAGAAATCTCTGTTCTTTGGTACGATAGTCAACAATTTTGACTTTATTACCACAATAATAACCTTTGTATTTTGGATTTTGGATTATACCGGAAATTGTGTTGTGATGGATGCGAGTTCCGTTTCTACCACGATAACCTTTATTAAAAAGCATATCTTCAATTTTCCGTGTACTGTAGTCACCTGTTGAATATGTTTCAAAGATAAACCGAACCATTTCGGCTTCGGGTTCATTGATAACAAGTTTGCAATCATCTTTGTCATAACCGAAAATTCTACTGTTACCCATAACAGCACCTTTTTCGATAGAACGTTTATGTCCCCAACGAACTCTTTCAGAAAGTTTTCTAACTTCATCTGCTGCTATACTTGACATAATGGTAAGTCTGAGTTCGCTATCGGTGTCTATTGTGCAGATGTTATCATTTTGGAAGAAAACACCGACACCACATCTAAGCAAATCTCTTGTATAAGTCAAACTGTCGATGGTGTTTCTTGCGAAACGTGAAACCTCTTTTGTGAGGATTAAATCAAACTCACCGTTTTTACCATCTTCAATCATTCTCATAAACTCTTCACGGTTTGCAGCCTGTTCACCACGGATGCGGTCAACGTAACCTTCAACATAAGTCCAATTAGGGTTATTTTTTATCAAATCGGTGAAGTAACTTATCTGATTTTCTATAGAGTTTTCTTGTTCTTCTCTTGTAGTCGAAACACGACCATAGAAAGTAACTCTCAGTGGTAAATCAAATATGGTTTTTCGTTCTAACTTCATTTGATTTGCAACTGAATATATATCCATATTTTTACCTCTCTTTATTTAGTATCTATAATAATGTTACCGCGCCGTTTGATTTGTGTCAAGGCTCTTTGGTGAATTACCAAAAATTTTCAGCATATATGTACAAGCCGCATTGTGCGGCTGTTTTCTCACTTTATGCAGTAAGTTTTTCAATTAAGGATTTCATACGATTACACTTGGCGAGGTCAATCATTCCTTTGGCAAGTAAGATGTTCGCCCAAGCCGTGAGTGTTTGTTTTTTTAGCAACAATTTTTCGTCACTTTTCTTCATATGGTTGGCCTCCTTCCATATAGAATAAATTTTCCCAATTCTTCATAATTATATTCCGAAAAATCATATTGATTACTTTTTAAAATTTTATACGTTTTTCATACGACCTTGGCAGGCTCCACGGGACTCTCACCCTCTGTGTGGTTCTCACACAACCGCCCAATGCAGTGACGCGTTCAAGACGGGAGTATCATTATTGCATCTGTGTGTCGTTGCCTGTGGT
>JAFUPN010000035.1 GCA_017481205.1 Clostridia bacterium | reverse complement strand
AGTGATAAGACCGCAGGAGATACCTGCAACGGGAGCCTTAATGGGAACACCTGCGTCCATAAGAGCAAGTGTACTGCCGCAAACCGAGCCCTGTGAAGTTGAACCGTTTGAAGAAACAACTTCTGACACAAGTCTGATAGCATATGGGAAATCTTCTACAGAAGGAATTACGGGAAGAAGCGCTCTTTCTGCCAGCGCACCGTGACCGATTTCACGTATGCCGGGGCCTCTTGATGGCTTGGTCTCTCCTACTGAATATGAAGGGAAGTTGTAGTGGTGCATATATCTCTTTTCGGTAACTTCATCAATACCGTCAAGCATCTGACCTTCTGAAACAGCACCGAGAGTAGCTATTGTGAGCACCTGTGTCTGACCTCTGGTAAAGAGACCTGAGCCGTGTACTCTGGGAATCATGCCAACACTTGAAGCAAGAGGTCTGATTTCGTCAATCTGTCTGCCGTCAACTCTCTTGTGGTCAACATAGAGCCATTTTCTAACGATTTCCTTCTGAATCTTATAATATGTTTCCTCAAGCTCAGCATCCCTGCCCTCAAAGAACTCTGCGCCGAAATGCTCAGCAAGCTCATCGCTGAGAGCCTTCATTCTTTCGTCACGGATTCTCTTGTCATCTGTATCAATAGCATAGCAGATTTTGTCATATGCATAGTCATATATAGCATCATAGAATTCATGGTCTATTTCATGAGCAGTATAAGAAGCCTTGGGCTTGCCCACTGCTTCAACAATAGTGTCAATGAATTCACAGATTTTGATAATTTCCTGATGTGCAAATACTATAGCGTCGAACATAACATCCTCGCTTACTTCGTTTGCACCTGCTTCAATCATAACAACCTTCTGCTTGGTACCTGCAACTGTAAGAGCCATTTCACTCTTTGCTCTCTGCTCGGTATTGGGGTTGATAATAAACTCACCGTCGATAAGACCAACCTGAACAGCACCTACAGGACCCGCAAAAGGCATCTGGGAAATTGAAATTGCTATTGAAGCACCGTTCATTGTAACAACCTCGGGTGCGTTGTCAATATCTGTGCTAAGAACTGTGGTAACGATGCCTACATCATTTCTGTAATCCTTGGGGAACAGAGGTCTGATAGGTCTGTCGATAACACGTGAGGTAAGGATAGCCTTTTCTGAAGGCTTGCCCTCTCTCTTTAAAAAGCCGCCGGGAATCTTGCCTACGGCATACATCTTTTCCTCATAGTCAACACTGAGAGGGAAAAAGTCCACTCCGTCACGGGGCTTCTCGGACGCAGTAGCAGTAGCAAGAACTGTGGTGTCACCGTATTTTACCAATGCTGCACCGCTTGCAAGCTGAGCAATTTCGCCGGTTTCCACAACAAAATCTCTGCCGGCAATGGTGGTTTTGAACGTTTGTTTCATAACTAAAATCCTCCTAAATATTTTTCAAAGGGATAATCAGCATTAGCACTTAGATATATGCTTTTTTCCGGCAAAAGCACATATCTAACTGCTAACAGCCGAAAATCTCTCTGTTCTTAATTAACGCAAACAGGCAAAGGCGGATTTTAAAGCTTCCGCCTTTGCCCTGAATACAAAAATTACTTTCTGATGTTGAGTCTTGCGATGAGAGAACGGTATCTTTCAATATCGATGCTTGCGAGATACTGGAGAAGACCTCTTCTCTTACCAACCATCTTAAGAAGACCTCTTCTTGAGTGGTGGTCATTCATGTTTGATTTAAGGTGCTCTGTAAGGTGATTGATTCTGTAAGTAAGAATAGCAACCTGTACCTCAGGTGAACCTGTGTCGCCTTCATGAGTCTTGTACTCATTGATAATAGCCTGTTTTGTTTCTTTAAGCATTTTTAAATCCTCCTGATTTTTTATAATCGCCTCACTGCAAAGCAGAGGTTGGAGTTTCCAAAAACCTTGCAATGGGCTAACCTTGACAATTATATCACACATTTTTTCCGTTGTAAAGACTTTTTTAAGTTTTTTTGAAATATTTTTCTGTACATTACACCAATCTTTATAAAATATTAATCCCATGTAAGCCAATCTTTATACTATCTTTATATGTATGATGATATAATCTTCAAATATAATAAGAATAGTTGGAACAACGACGACAAATGCAACTTGATTGTTCCGGCAGATATAGGAGAAATATATTATGCTGACTTTAGACAAAATATTTCAGGCTTCTGTTGTGCTAAAAAATATCGTAAGAAGCACATCTATCGTAAGCACATCGGGAATCACCGACGAATGCGAGCTGTATCTCAAGCCCGAAAACCTACAGTATACGGGCTCATTCAAGCTAAGAGGCTCGGGCTATAAAATAGCAATGCTGTCGGATGAAGAAAAGGCAAAGGGTGTTATAGCTTGCTCTGCCGGAAACCACGCTCAGGGAGTTGCACTGGCTGCTTCAAAATGCGGAATTTCTTCATTAATATGTCTGCCTGACAGTGCACCTATATCAAAGGTAGAGGCAACCAAGGGCTACGGTGCCGAGGTATGCTTGGTAAACGGCTGCTACGACGATGCCTATGCAAAGGCATTGCAGCTTAAGGAGGAAAAAGGCTACACCTTTGTGCACCCCTTTGATGACGAGGACGTTATTGCCGGTCAGGGAACCGTGGGATTGGAAATAATAAACGAATTTGCCGATGCTGATGCTGTAATCGTGCCAATCGGCGGAGGCGGACTGATATCCGGCGTGGCATACGCCATAAAATCCCTCAAGCCCTCAATAAAGGTATACGGAGTTCAGGCGCAGGGGGCCCCAAGCATGTACAACTCCATAAACCACGGCAAAATCGAATGTCTCAGCTCAGTATCAACCATAGCCGACGGTATCGCAGTAAAGCAGCCGGGCGAAAACACCTTTGAGCTGGTAAAAAACTACGTTGATGACATCGCATTGGTAACAGAGGATGAAATATCCTCGGCTATCCTTGCGCTGATTGAAAAGCAAAAAATGATTGCAGAGGGTGCCGGAGCGGTATCCGTTGCGGCAGCAATGTTCGGCAAGCTGCCCATACAGGGCAAAAAGGTTGTAAGCCTTGTATCAGGCGGAAATATAGACGTGTCTATCCTATCGAGAGTTATAGAGCGCGGTCTTATGAAATCCGGACGCGAATCAAACCTGCTCATAGAGCTTATAGACAAGCCAGGACAGCTAAAGGATGTATCCAGAATAATCGCCGACTGCGGAGGCAATGTAACCAGTGTACATCACGAGCGCAACGGAGATATCAAGGCAATAAACGGATGCTATCTGCGCATAACAATGGAAACCAGGAATTACGACCATGTGCAGGAGATTGTAAAAGCCCTGAAAAAGGAAGGCTTCAAAATTGTCGAATAGGAGAAAGGTCTGAATAAATTCAGACAGGTAAAGCCGAAAGAGAATAGATAAAGAAAGGAATGTTTATATAAATGAAGATAGTAGCAACAGAAAATGCACCAAAGGCAATAGGACCGTACTCACAGGCTGTATGCACGGGAAACCTTGTGTTCACCTCCGGACAAATTGCCATAAACCCCGCCACGGGAAATGTTGAAGCAGATACAATCGAGGCTCAGACCGAGCAGGTATGCAAAAACATATCTGAGCTGCTAAAGGCAAGCGGTACTGATATGTCAAAGGTTATCAAAACCACCTGCTTTCTGCGAAATATGGAGGATTTTGCTTCCTTTAACGCAGTATACGAAAAATATTTTGTTTCAAAGCCCGCAAGATCATGTGTGGCAGTAAGAGAGCTGCCAAAGAACGTGCTTGTTGAAATAGATACAATAACAGAAATTTAACGGAGGATATAATTATGATGGATGTAAGCAAATACAGCGTGGGATACTATCCCCCGCAGAATATATCTTATGACTGGGTAAAAAAAGACCATATCGAAAAAGCACCTGACTGGTGCAGTGTTGACCTGAGAGACGGTAACCAGAGTCTGGTTATTCCCATGAGTCTTGAAGAAAAGCTCGAATTCTACAAGTTGCTCCTGGAGGTGGGCTTCAAGGAAATCGAAGTAGGCTTCCCCGCAGCCTCTGAAACAGAATACGAATTTCTGAGAATGCTCATAGACAACAATATGATACCCGAGGATGTAACAGTGCAGGTGCTCACCCAGTGCCGCGAGCACATCATCAGAAAAACCTTTGATGCCTGCAAGGGCGCTCCAAGCGCTATCATACATTTTTATAACTCGGTAAGCGTGGCACAGAGAGAGCAGGTTTTCAAAAAATCCAAGGATGAAATCAAGAAAATAGCCGTTGACGGAGCAAAGCTGGTTAAACAGCTTGCCGAGGAATACGAGGGCAACTTCCGCTTTGAATACTCCCCCGAGAGCTACACCGGTGCAGAGCCCGAATACTGCCTTGAGGTGTGCAACGAGGTGCTGGACATCTTAGAGCCCGGACCTGACAACAACGTAATCATCAACCTGCCCGTAACTGTAGAAATGAGTATGCCCCATGTATATGCATCTCAGGTTGAATATATGGACAAAAACCTTAAATACAGAGAATATGTAACCCTCAGCCTCCACCCCCACAATGACAGAGGAACAGGTGTGGCAGACACAGAGCTGGCACTTCTTGCAGGAGCAGACAGAGTAGAGGGAACTCTCTTCGGCAATGGTGAGAGAACAGGTAATGTGGATATCATCACACTGGCGATGAATATGTATTCTCACGGCGTTAATCCCATACTTGATTTTTCAAATATGCCCAAAATTGTGGAAACTTACGAAAAATGCACAAGAATGCGTGTTCACGAGCGCTCTCCTTATGCGGGCTCGTTGGTATTTGCAGCATTCTCCGGAAGTCACCAGGATGCAATTGCAAAGGGCATGAAGTGGCGTGAGGAAAAAAATCTTCACGGTTGGACAGTGCCATACATTCCCGTTGACCCCACAGATATAAGCCGTACATATGACGCAGATGTAATCAGAGTAAATTCCCAGAGCGGTAAGGGCGGCATAGGCTATCTCTTGGAGCAGACCTACGGCTATGACCTGCCTGCAAAGATGCGCGAGCACTTAAGCTATATATGCAAGAGCATATCAGATCACGAGCACAAGGAGCTCAAGGTTGCCGATGTACTCAAGGTATTTGAAGGAAAATATTTTGACTACAAAAACCCGGTGGAAATCGCCGATATACATTTTAAGCAGATAACCGACGGAGTTGAAGCTGAGGTTACCTTCAAAGAAAGCGGCAATGAAAAAACCGTAAAGGCAGAGGGCAACGGCTCTCTGGACGCTGTCAGCAATGCGCTCAAGAGCTATACAGGCAATTCATACAGCCTGACCGTATACAAGGAGCACAGCATGCAGAGCCATGGCTCCACCAGTGAAGCGGCAGCATACATCGGTATTGAAGCAGCTGACGGCAAAGTATATTGGGGTGCCAGCACTCATACGGACATTATCAAAGCAAGCTCACGGGCTTTGCTTGCCGCATACAACAATATGATTAAAGGAGAATAGATTATGGGAATGACAATGACACAAAAAATCCTTGCAGCCCACGCAGGACTGGACAAGGTTGAAACAGGACAGCTTATCAGTGCAAAGCTTGATATCGTCCTGGGAAATGACATTACAACTCCCGTTGCAATAAACGAATTTAAAAAAGCAGGATTTGACAAGGTATTTGATAAAGACAGAATCGCAGTGGTTCTTGACCACTTTGTACCCAACAAGGATATAAAAGCTGCCGAGCAGTCCAAGCAGTGCAGAGAATTTTCCTGCTCACAATGTATAAGCCATTTTTACGATGTGGGCAAAATGGGCATTGAGCATGCTCTCCTCCCCGAGCAGGGAGTAGTTACAGCAGGCGACTGCATCATCGGAGCCGATAGTCATACATGTACATACGGCGCGCTGGGAGCATTTTCCACCGGTGTGGGCAGCACAGACATGGCTGCCGGTATGGCAACAGGCACTGCATGGTTTAAGGTGCCCTCGGCAATAAAATTCAACCTCAGCGGCTCTCTCCCGGCAAACTGTAGCGGTAAGGATGTTATCCTTACAATCATCGGCAAAATCGGTGTTGACGGAGCTCTGTACCGCAGCATGGAATTTACCGGCGAGGGTGTAAAGACTCTCTCCATGGATGACCGCCTGTGCATATGCAATATGGCTATAGAAGCAGGAGCAAAGAACGGAATATTCCCCGTTGACGAAGTAACCATGGAATATATGAAAGACAGGTGCGAAAGACAGCCTGTTGTGTATACAGCAGACGAGGATGCAGTATATGATGAAGTAATAGAAATCGACCTTTCAGAAATTGTACCGGTGGTAAGCTGTCCTCACCTCCCCGAAAACACCCGCCCTGCATCAGAGCTTTCTGATATCAGAGTTGACCAGGTGGTTATCGGCAGCTGTACAAACGGACGTATGGAGGATATGGAAGCGGCATACAAGGTGCTCAACGGAAAGAAAATTGCCGACGGAGTAAGATGCATAATCATCCCTGCAACCATGGAGATTTACCGTGAGTGTGTGGAGAGAGGCTATATAACTGCATTTATTGACGCAGGCGCAGTAGTATCCACCCCAACCTGCGGTCCCTGTCTCGGCGGATACATGGGAATACTGGCGGCAGGCGAAAGATGTATTGCCACCACCAACAGAAACTTCGTGGGACGTATGGGTCATGTTGACAGCGAGGTATATCTGGCAAGTCCCCTGACCGCTGCAGCAAGTGCTCTTACAGGCTACATCACAAATCCGGAGGTGCAATAATATGGAAACAAAAGGAAAAGTATTTAAATATCCCGACAATGTAGACACAGACGTAATCATCCCTGCAAGATATCTCAACACTGCCGATGCAAACGAGCTTGCAAAGCACTGCATGGAGGATATTGACACAAGCTTTGTAAACAAGGTTTGCAAGGGTGATGTTATGGTGGCAGGCTGGAACTTCGGCTGCGGCTCCTCAAGAGAGCACGCTCCCCTGGTAATCAAAACCTGCGGCACAGGCTGCGTCATAGCAAAAAGCTTTGCAAGAATTTTTTACCGCAATGCAATCAACATAGGACTCCCCATACTGGAATGTGAGGAAGCAGCAGAAGAAATAAATGCAAATGACGAGGTAAGCGTTAACTTTGATACGGGAATTATAACCAATATAACAACCGGAAAAACCTATACAGCACAGCCCTTCCCGGAATTTATCCAGAACATAATCAGAAAAGGCGGTCTGCTGGCTTCTTTAAAGGATTGAGGTGTATACATATGAACAAAAATATAGCAGTTATCCGCGGTGACGGCATTGGTCCCGAGATTGTAAATGAAGCGCTTGCCGTGCTCGACACCGTAGGCGATATATACGGACACACATTTAACTATACAGATGTAGATATGGGCGGCTGCGCCATTGATAAATGGGGCGAGCCTCTCCCTGATGAAATGCTTGAAAAGTGCAAAAACTCCGACAGCGTTCTGCTCGGAGCAGTGGGCGGCAAAAAATGGGATACCGTACCCGGACATATGCGCCCGGAAAAAGGCCTCCTGAAGCTCCGTGCGGGAATGGGTGTTTACAGCAACAACCGCCCTGCAAAAATCTGGCCTCAGCTTGCAGACGCATCTCCCCTCAGACCGTCAATCGTTGAACAGGGAATTGACTTTATAATTGTACGTGAGCTCATAGGCGGTATCTACTTCGGAGAGCACAAGACAACAGAAGTCAACGGTGAAAAACAGGCAAATGACGATATGTGCTACTCAGAGAGCGAAATCGAAAGAATAGGCAGAATAGGCTTTGAAACCGCAAGAAAAAGAGGCAAAAAGCTCTGCTCTGTTGAAAAGAGCAATGTGCTTGACACAAGCAGACTCTGGAAAAGCGTTATGCACCGTCTGGCAGAGGAATATCCCGATGTTGAGCTCAGTGATATGCTGGTTGACAACTGCGCAATGCAGATTGTAAAAAATCCCGCCCAGTTTGACGTAATAGTGACAGAAAACATGTTCGGCGACATATTGTCCGACGAAGCCTCCATGATAACCGGCTCAATAGGCATGATACCCTCATCAAGCCTCGGCTCATCCACCTGCGGACTCTATGAACCTATCCACGGCTCAGCTCCCGACATTGCGGGAATGGATATAGCAAACCCAATCGGTACAATACTCTCTGCGGCAATGATGCTCAGATTCAGCTTTGATATGAGCGCAGAGGCAGACGCTATAGAAAAAGCCGTGTACGATGTACTTGAGCAGGGATACAGAACTGCCGATATTATGCCCGGAGATGAAGCCAGGTGCAAAAAAGTAGGCTGTCATGAAATGGGACAGTTAATCATCAAAAGTTTAAGGGGAACAAAGCAATGATACTTACAGGAGCAGATATAATCGTAAGAACATTGATTGAGCAGGAGGCCGACACTGTGTTTGGCTATCCCGGCGGACAGATACTCAATGTATACGATTCTTTATACAAATATCAGGATGAGATAAAACACATTCTCTCGGCACATGAGCAGGGCGCTATCCATGCGGCAGACGGCTATGCAAGAACCACAGGCAAGGTAGGTGTGGTAATATCCACCTCAGGTCCCGGCGCCACAAATCTGGTTACGGGAATTGCAAATGCATACATGGACTCAATACCCCTCGTGGCAATCTGTGGCAATGTGCCCACAACACAGCTTGGAACAGACAGCTTCCAGGAAATTGACATAACGGGAATTACCCTTCCCATTACCAAGCACAACTACATTGTAGGCTCAATAGAAAATCTGGCAGACACAATCCGTGAGGCATTCCGCATTGCAAAATCCGGAAGACCCGGACCGGTGCTTATAGACGTACCCAAGGATGTACAGATTGCCAAATACGAATATGAGCCCCAGCCTCCCGTCAAGGCAGATGAAAAAACAGTTTGCGACAAGGTTGAAGCGGCTGCGGCATGTATCAACGAGTCCAAAAAGCCCTTTGTATACTTCGGCGGCGGAGCACTCACCTCAAACGCAGAAAAGGAAATTATGCAGCTGGCGGATATTATTGATGCTCCCATAGGCTGTTCACTCATGGGTATATCCGGCGTACCCACAAATCATCCCAGATTTCTCGGAATGCAGGGTATGCACGGGCACTACGCTTCATCAATGGCAATGCACAATGCAGACTGCATCATATCTCTGGGTGTACGCTTTAATGACCGTGTAACAGGCAACAAAGCAAAATTTGCAACTACCGCAAAAATCATTCATATTGACGTTGACAGCTCTGAATTTGCAAAGACCACAAAGCCTGCTCATTGCCTGAACGGCGATGTTAAGCTGACACTTAAAAAGCTGATTGAACAGCTTAACAAAAAAAGCCGTCCCGAATGGGCAAAGGATATAGAAAAATTCAAAAATACAGAGATGCAGAATCTTGACACACGCCCGGGAATGACACCGCGCAGTGTACTCACAATGCTCAACAGCTATCTTGAAGAGGATACCCCAATAGCAACAGATGTGGGTCAGCATCAGATGTGGGCGGCACAGTATGCAAGCTTTGGTCACACACGCAGATTTGTATCCAGCGGCGGTCTCGGTACCATGGGCTTCGGTCTCGGAGCGGCTATAGGAGCACAGATTGGTACCGGCAAAAGAACGGTTCTGGTAACTGGCGACGGCAGCTTTGGCATGTGCCTGAATGAACTGGCAACTGCCGTATCCAACAAAACACCTATTGTAATACTCCTTCTTAACAACGGAGTTCTGGGAATGGTACGTCAGTGGCAGACACTGTTCTTTGACAAGCACTACTCCAACACCATACTTGACAGAAAAACAGATTTTGTATCACTGGCAAAAGCCTTTGGTGCAGACGGCATAAAAGCGGATAACCTTTCAGAGCTTGACGAGGCTCTAAAAAAAGCCTTTGCCTGCGACGGTCCGTATCTCATTGACTGTGCCATAGACAAGGACGAATTTGTTCTTCCTATGCTTCCTCCCGGAGGCTCAATGGATGACATTATAACAAAGGTGGGTGAATAATATGCCTAAATATACAATAGCAGTTCTTGTAAAAAATGAATTCGGTGTGCTCAACAGAGTAACAAGTATGTTCCGCCGGAGACAATTTAACATAAACTCACTTACAGTAAGCGAAACAGAATCTGACGAATTCTCACGAATTACGGTAACCTATGACGGAGAACCGAATTTCAACCACCAGATGATAAATCAGCTGTGCAAGCTGCCGGATGTATGCAAGGTAAAGGAACTTAATGCAGACGATGCAGTAAACTGTGAGTTGATGCTTATCAAGGTAAAAAATGACTCTGCAACCCGTGAGGATATACGCACGGCGGCAGATGCCTTTAAAGCAGAAACCGTGGACTACACCCACGACTCGGTAATTATGAGGATTACCGGTGACAGTAAGCGTATTGACGCTTTTATAACCTTAATGCAGGAATTCACCATTCTTGAAATATGCCGCACAGGCATTGTTTCACTGGAACGTGGAAATAAAACTATATCAGAAAACAATTAAAAGAAAGGATTTGATTTATTATGGCAAGAATTTTTTATCAGCAGGATTGTGATTTGGAGAAGCTCAGCGGCAAGACCGTTGCAATTATCGGTTACGGCTCTCAGGGACATGCACATGCACTTAACCTTAAGGACAGCGGTGTAAATGTAATTGTCGGACTTTACGAGGGCAGCAAGAGCTGGGCAAAGGCAGAAAGTCAGGGCCTCAAGGTTATGACAGCTGCAGACGCTGCAAAAAATGCAGATATCATCATGATTCTCATTAACGATGAAAAGCAGGCAAAGCTCTATAACGAAAGCATAAAACCCCACCTTACCGAAGGCAAAACTCTCGCTTTTGCACACGGCTTTAACATCCACTTCGGATGCATCACACCTCCCGAGAATGTAAACGTAATTATGATTGCTCCCAAGGGTCCCGGTCACACAGTAAGAAGTGAGTATCAGGCAGGCAAGGGTGTTCCCTGTCTTATTGCAGTACATCAGGATGCAACAGGCGATGCATGGGATCTCGGTCTGGCATATGCACTGGGCATAGGCGGTGCAAGAGCAGGTGTGCTTGAAACCACCTTCAGAACTGAAACAGAAACAGACCTCTTCGGCGAACAGGCAGTTCTCTGCGGTGGCGTATGCGCACTTATGCAGGCAGGCTTTGAGACACTTACCGAAGCAGGCTACGACCCCAGAAATGCATATTTTGAATGTATCCACGAAATGAAGCTTATCGTTGACCTTATCTACCAGAGCGGCTTCGAGGGTATGAGATACTCAATCTCCAACACAGCAGAATACGGTGACTACATCACAGGTCCCAAGATTATCACAGAAGATACAAAGAAAGCAATGAAGAAAATCCTCTCAGATATCCAGGACGGTACCTTTGCAAAGGACTTCCTGCTTGATATGTCAGATGCAGGCGCTCAGGTTCACTTCAAGGCTATGAGAAAGCTTGCAAAAGAGCATCCATGCGAAAAGGTAGGAGCAGACATCCGCAAGCTCTACAGCTGGAGCGATGAGGATAAACTCATCAACAACTGATCGGAGGGAATATAATGGTCAGCAATTCACTGAAAGAAGGTACTCAGAATGCCCCCCACAGAGCGCTGTATCATGCTCTCGGGCTCACTGAGGAAGAAATAAGCAAGCCTCTCGTAGGTATAGTAAGCTCTTACAATGAAATTGTGCCCGGACATATGAATATCGACAAAATTGTTGATGCAGTAAAGCTGGGTGTAGCAATGGCAGGGGGAACACCTATAGTGTTCCCGGCTATTGCAGTATGCGATGGCATAGCAATGGGTCACAGGGGTATGAAATATTCGCTGGTTACCCGCGACCTGATTGCCGATTCCACAGAGGCAATGACACTGGCACACGGCTTTGACGCACTGGTAATGGTGC
This sequence comes from Clostridia bacterium, assembly GCA_017481205.1. Taxonomy (GTDB): domain Bacteria; phylum Bacillota; class Clostridia; order UMGS1810; family UMGS1810; genus RGIG4708. The sequence continues at coordinate 84,054 of JAFUPN010000035.1, read as the reverse complement.
CCAACTGTGATAAAAACGTACCCGGACTGCTCATGGCAGCGGCAAGGGTCAATATCCCCACAGTATTTGTAAGCGGCGGCCCCATGCTTGCAGGTCATATTGACGGCAAGAAAACAAGCTTCTCGTCAATATCCGAGGCAGTTGGCGAATACAACGCAGGAAAAATCACCGAGGAAAAGCTCCGTGAATACGAATGTAAAACCTGTCCCACCTGCGGCTCATGCTCAGGTATGTACACAGCCAACTCCATGAACTGCCTCACCGAGGCTTTGGGAATGGGACTTGCCGGCAACGGTACAATTCCTGCAGTATATTCTTCAAGAATAGAGCTGGCAAAGCATGCAGGTATGGCTGTAATGGAGCTTATCAAAAAGGATATACGTCCCCGTGACATTATGACAAAAGAGGCATTCTACAATGCCCTCACAGTGGACATGGCTCTGGGCTGCTCCACAAATAGTATGCTTCACATACCTGCAATTGCCCATGAATGTGACATAGAAATAAATCTTGACATTGCCAACGACATAAGCAGTAGGACTCCAAATCTCTGTCACCTGGCACCTGCAGGACGTACATATATTGAAGAGTTGGACGAAGCAGGCGGCGTATATGCAGTAATGAACGAGCTTACCAAAAAAGACCTTATAAACAAAAACTGCATGACAGTAACCGGCAGAACAATAGGCGAAAATATAGAGGGCTGCATTAACAAAAACCATGATGTTATAAGACCTCTGGAAAATCCATACAGTGAGACCGGCGGTATCGCAGTACTCAGAGGAAATCTGGCGCCTGACGGCAGTGTGGTAAAGCGCTCTGCAGTTGCTCCGGAAATGCTGGTACACGAAGGTCCTGCAAGAGTATTTGAATGTGAAGAGGATGCTCAGGCAGCCATAAACGCAGGCAAAATCAACCCCGGCGATGTTGTGGTTATACGCTACGAAGGCCCCAAGGGCGGTCCCGGCATGAGAGAAATGCTCAATCCCACCTCAGCCATTATGGGTATGGGTCTCGGCTCAAGTGTGGCTCTCATTACAGATGGAAGATTCAGCGGTGCAACAAGAGGTGCATGCATCGGTCATGTATCACCCGAGGCAGCAAGCGGCGGCATGATAGGCATTGTTGAAGAAGGAGATATAATAAGCATCAATATCCCCGAAAACAAGCTTGAGCTGAAGGTAGACGAGGCTGAAATAGAAAGACGTATGAAAGCCTTTGTACCTAAGACAAAGGAGCTTTCCGGATACTTAAAGCGCTATGCATCTCTGGTTTCCAGCGGTGCAAAGGGAGCGATACTGAATTGACCGGTTTAAACGAAATTTTATTAAGAATGAACAGCCTTTCAGTGCTCAGAGATTTGCTGGATGACAAGGTGCTGAGCGCGCTCAGAAAATTTCTCAGCATAGCTGCAGAAAATGAAAAAGAAAAAATATCCGCCTACGGAGAATTTGTATACAGTCTTTACAGCACGGGTACAGAAAGCCTGAGCGGATATATTCAAAAAATAGTCTACGAAAGCGAAAACGCATATGTAAAGGCGGCAGGACAGAATAGTCTGATATCAGATTTGTTGGATTCAAGCTTCCGCAAGGATCTCAGAACCTTTGAAATGATTGCGGGGCTCACTCCGGAGGATTTGTCTTCAGAAATGACAGGATACGATTTTCTACCGGGCTGGTATGCCGAAAATGTTGATATAGAAAAGCAGTATTTCTTACGGATAAAAGATATCCGTAAATACGGCTACGGTATATATGCAAAGCATAGAATGTTTTATATTGACGAAAGCGGCAATATCACCCCGGTTAAAAACCCGGATTCAACCATACTTTCCGACCTTATAGACTATGAGCGCGAGCAAAAGATAATTCTTGACAATACAAAAGCCCTGCTCGCAGGCAGCCCGGCGGCAAATATACTGCTTACGGGAGATGCAGGCACAGGAAAATCCTCTACCATAAAGGCAGTTTGCAATGAACTTGCCGATGAGGGTCTCAGGATAATTGAGGTTCGCAAGGAGCAGCTCCACAGCATACCTGGCATACTGGACGACCTGAGCATTAATCCGCTTAAGTTCATTCTGTTTATAGACGATCTGTCCTTTAGCAGCGACGATGACAATTTCAGCGCTCTTAAGGCAATTCTTGAAGGCTCGGTTTCCGCCAAGTCGGGAAATGTGGTTATATATGCCACAAGCAACAGGAGACATCTTGTTAAAGAATCTTTTTCAGACAGAGAGGGCGACGATATACACTTTAACGACACCATGCAGGAAATCCTGTCTTTATCGGAGCGGTTCGGTATTCATCTTACCTTTTCCCGCCCCGACAAAGCTACTTATCTGGATATTGTACATAATCTTGCGGAAAAGCACAGCATTGAATATAATGCCGAAAAGCTTGATATAGCGGCAGAAAAATTTGCACTGAAAAAAGGCACACGCTCTGCCCGCGCCGCAAAGCAATTTATTGACGGAATTCTGGCCGGAAACGGCGAAAATATTGTGTAATTTTTTGTACAAAAACCATTGACAATGAGCTGTTTTGGGTATATAATATTAACATCAAAAAATGAAAGGTTAATATATCATGACTTTTAGTTTTAACGTGCTAAGCATTATATACATTATCAGCATAATTATTATTAATTATGTTTGTTTGTGTATGCCGATGTTTGGTGTGAGACATAGGGTCAACAGTAGATAAATACCTTGTATAATTAATGTATTTTATCTGAGCCTCACCTTAACACGGTGAGGCTCTTTTTTGCAGGTACCATTCCTGCAAATAACTATTATAAAAGGAGGTCAATTTTAATGGCAAACGAATTAGTTCTTGTTGCAGACGGCGACAGACGTATCCGCAATCTAATCAACATCACTTTAAAGACACACGACTATAAATGCATTACTGCAGACAACGGTGAAAGTGCCATTCTATTGACCTCATCCAACAATCCGGATGTAGTGCTGCTTGACCTTGGATTGCCCGACCTTGACGGTACGGAGGTTATAAGAACCATACGCTCATGGTCGGATGTGCCCATAATAGTTATCAGTGCCCGCCATGAGGACCATGACAAGGTAATGGCTCTGGATGCCGGAGCAGATGACTACCTTACAAAGCCATTTTCCATAGAGGAGCTGCTTGCGAGAATAAGGGTTATGAAACGCAGATTTGTTCATCCGGAAGTTGCCGGCGAAAATTCATCGGTATTTCAGGACGGTAATTTAAAAATAGACTATGCCTCGGGCTGTGTATACAGCAACAACGAAGAAATACACCTTACCCCAATCGAATACAAGCTCCTGTGCATCATGGCAAAAAACATAGGCAGAGTGCTGACTCATACCTATATTACCAAAGAAATATGGGGTAGCAGCTGGGAAAGCAACATTATGACTCTGAGAGTTTTTGTGGCATCACTGCGCAAAAAGATAGACAGCAGCCACCACATACAGACCCACACCGGAGTGGGCTACCGCATGGTACGTATTGAGTCAGATTAACTCAAACGACCAATGCGTCAGATGCTATTTTTTACCCTCTCCCTGGTAACATATACCTCGTAAAGCTCGCCTAATTGGTCAGAAAAATCCACATCTATAATTCCGTTGTCATCAAGTCCGGCAATCAGTTGAATTGCCTTTACTGCGGCAACGGAATTTTTGTCATGTATACCTGTCACCTCAGGAGAAACAAAATTGTCAATAAGCTCGGCAAGTGCCTTCATCATTGCCTGAATCACATAAAGCTGAATATCCTTATCACCGGGATTAATATTCTTGTTTCCCTCGTTAAAAATCAAAACTTCATTTCCAGGCTCCCTGCGGTTATCAACCTCATCGGATACTTCAACAATTTTGTTCCATGTGTCAAAATTTACTATTCCCGTTCTATCCAGTCCGAACAGCTCCTGAAACTTAAGCACTGCCTCCTCTGTGCTGTCTCCGAAAATACCGTCGTCAATAATCATGGGGATTTCCTCATTATAAGAAGCAATATTGCGTAGCTTTCTCTGCAGGCTCCTTACATCGCCTATATCCCGCCCCGAGGTACGGGGAGATACGGGACCGACAGGTCTGTTTACGCTTTCTTCATCCTTGGTAAGTCCTCTTGTAGTTCTTATATCATCCATATTATTTCACCTCCGACAAAGCAAGAGAAAAATTATTTTCAACCATAGCCTTATTACCTCTTCCCTTTTAAAAGTCCGTATCACCTTTTCTGAGATTTGTCGTGCCCTTCTGTGAATTTCCCTTCAGCAGATTATTAAGCTCGTTGGAATATCTGCGATCCGTAAGTGTATCGTCTATACCCATAAAAGCATCATACATTTTATTCCATACTCCGGCAGTAATAACGCCTGTTACAGGCAGACCGAAGGTACGCTGAAATTCCTCAACTGCAATCTCACTGTTCCTGCCGAAAATTCCGTCTATGGTTACAAATGGAATTGTGTTGTAAAACTCAGCCAGCACCGACAGCATATACTGAGCAATGGTAACCTTGAGACCCCTGTCGCCGAGCTTGACAGTTCCAGTATATTCAAAGGACTCACCGTAAAGCTGCTGTCCCCGTGAGTTAAGCTCTGCCAGACGGCGTATGCCCACATAGAGATAAACTAGTTTGTACCAGGTGGCAAGACCCACAATTCCGTCCGGCGTCAGCCCGAATACTCTCTGAAAGCTTCTTACGGCATTCTCTGTATTCTCACCGAAAATTCCATCCACACTCACTCTGGGAATAGCAGGATAATTGGTACTTATTTCATTCAGCGCTGTCTGAATAACAGCAACCTCATTGCCCCTATCGCCGGGAATAATAGGATATCCGGGATACAGACTGGTGATTTCCGATATAGGAGCATTGGAGACAATTTCTATATCATCACCATAATAATATTTGAGTATCTCAATGGAATTATAGCCCTGCTGAGCAAGCTGCTCACTGCCCCACTGAGAAAGACCGCTGCAGGTTACAGTGGTACCGTTGCAATACTTAGCGGCCAGCGGCTCGATAAAGCCCACACGCCGTATATACGAATTAAACATTTCATCAACAATTTCGGATATGTTTTCAAATATATTTCTGCCCTGAATAAATTTCTGGTCATAGGCTGTAGAGGATGTTATGTTGAAATCATACCCTCTGCTGGGATAAAACTCCGTATAAATCCTGTTGAGAGCAAATGATATCTGAGCATATATATTGGCAATAATTGCCGATTCGCTCCAGGTAGGATATATCTCGCTGGAAGCCACATTTTTTATATAATCGGGAAAGCTCACTGTTACATTTTCCGCTATGGAATCCGGGGGACCTAAATGCACAGTTATGTACTCAGGCACATAGGGAGTTACTCCTGTATCCGCCATTATACCACCTCCTACAAATTCTGCGGAGTAACCAGAAAGTCACTCAGACGGAATGGCACACGGTCATTTTCTTCAATTGGTATAAGCTCTGCAACCTGCACTGATGTCTCCCCTTCAAAAACCTGTGCATCACGCACATAGTATGTATAATACATGGGATGACTAACCCTCACATTAACACTTGTAAAAGGGCTTGGATTGCCCGGTTGGGTAGACATATCCTTAGCGGGTGTCTCTATTCTCACAGGCACGGTAAGTCCATTTTCATCTGTAATTCTTGCACCAAGTATAGAAGAGTTGTCGCTTGTTTCTATAACAACCGATGCCCCCTCAATGGGTATCTGTCCTCTTGAAGTAAAAACTCTTGCTGTAATAAATCCGTATTCAGCCATTTTTTTGCACCTCCGTATTTATAAGTATATTACTCAGACTCATAAATATGAAAAAAGATTATCTGATATCAGATAATCTCTTGATTGTTTTCAGAAAGCTTTCGGTACAGACCGGGAGTCATACCCGTACACCGTCTGAAAAAGCTGTTGAAATAATATTCGTTGGCAAAGCCCAGCTGCTTGCTTATACGTTCAAGAGGTACATTCTCGCTTCTTAAAAGCTCCTCTGCATTACGTATTTTTTCTCTGTGGATATATTCAAGAAGTGTTGAGCCTGTTTCCTCCTTGAATATGCGGTTAAGATATTTCGGATTAAAATGAAAATGATTTGCAATTTCCGTACAGGTAAAAAAGGTTCCTTTGTTATCCCTTATGTACTGCTTGATTTTAGAAATCCGCATGTTCTCCGTATTTACGGCAATATCTGCCTGCTCTTCTCTTATATTTGCCACCCTTGACAAGGAGCAAATCAAATCAAAAATCCTGCTTTTTATAATAGGCATGGAAAATACACTTTTTTTGTCCGTCTCGTCAATTATATCCTCAAAGCAGCTAAGCATCCTTGGCGTAATTTCAAAAGAAAATGCTCTCAAGCGGCTCAGCTCACGGTACAAAAAGCTGTCATTTTCAGGCTGAAACGTAAGAGAAAGCTTTATAAGATTTTCGGATATATCGGTTATTGTGTGAGGAATTTCCGGTGCTGAAATAAAGCCCATACCCTCGCAAACAGTGTATGTATCCTTATCTGTACTGTATTCAATATTTCCGGACAAAACAAAATGAACCTCAAAGAATGAATGCTCATGCCGTTTTCTGCCAATCTTTTTTCTACCCTTTTCATAAGACAAAAGCTGTATCCAGAGAATTTTTATCAAAAAGGGTTCTGTCAAATCAGGCACAGCAAGCTTTTCAAGTTTTCCCGCATGGGCAGGAGTATAATTATTCAGAAGCATTGATATTTCACCTCAAAACGATTATATATTATCCATATGGATAAGTCAACAAAAAAGTACCAAATTTATAAAAAGCAGTTGCCTTTTGGAATTGTACATAACAAGGGGCAATGATATAATCTTCTCAAGGTCTGAGTCCGACAAAATACTTTTACTGTATATTATTTAAAGAAAGGAATGGTATAAACATGGACAGAAAATATAATTTTGGTGCATACCCTACCATGATAACACCCTACACAAAGGACGGCGAGGTTGATTATGAAACCGTCAAAAAATATGTACATTGGTACCACGACAAGGGCTGCGACGGTATTTTTGCAATATGCCAGTCCAGCGAAATATTCTTTCTCAGCCTTGAAGAGCGCCTTAAGATAAACAAGCTTGTATACGATACCGCCAAGGAAATCGAAGCAAACGGCGGAAGGAAAATGACAATTGTATCATCAGGTCATGTATCAGACAGCATTGAGGACCAGGCTCAAGAGCTTAATGAAATATACAAAACAGGCACAGACGCACTCATACTCATTACCAACCGCCTTGACCTGAATAACGAAGGCGATGATGTATGGATTGCAAATGCCGAAAAGCTGCTTGAAAAACTGCCGGAGGATGTGGCATTGGGTCTTTACGAATGTCCCTTTCCATACAAAAGACTGCTTACCCCAAAAATCATAGACTGGTGCCTTAAAAGCGACCGATTCTATTTTATCAAGGACACCTGCTGTGACAGTGAGGTTATAAAAAGCCGTATTGAGCAAATGAAGGGCAGCCACCTGTACCTCTTTAACGCAAACTGCCAGACTCTCCTTGACTCACTGCGCGACGGCGGAGCAGGCTACTGCGGCATTATGGCAAACTATCATCCTCAGCTCTATGTATGGTTGTGCAAAAACTATGATAAATACCCCAGTGAAGCAGAACTGCTCCAGAGTTTCCTTACTATGTCGGGCTTTACCGAGGTTGGCCTCCCCTACCCGCTGACCGCCAAATATCATATGGGACTTGAGGGAATACATACAGAAGACATTGCAAGAAACAGAAAGGGAGAAAGTCTTACGGAATATGCAAAAAGCTGTATTCGTCAGATGAAGCTTCTCAGCGATGATATGGAGAGGAGTATTGTCAATGAAAACCCATAAACAGTGGAGCTATGCACCGTATAAACCGGTATTCTTTGATGATGAGTCAATATATATATGCCGTATTGCACCGGGCAGGAATTATATACATTTTGAATGGCTTACCGAAGGAGAAAGCACCGATATATATTTCAGAAAAAGAGATACAGTGGATTTTGAAAAAGCCGGTTCAACGGATAAGGGCTGCTTTGATATAAAAAATCTTGAGGATGCAACGGACTATGAATTCTATGTACAGTCCGGCGAAAAAAAGAGCCGCATCCGCCTTGCACGCACAGGCGAGGCTGTGGGTACAGTGGTAAACTATCTGCATCCAGATGATGAAGTATACAGCTTTTCCGGCAGATATCTCTGCTCACCTTCAATGGTTAAGTTTGAAAACGGTGTACTCCTGGTATCCATGGATTTATATGCAGGTGCCCATCCTCAGAATCTTACATTGATTTTCCGCTCCGATGACAACGGCGAAACCTGGCATTATGTAAGCGAGCTTTTTCCCTGCTTCTGGGGCAAGCTGTTCATCCACAAAAACGAGCTGTATATGCTTTCCTGCTCCACCGAATACGGCGACCTGCTTATAGGAAAATCAACCGACATGGGAAAAACCTTCAGCGAGCCTGTTGTACTCATGAGAGGCAGCAACGGCAAAAACGGCGATACCGGAGTGCACAAAAATCCTCAGCCTGTGGTATACCACAGGGGCAGAATATGGAATACTCTTGAATGGGGCTCCTGGGGACAGCATTATCATGCACCTATGGTAATGTCTGCTCCGGAGAACAGCGACCTTATGGAGGCAGACAGCTGGAGCTTTTCATACCCGGTAAAATACAATCCGGAATGGGAAGGACTGCCAAAGGGACGAAGCACGGGAAATATAGAAGGCTGTCTGGTGGAGCTTGATGACGGATTTTATAACATAATGCGCTATGATATGGGAGCCATGGAAAAGCCTAACAACTACGGCAAGGTTGTTGCATACAGGGTGGATACCGATAATCCCGAAAATTCCCTTACATACTCCCACTGCATAGACTTCCCTGCAAATCACTCAAAATTCCAGATGAAGTATGACAGCATTAGCGGCAAATTCTATTCCGTTGCAACCAGAATACTCAATTCCGAAAATGCTCACTCAAGAAACCTGCTGTCACTTATGATATCAGAAGATTGTAAAAACTGGGAGGTACATTCCGACCTGCTTGACTACAGAAATGAGGACCCGAAGCTTATTGGCTTTCAGTATGTGGATTTTATGTTTGACGGCGACGATATTATCTATGCCTGCAGAACCGCGATAAACAATGCGCATAGTTTTCATGATTCAAACTATACTACCTTCCACAGAATAAAAAACTTCAGAAAATAATCAAAAAGGAGCAGAGAAATAAACACCTCTGCTCCTTTTTTGCGGAAATCCGCGTATCTGCCTCGCCGCACACACGGATATTGTAAGCTCCGCTTTTTTGCAATCGATTACTGTATTATTGTATGCGTAACGTCGGATTTTATTTATTATTTTTTCAAATTCACCTCCGACATATTGCTTTTTTACTTTTGAAAGTGTATAATTATACATATGAATTACAAATTGTACAAACAGATATACAAAGGAGTTAACAAACATGAAACATCTCTTAAGTCTTTATGACTGCACCAAAGAAGAAATTGAAGCAATACTTGACCTTGCTATCAAGCTCAAGGCTGACAACAAAGCAGGCAGAACCCACCATATTCTTAAAGGAAAATCTCTGGGTATGATATTCTCAAAGTCATCCACCAGAACCAGAGTTTCCTTTGAGGTCGGTATGTATCAGCTGGGCGGACAGGCACTGTTCCTATCATCAAACGATATTCAGCTTGGCAGAGGCGAAAGTATTTATGACACTGCCAATGTTCTCTCACGCTTTCTTGACGGTATCATGATAAGAACCTATGCACAGAGCGATGTTGAGGACCTGGCAAAGTACGGCTCAATCAGCATTATAAACGGTTTGACAGACCTTCTGCACCCCTGCCAGATTCTTGCAGACTTCCAGACTATATACGAGCACAAGGGCAAGCTGGAGGGACTCAAGCTTGCGTATGTGGGTGACGGAAACAATATCTCAAATTCCCTGCTCTACGGCTGCTCAAAAATCGGCATGAATGTATCCATTGCAACCCCGATGGGCTTTGAATGTGACAGCACGGTTACAGCAAGAGCACTTGAGGATGCAAAAAAATCAGGCTCGCTTGTGGATATATCCAACGACCCTGACAAGGCTGTTGCAAATGCAGATGTTGTGGTTACCGACACATGGGTAAGCATGGGTCAGGAGGCAGAAAAACAGGAAAGAATCAAGATTTTCAAGGATTACCAGGTATCAGCCGAGAGAATGGCTCAGGCAAAAGAAGATGCAATCTTCCTCCACTGCCTGCCTGCATACAGAGGCTATGAGGTTGTCCCGGAGGTTATAGACGGACCTCAGTCGGTTATATTTGACGAGGCAGAAAACAGACTCCACGCACAAAAGGCTGTTATGGCAATGTGTATGGGTGAATAACAAATCAATTAACGGAACGAGAATTTTTTATATACCAATAAAAATTACAATAATAAGCCAACGGCATACCGCTCGAATCTACAGTATGCCGTTGGTTTATTATACGGGTTATTGTTTTACCTTAGCAATCTTAATACTTCCCTCACCCAAAGCTGACGTAATTTCATACATACGGGCAAACACATTGTCTTAATCCATAATTTTCAATACACTTTTGTTATGAAAATTCACATCCTTAGTATAATTGACCCTCACCACCGACATTCTGGGATTAATATCCAGTTTAAGCATTTTCATAAGGGCATTATCCACATCGCCAAGCAGTGCTTCAACGGTCTCAGAAGATGCTTCTGCATTCCACTCATCATAATAGCTGCAAACCTCCTCGTTGAATTGACTTTCGTCAGCTCCAATTCCGCTGATGGTTTTTCCCACGCCGGGATAGGTAGCAGGCTCACCGTATAGCCTTATAAAATAATCGTTGATATTAATTGCTTCGTTAAATGCTTCACCCTCGGTTTTAAAAACATATTGAAATGCACAAAGTATGTTGTTGTAAAATTCTAAAACAACATGCGCCTTTTTATAACCGTTTTTTACGATATACATATTACCTACCTCATGCTCTCTGATAGGGTAGCTCTCGTCATCGGATTTCAGCATATAGCTTTCGTCAATATCCATTTCATCAAACACAAATTCTTTGTCTTTTCCTAAATAGGAATTAAGAACCGTGTATCCGTAGCCAATGTCAAGCTGCGCCGGACTGCCCGGGTTATATGCAACATAATATTTCATTGCTTCTGCAAGGTATCGGAGAGGCACATATGTTCTGTCATTTATAATCTGAGCCTCGGTATCCATTTCGTAGTATGTACCATTTATGCGATACTGCTTTTCTCCTATAGTAAACCAAAAGCTTGCACCTCCGGCACTTCCTCCATTTGATTTATCCAAATCAGGAGGCACAGTAGAAACTCCCACAGTTTTTGATTCTTCATTCCACATAACACTCGCATTGAGCTGTTCGCAAAACTCTCTTACGGGAACCTGAGTTCTTCCGGCTGAATCAATAAAAGGCTTGTCGGTAAAAGTCAGTTCCTTGTTGTCAACTTCTAACTCAAGCTTATCATCATGATTTTTTACATACAGATAACCTCTGTATACCGGTGCATTTGCCATCTGACGATTTTGCTCATTTAAAGTTATAAGTGCAATTTTGTCATCTTCGGTAAATCTTGTCTTTATCTCAAGCATCCTTCCGAAATAATAAGAAGAGATATAGATTTCGTCATTGATTTGTACGGTGATTGGAGCAGAAGGAAACTGCTCAATTTTATTCTCATAATTGCCATCCTTTGAGTAATTTGTAACATAATCCTCACCAAGTGTAAACCTCACACTTTTGACCGTACCTTCAGAATTTTTGCAGTTTTCTCCTTCTGTAATCTCATATGTGTTATCCGACAACTCTGCAATATTATAACCCAAAAGCCTGCACAATTCCTTAATCGGCAGATACTCTGTTCCATCAATCATAAGATTGTTTACATCAACGTACGCTCCGTCAAGATAAACGGTAAGTTCACTGTCTGCATATTGGGCAGTATTCGTTTGTGCAAATACTGCAGGCATTGCAAGCAGCATAATAGTCGATAAGATAATTAACAATTGTTTTTTCATTGCATATACCTCCTTTACTCTTCCTCATACATAATACCTTTTAAAAAACTGAAAGGTTGCATATCAATTGATTTTATTTTTAAATAAATCCAAAAAAGCGCACATTTCAAAAACAACAGTTTTGTGATACACGCTTTTATATAAAAATTATTTTTCTATAATCTTCTTAAACTCAGCATAAGCCTTATCCCATGCAGCCGAATCCTTGGGCTCATAGGACTGAATATCAAAGGATTCTCTGATAATTGCTCTTGCTTCCTTAATATCGGCAATCTCACCTTTTGCAATAAGCTGTACAGCGATGTTGCCCAGAGCTGTTGCCTCAACAGGACCTGCATTTACGGTTACTCCGCAGGCATTTGCCGTCATCTGACAGAGGTTTGCCGCATTGGCACCGCCGCCAAGGATGTTGATGCTCTTGTACTCTTTATTTGTAATGCTCTTGAGATTGTCAAAAGCATATCTGTACTTAAGTGCAAGGCTCTCATAAATACATCTTGCAATCTCACCTATTGTCTGAGGTACATACTGACCTGTTGCTTCGCAGTATCTCTGAATCTTGCCTGGCATATCGCCGGGCTTGCCGAATTCGGGATAATCAGGGTCTACAAAGCACTTGAAGGGCTCGCATGACTCTGCCGCCTGAACCAGCTCGGGGAAGCTGAGCTCGTTGCCCTGCTTTTTCCAGGTTCTTCTTGCTTCCTGAATGAGCCACAGACCCATTATATTGGTCAAAAATCTTATCTTACCGTCATAGCCGCCCTCATTTGTATATGAAGATGCAAGACCTTCGGGACAGATAAGAGGCTCGTCAAGCTCTGTACCGAACAGAGACCATGTACCGCAGCTGATGTATACAAAGTCATCGTCAGTGGTGGGCACGCTTACAACTGCAGAAGCAGTATCGTGAGAACCAACCGCAACAACATCTGTAGCATCAATAGAAAGCTCCTGACAGATATCGTCTGAAACCTTGCCTAAGATTGTGCCTGGCATAACTATATCACACAGAAGCTCTGTGGGGATATCCAGCTTTTCCAGCATTTCCTTATCCCAGTCCCTGGTATAGGGATTAATCATCTGTGAAGTTGATGCTATGGTGTACTCAATTTTCTTTTCACCTGTGAGAAAATAGTTGAGCAGATCGGGGATAAAAAGCATCTTGTCTGCCAGAGACAGAGTTTTCTTCTTATATTTTGCCATGTAGTACATCTGAAACAGAGTATTGAAGCTGATAATCTGAATACCTGTTCTGTCATACACATCGTCTTTTGAAATTTCTTCAAAAAGCTCTTCGGGGATATCGTCTGTTCTCGTATCTCTGTAGTGTACAGGATTGGTAACCAAGTCTCCGTTTTCATCAACTATACCAAAGTCAACACCCCATGTGTCAATACCGATACAGTCAAAGCCACCTGCAAGTCTTGCATTAACAATACCCTGCTTTATCTGATTGAAAAGATAAATAATATCCCAATAAAGTGTACCTCTTACATTAACACCGTTGTTTTCAAAACGGTGGATTTCGTTAAGGGTGATTTTGCCGCCGTCGAGGGTAGCAATTATACCTCTACCGCTGGAAGCACCAAGGTCAAATGCCAGTACTTTCTTCATAAATATAGTCATTCCTTTCGCATAGCTCATGATATAAAATCAAAGTAAGCAGTATTTTGCTTCATACATCTTCACTTTTCACTATTAGCCCGTCTGAATTTACCCAGACACATTATATTTTAATTACTTCGGCATCGCTTTCAACAAGCTTTGCTTCAAGAATTTCGTCAAGCTCCGTATCGGTTATAAAAGCATTAACCGTTGCAAAATCTGCCAGCTTAACAAAGCCCACTCTGCCGATTTTGGTTTTATCGCAAAGATAATATCTTTTGTTTGAATTACCTATCATCTTCTGCTTGATACCGCATTCCTCTTCGTTACTCTCAAGTATGCCTGCCTCAGGGGTTACACCCTTGCTTGAGAAAAACATCTTGTTAGCAAAATAGTTATCTTCAATAGACTTTTCCGCATGGTAGCCAACGAAGGACTGATTTTTGCCGGCAACACCGCCAACAGCAATAACCTTTATGCCGTCCACTCCCGCAAGCTCGCTTAATACTCTGATTGAATTTGTAATAACGGTCACGTTTTTTTTATGCTTGATTTCCTTTGCCATAAAAAACGTGGTGGTAGAAGCGTCAAGGAAGATTGTATCACCGGAAACAACATATTCCGCAGCCTTTTTTGCCAGGCGCTTTTTAGTATCTACATTTGTGCTCTTGCGCTTTTCAAGGCTCAGCTCATATGTGGTTTCGTCAATGGGCACCGCTCCGCCATGGGTTCTGCGAAGGCTCTCCTGCTTTTCCAGCTTTTCAAGGTCACGTCGGATGGTCTCCTCGGTAACTCCAAGCTCACTGCTCAGCTTGCTGACAAAAACAGAGCCGTCACGGCTGAGGGTATCCAGTATCTTCTTCTGTCGTTCAAGTGCAAACACACTGTCACCTTCTTATCATTTTATGATTCTGACCCTCATACCGCTCTTGAGTCCGCATGAATTAGCGTCATCGGTATCTATATGCATTTCTACATTAAAATCTTCTCTTACTCTTACCTGCACTCCGTTAAAGCGGGTGGGCTTTTCTGTGCCCTCCACCTCTACATCAACATAGTCGTTATCCTTGATGCCGTGCTTTGCAGCATACTCGGGGGTAAGATGTATATGTCTGTTGGCAATGATTACGCCTTCCTTGAGATATACGCATCCCTTGGGACCTACAATAACGATTTTTTCACTGCCTTCAACCTCGCCCGAAGGTCTCACCGGAGGAGATACCTTGAGGACAAATGTATCTGTGCGGGAAATCTCAACCTGAGTATTCTTTCTTACAGGACCAAGAACACGCACATTTTGTATAGACTTAAGTGAAGGACCTACCAGAGTTACAACCTCCTCGGATGCAAACTCTCTGCCCATCAGATATTTTTTTACAGTAAGCTCATAGCCCTTGCCAAAGAGAATATCTACATGCTCTCTGGAAAGATGAATATGCCTCTGAGACACACCAACCTTAATTTCGCCGTCGGCCTCTGCCATGGCAGGCTTCATGCTTTGGAGAACCTGAGCTATAGTATCTTTAAGCTTAGCTTCATCTATCATTATGATGTCACAGCCTTTCTGCCCATATATGAATATAGCAACACAGACTCACCCGGGCAGATGAGTCGTCGAAACCGGCGCGCACAAACTTTTTTATAAAAAGTAAGCACGCCCGGATAAAATTAAATATCAAAAAATTTAAGTACTTCGTCGTGAGGATTGGGGATAACAACATCTCCGTATACCTTGCCGAGAGTACCGCCGGCATTTTTGCCTGCTTCAACTGCAGCGGTAACCGCCGACACACTTCCGGCAACAACACAGGTAACAAGGCGTCCGCCAAGTCTTTTTTCTGTATGAACAATTCTCACATCGGCAGCCTTAACCATTGCGTCAAGACCTTCGATTGACGCTACAAGACCGTCTATCTCAAGAAGTCCTATAGCAGACCTGTTTTCAACAACAGGCTCCTCTCCTACAAGGAAATTTTTTGGGAGCTTTTTGTTGAATTTATCCTTATTTATATCCAGCTTATATGCAAGCTTTTCAACTCCCTCGCCGGGATTTGGGATAACATGGGATACTATGTATTTGTCCACGGATTTTGCATATTCGCTTGCAGCATCCATAGCAGCACGCACTGCAGCAACATTTCCCTCAAGCTTTAACTGCATAATAAGCGGCACCGGAAACTTACCGAAGGGTCTGTTTCTGTCAAAAGCGATTATCTTTACGTCTGCAGCCTTTGCAGCGGCATCGGCCGCGGCAACCACTGTGGGAAATCCGTAGACCTCCATCATACCTAATGCTCTCATAGGTTTCTTTCCTTTCTGTACGACTTGTAAAAATACTTGCACTGTAAAGCGCTCTGCTTAAATACAAGCCTCAATGTCAAATATTATTATACAATATGGAAGCCTTCTGCCAGAACACATCTTCTCTGTCTTGTAAAGGATTTTGCACTGGTTATACCCTCACCTGTGGGTCCTGCAATGGTAAAGGTTGTGTGACCTTCGCCACCTGCGCCGATACCTGCATAGGAAGGAGCATTCTTAACAAAAATTGTAGTTTCTACCTCACGGGCAAATCTTGTGAGTCTTTCTACATTAACCGAGTGAATATGTGCAGAATGTCTGCAGCCATGCTCAGCCTTTACAGCCATTTCGATTGCTTCATCGATATTATTAACTCTTACAATAGGAAGTACGGGCATCATCATTTCAACCTGTACAAAGGGATGCATTTCGTCTGCTTCACAAATAATGAGTCTGGGGTCTGCATCAATGCCGATTTCCTTAAGGAAAAGGCGTGCGTCCTTACCTACCCATTTTTTGTTAATGCCGTATTTGCCGTCTTTGTTGATAAGGCAGAAATCCATGATACGGTCTCTCTGTTCTTTTGAAACAAGATATGCACCATTCTTTGTCATCTGAGCGATAAGCTCATCTGCAATAGAATTAAATGCAAAGCACTCTTTTTCTGCAATACATGGAAGGTTGTTGTCAAAGCTTGCGCCTGCAACAATATCCTTTGCAGCCTTTGCTATATTTGCAGTATCGTCAACAATTACAGGAGGATTACCTGCGCCTGCGCCGATAGCCTTTTTGCCGGAGGAAAGAAGCGTACGTACAACTCCGGGACCGCCGGTAGCAACAAGCATTTTAACTGCAGGACATTCCATCATCTGCTTTGAGGTTTCCATGGTGGGCTGCTTAACGGAAACAACAAGGTTTTCGGGTCCACCTGCCTCAAGGATTGCACGGTTTACAAGGTCTACAGCATAGTTTGCAACCTTGCATGCATTGGGATGAGGGTTAAATACTACTGCATTTCCGCCCGCTATCATACCTATTGAATTACAGATAACTGTTTCTGAAGGGTTGGTGGAAGGTGTTATACTTCCGATAACTCCGTATGGAGCCATTTCGATAAGAGTGAGACCGTCATCACCGGTTATTGCCTTGGGTTCAAGGTCCTCTGTACCGGGAGTCTTGTTTGCAACAAGCTGATGCTTGATGATTTTGTCCTCAACTCTGCCCATGCCAGTCTCTTCAACACCGAGCTTTGCCATGATATCGGCTTCCTTGAGAGTGAGCTTACGGATATTTGAAATCATTTCCTCTCTCTGAGCCACAGTGTATTTTCTGTACTGCTTGTATGCATTCTGTACAGCCTCAAGCGCATCTGTCATTGAGTCGAACACACCCTTCTGTGCACCGACAGAACCACCTACGGAGCCTGAGTCTATAGCTTTGATAACTTTTTCAACCAACTGGCTGATATACTGTTCGTCCATATTTACACCTCATTTTCTTGTATTTCTATACAGTAAGGATATTTTTTATTAACACAATCCTACACATCAAAGGATTGTTTTCCACATTTTCATGTCGGGATTTGCTATAACAGAGCTGTCAAGGAACATAGAGGTTTCTTTTATATCCTCTTTAACCTTGTCCACTGCCGCTTGAACAGAAGCGACCTCGCCTGTCATAAGCATGTATGATTTACCGCACATACCCTTGGCTATACGAAGCTCAATAAGGTCTACAAGTGATGTTTTTGCGGCAATATCTGCTGCAACTATTATGGATGCTGCAGAGTATGTCTCCACAACACCGAGAGCTCTGGGATTTTCTATCTCAGTGGTTCCGTATATTGCAGGGAAAATTGACTCATGGGGATTACCCAGTACAAAGCTGTCAATAAGCTTTCCGGGATGCTGAGTCTTGCTGTTATCAACAGCGGCTCTTACTGCACTAAGCTCTCCGCTGATTAACACTATATATTTACCGGGACATACAACCTCTGCCTCCAATAACTCTACCTCGGCAGTTTTTACCATTGTATCTGCCGCCTGAATACCGGTTGCAACTGTTGCATATTCTACCATAGCTATTGCTTTAGACATTAGTTTCAATCACTCCTATCTCTTTATAATCACATAGCTGTCGGTCACAGATGTAACCTGACCGCCGATTGATGCGTGAATGCCTGCTCCCAGCTTATCTCCCGGTGTTGCCACCGCATCCCCTGCATTAACAATGTCGCCGGTCTTAACCGCGGGACTGCATGGGGGACCTATATGCTGACTGAGCATTATTTTTACTTCCTCAGGCGCGGGCTCCTCTTCAAGGAACTCTGCACCTATGTTATACTTTGCAAGACCAAGCCTGCCAATAAGTCTGTGCATGGGAACCTTCTTGTAATCTCTGTCTATATGTACTCCCTCAAATACAGGCTCCGGCATTTTGATACCCTTTTTGCGGAGCTCGGCCTTTGCCACTCCGATAAGAGTTCTCGGTGACAAATCCTGAGGGCAGGAATACAGCTCGCATATTCCACACTGTGAGCAATACATTGAGTTGACCACAGCCGCAGTATCACTGTCCATACCCTTTGACACTGCTCTCATAAATCTATGAGGCTCTATAGGATAGCCAAGGAGATTTCGCGAGCACAAATCGGTACATGAGCGGCACTGACAGCAAGCACTCATTGCTCTGGCAATGCTTATCTGAGTCCTTGTCTTTCTTTTGAGAACCACAGGGTGGTTGTCGGGAAGAACAAGAATTGCGTTGCTTGTTTTGGTTACGACATCATTGCCCGATACCAGGTTGCCTGTCATAACACCTCCGCCTATGTAGGCGTAATTTTTGATGGTTTCACCTCCGGCAAGAGCTACAACATCCTTGTATTTCATACCAAGGGGTGCTTTTACCATAACAGGATTTTTAACCTCACCTGCCACAACGATGTACTTATGGGTAACACCCTTATTCTGCGCAACTGCAAAATATGTGTTAAGCATAGTCTCAACGTTGAATACGATGACTCCCTCGGATATAGGGAGCTTGCCCGGCTTTACAATTCTGCCGGTTGTTTCATATATAGTTACTATTTCGTCTCCTGCGGGATATATCTCCGGCAGAAGGGATATAGTTGTATTCTTAAATTCGGGTAAATAATATTCTACTGCTTCAACAGCATTTGTATATGTAGGCTTGACAGCAATAATAACTCTTTCTGCTTCAATAGCCTCTCTCACTTCTTCCAGAGCTGTAAGAATTTCTTTTGCAAATTTTGCAAGAAGCTGTCTGTGGAGATTGAATAAGGGCTCGCACTCTGCGCAGTTGAGTATTATTGTATCTGCTTTTTTATCAAGTTTTGCATATGACGGGAAGCCTGCACCTCCGGCGCCGACAATTCCTCCGTCCTTCATAATCTGAATCAGAGTCGATAATTCCATATTATTACTCCATTTCTTCTCCGTCATCGACTATACCTACTATAGCCGCGTCAATCGGAGCATTTTCCTTGCCGCAGCCTATTCTTGCGGCACTTCCCATTGCTACGAGAACGATTTCTCCTATACCTGCACCTATATTATCTGTAGCTACCAGGCGGGATTTTGCACATGACATAGAGTCCAGCGGCTCTACTATCATAAATTTACTTCCCACAAGACTTTCGGTTTTTCTTGTGGATACCAATGATCCTACAACCTTACCTACGATCATAATGATTTCATCCTTTCAAAATGATTCTTCACACTCATTTTTGCGCTTTTACCGCTGCCGGACAAATACATCCGGCAGCGATATTTATCAAGCACACAAGACATCAATTACTTAAGTGAGGGAAGAATCTTCTCAACATCTGAATGAGGTCTGGGGATTACGTGGATTGCAATAATCTCGCCCAGCTTTTCAGCTGATGCACCGCCTGCTTCAACAGCAGATTTAACAGCACCAACATCGCCTCTTACCATAACGCTTACAAGACCGGAACCGATTTTCTCTGTTCCAACCAGCTCAACGTTTGCAGCCTTAAGCATTGCATCGGCAGCTTCAATAGCAGCTACCAGGCCTCTTGTTTCAATCATACCAAGTGCTTCCTGTGCCATTTTCTTTTCCTCCTTGATAGGTTTTACGCTCACGCTTTCAGTCTGCACTGCTGCAGGCTCAGCTGCGGGAGCGGTTTTCTTTTTTGCAGGAGCTTTCTTTGCTCCTGTTTTTGATGTTTTCTTTTCAGCCATAACCGTCACTCCTGTTCCGGTGAATTATCCTTATACTCTATAATTAGTCGAGTGTAGGGAGAATCTTTTCAACATCAGAGTGGGGTCTGGGGATTACGTGTACAGCGATAAGCTCGCCAAGCTTAGAAGCAGCTGAAGAACCAGCCTCTGTTGCAGCCTTAACAGCTCCAACGTCACCTCTAACCATAACACTTACGAGACCGCTACCGATCTTTTCTGTGCCAACGAGTGTAACCTCTGCAGATTTTACCATCGCATCAGCAGCTTCAATTGCAGCTACCAAACCTCTTGTTTCGATCATACCTAATGCTTCCTGTGCCATTTTTATTTCCTCCTAAAAAATTAATATATTATTTTATTATTTTTGGTTTTTTAAAATTATTTATTGATTATTGCAATCTTGAGACCTTCCATCTTAAGGTTGGTTTCAAGAGCATTGTTGATATCTTCAAGAGCGAATTTATGAGTAATGAGCTTCTCAATGGGAAGTCCTATGCCCTTTGCTCTCTTGAGGAAATCAAAGGTTGTTGCGTAGTCTCTGAGGGTATATACCCATGAGCCTACTGTTGTGATTTCCTTTGAGCAGATGTCAAAGTGGGGGTTGATTGTAGCGTCACCGCCGTTTATGAAGAAGCCGAGCTCGCAGAGTCCGCCGCCGTTTCTTATAAACTTATAGATGTTTGCATGAGCAACAGGTGAACCTGTGCACTGGAATGCAAAATCTGCATAGTAACCACCGAATGCAGCCTTAACTGCATCAGAGAGTGCCTCAACACCCTTGTAGTTCTTAAAGTTAACTGTTGCGGTAGCACCAAGCTGGAGAGCAAAGTCCAGACGAGCCTGCTCGCCGTCAACTGCAACTATGTTTTCAATACCCATTGTTCTGAGAATTGCTATACAGATAAGACCGATAGGTCCACAGCCCTGAACTGCAACTCTTGAATTGAATCTGAGTATGCCTGTGGTCTTGGCTCTTTCAACTGCGTGGATAAGTACTGCGCAGGGCTCGATAAGGATACGGGAATCCAGATCAAGGTCGCTTACATTAAACACTGTTGAGCCGCCTCTTACCAATATGTAGTCAGCAAACCATCCGTTAAGGTGGATATCATCGTCAGGAAGAAGACCGTATACATCTGCTCCTCCTACATTCTGCTTGTTAAGGTCAAACATGGTGATATCGGGATTGTCCTTGAATATCATACATGTAACAACCTTGTCGCCAATCTTAAGGTCCTTACCGGCGCTGTCTTTCTTAACATTTTTACCCATCTTTACAATCTCACCTGTACCCTCATGTCCGAGTGCAACCGGGATAAGACCGAATGGATCTCTCTTAAATTCGTGTGCGTCTGTACCGCAAACTCCGCAGCCTTCAACCTTAACGAGAATATCGTCATCGCCGACTACAGGCATAGGATATTCCTTGAGTTCAAACTTGCCGAGCTCTGTAAGCATAGCAACACGTGCTGTAGCGGGTATGCCTGCATCTGCCTTTGAAGCAGCAGCGGGAGCTGCACTTGGTGCGCCCTGCATACCGGCAATAACCTGCTTTACAATTGCTTCTATATCTACGTTGTTCAATGTTATTCTCCTTTCATAATTTCTTCAAGAACCGACGCTCCGTAGGCTGAGAGCAGTGTATCCTGCTCCTCGGTGCCGCCGCTTACGCCAAGTCCTCCTATTATTTTGCCGTTATACACCAACGGATCGCCTCCGCCGAAGATAACTATCTGACCGTTGTTGGTAAACTGAATACCGTAGAGTGAATCTCCGGGATTTGTCATTGATTTAAGCTTAATCGTAGACATCTTCAGTGCCACAACGGTAAAAGCCTTGTTAAGTGCCACATCGTAGCTGGCAATGAAGGAATCGTCCATACATTCTATTGCCACCGGTCTTGCAGCCGTATTTGACACGGCTACCACAGCATTGACTCCGATTTCCTCAGCCTTTGCCTCTACCCTACTTATAAGGCGCTTTGCCTGAGCAAGGGTAATGGATTTAACACAGTCACATGAATCTGTGCCGCATTTACCACAGCCGGAGCTCATCTGTGAAACTACCTGTGATACTATACGGTTAATCTCCTGATTATCCATAATTATTTATTCATCGCTTCAATAACCTTTTTTGCAATCTCTGCAATGAGATCGGCATCAGAAGTGTTATTGAGAGGATTTGAAGCGCCTGACTGTCCGCAGCTGGGAACACCGCAACTATGGCAGTTAACCTTGCCGTCCTTAGCATTGGGGCAGAGGTTTGCAGGATGCTTGCCTGTCATGCCGAACTGACGTCTGATTTCGTAAAGTCTCTTAACCTGGTCTTCGGAGAACTCCTTAGGACCGCCCAGAGCTCTTGAGTGATAGAGAAGCTCAGCATAGAACTCTACTGATTCCATCTTGTGGTATGCTGCCAGAAGTGAATCTGAATATGAAAGAGCACCGTGGTTTGCAAGAAGAACTGCATCAAAGTAAGGCAGATACTTTTCTACTGCATCGGGGATTTCTTCTGTAGAAGGTGTGCCGTACTCAGCGATGGGTACACAACCGAGAGCGATAACTGCCTCAGGCATGATAGGCTGAGTAAGTGGGATACCTGCGATTGCAAAGCTTGTTGCATAGATGGGGTGAGCATGTACAACAGCCTTTACATCAGGTCTCTGCTGATATACTCTCAGGTGCATCTTGATTTCAGAGGAAGGTCTGAAATTGCCGTTTGCCTGGAGCACATTGCCCTGACCGTCAATCTTACAGATGTATTCGGGTGTCATAAAGCCCTTGCTTACACCTGTGGGTGTGCAGAGGTATTCGTTGTCGCTGATTTTAACAGAAATGTTACCGTCGTTTGCAGCAACCATGCCTCTGTTGTAAATTCTTTTGCCGATTTCGCAAATTTGTTTTTTGATTTCAAACTCATTTACCATTTTGCATATCTCCTTTTTTATTCGTGAGGGACAACTCAAGCAACACAAGCGTGTCGCTCTTGTGCCGCCCTGTTATTAACAACTTACTACATTATATATAATATCACATAATACATCATAAGTCAACAGATTTTTCTTTGAATTTCTTTGTTTTTGTTTGTTTTTCTTTTGATTTTATCAATCAGACAAAAACTCAAGAAGCTCAGGAATACCCTCCCCAGTTTTTGACGAAACAAAAAATATCTTTTCGCATCCCGCAAGCTCCAGCCAGGCTCTCGCTCTGTCGGGTCTTGCATCCGGGCGGTCAATCTGAGTGACTATACCTATTACCTCACGGTTAGCCTGAGCAGTGATGCAGGGACCGTAAAGCGAATAAGGCTCGGTGCTGCTGAGCAGCAAGCCAACCACATCCGCCTCGTAGGAATACAGTGCAAGCGCTCTTGCAAGCTCTTTATTTTCTGCATATTCACCGGGGGTGTCTATGATTATATCGTGATAATTTATATACTGGGTTTTGTGATACTGTATTTTATTGCCCTTAAGTGCCTGGGTAAGAGTGGTTTTGCCGCTTTCGCTCCTGCCCACAAGAATCATCTTTTTCATGTCTTTGTTATCGGGCAGACAGTGAAGCTCAGGGTCTGCTCGGCATATTCTGTCACAGCCTTCATAGCAGCCTCCACCTCGGATACAGTACCTGTCACTATAAGTGTACCGCTGAATCTGTCCACAAAGCCAATTTCACAGCCAGAAGCCTTCATGGCAATATCCGCGGCAATTATTGCGGTCTCGCTGGGTGACATAGTTACAATGCCTATGGCGGATTTGGAATAATCCACCGCCGGGTCAAGACCCAGCTTTTTATAAAGAATTTTTCCCGGATTGGCAATTATATGGGCAAGAGTTATCTGTTTTCCCGGAACCAGCTCCTGAATTATACGAAGCTTTTCTTCCAGCTCTGTATTTCTGCCAAAATCCATTTACTCAACCCCCTATCATACACAGAAGTCCCGTAGACTCTGCTACTTTTTTTAATTTTTCCATTTTTTCGTTTGGTATAAGCTCCACATCGCCCATGGTATAGGGTCTGCCGAGACCCTTGTACTTGTCGGCACCCAATCTGTGATAAGGCAAAAGATGAATTCTGGTTACATTGGGCAGTGCAGAGGCAAATTTTGCTATATCAAGGATTTCCTCCTCGGTGTCATTGAATGTAGGTATTACCGGTACTCTCACAACAAGCTGCTTTGCATCTCTTGCAATTTTCATTGCATTTTCAAGGATAAGTCTGTTGTCTGCGCCGGTAAATTCCTTGTGCTTTGCACCGTTTATATGCTTGATATCCATAAGATATGTATCAAGATAAGGCAGAAGCTTTTCTATCCTGCTGTATTCCGCACATCCTGTGGATTCCAGAGCGGTATTTATACCGGCTTCCTTTGCCGCACGGAGAAGTGCCGCCGCAAAATCAGCCTGCACCAGGCTCTCACCGCCGGAAAGAGTCATACCTCCGCCCGAGCGGCGGTAATAGTTACGATCCTTCTTTACCTCTTCCATAACCTCGGCAACGGTAACATCCCTGCCAATGGTTTTCAGCTTTCCGCCAATTTCCATCTGCTCTATATCATAGCTCTGCGACTCCGGATTACAACACCATCGACAGCGGAGAACACAGCCCTTTAAAAAAACTATGGTTCTTATGCCCGGACCATCGTGAACGGAAAAACGCTGGATATCAAATATGCGGCCTTTTGTATTCAAATAACCGTGATTTGTATTGTTCATAATTAACTCCATATTTGCAAAATCAGAAGCCAAGCTGCTCTGTTCTGCTGATGATATCATCCTGCAAAGATTTTGAAAGGGTTACAAACAGCGCACTGTAGCCGGCAACGCGAACGCACAGACCCTTGTAATTCTCAGGGTGCTTCTGAGCGTCAATAAGAGTTTCACGGCTTACTACGTTAAACTGAACGTGTGAGCCCTTCTGGTCAAAGTAGGATCTTACCAGTGCCACAAAGCTTTCAAGACCTGTAGTGCCCTGCAGTGCAGAGGGATGGAACTTCATGTTGAACAGTGTTCCGTTTGAAGCAATATAGTGGTCAAGCTTTGCAACAGAGTTTGCACTGGCTGTAGGACCGTTTACATCCTTACCTGCCGAGGGAGATACACCGTCGGCAACGGGAGTGAATGCATATCGTCCGTCCGGTGTTGCACCGGTCTGTGCACCAAGAGGCACGTTTGCAGATACAGGATAAAGTCCCGCCTGATACTGGCCGCCTCTGGGGTTTTTATATTTTTCAACAGGCTTTGTATATGTATAGGCAACATCCCTTGCAAAGAGGTCAACCTCCTCAATGTCGTTGCCGTACTTTGGAGCCTCGTCAATAAGCTCTTTAATCTGCTGATATCTTGCAGTGTTGCCGCCGGTCTGAACACCGCTCACCTGACTGAATATAGAAGCGATATCCGCTTCGGAAACATTGATTCCCTTTTCAGCCATAGCCTTTACTACACCAAGGGTGATATTCTTTGCACGCTCGGTATCATTAGCTCCGCCGTCTTTGCCGAAGTTGTGTTCCAGAGCTTCTTTAAGCTCAGCGAGAGTAAATTTTTCTTCTTCAAACACAAGCTTTTTGATAGCATAGAGTGCATCTGCCATATTGGCAATACCAAAGCCCTGAGGACCTGTGAAGTTATAAACAGCTCCGCCCTCCTGAAGGCTCTTGCCGCGCTTGATACAGTCATCCACCATGCTGGACTGGAAGGGAAGCGGGCAACGCTCTGCATGAGCCATGTCTATGGCATTGTCGGCATTTACCATCAGCGCAATCATATATTCCATCTGCTTTTTGTAAGCATTGTAAAATTCATCAAAGGTTGTCATTTTCGACACATCGCCGGTTTCAACTCCCACCAGCACTCCGTTGTCATATCCGCCTCCGAAAACAAGCTCCAGCGGACGGCACATATTAAAGAATGCCGCATCGTGCCAGCCGTCGGTCTTGCCGGATTTCTGCGGCTCAACACAGCCTATGATATTGTAATCCCTTGCATCCTCCATGGTGAGACCCCTGTTGATAAGAGCAGGAATAATAACCTCGTCGTTATAGTAAGCAGGGAGGCCGATGCCTGTTCTGGTGAGCTCAGCACACTTCATAAGCAGCTCATGGGGAGAGCCGTTCCATACTCTCACGGAAAGCGAGGGCTGGGGAAGCATGGTGTGCATGGATGCATTTATACACATAAACGACAAATCGTTAGTAGCATCTATACCTGAGCTATCCTGACCGCCGCAGATAAGGTTCTGGAACATCGAATATCCCGCAAAGCCCTCTGCAGAAGCAGCATCACGCACCTTATTGAGGTCGTTGAGCTTAATCCAGATACAGTCAATAAGCTCCTGGGCAAACTCCCTAGTAATAGCACCCTTATCAAGGTCTGCCTTAAAATAAGGATACATATACTGGTCAAAGCGTCCGGGAGAAATAGAGTGACCGCTGGACTCAGTCTGCAGAAGCAGCTGTACAAACCAGAATGACTGGCAAGCCTCGTAAAAGCCTGTTGCGCCATTTTCCGGAACTCTTGAGCATATTTCAGAAATTTTCTCAAGCTCACTCTTACGCTTTGGGTCACTGCAGGACTTTGCCAGCTCGGCAGCCTTAGCAGAATATCTCTTGGCAAAATCAATTGCCGCCTCCATACTTTCGATAACACCCTGCAGGAAAGCACGCTTGGTAACCGCATGTGCCTCACCGAGACAAATTTCCTTAAGCTGCAGACGTGCTCTGTCGGCAATACCTTTGAAACCGATTTTGAGCACAAGACCGTAATTTACAGTTACATGTCCGATACCGTTATAATAGTAGTTACCGGGAGTAAATATATTGTGCTCAATAGCAAGCTTTGCCTCATCGGACATATATGCAGACGCAAGGTCGCTGGTGGTCTTGCCGTACCAGTATTTATATATTTCACGAAGAGCAGCTTTATTTTCATCAGAAATATAAAACGGGTCTGCACTTCTTGTGGCAACCGTCTCAAACTCATCCTCAAGCCAAGAAAAAGAATATTCGGGGAAAACCTGACAGCTTCTGGGAGCAACCGTGCTGCTGCCTACGATAAGCTCATGATCTCTGATTGTAACAGGAATGTTGCGCAAAATATGGCCAAAAGCCTTTGCTCTGCGCATATTGATGGGCATATCCTCGGTAGCCTTGTAAGACTCGGTAAG
Organism: Clostridia bacterium; assembly: GCA_017481205.1. Taxonomy (GTDB): domain Bacteria; phylum Bacillota; class Clostridia; order UMGS1810; family UMGS1810; genus RGIG4708. The sequence continues at coordinate 56,669 of JAFUPN010000035.1, read as the reverse complement.
AAGTCTTGCACGGTCGGTCTCAATCTGAGGCATATTCTTAAAAATATTATCCTTCAATAGTTCAATACGACCTGACACCGGGATATCTGCAGTAAAAAACTGTTTCATATGTAAAACCCCTTTATAAAAAAGTCTGTATACTGATTAATATACATAAAAATTTCATCAGAATAAGTATACTATATTTATATACCAAAGTCAATAGGTTCACAGAAAAAAATAACAAAAATAAACAAAAACCACAGAAAAATCACAGAAACCAAAACAAACGGACATCCGCACACAGAGTTATAATTTTAGATTGACTTTGCTTGAAAGTTACGTTATAATTAATCGACAATAAATTCTGGAGGATAAAACAATGTCCAATCTCAACAAAAATTTCAAAAAAACAAAATACGCCTGTTACTATACATATCTGGCAATGTCATCTATTTTTAGTCTGCCGCCACTGCTTTTTGTAACCTTCAGGGAAACCTACGGCATTTCATACACCCTGCTCGGAACACTGGTGCTGATTAACTTCTGCACACAGATGATAGTTGACCTGATATTCACATTTTTCTCTCAGCACTTTAACATACATAAGACCATAAAAACCATGCCGCTGCTCACATCACTGGGTCTGCTTATATATGCCGTAACCCCAATGATAGCTCCGGAGCATGCATATGCAGGACTGGCAGCAGGCACGGTGATATTCTCTGTAGCTGCCGGATTGTGTGAGGTGTTGCTGAGCCCTCTGGTTGCCGCCATACCATCAGACAACCCTGAGCGTGATATGAGTATGCTTCACTCTCTGTATGCATACGGAGTCCTCACCGTTGTAGTGATAAGCACCGTTTTTCTGAAAATATTCGGTACCGCAAACTGGATGTACCTTACTATATTCTGGGCACTGCTTCCTGTTGTATCATTTATACTGTACTGTACCTCTCCTCTTCCGGAGATGAACATATCATCCGACAGCACATCAAAAACCGCTGCAAAAAAGAGTGATTTCGGAATAATCCTTTGTGTAATGTGCATTTTCCTTGGCAGTGCTTCCGAGAATGTAATGACAAACTGGATTTCCGGATATATGGAAAACGCTCTCCATATCCCCAAAGCTGTGGGTGACGTGCTCGGTATGGCATCCTTTGCAATACTTCTGGGCATAGGCAGAACCATGTATGCAAAATGCGGCAAGAATATTTCTTCCACACTGCTTCTGGGCATGGCAGGCGCCGCTGTTTGCTATCTGGCGGCAGGCTTGTCTCCAAGCCCGGTTGTATCTATGCTTGCATGTATACTCACAGGACTGTGCACCTCTATGCTGTGGCCCGGCACACTGATTTTAATGGAAGAAAAATTTCCCGGTCCCGGTGTAACCGCTTATGCCCTTATGGCAGCCGGCGGAGATTTCGGCGGCTCGATGGCACCGCAGCTTATGGGAATTGTTGTAGACAAGGTTGCGGCAAGCAAATGGGCGGCGGAGCTGGGCACTGCAGTTTCCATGTCTGCAGAGCAAATCGGAATGAAAGCCGGAATGCTTATAACAGCACTGTTCCCAATTGTCGGAGTAGCTTTGCTGATATATATGAAAAGATATTTTTCAAAACAAAAATAGTAAAAAATCAACACCTGAGGTCATCTTTATGACATGTCAGGTGTTATTTTTTGCAAAAAGCCGGATAAATTCAGTCCTCCTCAGTAAAACGCTTGATATCCTCGTCAGTGCCGATAACAACTATATGGTCATCCTCACGGAACACATAAGATGACTTAGGCACGGGGTCAAGCTTTTCGTCCTGAATTATTGCTATTATATTTACGCGGTACTGATTTCTTACATCAACATTACCGATTGTCTTTCCCTCCCATGCCTTATGTATGGGCAGCTCATAAAGGGAATATTCCTCTGTCAGCTCGATGTAGTCAAAAACATTGTTGGCATTGTATTTTACCGCTGTTTTTTCTGCAATCTCCCTTTCGGGATATATAACGTCGTCAGCTCCGATTTTTTTCAGAAAAGCCGCCTGACGGTCGCGGTTTGCATTGGAAACAACGTGCCTGGCGCCAAGCTCCTTGAGCATGGAGGTTATCTCTAAAGAAGCCTGAAAATCCTGATCTACAGTAACAAAGCACACATCATAATGCTGCACGCCCAATGCTCTTAGGACTCCCTCATTGCAGCAATCGCCTATATAGGAATCAGTAAATTCGCTTGCCATGCCTTCGATAACATCCTCGCTTTTGTCAACAACCATCACATCATTGCCGAATTCCATAAGCTTTTTTGCAAGATGACGACCGAATCTTCCGAGACCTATTACAAGAAATGATTTCATAACCTCTCTCCTTATCCTATTATTATTTTCTCAGATGGGCGGTTCAGCCCGACAGCAATACGTTTTTCCATAAAAAGCACCATAAATGCCAGACCGCCTATTTTTCCGCCGAACATAAGAATCATAATCACAATTTTTGATAAAGCGGATAGCCCGCGGGTAATGCCCAGTGTCATACCGGTGGTGCTGACAGCGGAAACCGCTTCAAAAAGCAGCTGTCCTGCCGAAAAGCTTTCGACACATCCCATGATGAAAAACGAAACTATAACCATAAATCCGTATACAAGAAGTACAACCTCCGCCTGCCTCACAGCATCATCCGAAAGACTCCTGCGAAATACAGATACCTTGTCCCTGCATCTGATTCCGCCAAGCATACTCAGCACCAGCACTGCAAAGGTGGTAACCTTTATACCGCCGGCTGTCGAACCGGAACCGCCGCCTATAAACATCAGCAAAATCGACAGCAGCTTTCCATTTGACGAAAGTCTTGATAAATCAAGAAAATTAAACCCTGCAGTACGAAGACTCACCGACTGAAAAAACGAAGCATATATTTTTTCTTCCAAAGTAAAATCCGACAGGGTATGACTGTATTCAAAAATGAAAAACAAAACACCTCCGCCGGCTATCAGAAGGGCATTGAAGGAAATAAGGATTTTTGAATGAAGGGAGTATTTTTCAAAAGCAAATTTATTTTTGCTTATATCCTCCCATACTATATATCCCAGACCTCCCGTGATAATAAGAAAAGTCACGGTAATGTTTATTACAGCGATGTCCGCTTCTGACAGTACACCTCCAAAGCTGCCGAAGCAACCGGTCAAGTCAAATCCGGCATTGCAAAAAGCCGATACAGAATAAAACATACCGTAATACAGGCTGTGCCACAAATCAAACTGCGGATAAAGCGCCGCGGCTATAACAACAGCTCCCACAGCCTCAAAAGCAAATGTGCCTGTAACAATCCTCCGTATAAGACTGACAACTCCGTTTAAGCGCATGGTACCTGCCGACTGCATCAGGAGATTGCGCTCACGCAGACTGATTTTGCGTTTTCTAAATGTAAAAAGCCCGGTAATAAGAGTCATTATCCCGAGACTGCCCACCTGTATAAGCACAAGGATAACTATCTGACCAAACACAGACCAGGTGGAAAGGCTGTCTGCAACAGTCATACAGGTAACACTTGCCGCAGAAGCTGAAGTAAACAAAGTGTCAAGAAGGCTTACATCAACGCCCTTATTTACCGCAAAGGGCATCGACAAAAGTATTGTACCGAGAATAATTATTCCCAAAAAGCTGTATGCTACTATCTGCGTATAATTGAGCTTTGTCCTGAGTCTTTGCTTCATACATTCACCCACCTTTACTTATATTGTCATTATATTACAAAAATCATCAATAGTCAAACAGGTTTATTAACTATTTATATATTGACTTTAATATTGCTATTTGATATAATTTTCTCAAATCCAATATAATTATAACAGAGGAATTTTGATATGAATATTATTATTTTAGGCTGTGGTAAGGTTGGCATGAAGCTTGTTGAACGCTTCAGCCGTGAAGAAGGTCATAACATAACAGTTGTAGACCAGAGATACAGCGCTATAGAAAATGCAATAAACGATTTTGACATTATGGGAGTTGTGGGAAATGCCCTCAGCACCGAAACCCTTATGGATGCAGGTATAGACAAGACAGATATGCTCATTGCCGTAACCGGCTCCGACGAGCTTAACCTGCTGGCATGTCTTATGGCAAAAAAGCTTGGCAGCTGCAAGTGCATCCCCAGGGTAAGGAAGCCGGAATACAGCAAGTCGTTTTTGATGTTCAAGGACGACCTGTCCCTTGCAATGGTACTGAATCCCGAGCTGGCGGCTGCCAGTGAAATTGCCCGTCTGCTACGCTTTCCCTCAGCAATACAGATTGATACCTTTGCAAAAGGAAGAGTGGAAATACTCAAATTTCAGATAGACAAAAATTCCGTCCTTGATAATCTGATGGTTCAGGATATTGTGGCAAAGCTGGATTGTGACATACTGGTATGCGGTGTTGAAAGAGACAGCGAGGCTTTCATCCCCCGCGGTGATTTTGTACTCCGTAGCGGCGACTATATCAGCATTATTGCCTCCATTCAGGGAGCAGCTCATTTCTTCAAAAAAATCAAGGTAAAGACAGACAGGGTAAAGAATACCATAATTGTAGGCGGCGGAGATATCGCCTACTATCTTGCAGGTATGCTGACTCAGCACGGAATCAGCGTAAAGATAATAGAGCAAAATGAAGAACGCTGCGAAAGGCTCTGTCAGCTTTTGCCCAAGGTAACTGTAATAAACGGCGACGGCACCGACAAAAGACTGCTTCTCGAGGAAGGGCTTGAATACGCAGAGTCCTTTGTTTCGCTGACAAATATCGACGAAGAAAACGTACTCCTGTCACTGTATGCAAAGACTGTAACAAACGGCAGAATTATAACCAAAATCAACAGAATAGCCTATGACGAGGTTATAGAAAATCTCAATTTAGATACTGTTATCTATCCAAAAAATATCAGTGCAGACTACATTATCAGATTTATGCGTGCAAAGAAAAATTCACTCGGCAGCAACATCGAGACACTGCACCTTATCCTTGACGGCAAGGCAGAGGCGCTGGAATTCCGTATCAAGGAGGACTCTCCTGTTGCCAATATTCGCATAGACCACCTGAAGCTCAAGAAAAATCTGCTCATTGCCTGCATCACCAGAAACGGAAAGGTAATGATTCCCCGAGGAAGAGATACCATTCTTCCCGGAGATACGGTTATTGTTGTAACACTTAAATCAGGCTTTAAAGATATAGACGATATTATGGAGTAAAATTATGAATTACAAAATCATCAGACATATACTGGGCTGGGTACTGAGAATTGAAGGAATAACCATGCTTCTGCCCCTGCTGTGTGCCTTTATATACAAGGAATACAACTGCATATCCACATTTATAATATGCATTATAATATGCATAGGAGCCGGTGTTGCACTAAGTATAAAGCGCCCTAAGAAACATTCTATGTATGCCAGAGAAGGCTTTGTAACAGTAGGTCTTAGCTGGATTCTCCTCAGCCTTTTCGGTGCACTGCCCTTTACCGTATCAGGGAGTATCCCACACTATGTTGACGCAATTTTTGAAACGGTCTCGGGCTTTAGCACCACCGGTGCCTCCATACTTACCGATGTGGAAGCTCTGCCAAAAAGCATGATATTCTGGCGAAGCCTTACCCACTGGATAGGTGGAATGGGTGTTCTGGTCTTCTTAGTAGCATTGCTGCCTCTTTCGGGAAGCAACAATATGTATCTCATACGCGCAGAGAGCCCGGGGCCTACAGTAGGAAAGCTGGTACCAAAAATCAAAACCACTGCGAAAATTCTTTATCTGATATACATTGCCCTGACCTTGATACAGATTGTTCTGCTTCTTGCAGGCGGCATGAGCTGGTTTGACGCACTTACTCACGCTTTCGGCACAGCCGGAACAGGCGGCTTCGGTATTAAAAACTCCAGTGTTGCAGATTATTCTCCATATCTGCAGAATGTTATCACAATATTTATGATAATTTTCGGTGTGGATTTTTCCATGTACCATCTGCTGCTCATGAAAAAGCCAAAGCTTATTCTTAAAAGTGATGAATTCAAGGGCTATATCGGCATAATTACCGCCTCAATAATACTTATATCAATCAATTGCAACGGAATGTATGATTCAGTTGCAACTACCGTAAGACACGCAGCTTTTCAGGTAGGCTCTGTCATTACAACCACAGGCTTTTCAACCACAGATTTTGATAAGTGGCCGGAATTTTCCAAGACAATTCTGGTAATACTCATGTTTATAGGAGCATGTGCCGGAAGCACGGGCGGCGGCATAAAGGTATCCAGAGTAATTGTATTGCTCAAATCAATTGTAAAGGAAATAAGAATTTGTGCTCATCCCAAAAACACCCTGAAAATTACCATGAACGGCAGAGTTGTTGAGCACGAAACTATGAGAGCCATAAATGTCTTTATCATGGCATATGTAAGCATATTTACTCTGTCACTGTTTTTAATAAGCATAGACAATTTTGACTTTACAACAAATTTCACAGCAGTAGCAGCTGCAATAAATAATATAGGACCCGGTCTTGGAAAGGTTGGTCCCACAGGCAATTTCTCGGAATACAGCTTTTTATCAAAAATCATACTGACCTTTGATATGTTGGTAGGCAGACTGGAGATATTTCCCCTGCTGATAATATTCTCACCATACACATGGAAAAAATAAATTTAAAACTCTATTGTAAATACTGATTAATTGAAATTATACAATCCCTCAGTCAGCTACGCTGACAGCTCCCTTTACACAAGAGAGCCTGGAAACCACCGAAGGTGGTGGGAGGATTCAACTTTCAAAAAAAAACGATTTAATCAGTGTTTACTTAAGGAGAAGCCTTTAGCCGAAATATGCCGGGATTGCGCTGTTTAATACAGATTCAGATTATTAATGTACGAGAGGAACCATTATGAAATCAATTTTAGATATCGATAAAAATTTCAGACAACAAACATATATTGAAAAAAATGACGCAGTATTTTTTGATGTGAAGAAAAATATGCAGTATGTCCACGGGCTTATACTTGACAACGGATTTCGCAGGATGCCTGAGAAAATTGCAAAAAAAATAAGCGAAGGCGTATACGGACTCAACTACCATACATCCGGAGGCAGGATATGCTTTGCTACAGACTCGGAATATATTATACTTTCCTGCAAGCTGTCCGGCATTACTCCCTTCCCACATATTCCGCTCACAGGTCAGTCATCATTTGATGTATATGCAGACGGTATATTTCATACCTGCATCCGTCCTGAAAATGCTCAGATGACTGAATACACAGGTATATGTCAGTTTGAAGACCGGAAAATGAGGAATATAACAATAAATTTTCCTCTATACAATGATGTGGAGGATATACACGTAGGTCTGCAGCTGGATGCAATCATCGAAGAAAACACCGATATAGACTGCAAAAAGCCCGTTGTGTTTTACGGCTCATCCATAACCCAGGGAGGCTGCGCTTCCCGTCCCGGCTTATGCTACACCTCTATAGTATGCAGAAAGCTGCACTGCGACTACATAAACCTGGGTTTTTCAGGCAATGCCAAGGGCGAGCCTGTCATGGCAGAATACATAGCGAGTCTTGATATGTCTGTGTTTGTAATGGACTACGACCACAATGCCCCCACACCTGAGCAACTTGAAGAAACCCACGAAAAATTCTTCGAGATTATCAGAAAAGCAAATCCCGAACTGCCGGTTGTATTCATAACAAAACCGGATTTTAAATTCAGTCCGGAATATGGCGCAAAAAGAAGAGAAATTATATATAAAACCTATACAAATGCCATAGCAAAGGGAGACAAAAAGGTGTGGTTTATAGACGGCGAAAAGCTATGGGGTGACACAGACTGGGACTGCTGCACCATGGACAGATGCCATCCCAATGACCTGGGATTCATGAGAATGGCAGAAGCTGTTTTACCTACACTTGAAGAAGCCTTAAAAAAATCATTATAATATAAGGCAAAGATAACTAACTATAAATAGCCGAAAGAGAATAGCAACCAAAAAGGCAAAATTAAAAAGAGCTCATAATGTTAAATGTTAGAAAGCATAAAACATTATGAGCATTTTTTATATCTCCAAAGTGACTTTTTTAACAATCATTTTTATATGCATCACCACAATATCTCTCCTATGTATACAACAACGGAGCATTCCAAAGAATGCTCCGTCTGATAAATCTTATTTAATACTTTTATATCAACCAACTGTGTTCTTCTCAGCAATAGTAACAGAGCTTTCTGCACTTGCATATGTTGTAAGAGTTACAGACTTGCCATTGAAACCAAAAATAGTTGACTGCTTAGTTGTGAGCGCACTGATTGATTCCTTAACTGAAAGTTCAACAACCTGAGCAACAGGCTTTGTATATTTTTTCATGTTCATTACCTCCGCTATTATCTCAACTTAATTACTTCGCAGTTGCATTACCTGCTGTACCCTTAATCTCTCTGCCATCAGCAAATTTTGCATATGTGCAGATTGAATAATCACCGGTAAGAGCTCCGTCAGCAATATTTACTGCATAGTAACTTGAATCAGTACCATCAAGTGCAGGAAGAGCTGCAAAATAACCATCTGTTACATCTCCGAATGCAAAGGGAACGCCACCCTTCTCAACATAGATACCAAACTCAACAGGAGTATCACCTGTAATCTGACCTACAGCACCAATGCTGGGTACAACCGCACCCTTGCTGTCAGTAACAGTTACAAGATCTGTGATAACAGCAGTAGCAACTGTAGGAGCGCTTATGGTCTTCTGAGTTTCAATAACAACAGATGTGTTATCGCCATTGTAAGGGATTTCAAATGTTATGGATTCCTTGTCTATCGGATTGCCGTTAACTGTAATGCTAACTACTTCGTAACCATCAAAAACTTTAATAATAGCTGTAGCAGCATCACCGCTACCTACCTTTTCATCAACAAAGAGAGATACCTCATCTTCTTTGTATGTAGCTGAAATACCAGCTACCTGAACTGTCTTGTTAGCATCTGTATTAAGAGCTGTAGCTACATCACTGTTGTCTGAACCATACTTAACTGTTGCAAGAGGATTGGTATTGGGAATTGTTTTTAGATTGTAAGAAATTGTTTTAACCTCTGATTCACCTGCAGATGTCCACTGTGTGATATACTGGATATCATCCTTGGAAGCAATCTCTCCGTTATCAGAACCTGCAAGGTATGTAACCATTACCCCCTCTTTAATTTCTGAAACTGTAGAAGTAACATTGATACCATCTGTACCATAAGTTGTAACGGTATTTGCTGTAGCTGCGAAACATGTTGCCGTTGAGAACAATAATGTTGTTGCAGTAGCTAATGATGCAACTGCCTTTACTAAATTATTTTTCATAAGACATACATCTCCTATCATTAATCTTAATGTGATTTTATCAAAAAAAACATATAATGTCAAGGTGTTTTCAATAAATTTTTTCTTGTTTTTACAAAATTTATATCTTTTGTTAAAAATATATAATTTGACATATTTTCATTGTGCATTTTGGTTAATATATACATTTTTACCGTCAAAAACAAGCTCAAAATCTGCAGTTTCACGGGCACACGGTCTGTGAGTAATAATCAGACAGGTCTTGTTTTTCAGGGATTTTATATTGTCAAGAATTGCTGCTTCCGTAGTCTCATCGAGAGACGATGTAGCCTCATCAAGCAGGAGAACCTCCCTGTCGGAATACAGTGCCCTGGCAATTGCCACACGCTGTATCTGTCCTTCGGAAAGTCCTGCTCCGCCCTCGCCCAGGACAGAGTTGATACCATCCGGCAAAGAGGCTATACATTCCTCAAGACATGCTGATTTTGCCGCCAACTCGACACGGTAAATGTCCGGCTCAGGGTCAAAAAAAGTAATATTGTCAAGCAATGTACCTGCCAGTATCATATTGCCCTGAGGAACATATGCAAAAAGATTTCTCGGCGGAGGAGATATGCGTTTACCTCCGGCAAACTCTGCACATATGCTTCCCTCAGAAGGCTTAAGCACACCCATAACAAGCTTCATAAATGTGCTTTTGCCCACTCCGGAGGCTCCGGTCACAGCAATTATATTAGCTGCTGTCAAAGATAAGTTAATATTGTCAATAACAGGCTCGCCGTCATAGGAAAAGCTCATACCTTCACAAACAATTTTTTCAAATCTGCCGGCGGCATCCGGCTCGTCGGCAAAATCATCGACCGGGAGTGATTCCAGCTCCATAAGACGTTCTGCTGAAGCAGTCATGGAATAATATCCAGTGATAACTGAAGAAAACCTGCGGAAAGGCTCCTGCATGACTCCCACAAGCTGCAGAACCGCTGTGAGAGTACCCACAGTCATTATTCCCGCATGAACCTTTGATGCACACCAGATGAGCGTAAAATAATAAGCAAAGGTCATGACGGCAAAAAAGAGCAGATTTGCAAATATGCTTATTATGCCGCTTTTTACTCTTAATCTGTAATTCTCTGTCTGAAGCTTTTCAAGACGAATATTGCACAATTCTTCTTTCACAAAGGCTTTTACTGCAAGAATATTCTGCAAAATCTCCTGTGAAAAGGATTTGATTTTTCCGTCGCTGGAAAGACAGGCTTTGTGAAGAGGCTTCATCTTTTTGCCGTAAAAGCGTGCCGCAACGGTCACAAAGGGAAATGCTACAAGACATATTGCCGCAAGCTGCCTATCAAGCACAAAGAGCTCATAAAAGCTGAAAAACGCCTGCGAGCACAGAGTAAGAGCTACGGGGATTATTGTCATAACACTGTCGGAAACCGACTTTGTATCTGCAGAAAGGCGATTCACAAGCTCTCCGGAATGAAAAGCTCCGATAGACATATAGCTACGTCCCAGAAGCTTTGAGAATATCCGCGAGCGGATAGAATTTGTAAGCCTGCAGGAAATCCTCACCTCAAGCAGTGTGTATATAATATGTACAAAAATCTGCAGGAAAATGAGTCCGGCAAGAACCAGCACCGCTTCTACAAGGCTTCCCGCCAGAGTGCCGGTGGCAACATCCATAACAGTTTTTGATACAACCGCAAATCTGACAGACAAATAAGACATGGCAGCACCGAGAAGAGAAAGCAGCATAACCCATAGGGCATTTTTTCCCGAAACAGACGCAACCCATTTTAATGAAGATTTATTTTTTTCCACGAAGCAGCCTCCTAACAGAAAGCAAGATTCTCAGCACCATATGGCGCGCAGGAAAAATCATCAGCCACACTCTGCAATACAACTTATACCAAAAGCTGTTAAGAGAGCACTCCCTGCCCTTGCGGTCAAAGGATGTAACCCGCGCAATAACCTGATTTGGGCTGACGTTGTGTTCCTTGCAGGTTTCATTATCTCCGGCAATGGTCAAAACACCGTTTTTTACCGATATCACCCTATGGAGAATATAGTGACCGTCATCCCTGAGGTGGAGTACAATATCATATTTGCGTATATCAGCCGCTTTTTCTACAGTCACCTGATCCCGTCTGTCAGCAAACAGCGGAAACATACTATTTCCTGTAACGGTAAATTTTACCCGTCTGCCATCGGCTACAGTCTGCTCAATAACCGGAGCAAGCTCCCTCATACTGTAAAACCTGCGCTCAATCATTTTTCAACAACCTTATTGTCCTCAAGTATTTTTACAAATTCCATGCAATCGGCACGCGCTGTCTCAGGGTCAATGTCAAATTCTGAGCACATGGCTTCAACGACAGAATCAATATCAGTATTTTTTTCCAACTGCTGCCATATAAATGCACCGGTTTCGTTGATGGTTATCATTGCTGAAAAATCAACAAGATTTTCTCCAACAGGCACCACAACGTAGCTGTCTGCTATAGTTTTGAGGACAAATCCGTCAGCTATCTTCATAATTAATCATCCTTTCGGTCGATAAAAATTTATTTTTCGATTGAATTACGTTTAATCTTATTTGCAGTGGTTTTCTCAAATTCCTTATCACGAACAACCACAGCGCTTATCTTCTTATATGCCGGCAGTTCATCGCATACCCGGAGAATATCTTTTTTTACTTTATCCGGAATATTGACATCCCCGAATTCTGCAGTCTGCTCCTCATCAAGAAATACCTGGGCACACAGAGAAGACTCAAAGCCGTCTTCATCCTTAAGCGAATATACGATTGCTTCCTTTACATAAGGAATGCTCATTATATAATTTTCAATTTCCTCGGGGAAAATATTCTTTCCGTTGGAGAGGATAATCAGATTTTTCTTTCTTCCGGTAATCATCAGCAGACCCTTATCGTTATATCTGCCGTAATCCCCGGTATAGAACCAACCATCCTTTAGAACCTCTGCGGTAAGCTCAGGCTGCTTGTAGTAACCCAACATAACAACATCGCCCTTTACGCAGATTTCCCCGTCGCCTTCGTCTGTCATATTTTCAAATTTTATTTCCAGACAGGGCAGAACCTTTCCTACCGTAGTGCAGTCATTTGTACCGTCGGTATGGTTGACGCTGACCAAAGGCGAGCACTCTGTTATTCCGTAGCCGTTTGTAAGCACTATACCTATATCATCAAAAAACTCTCCCACCTCCGGTCTTATGGGTGCGCCGCCGCAAACAATCTTTATCATCCTTCCGCCAAAATTTGCGGTTACTGATTTAAAGAGCACCTTTCTCAGGTCTATACCCACCTTACGCATTGCATTTGAAGCCTTAATAAGATTGCGGAGCATATCTGCCTTGCCGGTTTTTTCTGCAGTAGCCCATATCTTCTTATAAAACATCTCTGCAATTGCAGGAACCATATACATATAGTCCGGTTTAAATTCAATAAGATTTTTCGGAATATGCTTGAGGTTACTGTTGATACATATGGTTGCATGGGAATGGATGGCAACCAGCAGACCGCATACTGCCTCATACACATGATTATACGGCAGCACAGAAAGACCGGTAGTATATATATTGGATACCTGGAGGCCGTAATATACACCGCTGACAAGATTGTGATGGCTGAGCATTACACCCTTTGCAAGACCGGTAGTACCGGAGGTGTATACAAGCATCTTGAGGTCTCCGTCGGGAGTCTGCTGCTTGTCAAAATCCCTATCGCCGGCCTCATATATCTCTCTTCCCTTTGCCACAAGCCTGTCAAAGGACAAAAACTCACCTTCGTCCTCCTCACGGTCAAAGCCTACAAAATACTTAATATTTGTAAACTTGTCCCTGTGCTCCATAAATTTCTGTTCATATTTTTTTGCATAAAATATAATTTCGCCGTCGGAGTCGTTTACTACATTAATAATATCTGCAACAGGTAATTCCTTGTCAACAGGACAGCAAACACCTTCGGACAAAAGTGATGTAATATATGTGTGAATCCATTTGAAGCTGTTTTCGCCGATAATATTGATATGCTTATCACTCATACCAAGAGCCTTGAGAGCTGTGCCGAGATATGAGGTACCCTTTACAAACTCAGCATAGGTAACGGATTTGATTTCATTCCCATCACGAAATTTATATGCAATGCTGTCACCAGCCTCAGCAGCTGCCATATCAACCATTTCTCTAAGTGTAGAGAACTTTTTCACTGTTCTGTATTTTTCATTAGTTTTCATCACATATCCCCCTAATGTTTATTTAGCCGAAGCAACCAATACCAAAGGCGCCTTTTCGGCAGCTTTCAGCTTGTGGTCTTTATAAAGCTTAAAATCATTATACACAATAAATATCTCTATGTCAAATTATCATAGCAGGACTATAAAAACAAGGTACATAAGCGGTATTGTGACAACTGCCAGAGTGTGTGAAATCATAGCCATAGCAGCGCCTGTTTTTGTATCGCCGCCATATGCCGCAGGAAAAACCACCGTATTGAGCCCCAGAGGTGTAGCATAGGCAAATACTGCCAGAGTCATTATAATATCGTTTACCCCAAGGACTTTAAGAAGCAGAAGCATAAGTGCAGGAATTACAATCAATCGCAGACCTGCAGCGGCATATATACGCTTTTTGCCCAGTAGCTCGCGGATATTGTAGCCGCCGATTACAAAGCCGGTAAGAATCATTGCAACAGGTCCCATACAGCCCTTAGCATTAGAAATAGTGGTAATCACAAAGTCGGGAAGCATTGCCTTAATGCCAAGAAGTCCCATTATCAAACCTGCAATCAAAGACACAAAAATAGGATTGAAAAGATTTTTAAGGGCATTGCCGCCTCCGTTACCCTCGGGAATAAGAATAATTACACCCCAAGTGTATACAGCTATATTGAGTGGCAAGGTGAAAAGCAGGTAATTAAACAACCCTTCATCCCCAAGCACACCGAGCACAACCGCATTGCCCATAAATGCAAAGTTGCCGAAGGTAAGAGCGTATTTATATATATTACGGCGATATTTCTGTTCCGAAACAGTCAAGGTCTTTTCACGGGAAAACACCTTTGACAGAGGGAGTGATATGACAAGTGCCACCACCAGCAAAAGCATACAGTACAAAATCATATTGTAATTTTCTCTCAGAGAGTCGATTTTGCAATATGTCATGAAGGTATCAAGAACCAGTGCGGGCACCAGCACATAATTTTCAAGCTTAGAGAGCACCGTAGCACCGTTGTCCGGCAAAAGCTGCATCTTTTTGAGTACAAAGCCTATAAGAATGAAACAAAACATAACAAGCATCTGTGTCAGAGTTGAATTAAAGATTTCCATATAAGTCATTTCCTCCAGTAAATTAATCAACTTTTATATTTTATCACATTACTTTATTTTTTTCAAGGTTTACGGTGAATATACACAGCTTACATTCTTCAAAAGCAAAAAACACGACCGTCATTGGTGAATTTTCAAAAAATATATCATATATTATTAAAATACCCCATGCAGACCGTTTAAAGTCTGCATGAGGTATCTCTAAAATTATTATTTTACAACTATATTAACAAGCTTACCATTAACAACAATTACCTTAACTATATTCTTGCCGTCGGTTGCTTCCTTAACCTTACCACTTTCAAGGGCTACTGCCTTGATAGCCTCGTCATCAAGACCTGTGGCAATGTTGATTTTGTCCTTTATCTTGCCGTTTACCTGAACAACAATCTCAATTTCATCCTTAACAAGAGCATCCTCATCATAGGTTACCCATGACTGGTTATGAACACTGCCTTCACCGCCGACCATCTGCCAGAGTTCCTCGGTGATATGAGGAACAAAGGGAGCAAGCATGATGATAAGGTCATGAACCGCTTCGCTGAACAAACCGTTGTTTGTACCGGTATAAGCATAAAGAGCATTTACAAGCTCCATAATGCCGGAAATGCAGGTATTAAAGTTAAAGCGCACGCTGATATCATCAGTACCCTTTTTCTTTGCAAAGTTGAGGATATAGCGCAGGTCTTTGTCCTCTTTAGTAAGATTGGACATATCGCATTTTGCATTAATATCAATTTTTGCAAGGTTGTCATCCACAAGGCGGAACACACGGTTGAGGAATCTGTAGGAGCCTTCTACAGCCGTATCGCTCCACTCAAGGTCTCTTTCCGGAGGAGCCGCAAAGAGTATAAAGAGTCTTGCAGTATCAACACCATACTTAGAGATAATCTCCTCAGGGCTTACAACATTGCCCAGAGATTTGCTCATCTTGGCACCATCCTTGAGAACCATACCCTGAGTCAGGAGATTTTCAAAGGGCTCATCAACGGGCATATAACCCATATCATACAGAGCCTTTGTAAAGAATCTTGCATAGAGAAGGTGGAGAATTGCGTGCTCAACACCGCCTATGTACTGGTCAACATTCATCCAGTATTTTACACTGTCCTGTGAGAAGGGCTCTTTTTCGTTGGTGGGGTCGCAGTATCTCATAAAGTACCAGGAGGAGCACACAAAGGTATCCATGGTATCTATCTCACGTCTGCCCATCTTGCCGCACTTGGGGCATGGAGCATTTACAAAGCTCTTGCTTGTTACAAGAGGCGATTGACCCTGACCTGTAAATTCAACATCCTCGGGAAGGATAACCGGCAGGTCTGACTCGGGTACGGGCACCTCACCGCAATCGTCACAATATATAATCGGGATTGGTGCGCCCCAATAACGCTGACGGGATATCAACCAGTCACGGAGCTTGAAATTAGTCTTGGGAGCACCGATTTTATTTTCTTCAAGATGCTCAATCATCTTTGCCAGAGCTTCTTTGTTGTTCATTCCGTTAAATTTATCGGAATTTATCATAATACCCTCTGCGGCAAAGGCTTCGGTAAGGCTTGCGCCGTCCATGGGCTTGCCGTCGGGAGTGATAACAACATCTATAGGGAGATTGTATTTCTTCGCAAAATCAAAGTCTCTCTGGTCGTGGGCAGGAACCGCCATTACAACGCCTGTGCCGTAATCGAGGATTACATAGTTGGCAAGGAAGAGAGGAATCTTCTTCCCGGTGAGAGGATTGATGGCATATTTGCCTGTGAATACACCCTCTTTTTCAATATCTGCGGCAGTTCTTGTGATTTCATCAAGATGCTGGATTTTTTCTATAAATGCTCTGCACTCTGCCTCGGTTTCGCTTCCTGAGATAATCTCCTCTGTAAGAGGGCTCTCGGGAGCCATTACCATAAAGGTACAGCCGTAGAGAGTGTCGGGACGGGTGGTATATACGGTAAGAGTCTTATCGGTACCGTCCAGCTTAAAATCAACTGTAGCACCCTTGCTCTTGCCTATCCAGTTTGCCTGCATGGTCTTAACCTTGTCGGGCCAGCCCTTGAGTCTGTCTATATCAGCAAGAAGTCTGTCGGCATAATCGGTAATCTTAAAGAACCACTGCTCAAGATCCTTCTTGCCTACAGCTGTTTTACAGCGCTCGCACTTGCCGTTGACAACCTGCTCATTGGCAAGAACTGTCTGGCAGGAGGGGCACCAGTTTACATACTGCTTTTTCTTATAAGCAAGTCCTTTTTTGTAAAGCTGGAGAAACATCCACTGTGTCCATTTATAATAATCGGGAGTACAGGTCTTTACAACTCTGTCCCAGTCATAGCTTATACCCATGCTCTTAAGCTGAGCCGTCATGGTCTCTATATTTGAAAGTGTCCAGCCCTTGGGCTCAACTCCGTGCTTGATAGCAGCATTTTCTGCAGGAAGACCGAAGGAATCGTAGCCTATGGGATGAAGAACATTGTAGCCGTTCATGGTCTTAAATCTTGCCACTACGTCACCTATTGAATAATTACGCACATGACCCATGTGCAGATTTCCGGAAGGATAAGGGAACATTTCAAGTGCATAATACTTAGGCTTGGTAGAATCCTCAGTTACCTTGAAAACCTTTTCGTCCTCCCATTTTTTTTGCCATTTTTTCTCGATTTCAGCAAAATTATAATTCATGTCTATATCTCTCTCCAATCAAAAAAATTGTTATCATATTTCATAATAAATCACTGCAAGGCTCTCCTGAGCCCGGGGGGTATCCCTTAAAATACCTTATTCCACTATAAATTCACTTATATCAATTTCCTTGGCATCTGCCCATAAATGCTCAATGTTAAAAAATTCTCGGGAATCGGGAGTAAACACATGTAGCACAACATCTGAATAATCCATCAGAATCCAGTCTGCCATGGAAAAGCCTTCCTTTCCGTATGGCTCTACGCCTATTTCGGAAAGCTTTTCTTCAACCTCATCGGCAATTGCCTTAACCTGGATGGAAGAGCCTCCCTCACATATTACAAAATAATCTGCAAGAGTGGTCAGACCCTTCAGTTCAAGAACCTTTATATTTCTCGCCTTCTTGCTGTCTGCAAGCTGCACTGTTTTTTTCATCAATTCATAAGACTGCATAATCAAGACATATCCTTTCCGAGGATTATGGTGACATCTGTACCGTTTTTCTTATCCTCATTTATAATATAGGAGCTCATATCAAGAGCATAAGCAAGCTTGTCTCCTGTTTTGTTTGACTTTGATACAACAAGCTGGGTTTTATCGTTTACAAAAGCCGAGGTGGAAGATGTGGCAGTAACCTTGTATCCGTAATACGCAAGGCTTTCTTTGATGGAATCAACGTCAGCCTCGCCGCCGGAAGCATCAATAATGTCAACAGTGACAAATCTGTTGAAAAAGCCTTTTTTTGCCTCAATGGTCTCATCTGCAGGCACCTCGGTACTGCTTAGACCGATAACCTCATTTCTGATTATCATTTCATCCTCACTCATTTTGTCCGCATCAGGAGTAAAATATGCTTTAATCAGGTCTTTGGTCTGATTTTCATAATGTACAAAGTATGAACCGCCGTTCATATATTTTCCCTCGCCGGGAAGAGTCATAATATTGATATTCTCACGGTTAATCTTAAGGATACTCGGAGCATAATTAAGCATCTGAGCCTTTGTAAAATTGGTCTCTATCATAGAAGAGAACTGAGACACAAGCTTGGGAATTCTGGTGACATTTGATATGGAAAACAGCTGGTCTATAGCCGCCTTGATAAAGCCCTGCTGAGCCTCAAGTCTCTCAATATCTCCCCGTGCATAGCCTGTACCGTTGTTGTTTTGTCTAAAGCGCACAAACTGCTCTGCTTCATCTCCGTTTAGAGTCTGGAGCCCTTTTTCAAGATGAATATGCAAATCCTGAACAGGATCGTCATAATTCATATTGATAGGAACATTAAATTCAACCCCGCCCATGGTGTCAATAATATTTCTGAACTGAGAAGTATCTACCAGCACATATTTGTCAACCTCAACTCCGGTAACCTTGTATACCTCGCTGAAAACCTTGTCTTCCTTTCCTGCTCCCCAGGCTGAGTTTATTTTGCGGTCGCTTCTGCCGTTGTTGGCAACATAAGTATCTCTCGGAATCTGCAACATATTTATGCTGTTGTCCAGCAAATTAAGCTGAGCCAGAATTATAACGTCAGTTCTGGTACCGCCTTTGTCTACACCGAGAAGCAATGCGTTCAGGTGGGTCTCACTTTTTGTAGAATCGAAGGTATAGCCAAAGAACTTACCGTCCATAAGATTGACAGTTACAGCAAAAATAGTAGCCGCGATAATTGCAAATATCAATGTAAATGTAAGAGTCAGTCGAATATATGCTTTAAACTTTTTGTTTCTCATAGTATCACCCTTTGTCTGATTTTTTCCAGATAGTAATTTCTTGTATAAATAGTGTTTATGTGCAAAAGACCGCCTTTTGAAATAACGGATTTTATGGTGTAATCAATCTGAAGAATAAGCGCCTTGTCCAAATCCTCCTCCGCAAGCTCACGGATACGGTCCACACCGTCATAATGTCTCAGAGGCTCTATACCGTCGGCTATGTATATTATCTCAGTGAGCAGAGACATGGCCGGCTTGCCCACGGTGTGATAATAGATTGCATCATAAATCTCCTCATCATCAACCCCGTAGTCACGCTTGGCAACCTCTGCACCGAGAAGTCCGTGTATGAGACCTGTGGATTTTGACATAATTTCATCAAGCTCTATGTTATATTCCCTGCACAGAGAAAACATATCTTCCTTTGAATAATTCTTGGCACAATCATGCAAAAGGCCTGCTATTGCAGCCTTTTTCTCATCAGCGCCGTACAGTTTTGCAAGAGCAACCGCTGTCTCCATAACTCCGAGAGAATGCTTATAGCGTTTTTCAAGAAGATTGGATTTCAACTGTTCTTTCATCTGCTCGATTGTCATTGATTTACTCCTTACAATACAGTTTGTTCAATCTGATATAGTCATATACCTTGCTATCCAGCGGTAGGTCAGTAATTCCGGCAGATATTCCGGAGCGAATCTGAGTTGATGAAACATCAATACAAGGCATATCCGCAACAATCAATTTACCGCCCATATTCTCTATAGCAGCAATATTATCATAGAAATTGTAGCCCTCGCGGAAATGCCTGTTTACAACAATAAAGGTATTGTTACGTATAAGCTCCTCGCCACGGTACCAGCTATGCAAATAATCCAGGGAATCTGCTCCGATAATAAACATTATCTCACTATCCGGATACACATCCTTGAAATGCTCCATAGTATGAAATGTATAATGGCGCTGCCCATCCAGCTCATAGTCTGACACCTGAAAGCGCGGCTCATGCTGGGTAGCAAGCTTCAGCATATTAAATCTGTGGATGCCGTCAGCATATCCCCCCTGCTTTTTATGAGGCGGATTGCCGTTTGGCAGAAAAATAACCATATCAAGCTCTGCCTGATTTCCGGCACATTCTGCCATTGCCAGATGTCCTTTATGAACAGGGTCAAAGGTACCGCCAAAAATACCGATTTTACCTTTCATATCAACTCCCGATTATCTCTTATCTCTGCTTCTCTTGGTGCCGAAGCCGCCGCGGGCTCCCTTGGCACCGGTTCTGCCTGAGCCGAAGGAAAAGGCCTTGGTACGGATAACGGCATTTCTTTTGCCCTTTGACGCAACAGGCTTTGACGCCTTGGCAGGAGCTTTTTTCTCCTCTTTTTCCTTTATGCGAAGATGCACCAGGTCAATACGTTTATTTTCCTTAGACTGCTTGTAAATAACAAAACGCTTGCCGATTACAAACACCGGTTCACAACCATCTATTCTGGATACAACCTCATCGCATACCGAACGGGGATCCTCAAGAGAATTTTCAAGCACATGAATTTTTACCAGCTCGTGCTTCTCAAGAAGTATTTCGATTTCAGCTATCTGATTATCTGAAAGACCTCCCTTTCCTATCTGGAACATAGTATTTACTTTGTTTGACAAGCCTTTCAAAAAAGCTCTTTGCTTACTTGTGAGCATATTTTATTCCTCTTAATTCTGTTTTATTTACACCAAAGGGGCGACAGAATGTCGAATCATTACCGATTTTGCTCGCCATTTTATAGGGACGGGGCGCTTTTTGCACCGAAAATCCCGATTTTCCATGCAAAAAGGATGCAAAGCATCTGACTGCCACCGTCCCAAAAATGGCTCTTTTGTGCGACAATTGAATTATCCAACAGTTTGACACCTTCCAAAAATCATCGGCAAAACCTTTTGCTGATAATTCCGGATATAATGCCCCTTATTTTACATTATACTATTATACAGAAATTACTTCCGTTTGTCAACAAAAGATTTGCATACCTATAATTTTATTTTCTGTGGAATAAGTTTTTCCAAAACAGTTGACAAAATAGATTTTATTCAGTATAATGAATATAGAAAAAGGCAAGACCTCAAACGGTTATGCCAAATAAATATCGTTTATAAAAAATAACGCACTACTTTGGCGGTGGGCGTTATTTTTTTATGGTTATAATAAGCACAATTAATGTGATAATGTATATCATTATGTACACATATTCCATAAGCTATCACCTCCTTTCAGGGAGATGATGGCATAACCGCCCAGTTTTTACACTGTTTTCAGTCTTACCTTTTTGTCAGATTTCTCCGACAAAGACAGTGTACAACATATTTTATGTTTTTTCAACATCTTTTTATTAAAACTCCTCACTATATAAAAGCAAAAGAGATTTTATAAAAGCCATTTTAAAAATAAATCTCAATAGTGATTTTTTTATCTTCGTTGTCCGATATGACAAAATCTATGTATACAGAGCTGCCGATGGTCGAAACAGCTGCCGGAATTTCTCTTCCGTTTACAAAAAGCTTACCAAAGTGCTTATCCTCAGGCATTAAAATATGTGCATTGATATTTTTTGCGGGAGAAAGGAGGTCGTACCTCATACCCTCATCCTTTAAAATATATCTTACATCCACCATAGTGCCCGACACCTCATAGCCGGTAATATATCTCAGCTCTGTGTAATGCGTAACGGGGAATTTAGGGCAAAAACAAATCTCATCATAATTTACGCCCCTATCATTTATGCCTGCCAGTCCTTCATCAACAGCGCTGATAAGAGCCGCGGCACCCCACGCACTGGGACCTCCCTCGGGCTGCGGAGCAGAATCTACATCGTAAAGAAAATATACCGTACCGTCACGCTCTGCCAGCTTTATAAATCTTGTGATAATATCCCAGCCGTATTTTTCATAACCATTATTAAATGCAGCCTTTGCAAGCTCACCTGCGGTAAAGGGAGAAATCGCTCCATTTACATACTCTCCGGGCTTATATCCTATAAAGCTTTCATAAGGCGGGTCAATGCTGAACCACTCTGCAAAGCATCGGGTTGACTGACGCCTGCTTATATATTCTTCAATAATTTTTCTCGATTGGTCTGTATCAGTGACACCGCGGTTTATATCATAGGAATTGGAAAGGCTCAGCCGCTGCTCCTCAAGGTCATCGGCACCGCTGTGATTAAGGTGAAGCTGATGCACAAAAAATCTGCCGTTCCACAGATAGCGGAGCATATTATCCCTCAATTTCCCTGCACGCTGCTCCCATTCAAGAGCCTTTTCCTCTCTGCCCAGCCTGCGGTTGAACCACGCAAGCTGATTCATAGCCTGATACACTCCGGAATTATCGCCGTGCATAACAGACATAGAGGAATTATCTCTGATTCGCCTGTCAAATGACTTCCTGGAATTGTTATCCCTGTCGTATTCAAAATCCCATGTATCAACAGTAAAGGGACGTTTTACAAGACCATGTTTGCTGTCCCATCTTTTTGAATCCGAGGTAATATAATCAATGCCCTTTTCAAGCTTGGGAAGCACCTTTTTCAGCCATTCGTCATCGCCTGTGGTACGATACAG
Organism: Clostridia bacterium; assembly: GCA_017481205.1. GTDB lineage: Bacteria > Bacillota > Clostridia > UMGS1810 > UMGS1810 > RGIG4708. The sequence goes on along the minus strand of JAFUPN010000035.1, from coordinate 34,026 downwards.
ATACACAGCCCCCTCCACCACGAGATATTCAATATCTGCCTCAAGCTCAAGCCTTACCAATGAAAGATTGTCATCAGGATACATTACATAGCAATCACTGTCTACCATCTTCCAGTGATAATCATCATACTGCTTGATAAGCTCATAAAACTGACCGTCCTCTCTTTGAGTATCTATAATAAAATTCAAAAAAGAGCCTAAGTTGTAATCCCAATGGCGCATAGCCTTCATCACATGAACATGATCCCGTATCCAATTTTTATTGCACATTAAGATTTTTCCGTCGATAAAAACCAAAGCTCTGTCATCAAAAATATTTGTACGAAGATTTTTTATAAACATTCCAAGCCTTGAATCAGTTGTAGTTAAAATTGACGGAAAACCCAATTCCTTATTATTGTATGTACCATTATGATTTCCGTTTATATCAAGCGCCGGCAATTTGTATTCAAATTCAATCATTTTTCACCCCTCCATACTTTATAAAATACCTATTAAACATATTGCTGCAATTCCCGCAAGAATTCCCGCCTTTTGCCTTGTAGCAAGCTTTTCCCTGCACAGCCATACACTGAGTAGTGCAGACAGCAGTACCACACCGCCGTTAAACAGCGGAAAAAATATTATAGCATCCATGCTGCCTGCAAGGAAAATATTCAGTCTGTTGTACAAACAGCTTAAAATCCCGCATACAACGGCATAACCGCAAAATGACCTTCCCCCTGCGGACAAATTGCTTTTAAAGCCGCCTGAAAGCATACAGGCAGTGAAGCAGCAGACCACCATTACCACAGCAGACACCAGCATCATATCATCACAAAAAGCGGCATTCCCCGACTTTCCGAACGCCTTGAAAACAATTCCTACCAGTGCGGCAAAAGCAAGGAAAAATACTACATAATATTTCCACATTGAAGTATAGCCCGAATTTGATTTTTTATATGTACACATAAATATTGCGGTCAATAATAATCCGAGACCAAAAACATCTGTAACTGTAACATTTTCCTTCCATACAATCAGACTTACAAAAACCGATATCAGCAGAGAACAATTGCCTATAAGAGTGGTTACCGAAACCGAGCCGCTGCTCATGGAAGCGGTTTTAAACAAGATAAACAGCGATTGTGTGAGTCCGTACAACACTCCCCAGAAAACCACCTCGCCTCTGAGCTGAGGTATATCTCTTTTGAATACAAAAAGTATGACGCACCACACAAGTGCACCAATAAGGTTGAATTTGTAAATCTCCTCTTTTTTGATTACTCGGGCTTTGTTCAGCAATATACTGTTGAATGAAGCTGCCAACACAGATATTCCAAGTAAATAATACATGCGATTTATCACCTCCGATTTAAAACCAATTTAGCATATATCCGCCGTTATTTCAATATTCAAACAAACTATTTTATGCGATTTTGAACCATTATCTCTTGACTTACAAGGTATGATGAAATATAATCTGAATAGAGGTGAGCGGATAATGACCCCGGTTGTATATAATTTCAGAAATATAAACTGCAGCAATGAATCAAGGTATATTTTTCAGACAGTAAAAGGCAGAAAGCTAAGTAATGTATATCATTCCCATGATTTTTACGAATGGATTATAATTCTCAGCGGAAGCTGCACACAGATAATCAACGAAAAGGAAATATATTCAGACAAAAACACATGCATACTGTTGTGTCCCGGAGACAGACACAGATTTATCAGGCAATCCGACAATGTGAATCTGATTGCTCTTTCTGTAGAAAAACGCGAAGTTGACCGATTTGCAGATATTTTTGATATAACAAAAGCTCTTTCCGGCTTTCAGACTATTCTTAATTCAAATCAGCTCAGGACAGTTCTTGATTTTTACCATTCCGGCTTTGAAGAAGAATACAAATTACTTCTTGCTAATTTAATTATGATATATATTGACACTTTCAGAGAAAAGGAAGATATGCCCGGCTCTCTTAAATTTGCAGTAAAAGAAATGATGAAGCCTGAGAATTTAAAGGGCGGTGCCGAAAGATTTACGGAGCTCTCCAAATACAGCAAGACCCACCTGAACAGGCTGATAAAAAAACACTTTAATGTTACCCTGCATGAATATATTATTAACGCCAGGCTTGAAGCGGCTTACAGCTCATTAATTCTAACCAAAACAAATATGGAGGATTTGGCAGAGGGTCTGGGATATGCCAGCTTCAGCCATTTTAACAAAATATTTAAAAGCAAATACGGAATCACTCCGGCAGCCCTGAGAAAAAAACACGGCTCATGGACAACTTAAAAATAGTAATTTCCTACATAATAAAAAACACAGGCGGAATGTCTAAAAAACATTCCGCCTGTAAATATTTTATGATAATAAAATTTTTATTCTGCAGCAGGTGCAAAATCAAAATTCTTACATACAGGAGTAAGACTGCTGAAATTGTTTACTGCAATGATTGAAACATTTGCTGCATCGGGAACTGTAACAGCCTTGTATGCGCTTGAAGACTGCAGATCTGTGTCAACACTTGCCATAGCTCCTGACGCATCATAGCCTGCTGCAACAACAACACCGCCCTTTGCTACTCTCACATTAACAGTGTCTCCTGCTTTTGCAGAGGTTGTGCCATCTGCCTTGTACAGTCTGATACCATCATTACCAAAGGTATTACCTGCTACTGCAATTGCTTTGTAGCCGGACAGATTTTTAACATAATTTTTAACCTCACCGCAGCGGATAACATCACCCTTTGCTATAACAGCATCGTCAGCAAGCTCCTCACCTGCTCTTACAACAACTGCATCTGCAACGATTTCTTTAACCTGGGCAACTGTGACAGTTTCACCCTCTGCTACATAAATTTTATTGGTTTCTACAAGATCGTACTGTGCATTATAGCTGTCATCATAACCAAGCTTTGCAGGAACAAATTTTTCATTGGTTTCATAAACCAAGATGTCATCCATATATACTGTAGATGTATCTGTGCAATCTCCTGAATTATAAGAGAGTCTTACCTGATTGTATCCGGAACCGCCAAAGTATACAGGTGCATCTTCTGTACCCTTTGCATCTATTACTCTTCCGACTTCACCCAAAGTCTCGCCGTCAACATACATGGTTACCTTGGGAACACCCTCTGTATAATCTATAACATCTATGAGGCTTATCCATTTATCTCTTATAATATCTTTATCGCCAAGTGTGTTGGCAATATTTGTGTGGTTCTGCGAATAAATACCGAAATCCTTCAGTTTTGCATCGGCAGGTACATAGAGATTGAGGGCAATAACTGTGTATGCCTTTGCATCAGCCTCTCGGTTATAGATAAACTGAGGATACATATTCTGATAATTTATATCGGTTTCATGAGATTGCTTGGTAAGCTTGAGGCTGTAGTCATCTGCAGCCTTTCCGCCGATTGCGGACTGTGTCCAGTCTCTGGTAAATCTTACTGTGCTTTCAAATTCGTCACTTGATGTCATAAGATGCTTGATATCGGAATCTGTAACAACCGAATAAGCATATACACCGTCTGTTTCTTTAACAATAACATTGCCGTGTCTAAGAGTATCTTCATCCGAAAGTTGTACTTTGTATGACGAATCCTTATAAACCCTTGCTCCCTGTGCTGTTACAGAGGCTACGCTATCACCGATATTTCCTTCTACAGGAGCAGGCATAGCGGAGATTACAGGTTCAAAACCTTTTGTTGCCACTGCCTTGAAGTCGTCAAGCCACATTTTGACATCACTGTATTTGCTGGAAATACCCGCTCTGAAAGCAGAACAGAATTTGTCATTGTCATTATATCCGCCAAAGAAGGATTTTGTATAACCGATATAATTGCCGTTAACATAAGTTTTTGTTACAGCATTGGCTACGTTCTTGTCAATGGTCTGAATCTTGTTACCGTCGAGCTTTATAACAAAGTCTACCTTATTCCACTGATTTTTATTGAAAAGCTGTTTTACTGCAACATAAGAATTATTGGGAGCAACACCGCCGCCCTGGTCGGTTGTAATTCTGATATATGTTACATCCTCGGGATTTTCAACCATCATATTGTAAGAAATATGAAGATATCCGCTGAAGGTTCTGAGCTGTTCAGCGCTCATACCATAGCTCATTGGCAGGAAGGGGTCTGTGCTTTTGCCGTTTGGTATGAGGCAGGCTGACATATCGTCGGCAGTCTTACCAAAAATTCCGCTTCCCTGAGCAAAGGATGCATTACCGGGAACAATAGCTGTAGAACCATCGTAAGAATACTGATAAACAGGGTAATCATTTACAATTTCATAAACTATTCTGTCACCGCCTGCGGCATTTTCCTGAACGGATACCAAATCTCCTACAGAAAGTGTGTCTTCTGCAATCTCTGTATATTTGTAACCACCGTCTACGTTAACTTCTGCGCCCTTGTATGCCTTAACAACAGCGCCCTCGGGTGCTGTAACAGCAGACTTGCTCAAGCTGTCACCTGCAATGTAAAGCTTGCCGCCCACAACATTGTACTGACCGTCCACAGCAGAAATATATGGCTGACCAAAATCATAGGTTGCGGCATCAAAATTGGTTATCTTACCAAAGGACATATTGGAAAGAGCCAGAGTGCATGCGCTATTGAATACAAATCTATTGGGGACAGCATCGTAAAAATAGAAGTTTGTGCTGTCTGCCTTATAGCTGTATGCTGCCGCAGATTTGTGAACAAGCTCTCCGTCTATATAAAACATCAACTCACCAAATTTTATTGACTTGATGATATATGTTTTATTTCCGTCAAAAGTCAAGTCTGCAAGAGCAAGAATAGGTGTCCAGATGCTTGAAGCATTGTCAGTATTGTTTGCCGACGATGCTGCATAGCCCTTATTGCCGTTCTGAGGAATAGTCTTGCCGACTGTGCTTGCACTGTATTCGGTTCCATCAACAGTAAAGGTGTATGTTACATTGGGATTGTATATTACATCCAGCTTTGTCCATCTGTTCTTAGGAAAGGTATATGCGAACTGGTTGGACATATTTACGCCGGCAGATGACGGCATAAAGCACATATTTGTAGCGCTGCCCTGAAGGTTGCTTACGTAGGTTGAAAAGTACAGTCTGTCTTTTTCACCATAGGTCAGAACCTTGAATGTATTGTTCCAAAAGGATGTCATACCATCAAAATTCACACAAAGCTTACCAGTCGTCTCACCGTAAATAGCGGTAACAGGTTGACTAGCTCCCATGGCATCTGCTTCAAGTGCTTTATAATATGTACCACTGTATACAAAAGTACCAGTGGAATCAACATGTGTCGAAGGTGCTACATCTGTAAAGCCGTATGCAGCTGCATTCGTATTTACATTTGCCGACACTTTCGCTCCGGTCTGGGTAACTGAAATAACATTTGTCTCCTCCGCCATAACCGGTACGGAAATCATTGTGAATAAAAGTGTGATTACTGAGATGACAGAAATTAATCTTTTCATTAAATCCACTCCTTATAAAATCATATAATAATACTATTATATTAATATTTTAACATTTATCCATCAAACAAAACATATACAAAATTTAGTTTTTTTAGTTTAAAACTCGGATTTTTTGGTCTGAAATTCGGTTTCTGTAAAAAATCATATCCATGCCGGCAAATTGTTGCCGGTTTTGTTCGCCATTCCGGAGGGACGGCTCTTTTGTGCGAGAAGTGAATTATCTGCAGCACCACATTAATTTAAAGAAAAAAAGATGTGAAGCAAAACAACAAAATATTTTGCTTCACATCTCCATAATTAAATGTTATTGTGTGATACCAGGCACAACATAGACTTCATCAAAAAACATTGATGTCATAATCACAACATAGCTGTCACCCTTTACCATGGTATAGGTTATATTGAAGCCATTGCCGATATCCATATCGTAGTTAAAATATCCCAGAGTGCTGAGATAATTCATATATGACATAGCTCCAAAGCTGTCACTGCTGTATACATACACAATCTGACCGTCTTCTAAGGTTTCGGTGCGGACAAGAGGAGAATTCATAACAGCATTGTATTTCGGTATATCGGTATCGGGATAGCACTCAAGCTCACTTCCGGCATTTCCGTCTGAGGGATTCTCAGGGCTCGGAGGCTGAATTTCAGGCTGCTCTATGGGAGGCAGCTGTGTCTCCGGCTGATTTTCTTCGTATAATACTGCGTGAGAAATATCTCCGGTTGTATCGGTGTATACATATATATAAGGCACTCCGTCAAGCTTTTGAACAACTATTTCTGTGGAAACATCACCTAGAGTATATACATATATCTTGGAATAATTCTCCCCAAGAAGCATGGAGTCATATTCATAACCAAGCCTTGAGGTGATATAGTCGCCGTATTCATGCGCCTTGTCCTCCACATAATTGGGATATGTATAATACATACCGTAGGTCTCATCTTCCGCCACCTCGGTAAATTTTGCACCGCCTACAACCGCACCAAGCTCAGGAAGCAGAGAGGATGCATCCTCATAATAGGTCATGGTATCGCTTCCGTCGGACAGCACTGCCGAATATGAGGCTGCATACCAAGCTACAGTAAAGCCTGTTTTCTCGCCAATGGAACGGACAGGCGCATAGGTGGTTCCGTTTTCCTCAAGAAGAGGACAGGTCATGGTATATACTTCACCGTTTACGTTCATTTGGTCACTGTCCGGCCAAAGATTCATTGTGTAGCCATCCTTTGAAGCAGTTACCATATTGTGGGTATCGCTCCAATCAACAGTGAATCCCGCTCTTTCCAGAAAAGCACGAACGGGAATTACAGTATTGTCATGGTAAAGCTTGCCCTCTGCAGGAAGAATCTCACCGTTGATATACACTCTGACAGCATTATCATCTGATGCATAGGATGCCGGAATAAAAGAAAGCAAACTGGTCATACAAAGAATTGTTGATATTAATCTTTTCATTAAAGCACCTCTCTTTAATTATAAAAATCATAGGAATAACGCCGCTATGCAGCTACACCTCATCCGAGTTGCTTTGCAACCCACCTTCTCCTCAAGGCGAAGGCTTTCGGTTGGTGCCAAACAGTGCACCAGCCTGAAAATTATCGCTAAATTATTTTTCATCACACATAAAAAACTCTATTATCCCGCCCTTCATAATATCTGTTGCAGGGATTTTATAATTCTCTACGGCTGCACCGTTAAAGGTTACTCTCTCAATATACTCTCCATCACCGTTTCTGATGATTTCAAGAGTATTTTTGCCTGACAGTGCCAGCTTTGACCTATCAACAAAGGGCTTGCCCAGCAGGAAAAGATTTTGTCCGCTTACAGGGAATATACCAAGTACATTCCACACAAAGCAGGAGGAAAGTCCACCGGAATCATTGTTGCCCGGAATACCGCCGGTACCGGTGCCGAAGCTGTTGTATACGCACTCGGTAAGAATTTCACAGGTGCGGTCATGGCGTCCGGCATAGATATATGCATAGGGAGCTTCCATGTCCGGTTCATTGTTAAATGCCTCAAAACGGTGGTATTTGTGCAAAAGACCTTCTATCTTATCGAAAGCTCCGTCAAGGTCTCTTACCTGATTGATTTTTTCTCCGTCAAATCCGAAGAAATTGTCAAGCAGGGTTATAAATCTATCTCTGCCGCCGGCAAGCTCAATGCGTTTTTCCATATCATTATGCAGGCGGAAGGAATAGGTATATCTGTCGCCCTCATAGTAGGGAGATTTTTTGCTGAGTATCCCGTCGCTGCCGTAGGCATTGACAAGGTTTGCCGCAAGGTCTCTGAGCTTATGGGCAAAATCCTTATCTGCAGTAATGTCAGCCACATTTGCACAGGCATCTGCCATATCAAGAATGTGAGTATATCTCCCGCACACACCTTTTTTGACAAAATCCTGAAAATCATCTCTCTCGAGCTCACGGTGCGTGCACTCTTCGATAACCTCGGCAGTTGCCGACGGAATCCCGCGGTAATAGGCATCGCATAGAGTATATATGGCAAGCATACGGGACTGCTCCTCACAGGGATACACATCTGCCATGCCGAAGGAACACAGCAGCTTACCGTGGGTGCGGCTGATATTTATAATGGATTTTACGATTTTGTCCGCCATATCGGGATACATAGTGCATATCAGCGGCAAAGCTGTTTTGTACATATCCCAGAAAGTAGCAAAATCTACGCATACATCGTCACGTATTCCCAAAACATTTTCGCCTGTCATATCCACAGGCTTTATGAGTGAGTGATAAAGATTTGAATAAAACTTACCCTTAAGCTCCTCGTCATCAGTTTCAATATGTATTTTTGACAAAAATCTATTCCAGCAGTCATAAGCCTTGTTCATAGTTGTATCAAAGGAATCAAGGCTTTCGCGGACATTTGCCTTTGCGCGATCATAGTTTAATGTTGATAAGCTTACCTTAACTATTACCGAATCACAGTCAAAATCATACACAGCGCCGTATTTTTCTCCCGAGGGGTCTGCCTTGGTAACAGAAAGCACGTTATTGCCGTCATACAAAGCGGCACGCACATTTACCCCCTCAACAGACACGCAGAAATACAGGCGTACTCCCTTGTAAACACCGCTTGCAAGCACCTCGCCCGAAGCATTCAGCTCCATATGAACATCCTCAGGCACTCCAAAATAGCTGCTGCCGAACAGCTTATGCAAGCCGTCATTGGCAAAATCAACTGCTACCCTGCCGCCTTCTTTTTCAAAAAAATAGTGATGATATGCAGTATTCTTACCGACAGTAAGCTCACAGAACACATCACCCATATTGGCGCTGTAATAGCCTGGCTGTGCCTGCTCGTCTCTCAGCTCATGATATTCATCGGCAGCCGTCAACTCCCCGTAAAAGGGAGTTACCACGGCATAGTTGTAATAATATTGTATAGCTCCCGTTCCGCTGTGGTGGATATGAGAAAAGCCCTTTACCATATTTTTGTCCCACAGCTTATGTATACCGCCGCAACTGTTGGGATGATGGGTTCCGTAGCCGCAGGGATAGCCTCCGCTGTAAGCTCCGGCAGTCATCTTGCCAAAGGGAAGTGCAGCATGAGGCACAGTGTTTCCGCACTGTGCCTTTACAAAAAGCCATTTTGATGCCTCCCCCTCGGTTGGCGGAGGATTTATCTCGCCGTTACCGAGAAACACATCGACATATCTGCAATAATCCATGATTAGAAAATCTCCTGTCTTCAAGCTGTCAAATAATCAGCGTTTTTGTTCGCCATTTTGTGGGGACGGCAGACTGCCGAATAATTCGTGATTTTGTTCGCCCTGATGTGGTGACGTACACATTCTATAGGGACGGGGCGCTTTTTGCACAGAAAATCAAGATTTTCTATGCAAAAAGGATGCAAAACATCTGGCAGCCACTGTCCCTGAATGGCTCTTTTGTGCGACAATTGAATTATTCGGCAGTCTGACGTCGCCCAAATGGCTCTTTTGTATTAACCTTTGGATTGTACGACAGTCCGTTCTTATCTGTTTGTAATGCTCACATTTGCAAAGCAATAGTTATCATTCCATCTGTCCTCGCCAAAGCCTCTTACCCACAGGCAGTCCTCCTTATAGAAGGAGCCGGGACGGCAAGCATAGTCTTCACCCTCGGAAAGGTGGAAGGGACCCTGCATATTGCGCAGATTATTTACCAGTGTAAGCTCAATTTCATTATCTCCGTCAACAAGAAGGTCGGAAACATCTGCTGTATAAGGCTCCCACATAAACTGCCGGATTTCCTTGCCATTTATCCTTGCTTTTACAACATTTATACCTGTCTTTACAAAATCAAGCATCATATCGCCATCCTTTGCAAAGGTCTTTTTAACAGTGATATCTCCTGCAAAGAAGGGGAATCCCTGTCTCTCAATTTTGGTAAGGCTGATGCTCTTTACGGGCTCGCTGATTACAAACTTGCCGGTATAGCGGCTTACATCCCTGTCAAGCTCCTCAAAGCTGCCGTCTGTTGATACGGAAAAATCGCCTATAAGATACATCTGCTCTATCTCAATATCAAAGGTAAGCTTATTCTTTTCCGACTCAAAAACCTTGCTCTTTTCTATATTTGCATAAACCTCATCAGACTGGGTAAAGTCGATATTTACAACAATCTTGTTTTCACCGAGCTTCACATACCGTGCAATATCCAGCTTGCGGAAGGATTTGTCGGCAAAATAGCCGCAATCCGTCTTTTCAATTTTCTCTCCGTTTACGGAAATATCCAGATTTTCGGGCATTTCGCAGGCAAGATAGAGCCTTTCGGGGATATATGCCACCTCAAAGCCGAATTCACAGGTGATATTTACCGGTCTGCCCAGGTCGATTGCTCTGTACATTGCATTGAGGATATATCCGTTCTTTTCTTCAAGAACACCGTCAAAATAATAATCGCAATAGTCAAGGGTGATTATATTCTCGGTAACCTTTTCTATATCCCATTTACCGCCCAGGTCAATTGCCTTAATCTCCTTTTCGGGGGCTGCGGTAGCTCTCTCGGTGCGGTCATCGATAACAACTAAGGATGCATATTTATTAAAGGTATATGTTCCGTCAAAGGGATACAGCTCGCCTGTTACGGGATCCATAATCTTTGTGCCGACCTTTATTTTTGCACGGAAGGTATCCTCAGTGCTGTTTACAAAGTAGTACATATCGTAGTCGTCGCAGTATCTTGCGCAATATGTAATCTCAGGGATATCTATTATATCGTTTGTCTCAATTTCATCAACTGTGGTGATTATACCACCGTTTGCCTTAAACTCTGTAAGGAGCTTTTCCGTGTTGTCAAAGAATACTTCATGGCGGGGAATAATAATCTTTGAATATTTTTTCTTACCGATAACAAGACTGCTGCCCTCTACCCTGCCGTGGCGCTCCATCATGGTTTCGTCGCCGAGGTGGAAATTAATATGCTTCCTTTCCAAAGCCAGCAGCAAATCGAGAAACTCCATGCTATATTCATGAATTTCACTTGAACAGTCTTTTTTTGCCTCGTTGACATACTTGGGCATATTGTTATTATACATAGTCCATGCGGTAGTCATGGGATGGATAACCAGCACGTCAACACCGTCATCCCCCTCTGTAAGAAGCATACCTATACGGCTCATGGCGTCATTAAACATCCTATAATCCTTCCACCATGGCTGCTGAATAAACATTGCGGGGGGATAATCTCTCTTTCTCAGACCTCTGTTGGAATAGCCCTCCAAATGCTGACAAAGAAGATTGATACCGCGGACCATCTGATACTCAAATATCCATTTGAGCTCATCGTGCCCAACATTGTGACCGCACATCGCATAGGTCTCGGAGAGAACCTGCTTCTGTCCCATCTGACGTGCCACAGAACCAACCTGATACGGAGTGAGGCTTCTGTGGTTGTGACGTCCCAGCCAATCCATACCGGGGATTGTCATATATTCATAATGAGGCATACATGCACCGTTGCTGACAATCTGACTGTAGAAATTTTCTTCAAGCACAAGGTGACCCGTATAGCCGAGACCTCTCTCGGTGCACCAGTCATAAATCTGCTTCATATAGTTTTTTGAGAAAAGGTCTGTAACCATCTTCCAGAATTTTACACGGGTCTTTTTGTAATCCTTTATATCAAAAAAAAGCTCGGGAAGGTGCTGAATGAGATTTTCTCCGTATGCCTTTTCATATTCCTCCGGCATAATAAAGCTCCAGGGGATACCGTTACGGGAAATCTGAGGCTCATCGGTAAAAAATCCGTCTATTCTGTTTTTAAATCTCTTGTAGTATTCATCATAAATCTTTTCTATAAATACCTTTATAACCTTGCCATCAAGAGTATCCACATAATATGGGTTTACATCGTAGTAAAAATGATATCCGTCCACATTGGCAATTGTGTGCTCGCCGCTGCCCTCACCTTCCTCAACGCGAAGATATTTCTGTTGATATTCAATACCGAGACCGTTTACCATGCCGCTGCCAAAGCCGCTGGGCCAGCCGTTTTCGTCGTATGCCCAGGCGTGCATACCATTTTCCTCACATTTTGAGGCGCAGGCTTCTACATTTTCAAACCACTCCTCACCCATATATTCAGTCTGAAGACCTCCTCTTGCGTGCATAAAAAAGCCGCCTATGCCTGCATTGTCCATTTCCTCAATCTGGCGTACAGTTTCCTTTGTATCAAGCTTTTCGTTCCATGACCAGAAGGGAATAGGTCTGTAATTCTTAGGTACATTTTTAAAGTCCATAATCAAGTCTCCTTAAATATCTATATAATTTGTAAATTTGAAGGGTAAATCTTCTTTATAAATATGGCTGATATCCGAAAGTCCCAGGCAATACGGAGCGGTATAGCCGCTATCACGGTTTTCAAATTCAACAATCGTAACTCCCGTATGGTTAATTCCTATGCCTGCCATAAAAATATGTGGCGGGATATTAAGCAGATGAGATAGCCACATGGCAATAAATCCGCCGTGACAGAAAACCGCAATTCTGTCGTTATTTGCACGGGTGATTTTGTACACGCCGTTTTCTCTCACATATCCGTGACGGGCCAGAAACTCGTCTGATTTATCACAAAGCTTCTCATATTCCTCACGGGCATTTACGGAGCTGAAAATTTCTGCGCTGTGCCAATCCTTACCGAGGTCAAGATTTTCAGCTGTACGATACAGAGTGTTTTCTACATTCACCGCAAACTCTGTGCTGCCGTCGGGCATGGTAAGAGTAAATCTGTCGGCAATCTCCTGAGTCCATTCCTCAATATTAAGGGAGAGACCAAGCAGTTCACAGGCGGGCTTAGCAGTTTCCACAGCCCGTCCCATGGGAGAAGAATATATTTTGTCAAGACCATGTACAGCCAGGCGCTTTGCAAGTGCTTGAGCCTGAAGTCTGCCCTTTGGTGTGAGAGTATCCGGATTGTATATAGGATCTGCATGTCTTATTATATATAAAAGCACGTTTTTATCACTCCTTACAATTATACAATTATATCATACCACACACATTGTTTTTTTTCAATGGTTTTAAAAGGAATTTTTACTCTTTTTAATCAAGCACCGAACGGGGCTTTTGACTGTAGAATTATTACCGATTTTACTCGCCATTCTACAGGGACGGGGCGCTTTTTGCACAGAAAATCAAGATTTTCCATGCAAAAAGGATGCAAGGCATCTGACAGCCACCGTCCCTGAATGGCTCTTTTGTGCGGCAATTGAATTATTTGACAGTCTGACATCTCAGTATGTTCTTGCACAAAAAGATGGGGTGTAGCAAAATGAATTCATTTTGCTACACCCCATCAAAAATACAATTTGTGTTTTTTTATTATTTAAGTTCTTCGCTTGAGTTGAGCTCATCAAGAACCAACTGTACCTTATCTCTTACAGTAGCCTTCCATGCTTCCCAATCGCCTTCAACGTTGGTTGAGTTCATGATAATCTGCTTAATCTTTGTTCTTCCGTCCTCATAGAAGAGACCGTATTTATCCTTATTGGGAGCTGAGAAGAAGTAGAGAGGATAGTCATACTCTCTGAGCTGTGTTTCATCGGAAAGGAGTCTGTCCTGAACCTCAAGACCCATCTTTCTTGCTTCTTCGGGCACTCTGAGGTCTTCATAGTTGAATGCTCTGTCATTAAATGCAAATGAACCCCAGAGGAAGTTGTTTGTATTATCATACTTAGGCTGAGGAACGCCTGCTTCATCATAGTCAAAGTCCTCGCCCTCTACACCATAACGCTTGAGATTGCTTACTTCTTCATCCTCCTGTGCAGAAAGAATGTAGTCATACATCTGAAGAATTCTGTCCATCTTTTCGTCGCTCATATCGGGGTTGAAGCATGTAATTGACCAGTAGTCCATAGATTCCTGACCCCAGAATTTGCCATTTGGAGCCTTAACGCTCATGATAGCAATTTTGTCATACACATTTTCGATACCTGCTTCTTCCATAGCTTCTGCATAGGACTTAATAGCACCGGGTGTAAAGCCGTCAAATACGATACCTGCTTCGCCTGCCTTAAACTTCTGGTTACCCTCGGAGCCGGTTGCAATAACCATATCCTTCCAGAGAACGCCGTCATCATAAACAGACTTTGAAACCTTGATAGCTTCAAGAGTTTCGGGAAGATCCATACCCCATTTATACTCACCGTCAACCTTGATGTACTGCTCCCAGTATGGAGAGGTCTGCATCATACCGGAGAAGTGAGGATATGTACCTGCGCTGCCGACAAGAGCAATCTTGCCGAGCTTTGAATTGATAGCTTTACCGATTTCGATAAATTCATCCCAGGTATAAACATTGTCTTCATTTACCATACCGAGCTCTTCAACCCAGTCTCTTCTGTACATAAAGGTATATGTATTGAGATACTTGTCTACGCCTTCCTGCTGGATATTGGGGGAAAGATATGCATATCTCTCACCATCAATCATAAAGTAAGGTGTTGAATTGAGCGCTTCCTGACCTGCATTTACTCTGGGATAAGCAGAGAGGTCGCCAATGGGCTTGAGAAGACCTTCTGCAGCCCAGTTACGATATTCGCTGAAATTGAAGTTCTGAACATTTGCCCAGAGAATATCAGGCATATCGCCTGTAGCCATCCAGATTCTTACCTTTTCCTGCCAGTCGCCGGAGGTGACGGGTACAAATTCAAATTCTACATTAAATTTCTCACAAAGCTGCTTAAAAGAAGCTGTAGGCTCTTTTTCTGCGCTCTGTACGTTGATTGTGTAAGTGAATTTCTCGCCGTATTCTGAATTGGAGGTAGAAGCACCCTCATTGCCGCCACAGCCTGCAAAGCAGCCCATAACAACTACCAATGCCAGAATCAATGCTAATGCTTTTTTCATGAAATATCTCTCCTTTTTCATTTTGGTTAGAATAAATCTAACGTATAAATATATCTAATCTAATTATAAATTAAATATCAAAAAGAATATATGTACAAAATTCGGATTTTTTGGTCTAAATCTCAGTTTTTATATATTAAGCAAAGAAAAATGAATGATACTCAGTCTGCAGTATCAGGCATCCGTATGGTTACCGTTGTTCCCTCTCCGGGTGCACTTTCTATGGTAAGACCGTAGGGCTTGCCGTAATGAAGTTCAATACGCTTGTTTACATTGTACAGACCTATGTGCTCGCTGACATCGTTTTCACTGTCAAGGCGGCTGACAATATCCTCCAGCACATCAGGCTCAATACCGCAGCCATTATCGGATATACGGGTGAATATGTCCTCTTTTTGGCAGTACACATCTATTGTAAGCCTGCCCTTGCCGGCTATTTTTTCGATACCGTGGCGGACAGAATTTTCAACCAAAGGCTGCATAATCATTTTATAGCAGGGCTTTTTCAGGGTTTCATCGTCTATATTATACTCAATATCAATTTTGCCGGGAAAGCGTATATTGATTATCTTCATATATTCCCTGACAATGGCAAGCTCCTCCTCAAAGGTTACCAGAGAATTCCCCTGTACACTGTAGCGGAATATTTTTGCAAGTGATACGGAAATAGTGGATATCTCCTTACATTTATATACAAGGGCAATACTCCTTATGCACTCTAAGGTATTGTAGAGAAAATGAGGATTTGTCTGATTCTGCAAAGCCATTATGGAGCTCTTCTGATTGAGCAGCTCCATTTCATAAAGCTTTTGCTGATTGGATACAATTCTCTTGGTGAGCTGCTCCAGACGGTCAAGCATACTGTTGATACCGTCTACTATAATATCAAGCTCAGAGCCTGTTTCAACGTCTATGCGCTCGCGAAAGGTGGTATTCCTGCGCATGGCATCGGTAATCCTACTCACAGGCGCAATGAATTTGCGCATAAAAAACCAGTATATCAGTAAAATCATACCTAAAAGCAGCACCATCATTACCAATGTAAGATTAGAAATTATCCTGACATTCTGAACCGACGAGCCGCTTATACTGTCCGTCATTACCAGATGGAAATCCGTCTGGGAAAGACTGCTGACCTGGTAGCCGCCTTGGGTAGCATCAATAACCTCTCCTATGTTGCCTCTGCTGGAAAGCATAACTCTGTTGTCTCTGTCTATCACCGCAACAAAGCCGTCGTCTGCAAGCTCAAGCTGATTGAGAAGCGACTGTATCTCATATATATCCATAACCACATATATCTGACCCAGTATCTCGCCAAAGCTTGAGTCCGAGAGAGTTGAAACAATATTTCTCATATAGCAGCAACGGGTATACGTCCCAGTACGGGTATATTTCATCATAAGAAATTCATCGGGCTTGCATAGCAACGGAGAAGGAGTGTAGAAGCTATCGTCAATACTGCCTCCGTATACAGTCCTTAATCTGCCTGTATTATCCTTAAGCTGAACCGTTCTGACAGCGGATATACCCTCACAGGAAAGCCTGCCCAGAGCGCTTATATCCTCCGACATAGCAAAAAGCTCATAGGCGCTGTCGAGACGTAGATATTTCTGAACATCGGTATTATATGCCAGAGAGGAAGCAATATTTGACATGATTTTGAACTGTGCTTCGATACTGTCGCGGCTGGAAAGCACCGTATTGCGCACCTCGCGATTACCCCGTTCATAAGCGGGGCTGAACACAAATAGGTTGAAGGACAGATATACCACTGCCATTACAGCAATGATTACTGCCACTATTATATTGAACAGACGCTGTATGGATAGCTTTTTTGTCATAGAAATTTCTCCCTCCGTCTGCATCTGAAAATACTATTCAGAGTTCTGTTTCATGCCCTTTCTGAACTGAGCGGGAGAAACCCCTGTCACCTCTTTGAATTTTTTGTTAAAATGATAATAGCTGGCATATCCTGTAAGCTCTGCCACTTCATCTATTGAAAGGGTTCTGTTCTGCTCAATTATTTTCATTGCCTTCTCAATTCTTAGCTTATTGAGATATTTTGAAAATGACATCCCCACATGCTTGTTAAAAAGGAAGCAGCAGTAGCTTTCGTTGATAAAAAACTGCTTTGCAAGGTCCTTTAGCAAAAGAGGCTTTGTATAATTATCGTCGATGTATTCCATCATACGCTTGAATTCACGGTTATATATTTCACGGTTTTTTGCCTTATCGGCATCATCAGGAATATCGGCAGGAAATGCCTCTTCCTCATCATACTGACTGTCAAGCTGTTCCTTGAGCCTTTTGAGAATTTTGTCTGTCTCTTCCTCATCTATAGGCTTGAGGCAGTAGTCAAAGGCGCCGTTTATTATTGCTTCACGGGTATATTTATAATCATCGAAGCCGGATACAAATACAAACAGAGAGGGATAACCCTCCTCGCGGGATTTTATGCAAAGCTCAATACCTGTCATTTCCGGCATACACACATCAGAAAAAACCACATCAGGCTCAAGGCTTTTGATATACTCATAAGCCTCTATGGAGCTGGTAGTGGCTGCAGCCACCTCAAAGCCGTATTTTCCCCAGGGGAAAGAATTGCGCACACCCTGAAGCGCCCAGTATTCATCATCAACTATCAATACTTTATACATAAAATCACCACCCTTTTATCATTAACCTAAGCCGAAAGATAGTAATCCGAACCCGCCTTAAACAGCGCAATTCCGGCATCTTTCGGTTTGTCATCTTCGCAAGGCGTCAGCCTTGCTTCATCTTCCGCACCAAAATCTGCTTGAAATTTCATCTGTTTAAGGTCAGAGAATTTTCAAGGTGAGGATTTTTGGTTGTGCAAGGCAAAAACGCAGGTAATCCTTGCGGAGGATTACCGAGTATTTTAACGAAGCGAAAGCGAAAATCCGCCTTTGAAAATCGTGGTTCGGATTATTATCTTTCGGCTAAATTAATGTTAGTCAAATCCGTCCTATGGACGGGTGAAATATTGCTTTGCAATGTTGTTATATATTACATCAAAGGCTGCATATAGTGTGGCAGGATTCGAACTCTCACACTAAAATACACAGCCTTTGATTTTTTGAAAAGTAAATCAGGATTTAACTGCACCTGCTGTAAGACCGGATACAAAATATCTCTGGAGGAAGGGATACACGCACATAATGGGAAGGATGGTTACAAATACGGATGCCATCTTTACACCCTCTGCATAAACCTTATCCATATCTGTATCGGTACCAACCGCCTCGCCCTGTACTGCAGCAGCGTTTTGGATAATAGTACGAAGAACCGTCTGAATAGGCTGTTTTTCAACGTCCTTGATATATAACATACCATCGTACCAAGCATTCCAACGACCTACAGCGTAGTAGAGACCGAAGGTTGCCAGGGAAGGCAGCGACAAAGGAAGTATAATCTTGAACAGAACGCCGACCTCACTGCAGCCATCAAGCTTAGCAGATTCTTCCAGCTCCAGCGGAACCTCTTCAAAAAAGCGCTGCAGGAGAATAATGTAGTTGACCGTTGCACCGGTGGGAAGGATAAGAACCCAAAGGGTATCCAGGAGCTTGAGGTCCTTCATAAGCAGGTATGTAGGAATTAAACCTCCGGCAAAATACATTGTAAACAGAAGCATTGCCTTAAATATGCCGCGTCCGGGGAAATTTTTCATCAATGCATATGCAATGGACACTGTAAAGAACATGCTGTATATAGTACCTACTACTGTAACTATAAGGCTTGTTCTGAAGCCTGATACAATAAGGGGCGACTTGAATACGTACCAATATGCACGCAAAGTGGGCTCCTCAGGCCAAAGCATAAAGGGTCTGCGGATATACTCACCCTCTGTTACCAGAGATATGAGCAATGTATTGTAGAATGGATACAGAATGATAAGTCCGAAAAGAGTGAGGACTATAAATATGATAACATCTGCATAATTCCAGCTGTTGAGTTTGCTTTTTCTTGATAATGATGCCATAATAAGTTTCTCTCTCCTTTCATTAAACTATACCCTTCTGACCGAAGGATTTTACAACTTTATTAACTGTGAGAATAAGTATAAGGTTTACAACACCCTTGAACATACCAACCGCTGTGGAGAAACCAAAGTCAGGAGTCTGCTGGAAGGTAATTCTGTATACATAGCTGTCGATGATATCAGCAACATCAAATACAGCCGCATTGTACATATTGAATACCTGGTCGAAGCCCGCATCCATAACATGACCACAGCTGAGCACCAGGTTGGTTGCCATCATAGCTGCAATACCTGGTATGGTAACATAAATCATCTGCTGGAAACGGTTTGCTCCGTCAATTCGCGCAGCTTCGTAAATAGAAGTATCAATGCTGGTGATTGCCGCAAGATAAAGTATGGTTGACCAACCGGTTTCCTTCCACATAGCAGAGCCTACCAAGAGTCCTAAGAAACCCTTGTGGTCTGTAAGCAGATTTTGCTGAGGAATACCCACAACTGCAAAAAACTTGTTGATAATACCGTCGCCGGCAAAGAGGTTGAAGCACATACCTGCAACAACAACCCAGGATAGGAAGTGCGGGAAGGTATATATTGTCTGAAGAACATTCTTATACTTCTTAATTCTCATTTCATTGATAAGCAGGGTGAGTATAATCGGCATAGGGAAACCGAAAATAATCTTGAGGAATGAAATGATAATTGTGTTCTTAAAGGCTGTGAGGAAGCCTACATTTATTGTAAGGTTATGGAAATTCTCCAAGCCTATCCATGGGCTGCCCCAGATACCCTTACTTGCCTTGTAGGTCTTGAACGCAAGTGTCAGACCGTAGATGGGCACATACTTGAAAACTATGTAATAAACCAATGCAGGCAGAAGAATAAGATAAATATACTTATGATAAGCAATGCGCTGCATAAGGCTCATTTTGCTGTAATGCTCGTCGAGCATGGTGTTTTTCGCCATTATTCACTCTCTCCTTTTTTAAAATTTATTGAAGTCAACAACTTCTCTACCGTTGACATAGATTATACCTGACGCAAATTCCTCAAGTACAACAGGATTATCATATGTATTGTAGGGAAATTTTACCTTTTCGCCGTCGATATATCTCTCGGTCGGGTTCATCTTAAGGTTTCTGTATTCAACAGTCATTGTTTCCTTATCAAACTTAACGGGATTTGCCTTAACATCAGCGATAAATGCGTTAAAATCAGCGAATTCCTTGTTTGTGGCAGCCTGGCACACAACAGCATGCTTTGCACCTACGCTCTCCATCTCAAAGTCGATATATGCCGGGTCTGTGCCCTTGCGGTAGCCCTCGGAGAAATACAGTGATACATAGGTATTGTTTCTCTTAAGGAAGATATATTTGCCGTCAAATATCTCTTCAAAATATTTGTGAGGAACCTTTGCATTGATAAGGTGATCCTGATTATCACCGATATTGTAGGTTGCAATAGCTATACCCTTGTTGCAGAAGAACTGACCGCAGCCGCAACCAAGGTCTCCTGTCCAGCGTCCGTGCTCCTTGCCCTCATCTGCACCGCCGTGACCGGGATGATGTGAAAAGATACGGCAGTCAAGCAAACCCGGAAGAGTAAGATCCCATTCATGCTGCTCGTGGTGTGCATACCATTTTGCGTCGCTGTCCTCAGGGTATTTATCTTGGAAGTTTACTGCACCGATAACAAAATCGGGAGTAGCATATGTATATTTATTGATACTGCCGTCAACCTGGGGAACCTGCTTGTGAGGAAGGGTTGAGCTGATGCAGTGAAGATGCTTGCTCTCATAATTCTCTCTGGTTTCGGGCATGGTATCGAGAGCCTCATATACCCAGGGAGCAGGCATATAGTCACTCATTATCTGGAAAGACCTCGGCGTGGGGTCGCTTATATACTTGTTGCCGAAATAGTAGTTGACAACCTGCAGTACACCGGCACCCTTGTAGCTGAGCACCTGACCCTCATATATTCTGCCGTGGGCTCCGCCGTAAAGTCCGTCCATATAGTCGCCGAACACATCCAGGAACATAACATTCATAGACTCCTCGCTGAGCTTGGAAAGATTCTTGTCCCTTGTGCAGTCGCGGATTGTAAGCAGGCAATTGAAAATCTCAGTCATATAGCCGAAAGAGTCAAACTCTGCCCAGCCCCTCTTTGCTCTGAACTTAAAGTAATCTGTAAGGAATTTGTCATCCTCCTGCCAGAAGTCGCCTGCCTTGCCGCCGTAGTACTCAAGATACTCATCGGGATATTTTTCTGCATAGAGAAGTCTTGACAGGCGGAACATGAGCATATGATTTTCTGATTTATAATCACTCTCAAAATTATATTTGTTGAAAAAGCTCTTTACAGCCTCTCTTGCCTCATCGGTAAGGGCTTTGTCGCAGTAGTGAAGTATTCTGATAAGTCTCATTGCGGCAAAGTCGATTTCAAGCTGAGGATTGCGTCCGTTGCGCTTAAAGCTGTGGTCATACCACTCTGCAACCTTCATAAGCTTGGCAAGGGATTCCTCTGTCTTATATCCCATATAAAGATTAAACATAATTGTATCGCCGTAAAGCTCATTTTCAATCTCACGCTCAAGACACTTGCTTATACACATTCTTTTTCTGTATTCAAATTCATCAAGATATTTTTCATAACCCTGATACAAACTGTCCATGGTGTTTCATCTCCCTTTTTTCAAAAGACATAATTTATATGTAACCATTATACTACAGTTTTTTTCAAAAAAAAAGTACTCATTTTTTTATTTTTTGGTCTATAATTCATATTTTTATTAAATTTTTACCTACTTTTAACAAATTCCAGACTAAAAACCGAATTTCAGACAAAAAATTTGATAATGACAACAATGCATCGGACTATCGAATTTTAAAGCTAAATTCCACATTGAGATTTTTTATATGCTATAATCTTAAGTCAAAAAAATTCCTGACTCATAAACCAAGTCAGGAATTTTATATTTGTTATATTATCAATTATTTAGGCTGCTTGCCGATGTAAGCGAGGATACCGCCATCTACATAGAGTATATGTCCGTTTACAGCATTTGAAGCATCGCTTGCAAGGAATACTGCAGGACCTGTAAGTTCTTCAGCCTCAAGCCATCTGCCGGCAGGAGTCTTTGCACAGATAAAGCTGTCGAAGGGGTGCTTGGAGCCGTCTGCCTGGGGCTCGCGGAGAGGAGCTGTCTGAGGAGTAGCGATATATCCGGGTCCGATACCGTTGCACTGGATGTTGAACTCGCCGTATTCGGAGCAGATATTTCTTGTGAGCATCTTGAGACCTCCCTTTGCTGCAGCATATGCAGAAACAGTCTCTCTGCCCAGCTCAGACATCATTGAGCAGATGTTAATAATCTTGCCGTGACCTTTTTTAATCATTGCAGGGATAACTGCCTTAGAAACAATGAAGGGTGCGTTGAGGTCAACATCAATAACCTGTCTGAATTCTGCAGCTGACATTTCTGTCATGGGGATTCTCTTGATAATTCCAGCATTGTTTACCAGAATGTCGATAACGCCTACTTCCTTTTCAATCTGAGCAACCATAGCATTAACAGCATCTTCATCGGTTACGTCGCAAACATAGCCGCGAG
This sequence comes from Clostridia bacterium, assembly GCA_017481205.1. Lineage (GTDB taxonomy): Bacteria > Bacillota > Clostridia > UMGS1810 > UMGS1810 > RGIG4708. The sequence goes on along the minus strand of JAFUPN010000035.1, from coordinate 11,594 downwards.
CATTGATTCCCTCAGCCTTGTAAGCTTCAAGACCCTTGTCTACAAGCTCCTGCTTGATATCGTTGAAAACGATTGTAGCACCTGCATTTGCCATGCCCTTTGCAATAGCAAATCCGATACCGTAGCTTGCACCTGTAATAAGTGCGATTTTTCCGTCTAATCTGAACATTTTACATTTCTCCTTTATATAAATATAAATTATAAACAACATTAAAAAACGCAGAGCATTTTTTGCAATTTCTATTCAACCCTTATCTGAGGTCTTTGGTTTCAATATGGTCCATATCGTCAAATTCCTGGTTTTCGCCGCACATAGCCCAAATAAATGAATATGCCTTTGTGCCGACACCGGAGTGAATTGACCAGCTGGGGCTGATAACAGCTTCTTCATTATGCATAATGATATGGCGTGTCTCGGTGGGCTCGCCCATCATATGGAATACAACATCGTTTTCATCCATATCGAGATAGAGATAAACCTCCATACGTCTGTCATGAGTGTGGCAGGGCATTGTGTTCCAGTTTGAGCCGGGCTCAAGCTGAGTAAGACCCATTGCCAGCTGACAGGACTGCATAACCTCGGGATGTATGTACTGGTTGATGGTTCTCTTGTTGCAATCTTCAACAGAGCCGCAGGGAACCTTACGTGCCTTGGATATATCAATCTTAACCGTTGGGTATGACTTGTGTGCAGGACAGCTGCTCATGTAGAACTTGGGGGGATTTGCCTTGTCAACTGCCGCAAAGGTGATATCCTTGTTGCCCTGACCGATAAAGATACCGTCTCTGGGCTCCATTACATACTCTGTTCCGTCAACTGTGATAATACCCTTACCGCCGATGTTGATAACGCCCATTTCTCTTCTCTGGAGGAAATAGTCAGCAGCAAGCTCCTTGCCTGCTTCAAGCTTAAGCACCTGGTCTACGGGCATAATGCCGCAGGTGATAATTCTGTCAATATGACTGTAAACCATCTTGATATTATCCTTTGAGAAAAGACCTGTGATGAGAAATTCCTCTCTGAGTCTTTCTGTGGTATAGTGTTTTACATCCTTTGAGTTAGATGCATTTCTTACTTCCATTCCTTTTTGCTCCTTTTTAATATATTTTCCATATGCTTGTATCTGAGAAAGTGCCGCCCAAGAAAGGGGCTCAGACACCTGTGTGAACCTTGTAAGATGAATCTTGCTTGTGATTACGGGAGTATCAAAAACAAATTCCTGACCCTCGCCCGACATTTCAAACTCTGCAGTATAACTGCTGCCGTCCTCAAGAACTATGTCTATGGACTTCCAGTAGGTATCATGGGGAAAATCGGCTCTCAGGTGGAACACAAGCTTAGTCAGCTCAACCTCTGTGCCGAAATCCAGATAATACTCCAGGTCATTTCTCGCGCCGCCTGCCCAGCTGTGGTACGGGTAGTTGCCGTGACCTGCGGAGTCAATAGCTCCGTCTATGGCATTGCGCTCAAAAAAGCACGCCTGACCTCTGGTAACATAATTTGCCTCAGCGTGTGGATAAACTCCCTTGGCAGAGTTGATATCATGAGAATTGAGAGATACAACTCTCTCAGCATATATTTCTTCATCGGAGGGAATTCTCGCACAGATTCTGTGGCTGTCTCCCGCAAAGGCTTCCTTGGGGAAGCAGATGCCGGAGTATGCTCCGCAAACCTCATAAGAAAAGCCTTTATCAGGGCAATATACAATGCTCTCGGCAAAGCTTTCGTCATACTTTACTGCAAAATACTGAGAATAATCCGAAGAAACACGTATTTTATCACCGGGAGCGAACTCTCTGTCATAAACAACGTCAATTACATTGTCAGAAATCTTTTCAAAAAGAATTTTTCCCGATTTATCCGTAATTCTTAATTTAATCAAATTTTATCACCAACCTTATCCATGATAATTATACCAAATATAAAGTTTTATGTCAATTGTGTGAGGCAAAAAATAATGACAAGATTTTAACAAAGGTTTTTTCGTAAGGATATTCAAAAAAGCCCGGCACTTTACGTTGCGGGCTTTTTTGTGTATGATTATTTATCTCTTAAATTTTTTAATCTGTTAATATCTTACATATTCACAAACAGGTGCAAGACTGAGCTTATCCTTTATAAGCATAACCTTTACCGCATTTGTACCCTCGGGTACATAATCAACAGCACCTTCTGCTGTATCGTGCATAACAGCCTTAACCAGTCCCTCGTCGTTGTACTCTGCTATTACCAGGATACCTTCGGTATTGGCAGATACGCTGATACCAGTCTCTGTTTCTGTAACGGCAACAGGTCTGAGAACACAATAGCCGTATCTCTTGATGCCATTTGCGCTGTCTGCAACAGTTTCCTTAACTATAACATTACCGGAGGCTATTGTACCTGATGCGGCATTTGTATATGTAGTATCTGTATAAACAGCCACACCGTCTCCTGCGGGCAGCGCATCACCAAGCTCTGCAGTGACAGTCTCAGGAGCAGTATCAAACACGCTCATATCGGGAGCGAATGGTGTGAAGTATGATGTGTAGTCGTCTATATATCCCACAACATCGCTTTCGGAATTTACTTCAAAGCCAAGACGGAATGCGCTGCAGCTACTGTAGTTTGCAAGTGAGAAATGCCAGATATATGCGCCGTAGCAGCTTATACTTTCGGCAGCCTTTCTGCCGTTGATATATGTGGTACAAATACCGTTTTCAATCTCGATTATCTCTGTTTCGCTCTTCTCCGCAGGAGGATTCTTGCTACCCTGCATTTCGATTACAAAATCAACCCTGTTCCACTGATTTGGCTGGAGCCTGCTGAGAGGAATATTACCGGAAACCGCGCCGGAATTATTGGTTGAAATTCTGAAGGTTTCATCGGTTGCAGTTCCTGTGTACATAATATTTGCAGAAACCACCTTGTAGCCCTTAAGATCCCTGATATCGGCAAATTTGCCCATTCCGTCAAGGGAGTCTATTGCAAGGAAGCGGTCTCCGTTTGTTGTGGGCTTCTTATTGCCGGCTTCATCCACCAGGATATTGTCGGATGTAACCGGATTGCCGTTTTTATCAACATATCCGCTTATGCTTGTTTCGTCGGCAGTAACACCGCCTGCTCCTGCGAGATATCCAAGTCCGAGTCCGATTGCAGTATCATCTGCGCTCTTGCCTGCAAGACCGGCAGTTTCCACACGGCTTGCGTTGCCTATTATCAGAGCGGGACTGCCATCAAAATTCTGACTGTAAGTATAATTCAATGCATCATCCGCATTCTTTATCTCATAGTATGAAATCCTGTTTGCAGGATTGATTACAACAACTGTCTTTCCGATTGCTACTTCGCTGCTATCGGTAACCTCGGTATATGTATCTCCGGAAATGCTGAATGCCTTCACCGAGTATCCTTCTTCAGCATTGATACCGCTCATAACATCGCTGAGAGCCGCACCGAACTCAGCATAGATTTTTCCGTTGATAACCGCTTCTCCTGAGATAACGGGAGCCTTGTCAAGCACAGGTTCAAAGTATGTATAATATGAGCTGTAGTCATCAATATATGCAGACACACCCTCGGGCAGAGAATTGTACCCCATTCGGAGTGTGTAGCCGTGTCTTACAGGGTCAGAGCCGCCCGCCTTTACCCATCCGCCGAATGCATGATTTTTGCCGGTCGCAACCGCGGTTCCGTTTACATATGTGGAGGAGGTTCCGTTGTAGAGATGAGCGCTGAGTGAAGCAGGCTCGGCACCCGTATAATCAGCACCATATTTCGCTTCCATTTTAAGAACAAAATCAACCTTGTTCCACTGATTGGGAATGAGATTGGAGACAGCAATATCGCTTGTATAGACAGTTCCGTACTGACCGGTAAGGCGGAATGTACCTCCCTTGGAATTATCACTTACATACATATTTACAGTGATAACCTTGTAGCCATCAAAGGTGTATATGAATTTTGGCTCAGAGCCGTCAACTCCCGTTGCATCAAAGAAAACATCTGCTTTTGCAGAAGCTGCACCGGAGGTATCATCAGAAGCCTTGCCGCCTATGCCTGCTCCGGCGGCTGCAGTACTGTTAGCAAGAGTCAGATTACCATTGGAATACTCATAAAGCTTTCCTTCAGATACGGAATAATATATCATTTCAAGATTTTCGGAATTAAGCTTCTGCACAACCACAGTATTTCCGGCAGAAAGTGCTGTATCGGAAGAAACGGGCGTATATGTGCCTGCATCATATGTATATGCATTTACACTGTATCCCTCTGCAGTAATACCAGACACTGCAGCACCGTTGCGAACGGCGAGAGTGGTGCCCGAAGTAACATAATCAGAACCGTCTTCTACCTCTGCCATACCGAAATCAAAGGTACTTACATCAAAATCGTTTACTACGTCAACCTTGGCATTCTGAAGATAAAATTCTTTATCAACATTTTTGTCTATTCCAAAGGCAAGTCTGTTTGTAGCCACACTGGAATAATATCCGTCGCTTCCAAGATTGCGGCTGCTCTTGCTCAGAGCAATCTCTCCGTCGATATATGCCTCAAATTTGCCTATTGAAACACTGCCCAAAGTGTATGTCTTTGACGAATCATATGAATCTCCCAGAAGAGCCTGCCAGAAGCCGTTACCCACTGCTTCCTTTATACCCATGACATCAACAATTCTGTTAAGAACAACAGTGTTGTCAGCTGTACCGTCGTTATATACATATGTCCACTGAGGCTGCATGAAAAGGTCAATCTTTGTCCACTTATTAACGGGAACAGAGTTAAGGCTGAGAGTATCGGTGAGACTCAGACCATAATCAGACAGCATAAATGACACATTGGAAACTCCCGCCTTTGTAGCAAGATACCAGAATGACGCATGTATTCTGTCATTTGAATCATAGCCTGTAAAGCTGTTAAGCTCAGTCTCGCTGAAGTTCATAACAATCTTAGTGTCACCGTTCGGATTGGCAGCCATTGCAAATTTGCGTGCACTGACAGAAGCCGCTGCACCTGCTTCAATATCGGTAACAGTTCCGTTTGAAGCATTGATGGGTCCGAGGATAACTGAATTCACAGCTGCATCCTCTGCCGCGGCGGGCATAGCAAGCATGGATACCAGCATAGCAATAGCCGCTATGATTGAAACAAATCTTTTCATATGAACATCTCCTTTTTTTGTATAATATCGCCAATTTTATTGTATCATGATTTTTCAGCATATAAAATATACAAAATTCGGATTTTTTTATTCAAAATTCGTTTTTGGAGGCAAAAAGGGTACAAAACCAATATCCGTTAGTAAAAAACAAATATTTACTTTTACACGGCTTGACAAATAAAAAACGCCTTTAGGTCGAGGGTGGTTAGGAGCATTTGACCTCGATATAAAGACGTTTTTTACAAAAAATATTATTCAGCTTCAACGGTTGTGTTTTCTGCAGGAATTGTCTTACCTATAGATGAGCACATCGGCTTGCATACACTCATTGAATCCCAGAGCATAATCTCTGTTGCAGAGCCTGCCGCCTGCACAAAATCAACAGCTGTTATGGTGAGTTCCGCACCGATACCAGGAAGAGTTACTTCCTGAAAATCTACAGAATTGAGAACACCGGTTGTTGCATTGGCAAATATAACTATTGCTTTTTCAGAAGTACCGCAAAAATTCTTTACTGTAGCTGTCATGGTATCCTTATCATAAACAAGCGCATACTCGGCATCACACAGGAAGAAATCCATATTGTTTGCTAAAACATATTTATGTGCCACAGACTCTTCATAGCAATATACAGTTACATCTGTCTGATTGGTAAATGCAGATTCGTGAACATATTCCACAGATGCGGGAATAACAATCTTTGTCAGCTTTTTATAGGCAGTTGCATTATTGATTGTAAATGCCTGCTGTCTGATATACTTAATACCGTCGTTAAGCTCAAGCTCTGTGATACCCGTATGGAAGAATGAATATTCATCAAGCTCTTCGACAGTTGAAGCAAGCTCAACATCTGCAAGGCTTGATGCCTGAGCAAACATATACTGACCTACACTTGTAATACCCTCGCCGATTACCGCCTTAACCATTTCTCTGTTATAGTTAATCCAGGGACGGTAGCTTATATGATTATCAACATACGCACCGGCAGCATCCTTAGCTGTAGACCAGTCAGGAAGTTCGCCCGTACCGGTAATAGTAAGAGTTTTTGTATCAAGGTCGTAGTCCCAGTTTATTGTATCGGTAACAGCGCCGCTTGTTACAGGTGCAGCTGCTACTGTGTAATAATTGTATGAGTATACTGACTCATCAGCCGCATTAAAATCACCCGAAACAACTGCACAGTTTCCTTCAGTAAGAACAGCTGTGCTCTCCGCTTCTGTAGCAAGTGTAGAATCTGTATACACTTTCGCAGTTGGGTTGTCAGCGACAAAATCTGCCACGGTTGTATCAGCAGAATAGAGAATTTCATTTCCGGATACAGTATATGTCTCACCGGCTTTAGCTGCGGGCAGAGTGATTACAGGTGCTGTGTCAGAGCAGTAGATTGCAAGGTCATCCATATAATAATGACCGGAAGCATTCAGCACTATACGAACCTGTCCGTCACGGTAAATTGTTGCCACGTTTTTTGCTGTCTGAGCCACTCCGTTGATGTATGGATACAGCTTATAGTTCACGCGGTCATATACAAATGTAATATTATTCCATCTGTTTGCCGATAATCCATCAGCAAGAGTTACGGTGAGATTCTGAGTGCTTCTCATTATATACGAAATAGAATTATTGCCGTAAACACTTACATTAAACACAAAATAATTTTTTGTATAATAATCTGCATTTGTTCCCATAAGCAGCATACCGTATCTGCTGCCCGTTGTATAAGTTTCGGGAGCTACAATTTTTGCATATGTATCGTCTGTTGCCTTGCCGCCAAGACCATTGGTTTCCTGAGTTACTGTATTTTTGTCATAATTGTAAATCCACTTACTGGCAGATGTTGTAATATCACCGTCGGTTATGCTGTTAAGCAAAGTAAGACCCTCGGCATGTACCGTAAATGAAACACATGACACAAGCATGCATACAATTAATGCCAATGACAAAAGCTTAGATTTCATAAATAACATCTCCTTTATCGATTGTATGATTTTCATACTCAAATAAAGTATATCACTATTTTCGTGCATAAAAAATACAATATCTGATTTTCCGATTATAATTTTTGCTTATTTCAGAAAATCCGATATTGTATTTTATAATATGTGACTAAACCAGCCGAAAGTTGCCGGGAGCACGCCGTTTAAATCGGGTTCGGATTATTATCTTTCGGCTAACCTATCATTGCTTTTTACACACAATTTTCAGCTGTCTGTTTTTATAAGCAGCACCCCACATACTGTCATCATCGGCAATATAACCGTGCGGCACCATAAATCTGCCGTGGGCTCCTGCAGGTACTTTCACATCAAGGACAACATCTCCGCAATAATTTTATATAATAACAGCATCAAGAGCAGGTATGGTGATTGCCCCTCCGTCAAATTCAACGGTCTGCTCATAAGGTTCAGGATTAACAAAAATATGAACACGTCCCTCTCCGCTTTCCCATGCACTGCACAAAACCGACGGCAGATGGCAAACAGATTGCTCTGTCTTATAAGAAAGTGTGTTGCATCTGAAGCTCATCGGCGAAGTCATACGTCCGGAGCAAAGATAGGGCTTTGCTTTTTCTTTATAAAATTTCGTGAGATTGGCAATAAGTGTCAGTGCACGCTCTTTATCAGCCTTAGGCTCGTCGGGATGTGCTCCCCAGCATGTGAGAAATTCGCCATCAGGAGACAGAACTACGGTCATGCAGTCTCCGATACTGAAGGAATATGCCAATCGGTATGAAAGAGTATCGACATTAGCATCAAAAGGACAGCAAACCTGATTTCCCATAAAGTTGCGCAGATATTCATGATAGATATATGAATACAAGGGCACGGGAACACCGGTGTGATAACCGAGCTCATACCGATTGTCGCTCAGCAGCAGATTGCCGATAAACGGCTCGGCAGCTGCCGATTCGCAGCCAAACAGAATCTTTTCGCTGAGCTCATTCCACTCGCTCAGCAGCTGCTGCATATTTTCTGTCATCCATCTGCCGGGAACGGGAGGATGTCCGTGCTCACGGCTGTAGCATAAATACTGACCTCCGCCATGGTTCTGATCCAGAATCTGTGCATAATCAATATCACTTTTCAGCAAAGGATGATATGCCTCTGCCAGAATATCACGTCCCACAGGCGAAGCAGGGCAAATATCATAACCATGGCGCTGGGCACAGCAAATATCGCTGACTGCCACCTTGCCGTCCGGACCGGCACACATACCCTCCTGCAGATTGCGTGCTTCATAATCAGCCAGGCAATTGTAATCATCCAGGTTGCTCTGTATTGTATAACCAAATCCGGAGCAATATACTCCCAACAAATCGCCCTGAGCATGCAGAGCTGCCTTGAATTCGTCAAAATTTGCCGCGTCACCGTATGGCGGCATCACATAAGGAGGTGCCCAGGGTGCCGTGCCCTCCCAGTGCATAAGCAATGTCATGATGCGGCTGCCGGTACGCTCCTTGATGGCATTGATAACAGGCATGGCATTGGTATATGGATACAGAGCATTCGGCTGCATATCGTCTGTGTCAAACCGACCGCGCACAGGATAAGATACAACCAGTGGTGAATCACTGTACCATTCAGGCAGAGCTGTGTTTTCTTCAACTTTTTTTGCACGGGGCGGCAATGCTGTTTCAAACCAGCTGCGGTATATCTCTGCAGCCGACTGCCATGCCCCGTCAATCCTGCGCCATACAATATCCCAATCAGTGTCAAAGGTCTCGCCGAAATCATGTCCCCCGAAAAGACGAATCCGCATAGTAACACCGCTGCCGTTACCCACAAAATCAATAGACTTTAATGCTCGATAGGGGTCATGAACTCCCATATACAAGCCATAATCATCCCACAAATATGCCATCAGCTGTGAGCATATCATATTAGGGAAAACCGGCATACAACCATTTGAAGGATACTTAGGCTCATTTGAGCAGAAGGCTGAATTTTCTCGCAGAATACGATCTTCAATAATAACACCTTCATTATAAGGATAAAGAATTCTTCCGCCGTTTTCACTATCCTGTGCCTTCAAATCCGGCAGAGAAACCGTGGGGAAATCAACCCATTCAACTGCCCAGCCGCTCTCAGGCTTAACCGAAATACGCCAGCGCATCTCCTGCTGTTCCTCAGCTGCATGAACACACACACTTTCTATATGCTCAAAGCCTGTGTAAAATCCGTCAGCATACTGTCCTTCAAATGCGTCGGTAATAAAGGTATCTCCATCAATACCGCGCAGACATACGGTAAAGAGCGGCAGTCTGGCTGACAGCTGCTCCTTGCCTCCTATAAACAGCGATTCAACATAACCGCCTTCCCAATTAATTTTGACTTTCATTAAAATCCCTCCTTGAATTTATGTTACTTTTATGTTATCATTGAATATGCATTAAAACCATATGAAAGGAAGGCAAATTTCGTGCTGAAACGAGCATCATATGAAACAGTTTATTCATCCTTGCCAATGCAGGCTGTCCACATTGATGAAGCTCCGACTCATCTGCCCGATGGAAAGGTTTCTTTCCTGCATTATCATGAGCATTATGAAATCGGTATTTGCATCGGTGGCGAAGGCATTTTCATAACCCCTGCCTCTGCCGAAGCAGTACAGGAAGGAGATATGATTTTTTTCCCTCCAAGGGCACGCCATTATTCCCGCTCAATTACCACCTGTGTATGTCGGTTTATATACATACATGCCGATGCAGTAACTGAAAAATTAACCACATCTGTGCCCTGTGTAATCAGAAAAAAGGAGCATCCGCAGGCATCGATGCTTCTGCGGCAGCTTACAGAAGATGCTGATAAGCCTCTGGCAGAACGCCGTATACTACTGCGAATGAACCTTTTTTTGCTGGAGGCAAACGATTGGTTTACCTCTGATATCTCCCATGCAAGGGCAGGTCTGGCAGAGCAGATTGCCGAATATTTGTCCTCGCGGTACAACCAACCGCTGACAATGCATGAGCTTGCCTCACATTTTAATTTCAGCGAAAGCCAGCTGCGCCGACGCTTTTCTGCTGTATACGGCTGTCCGCCCATGGAATACCGAAACCGCCTGCGCTGTCAGATTGGCTTGGAGCTGCTGCAGCATACTGACCGTACTGTGGCAGAGATAGCTGAGCATCTTGGTTTTTCTGCTCCGTCGGATTTTTATCGGTTGTTTACACAGCACTACGGCATGTCTCCTACAAAAAAACGACGTACACTGCGAAATACAATGTAAAATCCAGGCAGGAATACAGAGTCTGACATAAAATGATGAATTTAAACAATAGCCTTAGCAACCAATGGTGGGGGACGTACATGAAAGGCTGAAAGCCCCGTGGCACAATGCTTTTGTGTAACACGGCATGTACGTCCCCCCACATCCGTTAAGTGCGGTTCTGAAATTTAATATAAGGCATTTGTAAAAATGTTTTTGGAAAATTTGCAAATACTATTGACAAATTAATTTTTCTGTAATACAATGTAATACAGAAAGGAAGTGTTGTATATGACTATCTCTTTAAGATTAAGCGATGAAGATACTTTGCTTATAAAAAAATATGCAGAGCTTAACAGACTTTCCGTATCAGAACTTATCCGTCAGACAGTTATGGAACGCATTGAAACCGAATACGATTTAGAAATGTTTGACAAGGCTATGACAGAATACAAAAACAATCCCGTTACTTATTCTCTTGATGATGTAGAAAGGGAACTCGGCTTACAATGAGATACAAAGTAGAGTTTACCCAAAGAGCATTAAAGGATTTGAAAAAATTAGACCGACATACAGCCGCATTGATTTTAGGCTGGGTGCGAAAAAATCTTGAAAACTGCGAAAATCCACGACAGCACGGAAAAGGCTTGACCGCAAACAGAAGCGGACAATGGCGTTATCGTGTGGGAGATTATCGACTGCTTGCAGAGATTGAAGATAATAAAATTACAATCCTTATTTTGAATGTAGGACACAGACGGGATATTTACGATTAAGGAATAACAAATTAAAAACTTAATACGTTTTTTGAGAGTAACCACTAAAAACGGTTACTCTTTTTTTGTGCAAATTTTTAAGAAATGAGGTATAAAATCTATGTCAAATCTGAATGAACAAATTGCAAAAGTAAACGAGCAAATCAAGCAGTTGCAGAACAAAAAGAAAACTTTGCTTGCAAGAGAAATTGAAATTGCCCTGCCGAAAGAGTTATTAGCAAGCAACAAGAGCACAAGGGGATGGATCACAAGGGGACGTCAGGCTGTCGGATAATTCAATTGCCGCACAAAAGAGCCATTCAGAGACGGCGGCTGTCGGGTATTTCCCCGATTTGTGTAAACTCCAAAATGATAATATAATTTAAGTGATTTATGAGGGATGAAATCCACGTTTCAGGATTTCGTCCCTTAGTTAATATATAGCATAAAAGCACAGGCATGTCAAGGGCGCCCTCTTTCGAGGGCGTTAATT
>JAFUPN010000034.1 GCA_017481205.1 Clostridia bacterium | reverse complement strand
CCGAGACCGGCGAAGACCTGCCCGATAATGTAACAGGTGAATTTGTCGCTAGAGGCTACAATATAATGAAGGGCTACTACAAGATGCCCGAAGCAACGGCTGCTGCTATTGATAAAGACGGCTGGCTCCACACGGGAGACCTTGCACTCCGTACTCCCGAGGGCAATTATAAGATAACAGGCAGACTCAAGGATATGATTATCCGAGGCGGCGAAAATATCTATCCCAAGGAGATTGAAGAGATTATCTACACTAATCCAAAGGTCAGCGATGTACAGGTTATCGGTGTTCCCGATGAGCAGTACGGCGAGGAAATCATGGCTTGCGTAATCCTTAAAGAACCTATGACTGTTGAAGAAATGAAGGATTATGTAAAGGGCAGAGCAGCTAAGCATAAGGTCCCCAAATACATTGATTTTGTAGACAGCTTCCCCATGAATGCTGCCGGCAAAATTCTTAAGTATAAAATGCGTGAAGACGCAGTAGAAAAACTTGGTATAAAAAAAGTTGAAGGTATTGTTACCGAAGACTAATATAGGAGGAATTTTAGAAATGAACATCAGTATTACCAAAACAACCGCTCCCAAGGCAATTCCTACAGAAAACCTTGGTTTCGGAAAACACTTTACAGACCATATGTTTCTTATGGACTATGACAGAGAAACAGGCTGGTCTAATGCGAGAATCGTTCCCTTCGGCAGAATAGATATGCACCCGGCAGCTACAGTGTTCCACTATGGTGCAGAAATCTTTGAAGGTCTCAAGGCGTACAGACGCGAGGACGGCAAAGTTCAGCTTTTCCGCCCCTATGAGAACGCAAGAAGAATGAACAATTCTGCAGAAAGACTCAGACTTCCCCAGATTGACGAAAACGACTTTGTTGATGCTATCAAGGCTCTCGTGAAGGTTGATGAAGCATGGGTTCCCGCAAATTTCGGTGAATCTCTCTACATCAGACCCTTCCTCTTTGGTAACGACGAAACACTGGGTGTTCACTCTATCAGAAAGGCCACCTTTATAATCATTCTCTCTCCCAGCGGTAGCTACTATCCCGAGGGCATCAACCCTGTTAAGATTATGATTGAAAAAGACGATGTACGTGCCGTAAAGGGCGGAACCGGCTTTGCAAAATGCGGCGGTAACTATGCAGCGGCAAACAGAGCAGGTGAGAATGCTGAGAAAAAGGGCTATACACAGGTTTTGTGGCTTGACGGTGTTCACAGAAAGTATATTGAAGAGGTTGGAGCTATGAACGTTATGTTCAAGATTGACGGAGAGATTGTTACTCCAGAGCTCACCGGCTCAATTCTTCCCGGTATCACCAGAAAGAGCTGTATTGAGGTTCTCAAGAACCAGGGCTACAAGGTAAATGAAAGACTTCTTAGCATTGACGAACTGGTAGAGGCTATGAAAGACGGCAAGCTTGAGGAGGCTTGGGGCTGCGGTACCGCTGCAGTTGTATCTCCCATAGGCAAGCTGTATTATGACGGAACAGAGTATGTTATCAACAATGGCGAAATCGGTGAGGTTACCCAGAAGCTCTATGATATCCTTACTGGTATTCAGTGGGGTAAAGTAGAAGATACTTACAATTGGATTGAAAGTATATAATGGATATTTGGGGATGTAAAAAAAGTCCAGACCGCAAAAAAGAAATGAATATATATGTTGGTATTAATAGCATCAGCTGTGTTAAATGATATTATGGTAGAAAAATCAATAAATTGATTTTTCAGGATTATATTCTTTTTTTGCTATGAACAAACTTCGCCACTCGACGTACCTATGTACGCCTTCGGGTTTCCCCAAGCAAAGCTTGGGCTCAGTTTGTCCATTCTGAATCTTTTTTCCTATCCCTTATCCTGATATGAGACGAAAAGAGTCAAGATGTTCGGTATGTGCCGTGCAGCAGCCGGAATAGTAAAAATTCTCTCAACTTTTCTCTCTTATCTGTTATCTAAAATTAAGAAAGGCGGTCGGACAGCATGAGCAAGCGAGTAACCATTTTTGCAGGACATTACGGCAGCGGCAAAACCAATGTTGCGGTAAACTATGCATTATGGCTGAGTGAAGAACATTCTAAGGTATCCATAGCCGACCTTGATATTGTCAATCCCTATTTCAGAAGCAAGGATTCAGAAAAAGTGCTGGAGGAAAAGGGTATAAGGCTTATTTCATCAGCCTTTGCCAATTCCAATGTAGACACCCCCGCACTTCCTGCGGAAGCATATTCAATCACTGCAGACAAGGATTGCTATGCAGTGGTGGATGTAGGCGGAGACGACAGAGGAGCTCTGGCTTTGGGCAGATACGTGCCGGATATTCTTGAGGAAAATAATTACGAAATGTACTTTGTGATAAACAAGTACCGTCCGCTCACTCCCGATGCGGACTCTGCAATTGAGGTCATGAGGGAAATAGAATATTCCTGCGGTATGCGCTTTACCGGGATTGTAAACAACTCAAACATCGGCGAGGAAACCACACCGGAGGAAGTGCAGAATTCATTTGCATATGCAGACGAAATATCTGCAAAAACCGGTATTCCCGTAGTGATGACAACAGTTGACAAGAGGATATATCCTCAGATAAAAGAAATAAAAGAAAATGCGAAGCCTCTTACTCTCTATGTAAGACAGAGCTGGCAGAGAGGCTGATTGAAAGGATGGTATATAATGGTTAAATTTAACGAGAGCCTGTGCAAGGGCTGCGGACTGTGTGTAAACGCTTGTCCCAAGAAAATTGTAAAGCTTAAAGACGAACTTAACGCAAAGGGATATCACCCTGCAGGTGTTGAAGAAATGGACAAATGTATCAGCTGCGCATTCTGTGCTACTGTATGTCCCGATTGTGTTATTACTGTAGAAAAATAGGAGGACAAAGAAATGTCAGAAAAAGTTTTGATGAAAGGTAACGAAGCTATGGCAGAAGCTGCTATTATGGCAGGCTGTAAGCATTACTTCGGTTACCCCATTACACCTCAGACAGAGGCAGCTGCATATATGGCAAAGAGAATGCCCAAGCTTGACGGCGGTGTATTTCTCCAGGCAGAATCAGAAATTGCGGCAATAAATATGGTTATCGGTGTTGCGTCAACAGGAAAGAGAGTTATGACCTCATCCTCCAGCCCCGGAATTGCGCTTAAGAGCGAGGGTCTCTCATATCTGGCAGGCTGTGACCTTCCTGCACTTGTTATCAATGTACAGCGCGGCGGTCCCGGTCTCGGAAGTATCCAGCCCTCACAGTCTGATTATTTCCATGCAACCAGAGGCGCAGGTCACGGAGATTTCCATATGATTATTCTTGCTCCTGCTTCTGTTCAGGAAATGGTAGACCTTACCTTCAAGGGCTTTGACCTTGGCGATAAATACAGAATGACAACCATGATTCTTGCAGACGGTACCATGGGTCAGATGATGGAGCCTGTTTCTCTCGATATGGGCGAGGTTAAGGAATATGACAAATCCTGGGCTCTGACAGGTACTAAGGGCGAAAGAAAACCCAATATCGTAAACTCACTGTTTATGCTGCCTGCAGATTTGGAAAAATATAACTTTGAAAGATACGAAAAGTATAAGCTTATTGAAGAAAACGAAGTTATGTATGACGAATATATGATGGATGATGCAGAAATCTGTATCGTAGCCTTCGGTGTTGCAGCGAGAGTAAGCCAGAATGCAATTGACGAAGCAAGAAAGCAGGGCATCAAGGTTGGTATGATAAGACCTATCACTCTGTGGCCCTTCCCCAAGAAGGTGCTTAATAGCGCCGCAGATAAGGTAAAGGCATTTGTATCTGTTGAACTCAATATGGGTCAGATGATTGAAGATGTGGAGCTTGCTACCAGATGCAAAAAGCCTGTACTCCTGTGCAACAGAGCAGGCGGTGTTATCCCCACAACTGAGGATGTTATGAGCAAAATTATCGAAGCAAACGAAATCGGAGGTGCTAACTAATGGTAGTATTTCAGAAACCAAACGGATTGACAGATGCACAGCTTCACTACTGCCCGGGCTGTACTCACGGTATTATTCACAGACTGGTTGCAGAGGCTATTGACGAGCTTGGTGTAACAGGCAGAACAATCGGTGTAGCACCTGTAGGCTGCAGCGTGTTTGCATACAACTATTTTAACTGCGATATGGTTCAGGCGGCTCACGGACGTGCTCCTGCCGTAGCAACCGGCGTTAAGCGCTCTGACCCCAATAACATAGTATTCACATATCAGGGCGACGGTGACCTTGCTGCTATCGGTACTGCCGAAACAGTACACTCTGCTGCAAGAAGCGAAAATATCACAGTAATATTCGTTAACAATGCAATCTACGGTATGACAGGCGGTCAGATGGCTCCTACCACTCTTCCGGGTCAGGTTACACAGACCTCTCCCTACGGCAGAGATACTTCTCATGTAGGCTTCCCTGTAAAGGTATGTGAAATGCTTTCACAGGTAGACGGTGCGACATACCTTGAGAGAGTAGCAGTTAACAATGTTAAGAATATAAAAGCGGCAAAGGCAGCTATCAAAAAGGCTTTTCAGTATCAGATAGAAGGTAAGGGCTTCTCAATGGTAGAGGTGCTTTCAACCTGTCCTACAAACTGGGGTCTTACTCCCGAAAAGGCGCTTACATGGCTTGAGGAAAATATGCTTCCTTATTACCCGCTGGGAGTATACAAGGACAAATATAAGGAGGAAAAATAAATGGCTAAGCAGATTTTAATTGCAGGCTTCGGCGGTCAGGGTGTTCTGTTTTCGGGCAAATTCCTTGCATACGAAGGTCTTTTGGAGGACAAAGAGGTAAGCTGGCTTCCCTCATACGGTCCCGAAATGAGAGGCGGTACAGCAAACTGCAGTATCATTATAAGCGATACCAAAATCGGCTCTCCTATAGTAAACAATCCCGATATACTCATCGCAATGAATGCTCCTTCACTTGAGAAGTATGAGGATGCTACCAATGCAGGCGGTGTTATTATTTCTGATAATTCCCTTATCGAAAAGAAGGTGGCAAGAGAGGATGTAGAAGCATACTATATCCCCGCAACCAAGCTTGCGTCAGATGAAAATCTTCCCGGACTTGCCAACATGATTATGATTGGCTATATGATTAAGAAAACCGGCATTATCCCTTACGAAAATGTTGAGGCAGCTATGAAGAAGGTTGTTTCCGCAAAGAAGCAGAATCTCTTTGACCTTAACATGAAGGCTGTCGAGCTTGGATATAACTACGCAGAATAAGAGGTATATAATATGAATACACAGATAAAAGATATCGGTATGCGTCTTGCTTCACTCCGTGACGATATGGAAATTTCCGTTGAGGATATGGCAAAGAAGCTTGGCGAAGATGTAGAAACCTATCAGAAGTACGAAAATGGAGAAATGGACTTCTCCTTCAGCTTTATCTACAATGCCGCAGAGGTTCTCGGTGTTGATGTTCTTGACCTTATCAGCGGAGACCAGCCCACACTCTCTATGTGCAGCATGGTAAAAAAAGGTAAGGGATATTCAGTTAAGCGTGCTCATGAGTATGACTACAAGCACCTTGCATATACCTTCCGCAACAAAAGAGCAGAGCCCTTCCTTGTAACAATTGATCCCGATGAAGATGCCCCTGTTCTCCACGGACACGACGGACAGGAATTCAACTATGTTATTTCCGGAAAAATGAAGTTCTTTATTGGTGATATATCATATGAACTGGAAGAAGGCGACAGTGTATACTTTGATTCAAGCGTTCCCCATGCCGTTCAGGTAATAGGAGATGCGCCTGTTCAGTTTATAGCTGTTGTTGTAAAATAATAGCATAGGAGGATGGCGATATGGCAATATACGAAAAATTTGTTGGTGCTTCAAGAGATGACTTTTTGTCCCTTGAGGATGCACAGGCAAATTTCAAGCTGACATACAGCGACAATTTTAATTTTGCATACGATGTTATAGACGAGCTTGGCAGAACCAAGCCCGATAAGCTGGCTATGCTCTGGCTTTCCAATAAAAAAGAAGAAAAAAGATTTACCTTTGGCGATATGATGCGCTATTCAAATAAGGCTGCAAACTATTTTAAATATATGGGTATCAAAAAAGGTGATACTGTTCTTCTCACTCTCAAGAGAAGCTATTTCTTCTGGTTCTGTATTCTCGGTCTGCACAAAATCGGTGCAATTGCAGTTCAGGCAACAGATATGCTTAAGGGTAAGGACTATTCCTACAGATGCAATGCAGGTAAGATTAAAGCAGTAGTAATCACCGGTGACGGTATGTGTACCGAGTATTTTGACGAGGCAAAGGATCAGTACGACCACGAGATATTAAAGTTTGTTACCAAGCATAAGGATGCCGGCGAGGGCTGGATAGACTTTGAGACAGGCTTCGAGATGGCGAGTGACCAGTGGCAGAGACCCACAGGCGACGAGGATACCAAGGCTGATGATACAATGCTCATGGCATTTTCATCAGGTACCACAGGCTATCCGAAAATCATTACCCACAACTTCAAGTACCCTCTGGGTCACATCATGACAGGCGTGTTCTGGCACAGAGTTGTAGACGGCGGCTTGCATTTCACCATTTCCGATACTGGCTGGCTCAAGTCCCTCTGGGGCAAGATTTACGGTCAGTGGTTCGGAGAAAGTGCAGTGCTGGTATATGACTTTGATAAGTTTGACGGTGCGGATATTCTTTCGGTTCTTCAGGATTGCAAGGTAACCACCTTCTGTGCACCACCTACCATGTACAGAATGATTTTGCTCAATGATGTAACAAAATATGACCTGTCAGCAATGGAGCATTGCTGTACGGCAGGTGAGGCGCTCAATCCCGAAATCTTCAACAGATGGCAGGATGCAACAGGTCTCAAGATATACGAAGGCTTCGGACAGACAGAAACAACTGTTTGTATTGCTACAATCCGCCCTTGGACAGAGCCTGTTCCCGGTGCAATTGGTCTTCCTGTTCCCGGATTTGATGTGCATATTCTCGACAGTGACGACCAGTCCTGTCCCAGAGGTACAACCGGCGAAATCTGTATCCGTGTACTCAGTGCCGACAGAAAGTCCTGCGGTCTGCTGGATACATATAATTTCAGCGAAGAGGATACCAAGGCTGCAATGCATGACGGCTTCTATCACACAGGCGATACCGCATACCGTGATGAGAGAGGCATGTTCAGATATGTAGGAAGAAACGATGACGTTATCAAATCCTCCGGTTACAGAATCGGACCTTTTGAGATTGAAAGCGTTCTTCTTGAGCACGATGCTGTTCATGAGGTTGCCGTAACAGGTGTACCTGACAAAATCAGAGGCTTTGCCGTTAAGGCAACAATTGTTCTTGCAAAGGGTTTTGAGCCCAGCGAAGAGCTTGTAAAGGAGCTTCAGAACTATGTTAAGGTTAACACTGCTCCTTACAAATACCCCAGAATTGTGGATTTTGTAGACGAGCTTCCCAAGACCTTTAACGGAAAAATCAGAAGAAGCGTTATCAGAGATAATGATAAAGAAAAAGCGGAAAATTAACAAATTATTCATAGTTTAATAACGACTTATCAATATGAATTTGTTATTATATAAGAGAAGTAATCAATCAGAATAATTTTTCCCCCTGAGAAAATGCCGTGAGCGATAAAACGCAAGCGGCATTTTTTCTTTATTTAAAATATCAAAATAGTATATATTTGTGTCAAAATACTGTATGAAAAAAAGCTTGGATTATTTTATACTTTAAATAAAGGAAGGGTGATTAATATGAATAAGATTTTTGAAAACGGAAGGATTTTTCTCGGAATCAATTACTGGGCTTCTGCAAATGCAATAAATATGTGGGATGATTGGAGTGCTGAAGCTGTAGAAGCAGATTTTAAAATATTAAGTGAATACGGCATCACGCATATACGTGTATTCCCACTATGGCCTTCGTTTCAGCCGCTTTATGCCGCATATACAAACCACGGACCAAAGGAATATTGCTTTAAGGACGGTCCCTTGCCCGATACGGAAGCCGGCAGGGCAGGAGTAAGTGAGGAGGCTTGTACGCATTTTGCTGCTTTGTGTGACCTTGCGGTAAAATATAAGCTTAAGGTTATTGTGGGACTCATTACAGGACACATGAGCTTCAGATATTATGCTCCTCCGGCATTTGAAGGTAAAAATCCCATAAATGACCCGACCGTGGTTAAATGGCAACTCAGATTTATAAAATACTTTGTAAAGCGTTTTGCCGGTCACAGCGCAATTGCCGGGTGGGACCTTGGCAATGAGTGCTGCGGCTTCGGCAGTAGGGATGATTTTACACAGACAGATTCTGCCTATGTATGGTGCAGCGCAGTTGGCGATGCCATAAGGACAAGCGACCCGTTGCATCCGGTGATAAGCGGATTTGACAATGTGCCCGTCAGGGACGGAGCCTTCAATATAATGGACATTGCAGAGACAATTGATATCCACACTGTCCATCCTTATAATATTTTTGCAACAAAAAACGACCCTCTGATATCTATGAGACCTATACTTGACGGAGCATTTAAATGCCGTTTGTACGAAGATATCGGTAAGGTGCCCACATTTATTCAGGAAATCGGCTCTATAGGCTACGCAAACTGCAGCGAAAGAAGCGAAGCACTTTTTTACAGAGCATTGGTGTTTTCTGCCTGGGTGTACAATTGCCATGGGATTATGTGGTGGTGTGCCTTTGACCAGGGCAGCATGTCTTATCCGCCCTATGACTGGAACAGCATAGGCAGCCAATACGGTTTTTTCAGAGAGGATATGACTTCAAAGCCCATTGCACAAGAAAATAAACGCTTTTCTCATGTAATGGCGGCTTTGCCGATAAAAAATCTGCCGTCTGTAAAAACCGATGCTGTATGCATTGTACCGGACAATACAGAAAATCCCTTTGACATTCTGCGTGCAACATTTTGTCTCGGTCTGCAGGCAAATATGAATATTGGATTTGTCCATGCTGCACAGCCGATGCCGGAAAGCGACGTATATATACTTCCTTCGCTTGATGCACATCATTCGATATCAAAAAGACGCCTAGATGAAATTCTCTCTAAAGTAAGAAGCGGAGCATACCTTTATATTTCCCTCGGCGAGGCGCTCTTTCGTGATATCCCCTCTCTTACCGGAATGAATATTTCATATCGGCAGGGATATACTTCTGAGGAAAATGTGACCTTTGGAGATATGATTCTTCGCCTTAAGGCAGATTATAAATACACGATTGAAAGCTGTGATGCTGAGGTGCTGGCAAGAGGTGAGGATGGCAGACCGGTGTATGTAAAGCATAAATACGGCGAGGGATATGTGTATTTTAGTACTATCCCTGTGGAAAAATATCTTTCTGTGCAGAATGTTGTGTTCAACAGCGATAATTGCAGTAACTATTCTCTTTGGTACAAAGAGCTTTCTGAAAGGGTATCCAAAAGCCATGCAGCCGATATTAAATCTCAGATGGCAAGAATAACAGAGCATATTATTGACAAAAATAACCGTTACGCAGTGGTAATAAATTACAGCCATGAACCGGTCAGTGCCGAGCTCATTCTTAAGAAAGGCTGGTCTGTTGCCGAGGTGTATTACGGCAACTGTGAAAACCGTGTTGTATATGCCCAAGGCTGTGATGCGGTTGTAATGAAATTGGAATATGATAACATTGATTAAATCTGCTTAAACTCTTTAGGCATACAGCCAAATCTTTTTTTGAACAGAGTGCAAAAATATCCGTAGTGGGAGAAGCCGGCAAGCTGGCTTGCTCGGAGCATATTGCAATCTCCTTCGGATATAAGCTTTGCCGCATAATCAAGCCGCAGATTGTTTATATATGCTGTCGGTGTCATGTCTATATATTTGCGAAAGCTTCTGTTTATGTACTCTCTTGAATAGCCTGATATTTCAATAACTCTGCTGAGCCCCTCCGAAAAAACCTCGGGTTTGCGTATTTCCGATATAAGCCGGTTAAACCACATGGGTATTATATCCGGCTTTTCATGCCTTTTTGCTGAAAACAGGAACAGCAGTTCGCGGATGATAATATCATACAACATTGCCTTTTCCGAGCCTTTTTCCATAGCTGCGAATGCTTCAAGCCGGCGGACAATAAGCTCATAATCTCTGGGGTCAAGAGTTATTTTGGGAGATATATCTCCCTCGAAAAGCCAAGAGAAGTCTGTATCTGTATCGCTCAGAATTTTGTTGAGAAACGGTCTTGATACATGAAGATTGCAGTAGCCAAAGGAACTGTCATAGTAGTCCTGATAGAAATGGCGGTCAGTATCTCTTATAAAGCTGAGCTGACCGTTTTCCACAATCTCTGTTATTCCGTTGATACAGTGCAGGGATTTGCCATTTTTTGCCAGCAAAAACTCAAAGTAATCGTGGGTGTGCAGGGGTGCGTATGTGAGTCTGTTGCTTATAAGAAGCACTCCGCCCGAAAATATGTCCGGCTCCATGTGATATACAATCATGACACTCTCCTCCTTAGCCGAAAGAGAATAATCCGAACCACGATTTTCAAGGGCGGATTTTCGCTTTCGCTGCGTTAAAATACTCGGTAATCCGCCAAGGATTACCTGCGTTTTTGCCTTGCGCAACCAAAAATCCTCACTTTGAAAATTCTCTGACCTTAAACAGATGAAATTTCAGGCAGATTTTGGTGCGGAAGATGAAGCAAGGCTGACCCTTGCGAAGATGACAAACCAAGAGATGCCGGAATTGCGCTGTTTAAGGCGAGTTCGGATTATTTTCTTTCGGCTAGAAATATGTACAGTTATTTTATCCTCAGCGCTCTTGTTGCATTGAGAATTGCTATTACAGATACACCCACATCTGCAAACACCGCCTGCCACATATTGGAGCAGCCGATTACCGTAAGCAGCATTACAAGCAGTTTTATTCCAAGGGCAAAAATTATATTTTGCTTTACTATTGCAAGGGTTTTGCGTGATATTTTTACAGCAAGAGGGATTTTTGATATATCGTCATTCATTAGCACTATGTCGGCAGCCTCTATGGCTGCATCGGAGCCCATGGCACCCATTGATATACCTGCATCTGCCAAAGCCAGGACAGGAGCGTCGTTTATACCGTCTCCGGCAAACACTACGTTTTTATTCTTTTTCTTACTGCCGATATAGCTTTTCATATATTCCACCTTATCTGCAGGGAGCAATTCACAGTGAACCTTGTCTATTCCAAGCGCTTCGGCAACAGCCTTGCCTGTTTCTTCCTTGTCTCCGGTAAGAATTACCGTGATATCGACACCTTGTCTTTTAAGCTCTTTTACAGCCTGCTTGGCTTCCTGCTTTATAACGTCGCTTATGACAATATATCCCTTATATATTCCGTCCTGTGCCACATGCACCACGGTGCCGTTTTCTTTGCTGTCTTTATATTCGATTCCGTATTTTTCCATGAGCTTGCTGTTGCCTGCGAGGATTACCGTGTTTTCCCCGGTGGCATATATTCCGTAGCCGGCAAGCTCCTTGGCATCGGTAATATCCTGAGAAAATTCGCTTTTTCCGTACTCGTCTGTAATGGATTTTGCAATAGGATGGGTAGAAAATTTTTCGGCAGATGCCGCCAGCTCTATAAGCTCATCTTTGTCTATGTTTTCCGGGCACACTTCGGTAACACTGAAAATACCTTTTGTAAGTGTACCTGTTTTGTCAAAAATCATTGCATATATTCCTGCCATTTTTTCAAGATATGAGCTGCCCTTTATCAGTATGCCGTTTTTTGAAGCCGCTCCTATTCCAGAAAAAAAGCTCAGCGGAACACTGATTACCAGAGCACAGGGGCATGATACTACCAAGAATATAAGTGCCTTTGAAAACCATTTTGCAAAGTCTCCCGCAAAAATAGGAGGGATTATTGCCAAAGCTGCGGCGACAGCAACTACCAGCGGTGTATATACCCTTGCAAAGCGTGTGATAAAGCTTTCGGATTTTGATTTTGAAAGAGAAGAGTTTTCCACCAGCTCCAGGATTTTTGCCACGGTGGAATTTTCGTATGTTTTTGTAACTCTCACCTTCAGTACACCGTTTAAGTTTATGCAGCCGCTTATAATCTCCGAGCCCTCCTGAACATTTTTCGGTACAGCCTCGCCGGTAAGCGCCGATGTGTCCAGGGCAGAGCTTCCTTCGGTAACGGCTCCGTCAACAGGCACACGCTCACCCGGCTTTATAAGTATTATATCCTCAGCCTTAAGCTGCTCCGGGTCAACTACTGAAACAGAGTCCCCCTGTACCAGATTGGCGTGCTCAGGTCTTATATCCATAAGTGCGGCAATGGATTTGCGGCTGTTTCCCACTGCATAGCTTTCAAATAGCTCGCCAATGTTAAAAAACAGCATAACTGCCACGCCTTCAAGATATTCGCCAAGTATAAATGCACCTATGGTTGCAATGGACATAAGGAAGTTTTCATCCATCATCTGTCCGCGGAGTAGCTTTGAAAATGACTCCTTAAGCACATTCCATCCCACTACCAGATAGGGAACAGCGAATAAGCCTATTCTGACAAGAGTTATATCGGTAAATTGTGAAAGTACAGCCGCAATAATAAGCAGTACTGCACTGATGATTATTCTTTTTAAGGATTTTTTCTGCTTTTTGTTCATGATAACCGCCTCTGCTTCAGAAAATTACATATAAAATTAGATTACTCAGGATATTTCACAGTCCGGTTCAACCTTTCTGGCAACTTTGAGCGCTTCTTTCATGATTGTGTCAAATTTATCATCGTCTGCCTCGATAATGAGCTTTTCTGCAAAAAAGCTCAGTGAGCAGCTTTCCACACCGCTAATCTTTTTGATTCCGTCCTCAATTTTTGCTGCGCAGTTAGCACAGTCTATGTTTTCAATCTTAAATATTTTTTTCATCTTTAAAACCTCTTTCTTATTCTTCAATATGATTCATACCTTGATTAATAATGGTTCTCACATGGTCATCTGCCAGGGAATATATAAAGCTTTTACCGCTTCTGCGGAATTTGACCAGCTTTGCCTGCTTGAGTATTTTAAGCTGATGGGATATAGCGGATATAGTCATGCCGAGAGTGGCGGCAATATCGCATACACACATCTCTGTTTCAAACAGTACATACAGGATTTTTATCCTCGTGCTGTCGCCGAATATCTTAAACAGCTCTGCCAGGTCATATAGCTTTTCTTCATCAGGCATATCGCTCTGTGCAAGCTTAATCAGATTTTCGTGAACACAAACCTGCTCGCATTTGGGAATATCCTTCATAAGTTTTATCTCCTTTCATTTGAACAACTATTCAAATGAATTATACAACGAATTTGTCTTTCTGTCAATAGTGATTTGAAAATTTTTATTTTAATTAAATTGAATAAATAAAATACTTGTGATTTGCCCAAAGTTATAGTATAATATATTTTGTATCTTGGTAAAAAAGGAATGATAATATGATTAATATAGCAATTGACGGACCTTCCGGAGCAGGTAAGAGCACCGTATCCAGAGCTGTTGCAAAAATGCTCGGTTATATTTATATCGATACGGGCGCCATGTACCGCACCCTGGCATACAAGGCGCTGAAGCTTGGGATTGATATTTCCTCTGAGACAGACAGGGTAGATGCCATGCTTTCTGATACTGTGCTTGATATTCGTCATGCTGAGGACGGACAGCATATGTTTGCAGACGGTGAGGATGTGACGGCATTTATACGTACTCCCGCAGTTTCCATGGGGGCTTCGGCAATCTCTGCAATTCCCGCTGTACGCAGCTGGCTTCTTGAAATGCAGCGCAGCTTTGCCCGTGAAAATAATTGTATTATGGATGGCAGGGATATAGGCACTGTTGTTCTGCCTGATGCCGGGGTAAAGATTTTTCTTACTGCTTCATCAGAGGCACGTGCAAAGAGACGTTTTGATGAGCTTAAGGAAAAGGGAGAGGATGTAACCTTTGAGGCGGTTCTCTCAGATATGATTAAGCGTGATGAGGATGATACCAACAGAGCGTGCGCCCCTTTAGCGGCAGCTGAGGATGCCGTTATCGTGGATTCTGGTGATATCACCTTTGAACAGACTGTAGACAAAATTATAGAAATTATTAACAACAAGGTAGGTAGATGATATGGCAGGAAAAATAAGCTATAATCTGGTAAAGGGCTTTATGAAGCTCATATTCAGAATTGAAGTTCGCGGAAAAGAAAACTTCCCTCTTGATGGAGGCTGTATGGTGTGTGCAAATCACCTCAGCATGTGGGACCCGGTGCTCCTTATGTGCTTTATGCCGCGTATGATAAGCTTTGTGGCAAAGGAAGAGCTGAAGCGTGTGCCTTATATAGGCGGTGTGCTCAAGAGTGTTGATACTATTTTTATAAAGAGAAACAGCAGCGATCTTTCAGCCATAAAGGCAAGCATGAAGGCTATAGAGGAGGGAAAGGTAGTGGGTATATTCCCTACAGGCACCAGAGAAAAAACAAATCCCGATGCTAAACCAAAATCCGGAGCGGCACTTATTGCTTCAAAAACCGGTGCTAAGGTCATTCCGGTGGGAATAAATGCTACATACAAGCTATTTTCCCGAATTGTTGTTACTATCGGAGAGCCAGTTGATTATGCTGAATATAAAGGCAGGAAAATGAACTCCGAGCAGCTTGAAAATATGGTTTGTGAAATTTATGATAAAATTATTGAAAATAAGTCTTGTTAATTTTAAAATTTTGTGATATAATAACTACTTAGTGATAAAAATAACTTAAGGGTGATAGGATTGGGCATTATTGTTGCCAAAAGTGCAGGTTTTTGCTTTGGTGTAAGCAGAGCCGTGGAAAAACTTGATGAAGAAGCTGAGCTTTCTCCGATTTCTACTCTGGGACCTATTATACACAATGACGATGTGGTACAGCGTCTCAGTAGAAAGGGCGTCAATGCAATAAACAGCCTTGCTGAGCTTGAAAAAGGGAAGAGACTTGCGATACGCACTCACGGAGTAGGTGAGGAAACCGTACAGGCTATTGAACAGGCAGGTATAAAATATGTTGACCTGACCTGCCCTTTTGTAAAAAAAATTCACAAAATAGTCAGCGAAAAGCACAAGGAAGGCTACAGAATTCTCATTGTGGGGGATTCCAACCATCCTGAGGTTGTGGGAATCAACGGCTGGTGCGGCAACGAGGCGGTCATCGCTACTGACGAGGCGGAGCTTGAGGGCGTTTTTTTGCCTGATGACAAGGTTTGTGCAGTAAGTCAGACCACCATGGATAGAAAAACTTTTGAAAAAATAATATTTTTTTTAAAAAACACTTGCCAAAACCCTATAGTTTTTGATACAATATGTAGTGCGACAAATGAAAGACAAAAAGAAGCTGCTGAAATTGCGAAGCAAGTAGACCTCATGATAGTGATAGGGGGCAAGCACAGCTCCAATACCAACAAGCTTTTCAGTATATGCTCCAAGTATTGTAAAAATACTTGTAAAATCGAAAATTTTGAGGATTTTCCTCAGAATATATATATACCAAAGACAATTGGTATCACGGCAGGAGCCTCAACTCCGTCGTGGATAATTAAGGAGGTAGTTTCAAAAATGGAAGAAATGATTAAGGGCAATGATGCATTTGCCAAAGAATTTGAGGAGTACGAAAAATCTCTGATCACTTTACATACAAGGGATATAGTAAAGGGAACTGTTATAGGAGTTACCGAAAAGGGTGTCAGTGTAAACCTTGGTTACAAGTCTGACGGATTTGTCCCTGCAAGTGAGGTTACAGAGGACGATTCTGCTGACATCAATAGCATTGTTAAGGTTGGCGACGAAATTGAAGTTTTCGTAGTTAGAGTAAATGACGTTGAGGGCGAAGTTACACTTTCTATGAAGAAGATTGAGTCCATGAAGGGTGTTAAGGAAGTTGAAGAAGCTTTTGAATCCCAGGCAGTTCTCGAAGGTAAGGTTGTACAGGTTGTTAACGGCGGCGTTGTTGTTGTTACAAAGGGTGTAAGAGTATTTGTTCCTGTTTCACAGGCAAGCGACAGATTTCTTGCAGATCCTTCAGTCCTCGTTGGCACAACCGCTTCACTGAGAATTATTGATATCAAGAAGGTGCGCGGCAGAACAAGAATTGTCGGCTCTATTAAGTCTGTTCTCAAGGAGCAGAAGGAAGCTCTCAGCGCAGAGTTCTGGGCTAATGTTGAGGTTGGCAAGAAGTATCAGGGTGTTATCAAGTCACTCACAAGCTTCGGTGCTTTTGCAGATATCGGCGGAGTAGACGGCCTTATCCATATTTCTGAGCTCTCTTGGGCAAAGATTAAGCATCCTTCAGAGGTTGTTAAGGAAGGCGACGTTGTTGACGTTTATGTTATAGAATTTGACAAAGAGAAGAATAAAGTTTCTCTCGGATACAAAAAGACTGAGGATAATCCTTGGAATAAGGTTAAGGAAGAGCTTGAGGTTGGTTCTGTTATCGATTGTAAAATTGTAAGAATCGTACCCTTCGGTGCTTTCGCTCAGATTTTCCCCGGAGTAGACGGTCTTATTCATATTTCACAGGTTGCTGACAAGAGAATCGGCAAGGTTGAGGATGAGCTTATGGTTGGACAGCATGTTCAGGCAAAGGTTGTTGAAATCGACCTTGAAAATCAGAAAATCGGTCTCAGTATCAGAGAGCTCCTCAAGAAAGAAGAGCCCGCAGAAGAAGCTGTTGCTGAAGAAGCTGCAGTAGAGACTGCTGTTGAAGAGGCTGTTGCTGAAGAAGCTGCTGTTGAAGAGACATCTGCTGAATAATAATATAACACTTAAAGGGCGGACCGTATGGAACGCCCTTTTCTTGAATTAAGATAGCAGAAAAGCAGACAGGAGGATATCAGACTGTCGATTAATTAAAAAATTCACACAAAAGCGCCCCGTCCCTGTATAATGGCGAGTGAAAATGATAATTATTCGATAAGTTGACGTGTATAACAGGCTGAGTCCACTTGTCTGCTAAGACTGTCTTTTTAACGAAATATTGCAAAGGGAGTTGTCAGTATGAAAATCAAAAAAATATTTTTTTCAGCTTTATTGATATGCATTTTGTTTGCCAGCAATTCCGTTGTCTTTGCCAAGGATATAGCTCTTGACGTGATAGAAGGCGACCATGAATATCTCATACTTGCTACCGTCAGCGATATAGACGAAAACTATGTTACAGCGGAATTTTATGATACCTTGAATAAAACAGAGGAACAGATTTCTTCTTCAATACAGATAGAAAAATTCAGATATTCCTACTGCAGTGAACATGCCGACAGCTTTAACAGTCCCAAAATCGGAGATAATATTTTTATCGCTCTTGACAAAGAGGGAAATACTTACCGTGCAAGTGCCGCTTACAAGACCGACACTGTGGATTCGCGTACTCTCAATCTCCTTGTCCCTGCTGATATGGAAAATCAGGAGTGTATGACTGATGTGGCGGCTGTTGCATACTATATACGAAACGGCGGTGCCAATATAAGTTTTGCTTTTGCTGACAACACAGTAAGCATTATCCGTGATGGACAGGAGCATGTGATATATCCCACTGATGCAAAAACACCCACCGCAATAAAATATATAACCGGTGAGGGAAAAGCAAAAAATACGGAAAAGCAGCAGGATGTTATAGCTGTAAATCCTGTAATGCCGGAGGATATGCTTCATTATAAGGAAATGCTTTTCGGTAGGCGCATAGTAGCGTTGGGTATTGTGCTTTCCGGTGTTATAATCGGAATGATAGTTGTATACCTTACCGCAGGAAAACAAAAGAGAGGGTGACATAATGGATATCAGAGAAAAAACAATTTCTTCAGAGCAGGTTTATGACGGCAGGATAATAAAGCTTAATGTTGACAGGGTTATCTGTCCCAATGGCAGAGAAGCCACCAGAGAGATAGTGAGGCATCCCGGCGGAGTGGCTGTTGTGCCTGTAGATAAGGATGGATATGTGTACATGGTGCGTCAGTACCGTGTGCCTTATGATACGATTATGCTTGAGGTTCCGGCAGGCAAGCTTGATAAAGGCGAAGAGATAGAAGCCGCAGCTGCCAGAGAGCTCAGAGAGGAAACGGGTCTCACTGCAAAAAATATGGTTTTTATGGGCAATTTTTATCCGTCTGTGGGCTTTTGCGATGAGAATCTAAGGATGTATCTTGCCACAGACCTTTCTCAGGGAGAAACAGATCCGGATGATGATGAATTTCTGAATATTGAAAAGCTTCATATTGACAGGCTTGTTGATATGATTATGAATAATGAGATAAAAGACGGCAAGACCATTGCCGCAATACTTAAGGCAAAAATTCTGCTTGGCAGATAACAGAGGTGGAAATATGCAACTCAGTCCAAGATTAAAGTTAATAGCCGATTTGGTAAAGCCGGGCTCCGTACTTGCCGATATTGGCACGGACCATGGATATGTTCCCGTGTATTGTGTATCAAAGGGCATATGTCCTAAGGCTATTGCTATGGATGTGAATTCACAGCCTCTTGAAAAGGCTAAGGAAAATATATCAAAATACGGCTTAGAGGACTTCATAACCACGCGGCTTTCGGACGGTCTTGAGGCACTATCTGCAGAAGAGGCGGATTCTGTTGTTATAGCAGGAATGGGCGGTCTCCTTATTATGAATATTCTGGAACAGGGCGCACATTTGCTTGGCAAAGATACTCAGCTTCTCCTACAGCCTATGCTTGCTCAGAAGGAGCTACGGCAGTATCTTTATATCCACGGTTTTGAGATTACGGATGAATATGTATGCCGTGAGGATGATAAGTTTTATAATATAATTTCGGCGAAGCTATCATCAGACAAGGGGACGGTTCTATCGTCCGCTGAGAACGATAGAACCATCCCCTTGTCTGACCTAATAATCGGAAAGAACATAGATAAAAACTCTCCCGATGTATATCCCGAATATCTGGATTATAAAATCGGTGTTTGCAGTAAAATCATAAACGGACTTAAGATGTCAAAGACGGACAAAACAGAGGAATTAATAGAAATAACCGCAGAGCTTGAGATTTTTTTGAATGAAAGGAAGCGATTTGATGAAGCTTAGAGAAATTGCAGAATGTATAGAAAAATCTTTTCCGAAATTTTTTGCCATGGACAGAGACAATGTGGGTCTTATTGTCGGTGATGAGAATAAAGATGTAAATAAAATTCTCGTTTGCTGTGATGTGGATGAATATGTTGCCAAAGAAGCGGCGGACAAGGGCGTTGATATGATAATTTCCCATCACCCCTTGATGTTTTTTGCCATAAAGCATCTCAATGAGGATAATCCCGAGCAAAGAGCTCTCAGGATACTTATTAAGAACGATATCTGTCTGTACACTGCTCATACAAACCTTGATGTGGGTAGCGGCGGTATAAATGATTATATGGCTGAGCTTCTTGGTCTTACTGATACGGAAATTATAGAATATGTGTGTGAATATGAGGGCAAAAAACACGGCTACGGACGTTTTTCTGTTCTCAAAGATGAAACAACACTTAAAGACATGCTTGACAGATGTAAACGCATTTTTAACCTTGACGGCTGCAGATATGTAGGCGAGCTTGATGACAAAATCCGTACTGTTGCCATCAATACCGGCGGCGGTGCAGGAATAATGGATTTGTGCTTTGACCTTAAGGCAGACTTATTTATAACCGGCGATGTAAAATACAATCCTGCACGTGACGCATATGAGCGCGGCATGGATATTATCGACATTGCCCATTATGATACCGAAAAAATCACCATGGACTTTTTTGTAAAATTTTTTGAAAATAAAATGCCTGAGCTTCAGATAATCAAGTCAAAAGCCAATAAAAGAATTTATAAAATATATGCATGATGAAACATCAGACAGAGCGGCGCATACAATATGCAGTCACTCTGCCTGTTTGTATAGAAAGGAAATATATCATGATACAGAATCAAACATGGATATGTGCGGATAATATAACAAAAGCAGGAAAATGTCCTGTTTTAGTAAAAAATTTTGATTCCGATAATGTTGTAAGAGCAGAGCTTTCTATTACAGCAAAGGGTGTGTACTATGCCGAGCTTAACGGTGAGCGCGTTGGCAATTTTATTATGGCACCGGGATTTACATTTTATTTAAAGAGACATCAGTATCAGACTTATGACATAACTGCACTGCTAAAAAATGGAGAAAATCATCTTGAGGTAACAGTTTCTGCAGGTTGGTATGCAGGTCGTATTGTGTCCCGCTTCGGAGATTGGAAACCTGAAATCATTGCAGAAATTGTACTGGAATACGCCGATGGTGCAAAGGAGATAATAGGTACCGATAATACCTGGCTTGCAGGAGAAGGAAAGGTTGTCTTTTCCGATATCTATGACGGAGAGATTTTTGATGCCACGAGAGCTGTATCCAATCTTGTTCCGGCTGTACCGGATATAGATGCTGATACCTCTAATTTGATACCTCAGGAAGGGGAATATGTGGTAGAACGTGAGGTTTTTGCCGGTAGCAGAATATTCACAACTCCAAAAGGAGAAACCGTTGTTGATTTTGGTCAGAATCTTATCGGGTATCCTCAGCTCAGCATCAATGCAAAGGCAGGGGAGAAGGTTTGTGTTTCCTTTGCTGAGACTCTTGATAAAGACGGCAATTTTTATAATGAAAACTATCGCAGTGCAAAATGTATATATGAATATACCTGTTGTGACGGCGAGCAGATATTCAAACCGAGGTGCACCTTCTACGGCTTCAGATATATAAGAATTGACGAATTTCCCGGCTCTGCAACTCTTGATGAAGACACATTCACAGCTATAGCAGTATACTCAGATATGAAAAAAACAGGACATCTTGCCTGTTCGAACGAAAAACTCAATCAGTTGTTTTCAAATGTGTTTTGGGGACAGCGATGTAATTTTCTTGATATTCCCACAGATTGTCCTCAGCGTGATGAAAGATTGGGTTGGACAGGTGATGCACAGGTGTTCTGTAAAACTGCCAGCTACAATTTTGATACAAGGCGCTTTTTTTACAAGTGGCTTCGCGATATGAAGGCACAGTCTGAGAGATACGGATATGTTGGCTTCACGGTTCCGGGAGGTCCAACACCTATGGCAGCTGCCTGGTCTGATGCTGCTGTGATAGTGCCTTGGCAGATATATACAATTTACGGCGATAAAACATTTCTTGAAGAAATGATAGATACAATGATTCAACATGTCGAAAAAATAGCAGAAGAGAGTGAAGAGCAATATACCTGGCGCGGCGGGAAAAATCTCAGACAGTTTGGTGACTGGCTTGCGACCGATTCACTTGACAAAGACCGTGACGGTGCCTTTGTGACAACTACATACAGCGGTGCTACCAATCCTGATTTTCTCCAGGCGGCGTTTTATGCTTATGATACAGCAATTCTGGCAGAGGCACTTGAGGTGCTTGGTCGTGACGGTGCATATTACCGTGATCTTCACAGCAAAATCATAGAGAAATTTCAAAAGGATTTTCCTGAGTACCATACACAGACTGAATGTGTTATTGCACTACGCTTTAATCTGACATCCGACAGAGAGGCTACAGCGGCACTTCTTTCCAGAATGATAAGAGAAAACGGAGACCGTATGTCGACCGGATTTGTAGGAACACCTCATATACTTCATGCGCTCAGCGATGTGGGCAAGACAGACCTTGCATACACACTCCTTTTGCAGGAAAACTTTCCTTCGTGGCTGTTTTCTGTTAATCTTGGTGCTACAACCATGTGGGAGCACTGGGACAGTATAAATAAGGACGGTGATATGTGGAGTACCACTATGAACTCCTTTAATCACTATGCATACGGTGCAGTGGCAGACTGGATTTATGAGGTGGCGGCAGGTATTGGTCGGGAGAATGGCTCTGCCGGCTTTGACAGTCTTGTTATAGCACCGCATCCGGACAAGCGCCTTGACTGGCTGGAAGCATCCATAGAGACAGATAAGGGTATTGTTTCTTCAAAATGGATACATACCGTAGACGGTGGTGTGCGTTATGAAATTACCGTTCCCGCATCGGCAAGGATTATAATTGACGGAAAGTCAAAAAATATAGAAAAAGGAACATATGTTTTTTACAGGTGATTTTTCGGTCTTGACAGTTTTGGTTTGAGATGTTAAAATTAATATATTCATTGAGTAGCTCAGACAGTTGCGGACGGCAATTTATTGCCGGATGAGGAAAGTCCGAGCATCACAGGGCAGGGTGCCGGGTAACTCCCGGTGGAGGCGACTCTAAGGAAAGTGCAACAGAAAATTACCGCCGTTTTTTGCTAAACGGTAAGGATGAAAAGGCGAGGTAAGAGCTCACCGGTGTCCGGGAGATCGGACAGCCGTGTAAACCCCACCTGATGCAACTCTGACTGAGAATTAAGTTGGCCCGACATTCTCGACGAGAGGCTGGAGGT
>JAFUPN010000033.1 GCA_017481205.1 Clostridia bacterium | reverse complement strand
TCTCTGACCTTAAACAGATGAAATTTCAGGCAGATTTTGGTACGGAAGATGAAGCAAGGCTGACGCCTTGCGAAGATGACAAACCGAAAGATGCCGAAATTACGCTGTTTAAGGCGGGTTCGGATTATTATCTTTCGGCTACCCAAAGGAGCTGAAAAAAATGATAATAGGTCTCACGGGAGCCTCGGGCTCAGGCAAAAGCATTGCCGCAGCCTTTTTCAGAGAAAAAGGCTTTTTTATAATGGATTTTGACAAAATTTCACGGGAAATAAGCGAAAACGGCTCTCCTTGTCTAAAGGAATTGACGGAAATATTCGGAGATGATATAATAGATTCCGAGGGCAATCTCAAAAGAAAAGCCCTGGGAGATATTGTGTTTAAAAATCCCGATAAGCTCAAAATCCTTAATGAGATTACTCATAAATACATTCTCAAAAAAGCCAATATTCTTAAAAATCAAAATTCCGGCAAAAACATAATATACGATGCACCCCTGCTCTTTGAGGCAGGACTCCACCGTGAATGTGACATAGTACTCAGCATTATAACAGACCTTGAGACACGTATCGAACGCATCACAAAGAGGGACGGCATCAGCAGAGATACAGCAATGGGAAGAATAAAGTCGCAGAAAGAAAATAAATATTATATAGAAAACAGTGATTTTTACATCGAAAACAGCTCTACCCCCGATGAATTATACAAAAAGCTCGAAAAACTGTTGAAGGAGTTAAACATCCATGGTGATTGTTCTTAAAAAAAACAAAATCATAAAATTTCTTATTGCAGCAGTAATAATTGCAGTGCTACTGTTTTCAGTAAGACCTGTTATCGAAGCAATTTTCCCTCTTAAATATGAGGAAGCGATTATAAACTACAGCAAAGAATACAGCCTCGACCCCTATCTTGTAATGGGCATTATAAGTGCCGAAAGCCGCTTTGAAGAAAATGCCGTAAGCCACAAGGACGCAAAGGGGCTGATGCAGCTTAAGGAGGAAACCGCCCAATGGTGCGTGGAAAAATTCAAAATAAACACCTCCCACGAAAAAATCTATGAGCCGGAAACAAATATAATGATAGGCTGCTGCTACCTCAGCTACCTTACAGAATTATTCGGAGGCAAAATCCCCACAGCCATTGCCGCCTACAACGCCGGTCAGGGAAATGTTGCCGAATGGCTCAAAAATCCCGAATATTCCGACGACGGACAAACCCTTAAAAGCATCCCCTTCCCCGAAACAGATACATATGTAAAAAAAGTCCTGAACAGAGAAAAAATTTACAAAAAAATATACGGAGCTGTAACAAAATAAATTAATATGCAATCAAAGCCGTTCGGAGACGGTCGAATGAGTCGCCCGGATGTACGTCGGACTGTCGAATAATTCAATTGTCGCACACAAGAGCCCGGTGGTGGACGTACATGAAAGGCTGAAAGCCCCGTGGCACAATGCTTTTGTGTGACACGGCATGTACGTCCCCACATCCGGGCGAACAAAATCATGAATTATTCGACAGTCTACGTCCTCGCTGAGCCCTTTTGGCTAATGGCTTGCATAAATATTCATTTTGTTGCAGTCTTTATTTTTAGTTATACACTGATATCATCCCTCATGTTTTGACGGTTTTCATAAACATGAGGGATGATTATTTATTTGAAAATTCAGCTTATTTTAAAATTCTGCCTGTTAATATAAATTTTCCATTTACTTTTTTATTTCCTTGTGCTATAATTATAAGATAATATGATAATGGATAATTATATCCCATTGCAAGGAGTAATATATGAAACAAAACAAAACACCTGCCGTTTCCCAAGGGGAAATCCTGAGGCAGAAAAATATAATCAAATCAATAAATTCCGCATTCTCATCAGATGGAAAAATCCGCAAAGCCTTTGTTGAGACCTATGGCTGTCAGCAAAATGTCAGCGACTCCGAGGTTATCTGCGGAATGCTTACGGATATGGGCTACATCATGACCGACTCAAAGGAGGATGCCGACCTGATACTGTACAACACCTGTGCTGTCCGCGAAAATGCCGAGCTGAAGGTTTTTGGTAACCTGGGTGCCTTAAAGCACCTTAAAGCAAAAAAGGAAGACCTGGTTATCTGCGTATGCGGCTGTATGATGCAGCAAAAGGACATCCAGGAGCAGATAAAACGCAAGTACAGGCACGTAAGCCTGGTTTTCGGCACTCACTCCCTGTATCGCTTTCCGGAGCTCCTCAGCACAGTGCTTTTTGACGGAAAAAGAGTATTTGACATAAGCGAAGACGGCGTTATTGCCGAAGAACTGCCAATATCACGTCAGGAAGGTCCCTGCGCATGGGTGTCAATTATGTATGGCTGCAACAACTTCTGCACATACTGTATAGTACCCCATGTACGCGGCAGAGAACGCAGCAGAGATAAAAATATAATTCTTGAAGAAATCCGCACCTTAGCTGCCGAAGGTTATAAAGAAATAACCCTTCTCGGACAGAATGTCAATTCCTACGGCAACGACCTTGAAGAGAATATAGATTTTGCCGACCTGCTGTCCATGGTACATGAAGTAGAGGGAATTGAGCGAATCCGCTTTATGACAAGCCATCCCAAGGATATCAGCGATAAGCTTATTGAAACCATGGCGAGACTGCCCAAGGTATGCAAGCAGCTTCACCTGCCCATACAGGCAGGCAACAATGAGGTACTGCGCATTATGAACCGCCGCTATACCAAGGAAGCATATCTTGAGAAAATCGCAAAGATAAAAGAAAAGATGCCCGGCATCACCCTTACCTCTGATATAATCGTGGGCTTTCCCGGCGAGACAAACGAGCAATTCCTTGATACACTTGATATACTGGAAAAGGTGCGCTATGACACTATTTTCTCCTTTATATATTCCCGCCGTCCCGGCACTCCCGCCGCAAAGATGGAGGATGTCATATCCCCCGAGGACAAGAAAAACAATTTCAACAGGCTTCTTGAGGTTCAGGACAGGATTTCAAAAGAAATCAACGACGGCTATGTAGGCAGAACCGAAAAGGTTCTGGTAGAGGGCAAAAGCAAGACCAACCCCGACACTCTTGCCGGCAGAACCGAAGGAGGCAAAATTGTCAACTTCACAGGAGACGAAAGCGTGATAGGAACCTTTGTTGACCTTAAAATCACCGAATCCCGCACCTGGTCTCTGGTTGGCGAATTAATTAAATAACCGAAAGGATACAGATACAATGAACTCAAACGAAATACTTGAAAAAGCAAAAGAGCTGGGCATGATGATTGCTGACAGCGACGAATTCAAAAGACTTAAAGAAACAGAGGATATCCAGCTGTCAGACCCCGAGGCTCAGCAGATGATGATGAACTACAACAAAAGCCGCGAGGCACTCTCGGAAAGAGCAGCTGCTCCCGACCTTACAAAGGAAGAATGGGAAAAGATACAGATGGATGCACAGGCGGAGTTTATCAAGCTTTGTCAGAATGATAAAATCAAAAACTATCTTGACGCCAATCAGTGCTTCTCCGATCTTATCAATCAGGTCAACGGCATTATCGCTCACTTTGTAAAAGGTGAGGATCAGTCCGGCTGCTCAGGAAGCTGCGCAAGCTGTAAGGGATGTCACTAAAGTTATAAGAAAGGCGGATATCTGATGGAAGCACCCGTAACACCAATGATGAAGCAGTATTTTCAGATAAAAGAAGAATACAAAGACTGCATACTGTTTTTCAGATTGGGAGATTTTTATGAAATGTTCTATGATGACGCAATCACCGCGTCAAGAGTACTGGAAATAACCCTCACCGGCAAGGATTGCGGACAAAAGGAACGCGCACCCATGTGCGGAGTTCCCTTCCACAGTGCCGAGGGCTACATAGCCAAGCTGGTAAAAAACGGTCTTAAGGTTGCCATATGCGAGCAGGTTGAGGACCCCAAGGCGGCAAAGGGCATTGTACGCCGGGATGTAATCAGAGTTATAACCCCCGGTACTGCAAATATAGATTCCGTGCTCACCGATGCCTCAAATAAT
The DNA here is from genome assembly GCA_017481205.1 of Clostridia bacterium. GTDB lineage: Bacteria > Bacillota > Clostridia > UMGS1810 > UMGS1810 > RGIG4708. The sequence goes on along the minus strand of JAFUPN010000033.1, from coordinate 27,246 downwards.
TTTCTTGCATGTATATATATTGATGACGATGGGTGCGGCATATCCTTTGCAGATGTATCCACAGGTGAGCTTTTGACCACCGAGCTGACGGAGGAGCTGCTTGAAAACCGGATTTACAATACCATCGCCTGCTTTTCCCCTTCCGAGCTGATAATAAACGACCGTGGTTCAAAGCATCTGTCCATGTTCAGGGAGCTGGACAAAAAGCTTAATTTTTACAGCAGCTACATAGAAGAACATCATTTTGAAGAAACCCTGTCCCGTGAAATAATAGCAAAAAAATTCGGTGCTTCCGTCTTTGCAAGCGAAAATCTGGACGAGCACCTCTATTGCCTGCGCTCACTGGGAGCAATCCTCACTTATCTTGAGGAAACTCAGAAGACCGACCTTTCCCATATGAATAAAATCAGATTTTTCAGCTCTGACGAATATATGGATATAGACGCGTCCTCAAGACGCAATCTTGAGCTTACGGAAACCCTCAGAGACAAAGCAAAAAAAGGCTCTCTCTTCGGTATTCTGGATAAGACAAAAACCTCTATGGGAACAAGACGCATGAAGGACTGGATAGACCGTCCTCTCATAAACGAAACCACCATAAACATGCGCCTTGAGGCAGTAGACGAGCTGGTAAATGCCATGGATATCCGCTGTGAGCTTACCGAGGCCTTAAAGAAAATATATGATATAGAAAGAATAATCAGCAAAATAGTTTACGGCACCTGCAACGCCAGAGATTTTGTCTCTCTGCGCCAGAGCTTTGAGGTTCTGCCGGAAATTGATTTGCTGCTGAAAAAATGTACAAGTCCCATGCTGTCCACCCTCTCAAATGACTTCGACACCATGAAGGATATGTATACCCTTATCTGCGATGCCATTGCCGATGAGCCTCCCGTAACAGTCCGTGAAGGCGGCATGATACGCGAGGGATTTGATACCGAGCTTGACCGGCTCAAGAGAATACACAAAAGCGGCGCAGGTATTGTTGCCGAAATCGAAGCAAAAGAAAAAGAAGCTACTCAGATAAAAACTCTCAAGGTTTCATACAACAAGGTTTTCGGATATTATATTGAAGTACCCAAGTCCCAGGCGGAAAATGTACCCGGACACTATATCCGTAAGCAGACCCTGGTAAACAACGAGAGATATATTACCCAGGAGCTCAAGGAAATAGAAAACACCATTCTCGGCGCAAAGGAACGTATTAACGAGCTTGAATACGAGGACTTTATGTATGTGCGCAATCAGCTTAACGACAATTCTGCCAGACTGCAAAAATGCGCAACGGTTATATCAATAGCAGATGTACTCTGCGCCTTTGCAAACGTAGCAGCTGACAACGGCTATTGCCGCCCGGTGGTCGACTCATCAGATATCATTGATATCAAAAACGGCAGACACCCCATAGTTGAGCTGGCTCTGACAGACTCAATGTTTGTACCAAACGACACATATCTTGATACGGGAGACAACCGTTTCTCTATTATAACCGGACCAAACATGGCGGGTAAGTCAACCTATATGCGCCAGACAGCTCTCATTACCCTTATGGCTCAAATCGGCTCCTTTGTACCTGCAGATTCCTGCCACATAGGTATCACCGACAGGATTTTTACACGCGTAGGTGCTTCCGATGACCTGGCTATGGGTCAGAGTACCTTTATGGTGGAGATGTCAGAGGTTGCAAATATCCTTAAAAACGCCACAAAAAACAGCCTCCTCATACTGGACGAAATAGGCAGAGGTACCAGTACCTTTGACGGTCTTTCCATAGCATGGGCTGTTGTGGAATACATCAGCAAAAATATCGGGGCAAAATCCCTGTTCTCCACCCACTACCACGAGCTGACCGAGCTTGAGAATAAGCTGAAGGGAGTCAAAAACTACTCAATCGCCGTAAAGAAGCGCGGCGAGGGCATCACCTTCCTGCGAAAAATTGTCCGCGGGGGCACTGACGACAGCTTCGGTATCGAGGTTGCCTACCTTGCAGATGTACCCCACGATGTTATCGTCCGTGCAAGAGAAATTCTCTCTGCAATAGAAAGTAACCCGGCAAATAAAACCGCCGATGTTGCTCAGGTGGAAGAAATTATAGAAAAACAGACATCCTCTGTAAAAATTGACAATAATATTCTTGAAAGAATAAAGAATATCGACCTGTCCACCATTACTCCCATAGAAGCCATGAACGAGCTTTACAAGCTGCAAAAAGAGGTTTGCAAATTAAATGAAGATTAATGTTTTACCTACCGAGATAGCCAATATGATAGCCGCGGGAGAGGTTGTTGAGAGACCTGCTTCCGTGGTTAAAGAGCTTGCAGAAAATTCCATAGATGCCGGTGCCACAAGCATTACCGTTGAGATAAAAAAAGGCGGCATGACCTTTATACGCATAAGCGACAACGGCTGCGGTATCGACTCAGGCGAGGTTGTAACTGCATTCATGCGCCATGCCACCAGCAAAATAAAGACCGAAAGCGACCTTAACAGCATCTATACCCTGGGCTTCCGCGGCGAAGCATTGGCAAGTATTGCCGCTGTGGCAAGGGTTGATATCTTCACCAAGCCCAAGGAACAGGCTCACGGCTACAGCGCCTCCATTGAAGGCGGAGCAGTGGTAAACGAGGATGTATCTGGCTGTCCCGACGGCACTACCATCACCGTGAGGGATTTGTTTTTCAATACACCCGCAAGAATGAAATTTCTCAAAAACGATGCCACCGAAACAGGCTATGTGACCGACACGGTAAATAAGCTTATACTTAGTCACCCGGAAGTGGCATTTCATCTTATCAACAACGGTAAAACCGTTGTCCGCTCCCACGGAGACGGCAAGCTTATCAATGCCATATATGCAGTTTTCGGCAGAGATTATGCCCGTAATATGACAGAGATAGAATTTTCCGACGACAATATCCGAGTCAGCGGATTTATCGGTAATGCCTCCATTGCCCGCAAGGATAGAAGACATCAGATTTTCTATATAAACGGAAGAAATATATCCAGCAAAATCCTCTCCTCATCAGTGGGAGAAGCCTGCAAAAACACGCTTATGACAGGCAAATTTCCCGTTGTTGTACTCTCCATTGAGCTCAACACAAGCTTTGTGGATGTAAATGTGCATCCCACAAAAATGGAAGTGCGCTTCTCCGATGACAAAAAAATATATCACAGCGTATACTGGGCTGTAAAAAATGCCCTCTCGGGCACCAAATATATCCCGGAAATAAATACCGAACCCAAAAAGGTTATGCCGGCACCTGCCTATGATACTCCCCGCTCTGCTGAGCGCAGCGAAATCAACCTTCTCAAGGACGAATATGTCCGCTCGGCGATACCCGCTGCCAAGACCTATGACACTCCTGTGCCAAAGTCAACAGTGCTTCATGAGCCAAAGCCCAAGCCGCAGATAAGCCCTGCTTCAAAAAATGTTGAGAAGGAATACGATTTTTCGGCTCAAGCAGAGATAAAAGAGGAATCAAAAATTCCGGAAAATACAAGAAGCGAAATTCCCGAACGTTTTGCAGTCAAAACACAGGAGGAACCCATCAGCGAAAAACCTCTTTCGGAGGTCATGAAACAGACAATTCCGATTAAAGAAGAAATTCAGGAAAAAACCGCACCCGAAAAAGAGCCTGTCTCCGTCGAATATCAGCCTGAGCCTCAAAGACCTCAGACACCTCAGCTTCAGGCAAATATTGACTTCAGGATTGCAGGTCAGGTTTTCAATACGTATATAATAGTACAAAAAGATAACGATATGCTCATAATCGACCAGCACGCAGCCCATGAAAGACTCTATTTTGAAGAGTTTATGGAGGAATATAAGTCAAAGAGCGTCAAACCGCAGGTACTGCTTATTCCCATTACCATGGATTTTGCACCGGTGGATTTTGCAACAGTATCAGCAAACATGGACTTTTTCCGGAGTCTTGGCTATGATATGGATATATTCGGCGACACAAGCATCATTATCCGCCAGATTCCATATTATGAGGAAGAGCATATTGTCCGTGATACCGTAGACGAGATAGTAGGACTTATCAGCAAGCACAGCGTTGATATCAAAAAAGAGCTTTTTGAAGAGGTTCTCCACACCATGGCATGCAAGCGTGCCGTAAAAGGAAATCACGAGCTGTCAAAGCAGGAGATTGAGAGCCTGTGCGAAAGAGTTCTGTCTCTTCCGGATATAAATACCTGCCCACACGGCAGACCCATAATGACAAAAATGTCAAAATATCAGCTTGAAAAGCAGTTTAAAAGAATTGTATAAAGGATGACCCCCTATGTCAAAAATTCCCGTTGTCGTTATTGCCGGTCCCACCGGCGTGGGCAAAACCGCAGCATCAATTGAATTAGCAAAGCGCACAGAAGGTGAGATTATCTCTGCCGATTCTATGCAGATATACCGCGGTATGGATATAGGCACCGCAAAGGTAACCCCCGATGAAATGCAGGGAGTGCCCCATCATCTCATAGATATTGCCGACCCCAAGGAAAATTACTCTGTGTACAGATTTGTGTCAGACTGCAAAAAGGTAGCGGAAAGCATACTTTCTCGGGGAAAGCTTCCCATAATTGTCGGCGGAACAGGACTTTATATAGACTCATTCCTCAGCGATATAGATTTTACAGAAGTCCGCTCTGACGAAAATTACCGCAGAAAGCTTGAAAGCCTTGCAGAAGAAAAAGGAAATGAGTATGTCCATGATATGCTTAAGGCTGCCGACCCGGCAAGTGCCGAAAGCATACATCCCAATAATTTGAAGAGAGTTATCCGGGCTCTGGAATACTATAAAACAACAAATACCACAATATCCTCCCATAATGAGGAAACAAAGAAAAAAGCCTCACCTTACAGTTGCTGCTATATCTGCCTTACACGGGATAGGGACGAGCTCTATGAGCGCATTGACAAAAGAGTAGATATAATGCTTGAAAAGGGTCTTATAGATGAGGTGAAAAAACTGCTTGAGGCGGGATGCACCCGTGAGCATACCTCCATGCAGGCTTTGGGATACAAAGAAATTATAGACTATCTGGAGGGGACAGTAAGCTTTGACGAAGCGGTTGAAACTCTGAAACGGGATTCCAGACGCTATGCCAAAAGACAGCTTACATGGTTTCGCCGCAGAGACGATGCTTTGTGGATAAATTTAACCGATACCCCCAATCCTGTTGATATATGTGCAGAATATATCAGGACAAAACTAAAAAGATAAGGAGCGATACAAAAGATGAAAAAAGGTTCTGCAAAATTTCTCATAACCGTTTTGGTAATATTTATGATTTTCAGCGGTATCAGCTCCATGCGGGGCAATACCAAAACCCAGATTGTTTTCAGCGGTCAGATGGAAAAATCCTTTAATCTTGAAGGCATGGTTGCCCGCAGCGAAACCGTTATAAAATCTCCCGAAAAAGGAATTTTGGAGTCAAAGGTAAGAGAAAATGAATATGTAAAAAAAAATAAGCATGTTGCCTCAGTGTACATTGGAGACATAGACGAGGAAGCATCAAAAAAGCTTTCGGAAATAAATCACCGCATCAGCGAGCTCACCACTCAGAACACCTCCGATACTCACAGCAATGACGCCCACAAAATAGAAGAAGGCATTACTTCAAAAATCAATGATATCATCATGGCATCAAATGCCAGAAATGCAGAAAAGGTCTCCTCACTTAAAGAAGACCTGAGGCTCCTTGCTGACAAAAAAACCGCTTCTGCGGGCAGTGGTGCCGATATGTCCGCTATACTGACGGAGCTTCAGTCTCAAAAGGAGTATTATGAAAAACAGTTCAACTCCACCAAATACGACCTGACAGCGCCCACACCCGGTCTGTATTCGTCAAGTATTGACGGATATGAAGAAACCGTAAGCGAAAGCAAGATAAACAACATAACAGTTTCTGAATATCAGACCCTGCAGAAAAAGAAGCCCACAAAGGAAGAGATAGAAGCCGCCGATACAGTATGCAAAATAATCAACAACTACCAGTGGTCAATAATAACCGTAGTAAATGACTCCACCGCCTCAAACCTTGAGGTGGGACAAAAGGTATATATCAGGTTTTCCGGCTCAGACAGCGAATATTCCGCTAAAATATCATATATATCTCCCAAAGAGTCCAACAAATATGCCGTTGCCGTTATCTCCACAGAAAACTGTGACTATGTGCTCTCCACAAGAAATGTAAACTTCGAGCTTATATGCGGCAGATATTCCGGACTTAAGATTCCCGGCGATGCAATTCAGGTAAGGAATGACAAAACCGGAGTGTACGTATCGGAAAATTCTTATATGCGTTTTAAAGAAATCAATGTTCTCTACAAGGACGGCAAAACGGCAATTGTAGAACAAAACAATAACAAGGAAAACTACCTCCTGCTTTATGACAAGGTAATTACACATGCCAAGGAATATGCAGAAGGCAAAAAAATAGAATAGAGGACAGTGTTTATAAATGTCAATAAAGCAAAATCTTGAAAAAATCAAAACCAACATTAATACCGCATGTGAAAAATGCGGTAGAAATCCGGAGGACGTAACCATCCTTGCAGTAACCAAAACCCGCTCTGCCGACGAAATAAACGAGGTTATAGACTTAGGCATTGTCAATATAGGCGAGAACCGGGTGCAGGAGCTTATAGCAAAATATGACAGTGTATCCGAGGAAGCCCGCTGGCACCTTATAGGTCATCTGCAGAAAAATAAAGTAAAATATATTGCAGACAAGGTATGCATGATACATTCCGTAGACTCGCCGGAGCTGGCAGAAGAGATTGACCGCAGATGCAAAAAAATCAATAAGACAATGGATATTCTCATTGAGGTGAATATATCCGGAGAAGAGACAAAAAGCGGTATCTCACCGGACAAAATCCGTGATTTTATCAATCTAGTCAGCAGCTTTGACAACATAAAAATACGCGGTCTGATGACCATGGCACCAAAATACGCACCCGATGAAGAGCTTCACCGTATTTTTTCTGGTCTGGCGACACTTGCAAAGAATATTTCCGACTACGAAAATGTAAGTATGGACTATTTGTCAATGGGAATGAGCGGAGACTACGAGGCTGCTATCTGCGAAGGCTCAAACATAGTCCGTATAGGCACAGCTTTATTCCAATAAGCATAAAAGTCCATATACAAATACAATTTTTCATAATTTCCTATAAAGCAAAAAACAGAAAGGATAAAATATCATGAAAGAATTTTTAAATTCGATAGTAAAATTTGTTACGGGCGAAGAGCTTGAAGCCGCCCCGTCCGATACCGAAGCTTCTGCAGAAGTATCCGAAAACGGAGCACCATCCGAAAAGGTAAAAAAAGAAACAAAAAAATCAAGAATTTCCTATTCATCACGCAAGGAAAAAGAATCCGCCGAAGAGCGTGCGCCCAGATATACCGATACCTCGTCTAACAGCAGCTATAGCTTCGGATCTGCTTCCAAAAACAGCGAATACGATTCCTCCCGCAACAGATCAAGACTGGTAAATATGTCTCCTGCAGGAAATCAGAATATGATAATAACCGCCATAAAAGAATACTCCGACTGCAAGGATATTGTCAGACAGCTCAAAGAGAAAAAATCCGTTATTATAAACGTAGACCAGATGGACAAGGTAACGGCAAAAAGAGTGGTAGATTTCTTAAGCGGAGCCATCACAGCCATAGACGGCGATATCAAAAAGATATCCAACAGCATTGTCGTTGTTGCTCCAAGCAACATAAAGCTCACAGGTATGCTGGGAGAAGAAATCCCATCAAACATAAACGAGGCGTTTTTGGGCAATGATTAACAGAAAGCAGGCTCTGTTCGGTATAACAGACAAAGACGAAAAAAACCTGATTTCTCTTATATGTGACAAGGCGGATAAAGCTGTTACAACCGGAGCAAGGATGTATTCAAGATTTCTTTCTCCGGCACAGGCTCATCTGATAAAGGATAGGTTTAATGCAGATGCAGACATAAGCTTTTTCGGCGGCTATGAGGATGCTGAGAGAACCGTGGCCTGTATATCCTCCTATGATACATACGAAACAGACTTTGACTATCCTGTAAGGGTACTTAAAATCACTTCAAAAAACAAAGCTGTTTTCTCCCACAGGGATTATCTGGGCTCATTGATGGCTCTGGGCATAAAAAGAGAGCTTCTCGGAGATATAGTAATTTCCGATAGCTGTGCATTTTTGTTCTGTCATAAGGAAATATGCGATTTTCTCACATTAAACCTCACCTCCGTCGGCAGAAACACAGTCACAACCGAAATTGTCAAAGCGGCTGAAATAACTCTTCCGCCAAAGCAGTTCAAAGAAAAATCGTTAACGGTTTCCTCCATGAGGCTGGACTGTGTACTTAGCGCTGCTATCGGAAAATCCAGAGCAGCCTCTGCCGAAATGATTACAAAGGGTCTGGTGCAAGTGAATTACGAATATGCAAAAAGCACATCAGCTCAGGTAGGAGACGGGGATACAATATCCGTAAGAGGCTTTGGAAAAATGCTTTTGAACACCGATAATACTCTTACCAAAAAAGGCAGATATCATTTACAGATAAAACAATATATTTAATTTTTAAAAAGGGTGATGAAAAATGCTTACACCAATGGAAATACAAAACAAAAAATTTGAAAAAGCAGTAATGGGCTATGACAAAAACGACGTAAACGACTTCATGCTTTTTGTCAGCGAGGACTACGAGACTCTCTACAAGCAGTCCATGGAACAGGAAGAAAAAATTAAAGGTCTTACCAAGCAGCTTGAAACCTACAAAAATATCGACGAAACCATGAAAAACACCTTGCTCGTAGCTCAATCAACCGCAGAAACAGTGCAGAAAAATGCTACCGAAAAGGCCGAGCTTATTATCCGTGAAGCAGAAGCGGAAGCAAAAAGAATCCTAGAAAATGCAAAAAAAGAAACAGAAAAATCAAAATTAGAGCTGGAGCAAATCCGCCATGATATGGACATATTCAGGTGCAAGGCAATAAGTATGCTTAATGCACAAATGGAAAATATGAAAAATTTCAGCATAAATGATTAATCAAAAAAACTGCAGCAATTTCCCGATTGTTTTATTTTGCTGCAGTTCTTTTCATTAAAAGGAAGGATTGATTGACATAATCAGACTGGACAAATACCTGTCAAACAGCGGCGTCGGCAGCCGAAAAGATATAAAAAGCCTTGTAAAAAAAGGGCTTGTCACAGTAGATGGAAGAACTGTTTCAGACCCGGGAATAAGAGTTGATGAAAACACTTCTGATATCAGAGTAGAAAATAATCCGATAGCTTACAAAAAATATATTTATCTCATGATGAATAAACCCGCCGGATATGTTAGCGCCACCTTCGACAAGCATTTTCCCACGGTTCTTGACTTGCTGGATGAGTATTGCCTCAGCTTCAAGCCCTTCCCCGCCGGAAGACTTGATATAGATACCGAGGGCTTTGTACTGCTTACCAATGACGGAGACCTGAGCCATAGGATTCTATCCCCCAAAAAGCATGTCAAAAAAACCTATATGGTTGTATCGGATATCCCCGCCGATGCTTCTGATATCACCGTATTCAAAGATGGCGTTGTTCTTGATGACGGCTACAAAACCATGAGTGCTCAGCTGGCACCGGATAAGGACAATACATCTTATCTTACTCTGCAGGAGGGTAAGTTTCACCAGGTCAAGCGTATGTTTGAAGCCGTAGGAAAGCACGTTACCTATCTTAAAAGAATTTCTATCGGAAATCTTCCACTTGATGAGTCTCTCGCACCGGGAGAATACAGAGAGCTGACGGAAGAGGAAATAAAACAGCTCTGCGAAGAAATATAAACAGAAAGGAATGGATATATATGAACAACATACAGATACTGTGCAGCGAATTTAATCTTAAGCCTTTTCAGGTAGAAAACACCGTAAAGCTGATTGACGAAGGAAACACAATTCCTTTTATAGCCAGGTACCGCAAAGAAGCCACAGGCTCTCTTGATGACGAGGTTCTCAGAGAGCTCAGCACAAGACTCACATATCTGCGCTCTCTTGACGAAAGGAGAGAAGAGATAATCAAGCTCATTGACGAGCAGGGCAAGCTTACCGATGAGCTTGCAGAAAAAATCAAAGCCGCATCAGTTTTGTCTGAGCTTGAGGACATATACCGTCCCTACAGACCAAAGAGAAGAACCAGGGCCTCCATCGCAAAAGAAAGAGGTCTTGAGCCACTGTCTGAAATCATACTCGCCCAAGAAATAAAAACCGGCGACCCACTGGATATTGCTGCTCCGTTTGTCAGCGAAGAAAACCAGGTTCCAACTGCCGAAGATGCTCTTGCAGGAGCCTGCGATATCATAGCAGAACTGATATCAGATGACGCCGACTACCGTAAATTTATAAAAAACACTATATTCAAAAAAGGTCTTATCGCCTCATCTGCAGCAAAGGAGGAAGAATCCGTATACGATATGTATTACGAATTTTCCGAAAGTGTACGCACCGTGGCATCCCACAGAGTTCTTGCCATGAACCGCGGCGAAAAAGAAGGATTTCTTAAGGTAGCAATAAAGCTTGAGGATGAAATAATCCTTGAGTATCTCTGTAAGCAAATTGTCAAAGGCTCCGTATTTGACGAATTGCTTACCGCAACAACAGAGGATTCCTACAAGAGACTGATTTTTCCCTCTGTAGAAAGAGAAATACGCAATGACCTTACCGAAAAAGCAGAAAAACAGGCAATAGGTCTGTTTTCAAAAAACCTCTATCAACTCCTTATGCAGCCACCCTTCAGAGGAATAAATGTGCTTGGTGTTGACCCGGGCTACCGTACCGGCTGCAAGCTTGCCGTTGTAGACGAAACCGGTAAGGTATGCGATACGGGAGTTATCTTCTGCACCCTCCCTCATCATGACAAGGAAAAAAGTGCCGATATAGTACAAAAGCTTATTTCAAAACACAGCATAGACCTTATCGCCATAGGAAACGGTACAGCCTCAAAGGAGTCTGAGATATTTATATCCGATGTAATAAAATCCGCTTCCCGTCAGGTACATTATATAATGGTAAGTGAAGCCGGGGCTTCTGTTTATTCAGCATCAAAGCTTGCAAGTGAGGAATTCCCTGATTTTACGGTAGAGCAGCGAAGCGCCGCCTCAATCGCAAGACGTATTCAGGACCCCCTTGCAGAGCTTGTAAAAATTGACCCCAAAGCAATAGGTGTGGGTCAGTACCAGCACGACATGAACCAGAAGGCTCTGTCAGAGGCTCTATCGGGTGTTGTTGAAAACTGTGTAAACAGTGTCGGTGTAGACCTTAATACGGCTTCTGCCGCCCTTCTTTCTTATGTAGCAGGGATAAGCTCCGCAGTGGCAAAAAATATAGTTATCTACAGAGAAGAAAACGGTAAATTCAAAAACCGCAGACAGCTTCTTAAAGTAAACAAGCTTGGTGAAAAAGCCTTTACACAGTGCGCAGGCTTTCTTAAGATTCCCGGAGCAGAAAATGTCCTTGATTCCACAAGTGTTCATCCCGAATCCTACGAAGCCGCACAGGATATGCTCAGAAGTGTCGGCTATACTGAAGAGGATGTGAAGCAAAACGCAATCGGCGACCTGAAAGAACGTATTAAAAAGCTTGATGTAGAATCCTTCTGCAAGGAGCACGATATAGGACTTCCCACCCTGAGCGATATTGCAGACTCACTGCTTAAACCCGACCGTGACCCCCGAGACACCATGCCAAAGCCTGTTCTTATGTCAGACATCCTCAGCATGGAGGATTTAAAGCCCGGTATGATACTTACCGGTACGGTACGAAATGTAATAGATTTCGGAGCTTTCGTTGATATCGGCGTACATCAGGACGGACTGGTGCATATATCCCAGATAAGCGAAAAATTTATCAAGCATCCCACAGATGTTCTTTCGGTTGGTGATGTGGTAAAAGTAAAGGTTACCGATATAAATCTCAGCAAAAAGCGCATTTCTTTATCAATTAAAGATGCGAAATAATAAAATTAACCAAAAAACCGCCATAAAATTCGTCAATTTCACTTAGTTTGTGCATTTCTTACAAAGTTTAGCTTTGCTTTTGCACACAATTAAGAAACAACGGGATTTTAAACAAACGATTTCTAAATCTGTTTTTGTTTTTTTGTGCAAAAACAATAAGAAAAAACAATCATAAAATCCCTATTTTTGGGGCTTGTAAGGTTTTTATGCAATCTAACTAAATATTGAATAATATTTTGTTAATTTAAACATTGGCAAATTATTTTGTTTTGTGGTATATTAAATACATAGTAGAATACGTATTTTTTTCAGGAGGTATTATTATATTATGGCAAGCTTAAGTTTACAGCATATTTATAAGAAATATGCAGGCGGCGTTACAGCCGTATCCGACTTCTGTCTCGATATCGAAGACAAAGAATTTATCGTACTGGTAGGACCTTCAGGTTGCGGTAAGTCCACAACACTGAGAATGATCGCAGGTCTTGAAGAAATTTCCGAAGGCGAGCTCTACATAGGTGACCAGCTGGTTAACGACGTAGCTCCCAAGGACAGAGATATAGCAATGGTTTTCCAGAACTATGCTCTCTACCCCCACATGACTGTATATGAAAACATGGCATTCGGTCTTAAACTCAGAAAGACTCCTAAGGATGAAATCAAAAAGAGAGTTAACGAAGCTGCTAAGATTCTTGACATCGCTCACCTGCTCGACAGAAAGCCAAAGGCTCTCTCCGGCGGTCAGAGACAGCGTGTTGCTCTTGGTCGTGCTATCGTTCGTGAGCCTAAGGTATTCCTTATGGACGAACCTCTCTCAAACCTTGATGCTAAACTCAGAGTTCAGATGAGAACCGAAATCAGCAAGCTCCACAAGAGACTGCAGACAACCTTTATCTATGTAACACATGACCAGACAGAGGCTCTTACAATGGGTTCAAGAATTATCGTTATGAAGGACGGCTTCGTTCAGCAGATCGATACACCTGTTAACCTCTACAACAATCCTTGCAACATGTTCGTTGCAGGCTTTATCGGTAGCCCCCAGATGAACTTTGTTACATGTAATGTAACTGAAGAAGGCAGCAACATCGCTCTCGTATTCGGCTCAAATAAGATTGTTCTTCCCGAAGGAGTTTCCGCTAAGGTTAAGGCTTCAGGCTGTGTAGGCAAAGAAGTAGTTCTCGGTATCAGACCCGAGGATCTTCATGATGAAGATACCTTCCTCGCTTCCTGCCCCGATGCAGTTATCGAAGCTCATGTTGAAGTTACCGAAATGCTCGGTGCAGAAACATACCTTTACCTCAAGGTTATGGAAAATAACTTCACCGCTCGTGTTAACCCCAGATCTACCGTTGCTGCAGGCGACACAATCAAGATTGGTGTTGACGTTAACAAGATTCACCTCTTTGATAAGGAAACAGAGGTTGCAATCCTTAACTAATTAATTTTTAATTCTTAAATCACAGCGGAGCATCCAAAAAAGATGCTCCGCTTGTTTTTTTAAAATTATGTATTTCATTATTATGTCCTGTCTGCTCCTGCACGGGGGCTGCATACATTATCAATGGTATTTGTATACAATACCAATCGGAATTAACAAAGTCCATACTATTCCTGTTACCATATTAAATTCTTTCATTTCAACTCATCCTTTCTTTTATTAAGCCACTACAGCCATTTCCTCAAAAAACAATTCTGACAAATCAATATTTTTATACTTATCATTAAATAACGTAAGATATTTTTTATCATTATGCTTTTTGTTGGCATAATCCAATATGTAAAGAACGGCACTGTTATCCTGCTTTTTTTCAAAGCTATACACAATTCTCAGCTGAGTATTGTCAGAGCCTCGTGCTTTGAATATAAACATATTTTTATTTATTCTGTCATATATAATTTTTTCATTGTTAAATATCAGATTCATGTTGCATCCGGCGGTTTCTATCATATGTATAAGATGCTCAAGAGCTTTGTACATGGCCTTTTTCATACCGTCGTTTTCTTTCTTGAATTGTCTGCATCCGGAATTAATTTTTATCGTAGTCATGCTCTTATCCTCCTAAAATCTTCTCACAATAAGTATTTCTGTCCCCTTATGCCCCTTGATTACCGCTTCATTATCTATAACACATTCAGCCGGTACCGCAGGCACATATAGCATATCCTCCTCAATATCGTCCCTACAAAGATTTGTATATCTCAGCCTTGCTCTGTCTCCAATAGCTCTTGACCTCTCAATATCATAGTATCTGCCAAACATCTTATCCAACGACAGCTGTAGGCACAACGGCGAAGTATTTTTAGGCAAAAGATATATTCTTTTTTCAAAATTTTCAAATCCGTCATCGTTATTAAGAGTAATGACATCATTATGAGCAACCACAAGGCTTATATTGCTCTTTTTTGCTATCATGCTTATACAATCGAAAAATCTGAGTCTGCAAAGCATTGAGCACTCTGCAAATATCAATGTAAATTTCTTTTCCGAAGCAGCCCATAGTACGTGAGCAAAATATTCACACGCTATATTTTTGTCAATTCCGGAAATATCCACATAGAGTACACATCCGTTGTCTATAGCGCTTATTATACTGAGACCTGTCTCATATTCGGCCTCGCTTATGGCGGCAAAAGCTTCTGAAAGCTCATCAAGCAGTTTTCTGAACATCATTCCGCATTCAGCATTTGCAATTATTGTCTCTCGCTGCTTATTAAGCTTTTTTGATGCTGCCATACTTACAATCATAGCATCGGAATATCGTGAGAGCTGCAGCATGGATGCCATGCTTACATCAGTACACTGAGCCAGTATTGCAAGAAAAGCATCTGTATATTCACGGAGCTCATGTATACATTCTGCATTTTTGGTGTAAGCCAGCCTTATAAAAAAATCTGATATCTGAGTGTTTGTCATACCACAGAAAATATCATAGTCCTTGCTTACTTCAGAACATTCGTACAGCTCATCAATCACTCCGCAGCATTTAATAGCTTCAAGCTCTGTAAAAAGCTCCCTGCCCTCTCCAAAAATAATAATCGGTTCGCACAGCTTACTCTTCATATTATATATTCCTTTTGATATAAGCTCTAAGCGCTTTTCCTTATTACCTCCGGCAATAAGAATATTTCCGCACGCTGTAGCAAGCAGCTCATCATAAGAATGTGTATATTCATATTTTACATTAGCAACTTTCTGCTTGCCCCGATGTTTAAAAGAAATAATTTTCATTTTTAATACCTCCGTAAATTAAATATTAATGAAGCAAAACCTCATAACTGCATTCTATCAAATTGAAATAAATTTTAAAGAACCAAAGTCCCCTATTTTTTTAAAACCGACAAGCATCCCTTTGAAAAAAATTCGCGAGTTTGGTGTATCGACATAAATTTTGGTTGATGTATAATACAGGTATCAAACGAAGGGAGCTGAAAAGTATGAAAATTTCACCAAAAATCACAAGCCGTATACCGCCATAGCGGCTCACACAAAAGCATTAAAACTTATGAACACAAATCAAAACTATTTTAAAGAAAGAGGTAAAAACCATGAAAAAATTTGCAAAAAAAATTATATCCATCATATGTACTTTATCTATTATAATGACTCTATCCCCCATGACAGGCATAACAGCAAATGCTGCCACGGTTAAAATTACCGGCGGATGTCATGTCCAGAATTATGGCGATCGTCCTATTGTAAGCGCATCAGCAGGTAACATCATAACTCTCGGAACAACCGGAAAAGGATTGAGGCTTGAGTCCTTCTGGCTCACTGTAAGCGGCATGAGCGGTGGTATAACCTATCAGAGTCATGTGCAGAACATTGGCGATCAAAGCGCTCGCTCAAACGGTAACAGAAGCGGAACAACGGGACAATCACTGCGTATTGAGCAAATAAGAATAAAGCTGACAGGAGCAATAGCAAACCATTACCAGATACAGTATAGAAGCCACGTTGAGAATCTGGGCTGGCAGCCTTGGGTTGCTGATTATCAACCCTCAGGCACCACAGGGCGCAGCCTGCGCATTGAATGTATAGAGGTACGCCTCGTTGCCAAAAACACCAATAATATAAACAATGGCGGCAGCTCATACAGCCAGAAGGTCAATTCCTTTCTTAATGATTCAAGATTCAGAAACGGCGCAAGCTGGGCTGCTTCAAAAAGACCCGTATTATCCGGCTACAGCTGTTCCGGCTGCTGTGCATATGCTGCCGACTTTGTAAAATATGTATTCGGCAAGAGTTCTCCCAGAAGCGGCAGTGCATTTTACTCTGCAAGTGCAATACGAGCAGGAGATATAATCCAGGTAACAGGAAGTCAGCACTGGTTGGTGGTGCTTGAGCGCAGCGGAAATACTTTAAAAACAGCCGAAGGTAACTGGGGCGGCAGAGTCGTGGTATCCAACGGTACCTATACCGTCAAAAACGGACAATTGTACAGAAACGGCAGTAAATTCCGCACCTTCAGCGTGGGCTACCATTATCAGTGATTTTTTAGATGTGCACAGAGGACTGACTCCTCTGTGCACACCTCACATATTATTGACACAAAATCCGGTACATGCTATACTTAATTTATATTATCAGAAAGGAAGTTAAAATATGATTGATCTCACCAAAAAATATGATGCCTGGCTGCTGACTGTAAAAGGAGTAGGACCCACATCATTAAAGAACCATACGCCTTCCGACAAATATATGTCCATGTCCATACAGGAGCTGATTGTTGAATATAAGAAAGTACCGGGTGATACTGCCCTGAAAGAATGGCTTGAATTTAATATCTACCGGGAGGACGTTGATAATATTCATGCAAACAGCTCTTTTGGTGAAGGCATTACATTCCTGGATGTTCTTAACGGCATAAATGAAACTTCATTATTCACAAATGACAGTAACAGAAAAAAATATGGCTTCGGCGGAGCTTATGAACGCTTTATTAATACACTTATCGGCAGTACCGCAGGAATAGTAAGTCCTTCCGAATGGAACAATTTAGCTGCTTTATTTATACCGCCTGATGAATACCCATACAATTCGAACGATACGGTTGAAAGCTGTTACTATCTCTACCGATATCTGATTCTGGAAAACATTAGAAATAATAGTGATGAAATTTTTCAAAAACTGTTTGATATCTATAAGTATGACACAGAATCACTGCGTAACAAATTCAGCAGTTTCGGCAAAATACTGCTGAATAAGTTCAGTAAGTATTCAAAATTCAAGGGCAGCGGTACCGAAACTCTTCTTTTTCAAATCAGTAGTGTAGATGCTGACATATATACCGAAATTTCCGATAATGACATAATAAAGCTTCTGTCAGATTTGTTTCTTAGACTTATAGCACATTCCCTGGAGCAACAGGGCAATGGGTTTTCAGAACCGGAACTGCCGAATTTGCAAGATGAAAACAAAATAATTCTGCTGACAGTACTCACACCCTTTCTCGGCAACATAAACAGTGAAGTCATTAAGGGTACAATAGTACTGAAAGAAGAAATTAAAAATCTGATTAAGGGCGGCATTGCTTATATTCGCAAAGAATCAAAGAATGAGTCGCTCGTTATCACAGCAATAAAACAGCGCATAAGCGAAAATACAGAGGGAATCAACAGGTTGGCAAAGCTGTGGTACGATGATGATGCCCAAAAAATACTGTTGGATCTGCTTATAAGTATAAAAACTCAGCAAAAAAAACATCTTGACAATTATTCCCGCAAATTCCAAAACAACCACAATGCCAAATACGAACCAAAGCCTGAGTTGTTCACGCTGCCTCAGGAGCTCATAACTCTGCTGGCATCATCGGAGGATAAATACATTGTTTCCAATAATTATAGCATGACTACCGATGTATCTGATTTGCTGATGCTTGTGCTTACTACAGGATATTTTGAAACCCTGTCAATCAACCCGTTGTCAACTTACGAGGAAAAAATCAACAGCGCAAAACATCTTATTACCCTGTACAGCATCAATCCTCAGGCAGTTATAAAAATAATATCAACAAATATACCCGAGGTAAAAAATTTTAACCACAATATACTTAGCTGTACCGCAGAAAACACAGGAGAAAATCTTGTTCTGGCTGAGTGGAACAACCTGATTGCCGAAAACTGCCTGGAACTCTGCCCGGAAACCGGTGCGTATGAAGACAAAGAAAAAATCACAAGCCTGCTCAACCAGGCAAAAACCGCATCCTTCAAGGCAATGTGTATTGCAAAAAAATGTATAGGTATCCAAAACAGCATTAACCATCAGCTTCAGGTTCATATCAAAGCTCTGTGCCTGCTGGCAAAAACTCTTTTACGCCTTGCCAATTTATATCACGGAACAGAATCTGTGGACTTTATCATGCATGACTTTGTTTTCCCATTCAGAGAGTATCTGTACAGAGCAAACACTCTGGCCTTCGAAAACGACGCTTCTGACGAAAGCAAAAACTTCTTTGAAGCAGTAAAAGCATATATAGAGGAAAAGGATATTTTTGCAAAAGAATATTTAAGCAAAGAAGAACTCAAAAACAAAGTAAACGAAATAATCAAATCACCTGATATTCCTATGCACATCCTCAATTCACCTCAAATTATGAAGCCGCTTATGCTTGAACACAATGACTACTTCAAGCCCCTTTACATAAGCACTCTTGACAGCTATCTTACCTATTATAAGGGATACAAAAGTTTGGAAATCGAGCCCACACTGATGCAGCAGCTGCTGAGCGGTTCAAAAATAATCTACAGTCCTAACCAGATTTTTGACAATGAATATGTATTAAAGCTGTCTGACAATCCTTCATACATCAATCTGATTGACAAGGGATACATAATAGTGTCATTCTACGGCTCCGGCTGCAGTCTCTGTGACATAGCCGCACAGCAAATGGAAAACAAAAGCTTTACATGGAGCTCAATTCCTTTTGTCAATTATACAGACAGCATATGGGATGAGGAAATATACTTATCAAGAAAAAGTATTGCAAATTACCTGAGGGGTACATCAGAGCTTGACAGAGAGCTTTTTGTTCCTGCAGATTACAACAAGCTTATTCAATTCAAAGAACGCCTGCAAATATTAGATTTGCATCTGACATCATCCAATAAATGCTTTAACTTCCAGCGAGGAGCAAAAAAAATTGTTTTGCCGGAGGGTAAAAAATTTGACACAGATTACCTTCTTGAAACCAGACTGAATTTGCACCATAAACAAAAAAGCATGTATCCGGATTTTGAGATGCAGCAGTTTGCCCACAACATTGTTCACAACACTCTGACTGCTCAAAGAGAGGCAGACCCGGTCAAAAACAAATATAACAGAAGCAGGTATAATGATATAGTTGACAGTCTTATAAAAGGTAATACCGACATTCTTGCCATAAGCAAAGAGAATATGGAAAGACTGAATTCCTACTATTCGTCAAATACAGCTTCACCGGAGCTTATGACTGCACTGAAAGACATCAAGGATATAGTTACCGACGAACACAACTTTATACTGGGAATGTGCACCTCAAAACGTCAGTATCATGAATATCTTTCAAAAAATGTTATGCCTTTGCTGCACAAAACGGATATTGACAGTCCGGTACACATACCTCAGATGATCCATAACGTGGGTGCCAGAGAGAAGTATGTCGGAGTTAACGAGCTTGGGGAAACAATTCGTTGGGATACCATTGAATACAAGCTTGATGAGCTTAATGCAAAAACATCGGAAAATCTCAAAGTAGACAAGATTATACAAACCATGCATGACCATACTCTCGGGCTCAGCTACGGCCACGACGAACAGGGAAACATCACCTTAGATACCGCTACAGTGGGAATATCAACCCGTCAGCAGGTAAATATAAAATCCTGCAACAGCGATAATCCCGACTCCGTAAAACAATTAAAAACAAAGGAGATTTAACATGAAATCCAAAATCTTACGTTACTATTGTTCAAAAGCAATTTCGCCTGATGATTTTGAACAGTATACACCATCCACTGACTTGCCTACGGGCAAAGAAGGACCATTAACAATTGCCGAGCATCACGACAACTGGCTGTGGATCAAAGAATGGCAAGGTGACAAAATTAAGGAATATCCTGTCTATCTGAATGACGAGCTCCGACTCAGGATAGAAAGCTATTTTGACCTGACAACCCAACGACCCGAGCTTTTTTTACCGTCGAAGCAATATCCTATTGTCCTCGACCGCAAGGCAATGCTGGATTTTGAAGAAAGTACCGGCAAACATATAGGAATAGTCTTTGACAACTCTCCATTTTACTATGCAGTAAGCGATTTAATCGCTCCGGAAGGCAAAAAAAACTTTGCATATGCACGCATTATCTACTGCAATCCCGATAAAAACGGTACAGTTATAATCCCATACTTTACAAACGGGAACGAAGAGCCTCTTATTGGAATTCTGAATGTTTTCAGGCATAGCATACGAAAAAACAGCGGCGGTGAATTTCCCCGCGGTTTTATGGCACCTGGGATATCTCCTGAGCAAAACGCCGCAAAGGAGCTGAGCGAAGAATTTCATATAGCAGGCGAACAGCTTAAGGAACTTGTATATTTAGGCAAAACCCGAGCAGATACCGGACTTTCAGCGGGAGAGGTAAACATATATCTTGCAAAAATAACCGGAGTCAAACCCTGTGGAAACACAGGGCACGAAGGTATTGTAAGAACAGAATGGCTCACCGAAAATGAGTTTTTCCGCAGAATACATAATGGTATAATATGCGATGGCTACACTCAGTCCGCAGGATGTATGTATCAGCTGTGGAGGAGTAGTGCGGTAAAATAGCCGGTATTTTTAACCACCTTTTTACAAAAAACAACCAAATTAATAGCTATTTAAAAAAAGCTCTTGAGGCAACAAGCTTGCTTCCGAGGGCTTTTTTTAGTGCCTTATCCTCAGGTGCAGCTTCCATCACCACATAGTCAATATCCTCAAAACCAAACCCTTTGTAGGTATATATTTTTCCTACTTTTGATGTATCTGCAAGCAAAATAGTCTTTGCACTGTTCTTTTTCATTTTCTTTATAATATTCAGCCTCATAATATCGCTTGAGCTGAAGCCCTCTGCAGTAATTCCGCTGCAGGAAAAGAAAAACAGGTCGGCATTGAATTGCTCAATCGTGCTTTCAGACAGACTGCCGATTAAATCATAATTTTCATATAGCTCCCCTCCGGATATAATAACCTTTGCAGATAAATGATCGTTCAAAGCCGCAGCAGTATCCAATCCATTTGTAATAACTGTGAGATTGTCATACATATGAAACATTTTTGCAAGCTTGGCAATAGTTGTGCCCGATGCAAGAAATACTGTCATATTGTCCTTCATAAAACCAATAGCTATTCTTGCAATTTGATTTTTTTCATTAATATTTGCCTTTGAGCGGACAAATACAGGCGGGTCACTGTTTATATTGTTTGTAGACACCGCCCCGCCCCAGGTGCGCACCAGCAGTCCCTCCTGTTCCATCTGCTTTAAATCCCGGCGTATGGTTGCATCACTGGCAAAAACCTCTTGTTTTAATTGCTGTACGGTGGCATTACCTTTTTTAGACAATATTTTATATATCTTTTCACGTCGCTCCTGCATAAAATCTCCTTCTTTCTTATATCATGAGCAAATTTTATCACAATTTGATTGAATTGTCAAATTCAATCATCTTTTGTTGTAACCATATTGAAAATCAATCATCCATATGCTATGCTTTAATCAAATCAGAAAAAGGAGACACAAAAATGTTTGGAAACCATCCGATAGGAATTTACGAAAAAGCATTTGAGCCGCATATAAGCTGGCAGCAACGCTTTGAAAGAGCCGCCGGGCTTGGCTTTGACTATATAGAAATAAGCATAGACGAAACCGATGCAAGACTATCAAGACTGAACTGGTCAAAAAAGCAAAAAAAAGAACTTCTCGATGCATCATGGAACTCCGGCATTTCAATCCGTTCAATGTGCTTAAGCGCTCACCGCAGATTTCCCTTCGGAAGCAAAAATGCCGAAATCAGAAAAAATGCCTTCACAATTATGGAAAAAGCTATAGATTTTGCAGCTGATCTTGGCATACGCATAATTCAGCTTGCAGGATATGACGTATACTACGAAGATTCCACAGAAGAAAGTGTACATCGTTTTGAAGAAGGTATTAAATGGGCAGCAGATAAAGCTGCAAGCAAACAGGTTATGCTGGCAATGGAAATTATGGATACTCCTTTTATGAATTCTATAAGCAAGCACCTGATATACGAAAGAAAAATAAATTCACCCTGGTACCGTGTCTATCCCGACCTGGGCAACCTCTCAGCATGGAGCGAAAACAACTCCGAAGAAGAAATAAACAAAGGTATAGGCAGTATAGTAGCCATCCACCTGAAGGATACCATCCCTCCTACAGAGCATTCGCCCGGGCAGTTCAAATCAGTACCATTCGGAGCCGGATGTGTAGATTTTACTGCACGCTTCGGACAACTGGAAAAATTAAACTACCAAGGTCCGTATATGATAGAAATGTGGTACAAGGATGGTACAGATGATGTCAGCGAAATATCAAGAGCTTTAAATTGGCTCAGTAGTCAATACGAAAGAAGGATTTTGTAATGTTAGAACAATTAAAAAAAGAGGTATTCAAGGCTAATATGCAGTTAAAAGAATACGGTCTGGTAACCCTGACCTGGGGAAATGCGTCAGCTGTTTCGGACGATAACCGATATGTAGTGATAAAGCCTTCAGGAGTGAGCTACTCCGAAATGACGCCGGACATGATGGTGGTAACAGATATGGATGGAAATACAGTGGAGGGCTCTCTCCATCCTTCCTCCGACCTTCCCACACACTTAGAGCTTTACAGAAGCTTTCCGGAAATAAGAGCTGTGGTACATACACATTCCAGATGGGCAACCGCAACAGCCCAGGCTGAGCTTGCTGTACCCTGCTTCGGCACGACTCATGCCGACCATTTTTACGGAACAGTTCCATGCACCAGGCATTTATCTGAGGATGAGATAAAACACGATTATGAGCTTAACACAGGAAAGGTTATAGCAGAAACAATCACAAAGCTGAATATCGCTCCCATGGATATCCCGGCAATTCTCGTATGCAAGCATGGTCCCTTTGCCTGGGGCAAAACTCCTGCAAATGCAGTTGAAAATGCTCTGGTTCTGGAGGAATGTGCATATATGAATTATATATGCCAAAGCCTCACAAGCGGCAAAGCAGCTCCTGCTCCCGCAGTGCTGCTGGATAAGCATTATTTCCGCAAGCACGGCGCCGGTGCATACTACGGTCAGAGGAGGTAAAAACTATGATTGAACAATACGTTTCAAAATCCATTTCCTGCTCCTGCGGCAAAACGCATATTTCAAGAGTAGAAAAAATAGAAATTGCAGAAAACGTAATTGAGCATGAGATGATCGCTTTTTTAAAAACAAAGAATTACAAAAAAATAACAGTTGTATGCGACAAAAACACATACCGTGTGGCTGCAGACAGAGTATGCAAGGCTTTGAGCGAAAACAGCATATCATTTAAGCTGCATAAGTTTCATGAGGATAATGTACTTCCGAATGAATACTTTATCGGAAATCTTGTAATGGCCATGCCTCTTGACAGCGACCTGATTCTTGCCGTAGGAAGCGGAACCATAAACGACATCTGCCGATATGTAAGCGCAGTTTCAGGAAAACCCTTCTGTACAGTAGGTACCGCTCCCTCTATGGATGGCTATATAGCCAACGGCTCTGCATTGATACATAATAATATGAAATTAAATTATGTAACCCATGCTCCGACAGCAGTTTTTCTTGACCCGTTAATACTATCCCGCGCTCCCGGGGATATGATTGCCTCGGGAGTTGGAGACCTCCTGGGAAAAATAAGCTGTCTTGCCGATTGGCGTATGTCTGCCATTGTCAACGGAGAGTGGCACTGCAGCTTCGTTTCCGGTCTTGTAGACACTGCCATTCAAAAGGTGACTGCATGCATTGATAAAATTGCCTCAGAAGACAGTAATGCAATTGCAGACCTTATTGAGGCTCTGCTTATATCCGGCGTATGTATGGATATTGCAGACAACTCGCGCCCTGCCTCCGGATGCGAGCATCATATGTCCCATTTTCTTGAGATGCGTTATCTGTTGGAAGGCAGAAAACCGGTATTTCACGGTACAAAGGTTGGTATCAATACTGTCATTGCACTTAAAGCATACGAATACGCCGCCAAGCTCACACCTGATTTTGACAAAATAAAAAAAGCTCCGCGCAAGCCCTATGAGAAATGTGAAAAAGAAATTCGCACCGCATTTCTCAATGCCTCCGACGAAATTTTGGAACTCGAGAAAAAATCCGGTAAAAATAATCCCGAAAATCTGAAAACAAGACTTGAAGCAACGGAAGTATCCTGGCATCAAATCAAGTCTTTAGCTGAGCAGGTTGAAAAATCCGTGCATGTGTATAATAAATGCACCTGCACTTCTCAATGAAATAGGCGTTGAAAAGGAGCTTGCAAGGCAGATGATTTTATACTCCAAGGAAATACGGGACAGATATACAGTGCTCCAGCTGCTTTGGGATTTAAACGAGCTGGAAGCCTTTGCCGACCATATTGTTGATGAATATTACAAGTAATAAAATATGTATTATAAACGGAGGAATTTAAAAATGGAATATGAAGTAACTCTTACTGCACACAGAGGCTGGCGAGCAAAATATCCCGAAAATACAATGCTCGGATTCAGAGAAGCACTGAAGCTTGATATTGACTCAATAGAGATGGATGTCCATATGACAAAGGATTATCAGATTGTAGTCTGCCATGACGCAAGCCTTGAACGCACTACCGACAAAAAAGGCAATATCTGTGAGCTGACCCTTGAACAGGTTCGCCAAGCAGATGCAGGCATTCGTTTTGGAGAGGAATTTAAAGGCGAAAAAATTCCTACCTTTGAAGAATTTCTTGAGCTGATGGCAACCCGACCCGACATCCGCCTTCTTCTTGAACTGAAGGATTATCCTGAGGAGCTGGGTGATTTTGCTTATGCATCTGCAGAAAAAACAATTTCCCTTTGCAAAAAATACGGAGTTTTCGGCAAGGAACGGCTTACAGTAATTACTTTTTCAACCGGAATATGCGCTTGGCTCCGCACACGCTACACAAAGGACGATTTCTATATTCACGGCTTCTATCCCAAATCAATAATGAAAGGGTATGAATCAGACGACCCATACAAATATTACGATGAAGTGTGTCTTTTCAACTTTGGAGACAAAGACCCTCAGGGCTTCCCCATAAAACATGACAGCATTGTAGCCGACATAGAAAGATACAAGGAATTTGAGCTTATGGGTATAAAGCCCTGTGTATACTACGGGATGAATACGGATGAGGAGGTTTACCGCAAATCCTTTGAAAACGGCGCTCGCGGCTTCACCTGCGACCATCCGGATATCTGCGGAAAAATTCTTGATAAAATAGGAGCAAGAAAGCTGAAAAAATAAGCTTGTATTTTTTCTGAGTTTTATTTACAATAAAAGGATGTCACGAGACCGCCCTTGACATGGCTTAAAATCCGTGCTATATTACAGTTAAGGCAGGAAAGCCAAAATCTGGCTGTTCCTGCCCATAAAAACCGAATATTTTATCATAGAGAAATTAAATTTACAGAAAAAATCTCACACTGCCGATACTCCATATTCATACCAATTTAATTGCTTAATGACCTGATAATTGTTTGGATATGTTATAATAACTGCTCTATATTCAGTCATTTCCATTTTAACATTTTCAAAAAAACTTTCTTCTTTAGCTTTATAATCCCAATTTTCCTTTTCATTTATTTGATTTAATACCTTTTTTGGTGGACTTCCATTACTATTATTATTTTTATCATGTGGTGAACCATCTTCATTTTGTGATTAGCTTTTACTGTTATTATATATATGAATATGTCTTTGTGTATTTGTTGACGTATCTGCACTATCAATTCTATAAAACCAACCTTTTCCGAGATCAATCGTTTTCCCATCTAATCCACTCGTATCCACATACTTAACCGGGTTATTCCTGCAATACACATACCGGTTCATATCAAGAGGTGAGGAAATATCCCCTATTTGATATCACGGCTTATAAATCTGCCGATTTGTGGGTCATAGTAACGTGCACGGAGATAGTACATACCCAGCTCATCGTCATAGTATTCTCCGGCATATTTTATTGGATTATCCACCGCCTCTGTCTGTGAAAGGATATTGCCCCAGGGGTCATATTCATAGGTATTGTTTTATGGGGCGTGCCTGTTTTTTACATATTCAATTTGTAGCTTGTAAAAATGTGTAAAATTAGGCATGTCCCCAATTACATTGATTACGTCAGCACGAGAGAATCGTCCCTTTGATTATGATTTTTCTAAACTTGTTTTTTATTTATAACAATATTGTCAAATATCAATTCTATTTCGTTAATAACATCACATAAAATTGATAACTTGATTTTTTTGTTATCTAATATTTCAAATTCCGAATATCCCCAAGATATCCTACCACAAATACAGTATATATTGCTTGAAACGTTCATTTTTATTATTTCAGCATTTTTGAATTCAATAAAATAGTTAACCGTCCCATTACTCAATACTATAAGGAAATTTATGGTGTCTCTTTTGGTCTTTCTTTCAATAGATTTAATGGTAATTTCTTTAATAATACAATCATGAAACCCATTCTCTTCATCGTATATTTTGATAAATTTTGGGGGTAATTTATCTCGAATTGTATTAAAATATGATTTATACAATTCGCTATTTATTAACCATTGTTTTTCAGCCATATTTTTCGTTAACTCTTTTTGCATTTTCAACCATAAATCAGATTTAAAATATTTCAAAGTACAATTTACCTCCTTAATAAGCAAATGATGGTGTCATACATGGAATAGAAAATGAAAAATACGTCGGTATTAATATAGGAGTAATATAAATTTGAGAACTTATTGTATGTTCGTTAGGAATATAGTTATAATAATATTTTTTTACTTCAGATTTAGATACTCCATATTCATACCAATTTAATTGCTTAATGACCTGATAATTGTTTGGATATGTTATGATAACTGCTCTATATTCAGTCATTTCCATTTTAACATTTTCAAAAAAACTTTCTTCTTTAGCTTTATAATCCCAATTTTCCTTTTCATTTATTTGATTTAATACCTTTTTTGGTGGACT
>JAFUPN010000032.1 GCA_017481205.1 Clostridia bacterium | reverse complement strand
TTTTAACACAAAAAGAAGAATTAATCAAGATATTATCAAATATTAATTTGTAAAAGAATTGCATACCGACGAGTCGGTATGCAATTGTGGTGCGAGCAGTGGGACTTGAACCCACACGTCATAAACACACGCCCCTCAAACGTGCCTGTCTGCCAATTCCAGCATGCTCGCATAGCAGCTGTAAACACTCGCCATCGCTGACGACTTGTATAGTATATCACCATTTAAATTAAATGTCAATACTTTTTTTGAAAAAAATTTAAAAAATTTTACTTTTCTGTTTTTACTTGACTATTTATGAAATACTGATATAATTTATAATATAAAATATACTCATAGGAGATAAAAATGAAGAAATTAAAATGTCTTTGCCTTGTGATGCTGCTTCTTTCTTTTCAGACCTTAGCATTAGGGGCAGATGTATCTGAGATACCCGATGTTATATCCGTTAATGACTATTCATCGGTTATAAGTGATAATACTAAGATTTTTATATACAACAGCAATGAAGCGCTTTTTGACAGTACAGATTCAAAAATAATTTTTGTGACTGTTCCCACCACCGGTCAGACTCCTGTTGATGAATATGCCCGTCAGGTGTACAGAAGCTGGGGTATTGGGTCGATGGGGGATAGCTCCAGCACTTTTGTACTGCTTGCAACGGAGGATATGGAGTACTGGGCTATAGTCGGAGACCACCTTTCAAGTGCTCTTACAAGGGAAACTATAGAAGAACTTCTGGTTAAATATATGGAACCGGATTTTGCAGCAGGCAATTTTGACAGCGCTGTAAAAAACACTTTTATTGCTATTTCCGATTGGTATACGGGTCATTATAATCTGTCTGCAAATAATGCTGAATCAGACAGTGAACCGGCAGATAACAAAAAGGAAAACGCATCCGGCAGTGTTATATGGAATGTGATTAAGGCTCTGATTGTTGTTGCGGTAATTTCATGCATCGGATATATAATTATACGCCGCCAGCTCAGGCTCTATGCCTTTGAGCAACGCAAGCGCCAGAGAATACAGAGCTATCGCAAATACAGCAGTCGTTCTCCGGGCGGCGGAGATTATGAGTATTTTGAATTTTATGATACCAAGGATTAATTTGTATCTGAAAGGAGGTGCATGGAATGAAAATATGTCATAAATGCGGTTCAGGCAACAGTGACAGCGCCGTGATATGTATTGAATGTTCTGCAAGCCTTACCGAGACTGCGGTTCAGCAGGCGGAAGAAATTGTAAAGGTTAAGCTTAGGCACACGGGAGTCGAACCCGCATGGTTTTAAGATGACAATTTTGGTCAATCCAGCATAAAATCTCTTGAAAATACGAAAGTATTCCCTGCGAGATTTTACTTGTCTTGACACAAAATTGGCTATCTTAAAACTCTTCGACCTTAAATACATAAAATTTAGTGCAATTTTTATGCGGAGGACGAAGGAAGGCTGACGCCTTGCGAGGACGACAAATAAAAAGTGTGCAAATTTTTAAAATTTAAGGCATACGGAGTTCGACTCCCGTGTGCCTTAAGGAGCAGGAGCGCAGAGAAAAACGCTCAAGGCTTATAAAGCTTATACTGATACCTCTTTACTATATTATAGTAATCCCAATATGTGTTCTCACATTGATTAATGAACCGGAAACATGGCTTCCCATAATTATTGTTGCCGCCGTTCCCGTGCTGTACTATCTATCCGTGTTCAAGGCGGATCTGCTTTTTGAACTGGAATATATGCTCAATCCAAATCTCAGCCATGCCGAGCCGTCGGATTGGTATTATTTCTGTAATCAGATTGGCGGTTATGTTATATTGCTGTTTGGCATAGGATTTGCCATTTATATCCATTGTATAAGTTGACTCTGTATATCAAAATGCAGAGTTAATTTTGTTTTATGCAGATTTTGTGTAATAGTTATTTTTTGTGATACCATCATATTTTATAAATATTGCACCTTGACTGTTACTTTTTTAATTGGTATAATTAAAAAAAATTGGTGTATAATTGTCCGAATTGTTGACTTACCATATTTTGACTGATATAATTTAGTGTGACAGAACTCGCACTTTCATTGCCTGACATCTGAAATTTTTAAAAGCTTTCAGTTTGTCGGTTTTACGGGCATTAGCCCGACTGCAACCTGTCATAACAACCAAGGAGGGTTTGAGATGATATTTAATATTGACAGTCTTATTGAAAAAATTTATGATACGGTAGAGTCTCACCGTATTGAAGAGGGCAAGTATTCAAGATGGCTCTGGCAGAACGAAAAGGGTAACCGTGAGCTTGGCATCAATGAGTACGGCTGTGCCGATGCGGCAAATATCCTGTATACCATAGGCAGATTTCCCGCTACAAGCGAAAAGAGAGAAGCCTGGATTGCTGCACTGCAGGATTTGCAGAATCCAGAGACAGGTCTGTTTACTGAGTGCACACATCACCCCATACATACAACAGCTCATTGTACAGCTGCGATTGAGCTTTTTGATGCAAAGCCAAAGTATCCGCTGACAGATTTGATGAAATATACCACAAAGGAAGGTCTCTACGGACTTTTGGAGGGGCTTGACTGGCTTAACTATCCATGGCCTCAGTCACACCAGGGGGCAGGTATCTATGCTTCAATGGTGCTTACGGAAACTGTTGATAATAAGTGGGTTGACGATTACTTTGACTGGCTGTGGGAGAATGCAGACCCCGACAACGGTATGTGGCAGAAAGGCTCTGTTGCTCCTGCATATCATGTGATGGCAGGTACATTCCACTATCTGTTTAATCATGAGCATGCTCACAGACCTCTCAGATATCCCGAAAGATTTATCGACAGTATGCTAGCTATGTATAACAATAAGGAAATCGGCTCTAAATTCGGTGAAGGCATCGGATTTATTGATATTGACTGGGTTTACTGTGTAAACAGAGCAACCAGACAGACATCCTACAGATATGATGAGTGCAAGAAGGCTCTTGCAGAGTTTGCCGAGGGATATATTGAATATCTCAATGGTATTGATGTAAAGACTCACGACGGCTTTAACGATTTGCATATGCTTTTCGGCACCACATGCTGTCTTGCAGAGCTCCAGCAGGCACTGCCCGGCATGATAAGAACCACAAAGCCTTTGAAGCTTGTGCTTGACAGAAGACCGTTTATATAATAAAAAGGGAGATAACTATTATGAATACAATAATCGAGCAGAATAAACAATGGATAGATGAGGTATGGCAGAAGGTTGAAAACAAGCTCAGCAAGGTGGCTGTCCGCAGCCGTGAAAAGCTGCCGTATACCACAGATGAAAACGGAGTTCACAACACCGAGTATTATCACGGCTGTGCTGACTGGTGGACAAACGGCTTCTGGGGCGGTCTGCTCTGGCTTATGTACAGCGAGACCGGCAAGGATGTGTACAAGGATTGTGCTATCCGCTCCGGCGAGCTTCTTGATGCGGCTCTTGCAGATTACAAAAAGCTTCATCATGACGTGGGCTTTATGTGGCATCTGACTGCCGGTGCAAAGTACGCTCTTACCGGTGATGAATCTGCATATAACACTAATTTATATGCGGCGGCAACTCTTGCCTCCAGATTTAATATTGACGGAAACTTCATCCGTGCATGGAACGGCGAAGGTGCAATCGGTTGGTCTATTATCGACTGCCTTATGAATATTCCTCTTCTCTACTGGGCATCGAAGGAAACAGGCGATCCCCGTTTTAAGAAAATTGCTATGAGACATGCTGATATGGCAATAAGAGACCATATCCGTCCCGACGGCAGTGTTAACCATATTGTAGAGCATGACACTGAGACAGGCGAGGTTGTAAGGGTACACGGCGGACAGGGCTGTGCCGACGATTCCTGCTGGTCAAGAGGTCTTGCTTGGGCTGTATACGGCTCGATTATTTCGTATATACATACTGAGAAAAAGGAATATCTTGACGCGGCAATAAAAACTGCAAACTATTTTATTGCTAACTGCGCTCAGACAGACTACAAGCCTCTGATTGATTTCAGACAGCCTCCCGAGCCTGTATACTACGACAGCACAGCAGGTGTATGTACAGCCTGCGGTCTGCTGGAGATTGCAAAATATGTTTCCGAGAGCGAAGCAAGGATGTATACTCAGGCAGCAATCAATATTCTTAAGGCTGTTGATGCTGAATGGGCAAATTATGACGAAAATATCGATTATCTGGTTGGTATGGGCAGCGAAAGATATCCTACAACCAAGGAACAGCTTAAGGTTGTTCATATGCCTATTGTATACGGCGACTTCTTCTATGTGGAAGCACTGCTCAAGCTTAAGGGTAATGAATTCTTTATCTGGTAAAGCCAGACAATAATAAAATAATACCGCACAAAAAAGGATAAAAATATTGTCTTTTTTGTGCGGTTTTTCTTTGAATATTCAGTATTTTCCATTAAAATGTCAAAGTGCACAAAAGAACAGATATAAATTCTACATTGATGTGTAATTTTAATAATTTACAAACGGCAAAAAATTTGTTAAAATTATAACAAAGTATAATGGGTGAGGATGGGCTTTTGTCTTTTACACACCCAAAAAAATCAATCAAAAAAATTAAAGGTTGGGAGTAAAATTATGAACAAAATTACTATCATCGGCGCCGGCAGCGTTGGTTCCACAATTGCGTACACATTGATGGTTTCAGGACTGTCCACTGAAATTGTAATGATTGACATCAACCAGGAAAAGGCTATCGGAGAAGCTCTGGACATAAGACAGGGTATCCCTTTCGGCAATCCAGGTACTATCTATGACGGAACATACAGCGATGCTGTAGGCTCCGACATTGTCATCATCACATCAGGCGTAGCCCGCAAGCCCGGTCAGACAAGACTTGATCTTGCTCAGACCAATATCAATATTACAAAGACAATTATCCCCGAGATTACCAAATATGCTCCGAATGCAATATATCTTATTGTAAGTAATCCCGTTGATATCCTCACATATACCTTCTGCAAGTGCTCGGGACTTTCTGAAAATCAGATTATCGGCTCCGGTACAATTCTTGACACATCCCGTGTAAGATCACGTCTTTCCGAGCATTTTGAAATCAGCCAGAGCAATGTACATGCGTATGTTCTCGGAGAGCACGGAGATTCCTCCTTTGTGCCCTGGTCTCTGGCAAATATCTCAAATATTCCTATTGAAGAATGTTATGAATCCTTCAAAAAGGTAAACGGAGATATTGAACCCATAAATTATGATGAGGTTGAGGAATATGTGCGCAAATCCGGCGGCAAGGTTATTGAAGCAAAGGGCGCTACCTTCTATGCAGTATCCATGTCTGTCTGTCATATATGTAAATGCATACTCAGCGGCATAGACACCACCATGACAGTATCCACCATGATGCACGGGGAATACGGTCTTGAGGATGTATGCCTCAGCACACTGTGCGTAGTAGGAAAGAACGGAATTAGAAGCAAGGTTAAGCTTCCCCTTAATGAAGATGAAATTGCAAAGCTTCATAAAAGCGCAGACGCACTAAAAAATATTATCAATAATACTACAATATAATTATATAGGAGGAATTCAGTAAAATGGAATACCGTATTGAACACGATTCTATGGGTGAGGTTAAGGTACCTGCAGACAAATACTGGGGTGCCCAGACTCAGAGAAGCTGTCAGAATTTTGAAATAGGTGTAGGCATCGAGACAATGCCTGCAGAAATCATACATGCCTTCGGCATCCTCAAAAAGGCTGCTGCACAGGCAAACGGAGACCTCCGTCCCGAAAAGATGACCTCTGCAAAGCTG
Organism: Clostridia bacterium; assembly: GCA_017481205.1. Taxonomy (GTDB): domain Bacteria; phylum Bacillota; class Clostridia; order UMGS1810; family UMGS1810; genus RGIG4708. The sequence goes on along the minus strand of JAFUPN010000032.1, from coordinate 13,706 downwards.
GATGCAATATCAAAAGCCTGTGACGAGATTATCGCAGGAAATCTCAACGATAATTTCCCTCTGGTTGTATGGCAGACAGGCTCAGGCACTCAGTCCAATATGAATGCCAATGAGGTTATTGCAAACAAGGGTAACGAAATCGCAGGAGAAAAAATTCTTCATCCCAACGATGATGTAAACATGAGCCAGTCCTCCAACGACACCTTCCCCACAGCAATGCACATTGCGGCTGTTCTTATGCTTGAGGATAAGCTTATCCCCGCAGCTGAGGAGCTTATCGCAACCTTTAAGCGCCTTGAGGCAGAAAATGAAGGTATAGTAAAGAGCGGAAGAACACATCTTCAGGATGCTACTCCCATAAAATTCAGCCAGGAAATCAGTGGTTGGCGTTCAAGTCTTGAGCGTGACGTTGAGCTCATTAAGCTTGCCGTTGCACCTCTTTCCGAGCTTGCTCTTGGCGGCACAGCTGTTGGTACAGGGCTCAATGCTCCCAAGGAATTCGGACCTCTTGTTGCAGAAAAAATCACTTCGCTCACAGGCAAGAAATTTGCTACAGCTGAAAATAAATTCCATGCCCTTACCTCTAAGGATGAATTGGTATTTGCACACGGCGCAATCAAGGCATTGGCAGCAGATATGATGAAGATTGCAAACGACGTTCGCTGGCTGGCAAGCGGTCCCAGAGACGGTCTTGGCGAAATCTTTATCCCCGAAAACGAGCCCGGCTCATCAATCATGCCCGGTAAGGTCAACCCCACACAGTGTGAGGCAGTAACCATGGTTGCAGTTCAGGTTATGGGCAACGATGTGGCTGTAGGTATGGCTGCGTCTCAGGGTAACTTTGAACTCAATGTGTTCATGCCCGTATGTATCTACAATTTCCTCCAGTCTGCAAGACTTCTCTCCGAGGCAATTGTATCCTTTAACAAAAACTGTGCAGTGGGCATCACCGCAAACAAAGAAAAAATGCACCACAACCTGCATAATTCTCTTATGCTTGTTACTGCTCTCAATCCCTATATCGGCTACGAAAATGCGGCAAAAACCGCTAAAAAAGCATACAAGGACAATATTTCTCTTAAAGAGGCCTGCATAGAGCTCGGCTTCCTTACAGAAGAAAAATTCGATGAAGTATTCCATCCCGAACAGATGGTGTGATTGGAGGAATTTGTAAATGAAAGTATCCTATTTTCCGGGCTGTACATTGAGAACCAAGGCCAAGGATCTGGATAAATATGCAAGAGACAGCGCTCTTGCTCTGGGTGTTACTATGGAAGAGCCCGACAACTGGCAGTGCTGCGGCGGTGTATTTACCACTTCCCGCGATGAGATTGCCACAAAGCTTTCTTCCGTAAGAGCGCTCATGGATGCTAAAAGCAAGGATCAGATTCTGGTAACGGTTTGCTCAGCCTGTCATAATGTTATAAAGCAGACAAATCATGCGATGCAGACAGACGAAGAGTTTGCCTCAAGGGTAAACAACTACATTGCACCCGAAAACTACAACGGCGAAGCAAGGGTGATGCACTATCTTGAGCTTCTCCGTGACGAAATCGGCTTTGACAAGGTAAAAGAAAAGGTTGTCAACTCACTTTCCGGCAAGAAGATTGCGGCATATTACGGATGCCTGCTTCTGAGACCAAACAGTGTTATGAAGATGGACGACCCCGAAAATCCTTCCATTATAGAGGACCTTATCACCGCATTGGGCGGCGAGGCGGTTGTGTATCCCCAGCGTAATGAATGCTGCGGCGGTTACATTGCCTTAGAAAACCCCGAGGCGGCAAAAACAAGGAGCAATACGGTTACAGCAAGCGCAGCAAATGCCGGCGCAGAGATGATTGTAACCGCCTGTCCTTTGTGTAAATACAATCTTGAGAAGAACGGAAGCGAAATCCCCGTTGTATATTTCACCGAGCTGCTTGCAGAAGCACTTGGTGTGAAGTAATTGCAGAAAGGAACTGAAAGAATGAAAAAAGAACTTGAAGCAATACAGAGCGAGGTTATCCGCCGAAGCGGAGTTAACCCCAAAAAATGTATGCGCTGTGGCAAGTGCTCAGGCACCTGTCCTGCATACGATCAGATGGAATATCATCCCCATCAGTTTGTATATATGGTAGAGTCGGGGGATATCGAGCCCCTGCTCAAATCAGATTCACTTTATCAGTGCCTTACCTGCTTTGCATGTGTAGACAGATGTCCCAGAGGCGTAGAGCCTGCAAAGCTGGTTGAAGCAGTACGTCTTCAGGTTGTTCGCCGCCAGGGCAACAACCACCTTAAGACAGACTCAATCCCCGCTCTCATTGACGAGGATATGCCCCAGCAGGCATTGGTAAGTGCATTGAGAAAATATTCTAAGTAAAGGAGGACGAACCATAATGCAAAGAATTGGCGTATTTGTGTGCTGGTGCGGTAGCAACATCGCAGGCACAGTGGATGTACAGGCGGTTTCTGATGCTCTTGCTCACGAGCCTGGAGTTGTACATTCCGCAAACTATCAGTATATGTGTTCTCAGGCAGGTCAGAATCTTATTAAAGAAGCCATAGAAGAACACAAGCTTACAGGTATTGTTGTGTGTTCGTGCTCACCCCGAATGCACGAGGCTACCTTTCGCAAGACTGCGGCAGCAGCAGGTCTCAACCCCTATATGGTTGAAATTGCAAACATCCGTGAGCAGTGCTCATGGGTTCATAAGGATATGGCAACAGGTACTGAAAAGGCAATTATCCTGGGTAAGGCAGCAGTTGCAAAGGTTAATCTTAATGCACCTCTTACTCCCGGCGAAAGCCCTGTTACCAAGAGAGCGCTTGTTATCGGCGGCGGTATTGCAGGTATCCAGACAGCTCTTGATATAGCAGACGCAGGCTTCCCTGTTGATATAGTAGAAACAAAGCCCACCATCGGCGGAAAAATGGCTCAGCTTGACAAAACCTTCCCCACACTGGACTGTGCGGCTTGTATCCTTACACCGAAAATGGTTGATGTTGCCCAGAATGAGAATATCAGAATTTTCTCCTACAGCGAGGTAACCGATATCAAAGGTTTTGTAGGCAACTTTGACGTAACTATAAAAAAGAGAGCCCGTTATGTAAAAGAAGACATCTGTACAGGCTGTGGTCTCTGTACCGAAAAATGTCCTATGAAAAACGTGCCCAACGAGTTCAACCTCGGTATGGACAACCGCCGTGCAATCTATATTCCTTTTGCACAGGCAGTGCCCAAGGTAGCAACCATCGACCCCGAGCACTGCAACATGCTCAAAAACGGCAAGTGCGGAGTATGTGCAAAGGTCTGTGCGGCAGGTGCTATCGACTACAAGCAGCAGGATGAATATATCTCTGAAAAATACGGTGCGATTGTAGCTGCAACAGGCTTTAATCCCATCAGTATGGATAAATTTGATGAGTATGCATACAGTCAGTCCAAGGACGTTATCACCTCTCTTGAGTTTGAGCGTCTTACCAATGCGGCAGGTCCCAGCTCAGGTCATCTTGTTTGTCCTTCCGACGGCAGACATCCTCACACAATTGTTTTTGTACAGTGCGTAGGCTCCAGATGTGCTTCCTGTAGTGAAAAAGGCAAGGAATACTGTTCAAAAATATGCTGTATGTATACAGCAAAGCATGCAATGCTTACCAGGGACAAATATCCCGATACCGAGGTTTACGTATTCTATATCGACGTACGTACTCCCGGTAAGAATTTTGATGAATTTTACCGTCGTGCCGCTGAGGAATACGGCGTAAAATATATCAAGGGTATGGTCGGCAAGGTGTCTCCGGAAAACGGCAAGCTCCATGTACAGGCATCCGACCTTCTTGCAGACAAGCAGCTCCATATTGAAGCAGACCTGGTGGTTCTCGCCGCTGCTATAGAGCCCGACAAGTCCGCAAGACCTCTTGCAACCATGCTTACTGCAAGTATGGATACCAACGACTTCTTCACCGAGGCTCATCCCAAGCTTCGTCCTGTAGAGAGCCCCACAGCAGGTGTGTTCCTCTCCGGTGCATGTCAGGGACCAAAGGATATCCCTGAGACTGTATCCCAGGCAGGTGCCGCTGCTGCAAAGGTTATCGGACTTCTGGCGAAGGATAAGCTCACAGGTAATCCCTGTGTTGCAAATTCCAATGAGCTTATGTGTAACGGCTGTTCATCCTGTGAGAGAGTATGTCCTTACGGTGCTATCACATATGTTGACAAGGAGTTCCGCATGCCTGACCGCACAACCAAGGTAAGACGTGTTGCTTCCGTAAATGAAGCTGTATGTCAGGGCTGCGGTGCATGTACCGTTGCTTGTCCTTCAGGCGCAATGGATCTTAAGGGCTTTGCAACCAAACAAATCATTGCGGAGGTGGATGCAATATGCAAGTAAATGGCGAATACAAACCGCTGATTGTAGCTTTCTGCTGCAACTGGTGTTCATATGCGGGTGCTGACCTGGCAGGTAACAACCGCCTTGCTTACCCCGAAAATGTAAAGATTATCAAGGTTCCCTGTTCGTGCAGAGTTAACCCCATGTTTATACTCCGTGCCTTCCAGAGAGGTGCCGACGGTGTTATAATCTGCGGATGTCATCCCGGTGACTGTCACTACACATCAGGAAATTACTATACAAGACGCCGTATGTCACTTCTGTTCTCTATGCTCAATTTTCTGGGCATTGAGAAGGAGCGTACCCGTGTGGAATGGGTATCCGCTGCAGAGGGTGCAAAATTTGCGGCTACAATGAATGAGTTCACCGAGGCTGTCGCAGCCCTTGGTGAAAACAAGAGATTGGAGGATTTGCGATGCAAAAGATAACTGCCGATATGCTTATTGAAAAAGCGGTTTCCCTGCTGGAGGCAGGCACAATTTCCCGTGTCCTCGGCTGGAAAAAGGGTGAGTTTGACTACGATGTAACTCCCTATGTTTTTGCAGATGCAGAGTCACTTAAAAAGGATTTTGTCTTTGACGATTTCTGCGGTGCAAATTTTTCAAAATATCTGGTGGCTGAGACCCGCAAGGCAGAGGGAAAGGTTCTTGTTTTCCTCAAGCCCTGCGACACATACAGCTTCAATCAGCTTCTTACCGAGCACCGTTTTGACAGAGAAGCGGTATATGCAGTGGGCATCCCCTGCGAAGGTATGGCTGATATAAATAAAATAAAGGAAATCACAGGCGACGGTATTTCCTCCCTTACCTCAAAGGGTGACAAAATTGTTGTAGATACTATCTACGACGGTGAAAAGGAAGTTGATTTTGCTTCTGTTCTTGCAGAAAGATGTGTTTCATGTAAGAGCAAAAAGCATGTTGCTTATGATGAGCTCATGGGCGATGAGGGCGACATTACAGACAGCGCACGCTTCGATGAGGTTGCACAGCTTGAGGCTATGACCGAGGATGAAAGATTTGCTTTTTGGCAGAGCCAGCTTTCAAAGTGCATAAGATGTAATGCCTGTCGTGATATCTGTCCTGCATGTACCTGTGAAAAGTGCGTGTTTGAAAACCCCGAATCACCTGTGGAAAATAAAGCTATTTCCGACAGCTTTGAAGAAAAGATGTTCCACATAATCCGTGCTTTCCACGTGGCGGGACGTTGTACAGACTGCGGCGAATGTTCCAGAGTTTGTCCTCAGAACATCCCTCTGCATCTTCTCAACAGAAAGTTTATAAAGGATATAAACAGCTTCTACGGTGAATATCAGGCAGGTGCCGAGGTTGGCAGCCGTGCTCCTCTTGTTGACTATACCACTGAGGATATCGAGCCCGGCGAGGCTGTAATGAAAGGAGAGGGCGAAAATGCGTAAATGTTCTTTGGATAATTTGCAGAAGGTTTTTGCATTGATTGCAGAAAATGCCTCTCTTTATCTCCCTGTTGATAAAGTGGGTGGCGCTGTTTTTGAAAAATGGCAGGAGGGCACGAGCTACAGCAATGCCCTCAACACTGTCCGCAGTGCAAAGGATTTCTTCTTTCCTCAGACAGAGAATATGATGGAATTTAAGACAAAGGGCAAGGAAATCGAGGTTGTTGATACCCGTGACGAGCACGAAGATTTTGTTGTATTTGGTGTTCGTGCCTGTGATGTAAAGAGCTTTGAAATTCTTGATAGAGTATTCCTCTGCGAGCCTGTTGACAGCTTTTATGCAAACAGACGTGCGCACGGGGTTATTATTTCCATGGCTTGTACAAGACCTTCCGAAACCTGCTTCTGTCAGACCTTTGGTATAGATGCGGCAAATCCCGGTGCAGATATTTCCTGCTGGAAGACCGACAGTGAAATCTTCTTTGAGGCTAACACAGAGAAGGGCGAAAAGCTCCTTTCTTCAATAGCTGCTCTCACAGAGGATACAGACGAGGCTGCTGTAGAGGCACAGAAGGCGAAGATTGCGGAAATTATGAAAAAACTGCCTCTGGCAGGAATCACACCCGACAAATTCGGCGGCGGCAAGACAAGTGAATTCTTCAATGCTCCCCAGTGGAAGGAGCTTTCACAGTCATGCCTGGGTTGCGGTACCTGTACCTTTGTGTGTCCCACATGTCAGTGCTATGATATAAGAGATTTCAAGACAAACGACGGTGTAATCCGTTTCCGTTGCTGGGATTCATGCATGTATTCCGATTTTACCAAGATGGCTCACGGAAACATCAGAAATTCTCAGCTTGAGCGCTTCCGCCAGAGATTTATGCACAAGCTGGTATATTACCCGGAAAACAACGAGGGCATATTCGGCTGTGTTGGCTGCGGCAGATGTCTTGCTAAATGTCCTATTTCAATGAATATTGTTAAGGTTATGAAATCACTGGGAGGTGAAGCATGATGAATAACGAAGCGTTAATCCCCAAGGTTGGTGTTATCACCGACGTAAGAATAGACACACCCGATGTAAAAACCTTCCGTGTGGTTACTCCTGATGGCAAAAAAGCCTTTGACCACAGACCCGGTCAGTGTGCGATGCTGTCTATCCCCGCTGTAGGTGAGGCTATGTTTTCAATCACATCTTCACCCACAAACACAGAGTATATGGAATTCTCCATCAAAAAATGCGGCTGTGTTACAGAGTGGCTCCACCAGGCTGAGGTTGGTCAGCAGATTACCATCCGCGGACCCTACGGCAATCCCTTCCCGGTAGACGATGTGTTTGAGGGCAAGGACCTGCTCTTTATCGCCGGCGGTATCGGTCTTGCACCGCTTCGCTCGGTTATCAACTACTGCCGTCACTACCGTGACCGCTACGGCAAGATTGATATTGTCTACGGCTCACGAAGCAAGGACGACCTGGTTGATTACAAGGAGATTATCGACGAATGGATGAATGACGACGGTATCAACGTCCACCTCACCATCGACCGTGAGCAGGAGGGTTGGGATGGTCATGTAGGCTTTGTACCCAGCTATGTTCAGGAGCTTGGCTTCGATACCAACAAAACTGCAGTTCTTTGCGGACCTCCGATTATGATTAAGTTCACCTTAGAGGGACTTGTAAACATGGGATTTGACAAGACCAATGTTTACACAACAATGGAGCTTAAGATGAAGTGCGGTGTCGGTAAATGCGGCAGATGTAACATTGGTTCAAAATATGTATGTAAGGACGGCCCGGTATTCCGTTGTGACCAGATTGACGAGCTGCCTGACGAATATTAATATGGAGGATATAAACTCATGGAAAATATGGTAAATATATTCTTGTTCGGAAAGAAATATGAGGTTCCGGACAACCTTACAATAATGCGCGCTATGGAATATGCGGGCTACCAGCTGGTAAGAGGCTGCGGCTGCCGAAACGGTTTCTGCGGTGCGTGTGCTACAATCTACAGAATAAAGGGCGATACCGAGCTCAAGACCTGTCTGGCTTGTCAGACCAAGGTTGAGGACAACATGTATATTGCAACTCTGCCTTTCTTCCCGCTTGTTAAGCAGGTTTATGATATCAACAAGGTAAGCCCCACAGAGCAGATTATGATGCAGCTCTATCCCGAGATTTATGCTTGTATCGGCTGTAATGCATGTACAAAGAGCTGTACTCAGGAGCTCAACGTTATGCAGTACATTGCTTATGCTCAGAGAGGTGAGTATGAGAAGTGTGCAGAAGAATCCTTCGACTGTGTAATGTGCGGTGTTTGTTCTTCAAGATGTCCTGCAGGTATCTCACATCCTCAGGTAGCAATGCTTGCACGCCGTCTCAACGGTAAGTATCTTGCTCCCAAGTGTGACCACCTGGAGAATAGAGTTCAGGAAATCAAGGACGGTACCTTCAAGGAACTCATCGAGGCTCTTATGCAGAAGCCAATCGAAGAGATGAAGGAACTTTACAATACAAGAGAAATTGAGAAATAAGGAGGTGTGACTGATGTATTCAGAAAAATTTACAGAATCAATAAAGGCTGTTGAAGCCGCAAGAGAAAAGAATATTGCATACGAGCCCGTTCGTATGACAGCACAGGAAAAAGATGACCTTCTCAAAAAATATCATCCTGATTACAAGGCAGAAGAATTTGAGGAGCTCAAAATAGGACCCAATAAGGGTGAAAAGGTGCCCACAGAGCTTGCTGCAATGCTTCAGGCACATGCTCGTATCAGTGCAGATGATGTAGACCTTTCAAAGCCCGATTATGATGTGGATGTACTGGTAATAGGCGGTGGCGGTGCCGGCTCTTCTGCTGCTATCGAGGCTAATGAAGCAGGTGCAGATGTTATGATTGTTACAAAGCTTCGTATCGGCGATGCCAACACAATGATGGCAGAAGGCGGTATTCAGGCTGCAGACAAGGAGAACGACTCTCCCGCAATCCATTTTGTAGATGCTTTCGGCGGCGGTCACTTCGCTGCAAAGAGAGAGCTTCTCAGCGAGCTTGTATGCAATGCTCCCGAGGCTATTGCATGGCTTTCAGACCTCGGTGTTGAGTTTGACAAGGATGCTGAGGGCAATATGATTACAACCCACGGCGGCGGTACCTCCCGCAAGAGAATGCACGCTGCAAAGGACTATTCCGGCGCAGAAATCATGCGTACACTCCGTGATGAGGTTCTCAACCGCGGTATTCCCGTTGTAGATTTTACCTCTGCAGTTGAGCTTATCCTTGACGAAAACGGCAAGGCAGCAGGCGCAGTTCTTATGAATATGGAAACAAAGGAGCTCCTGGTTGCAAAGGCAAAGACTGTTGTTATCGCAACCGGCGGTGCAGGACGTATGCACTACCAGGGCTTCCCCACATCAAACCACTACGGTGCTACAGCCGATGGTCTTGTGCTGGGCTACAGAGCAGGCGCAAAGCTTCTCTATGCCGATACCCTGCAGTACCATCCCACAGGCGCTGCATATCCCGAACAGATTTTCGGTGCTCTTGTTACCGAGAAGGTTCGTTCACTGGGTGCAAAGCTGGTTAATGCCAAGGGTGAAGTATTTATGCATCCTCTGGAGACCCGTGACGTATCTGCGGCATCAATTATCCGTGAGTGCAACGACAGGGGCAACGGCGTAGAGACAGGCAACGGTCTCGGTCTCTGGCTTGATACTCCTATGATTGAAGCAATCGGCGGCGAAGGCACAATCGAAAAGAGAATCCCCGCTATGATGCGTATGTTCGGCAAATATGGTATAGACATCCGCAAGGAGCCTATCCTTGTTTACCCCACACTTCATTATCAGAACGGTGGTCTCGATATCAACCCCGACTGTATGACAACAGGTGTTGAAAACCTCTATGTGGCAGGTGAGGCTGTGGGAGGAATTCACGGCAGAAACCGTCTTATGGGTAACTCACTGCTTGATATCATCGTATTCGGACGTATTGCAGGTCAGAGTGCTGCTGCAAAGTGTAAGGAAACAACAGTTGGCGCTCTTACCCTGGGTCATATTGCAGAGTATGAAAAGGAAATTGCCGATGCAGGAATAGAAACCGACAAGATTTCTCCCATGCTTCTGCCTAAATACGAAAAAAACAATATAATGTAACTAAGGAATGTAAAAAAAGTCCAGACCGCAAAAAAGAAATTAAGTATAGTAATACAGAGTTTATCAAAAAGAATTTTTGAAAAATCAAGGTAGAAAAAATCAAATTTTTGATTTTTTCATAAATTTATTCTTTTTTGCTATAAACAAACCTCACCACTCGCTGTACATTTGTACAGCTTCGGGTTTTCCCAAGCAAGTCCGGATGCCTTGCTTGGGTTCGGTTTGTTCATTCTGAATCTTTTTTTCTATTCCTTAGGGGGTTCTGTAAAAAAGTTTTTACAGAGCCTTGTTTGAGGGAAAATTCAATAAAAAGAAAAGAGGCTATTAAAATGACTTTATTTGGAGGTGTAATTCCCGTTACGGGAGTTGCTTTCCTGGTGTTCTGCGTATTTGCCATTGCGGCAATAGGCTATATGCTTGGTCGTATAACCATCAAGGGTGTAAACCTTGGTACAGCCGGTGTGTTTATCATTGCACTGGTGTTTGGCTGTCTCTTCTATGATAAGCTTGGAGAACAGCTCGGGGACGTATCAACCGCTCTCAAAATTGTTGAAAACATGGGTCTGATACTCTTTGTATCATCTGTAGGCTTTATCGCAGGACCTAAATTCTTTGGCAATATGAAAAAGAACTTTACTTCATATGTACTGCTGGGACTTGTAATAATCATTTCAGGCGGTCTTGCTGCAGTGATTTGTATGTTTATAGGCAAGGCTACAGGTGAGACCAATATGGAAAAGCTTTCTGCAATTGTGTCCGGTGTTTTTGCCGGCGCTCTTACATCAACTCCCGCATTCTCTGCAGCCAAGGAAGCTGTGGGCAGTGAGGAAATGCAGCAGCTTGTTTCCGTAGGCTACGGTATTGCATATATCTTCGGTGTTATTGGCGTTGTGCTTTTTGTACAGCTTATGCCCAAGATTCTCAGAGTTGATATGAAGAAAGAGAGAGAAAATCTCGTTGCCGCTTCAGGTGCAGCTGAGAGTAAGAAGAATACCGGCAAGCTTATTGACCTGGATGATTTTGGTATTGCTCCCTTTGCACTGGCAGCTATCATCGGTCTTGTTATCGGTGCTATAAAGATTCCTCTGTCCAGCAAGGGTCTTGATGGTACAACCTTCTCTCTGACCAGCACAGGCGGATGCCTGCTCACAGCTCTGGTATTCGGTCACTTCGGCAAATGCGGCAAGATTAATCTTATGCCAAATAACTCTGCACTCAAGGTGTTCAGAGAGCTTGGACTCATGCTCTTCCTTATAGGCGCAGGTATTTCCGGCGGTGCAAGATTTGTACAGGAATTTAAGATTGACTATTTCTTCTACGGAATGCTCATGACAATTGTTCCCATGATTATCGGATTCTTCTTTGCAAAATATGTGCTTAAGATAAGCCTGCTCAACACCCTCGGCTCAATTACCGGCGGTATGACAAGTACTCCTGCTCTGGGAACTCTTATCCATGTTGCAGGCACAGAGGATGTTGCAGCGGCATATGCAGCTACATATCCTATTGCTCTTATTGCGGTTGTGCTTGTTTCGCAGCTGCTGATAATATTCTTCTGATATGAATATATAAATAAAATGACGAAGGTTAAATTTTGCCTTCGTCATTTTTTTGGGCGCATCACTCTGTAGGGACGAGGTGTCATTATCGTAGAAAATCCCGGTTTGCTATGTCAAAACAGCACAAAAACTATATCAAAATTCTACAATTACGACATTGACAACAATTTCACAAAATGATATAATCTATAACGATACAGAGAATAGGAGACGTGTCAAGGCTATAACAGGGCTTGACATGTCTTTTTTCTATTTACAGTTATAAAATAATAACGGCAGAATATTTGCCAAAGGAGCCATAAGCAATGTCAGAAATATTGGATTTGATTAATTCCTTAGGAAGCTATAATATAAACAGTGATGAGACAGGAAATATCCGTGCGTTTTCCGGTGCCGTTCATTCGGTAGGGGATATTCTCGGGGAGTACGGCTTTTCAAAAAACATCCTTCTGGTTGCGGATAACAACACTCTCAAGCTGGCAGAGGGGATTATGGAAAGCCTTAAGAAATACAGAATTTCATATCTTATATACAGAGATTTTGAGCAGGCGACTATTGACCATGTGTTTGAGATAGAAAGATATATTATGGGAAAGGATATTTCCGTTTTGTCCGTGGGAGCCGGTGCAATAGCCGTTGCCTGTACAGTTGCCGTTTCGCATCAGAAGAAAAAGCTCTGCGTTTTTGCCCTTCCTTTCAGGGGAGAGCATATATGCAGCGATGACCTGCATTTGGAAGATGCCGTAATGCCCGATGTTGTTATAGCGGATACCCATATTGTCTGAACTGTTGCTAATCTGTAAATACCATGTTATAATAAGTTTTAAGAGAGATGGTTATTTTATGTTAAAATTTGCAATATTGGACAATTCTTTGAATTAAGATGATTTTTTGCTCCTGATTAAACGCGAACTATATGGATATGTCGAAAAATGACGAAATAAAAAAGCCTCCCCTGTGTAAGGGAAGGTGGGTTGCAAAGCAACTCGGAGAGGTTGTAAATAAGCAAAATAAAACAATCCCTCAGTCAGCTACGCTGACAGCTCCCTTTACACAAGGGAGCCTTTGAAAGGTTGTGTCTAAACCTTATGTGTCGCAATTAATGTGTGTCGAAACTTGTCTGAAAATAAACTAAAATTAGGAAGGGAATATCTATATGGATATTATACAGAGTTTTTATGATAATTTGGCTTCACAATATGATAAACTTTTTCTTGATTGGCAAGACACAACAAAAGAACAATCTTTAATCTTGGATGAATTGTTTAAACACAATGGATATGGCAACCAGTCTAAAATTCTTGATTGTGCTTGTGGTATTGGAACCCAGGCAATAGGGCTTGCTTCTATGGGATATAATGTAACTGCTTCTGACATAAGTGATGGTGAACTTGAAGAGGCGAGACAGCGAGCTATGAAAAACGATGTAAAGATTTGTTTTAAAAATGCTGACTTTCGTATGTTATCCAAAACCTTTTCACAAGAGTTCGACATTATTATTGCTATGGATAATGCTTTGCCGCACATGCTCACAAAGAGTGATTTGGAAATTGCTATCAAGAGTATAACAAGCAGGTTAGCGACCGGCGGTATGTTTGTTGCAAGTATCAGAGATTATGATGCATTACTTGAAAGTAAGCCACCATATTCTGCACCATATATACATAAGACGGAAAAAGGACAAAGAGTATCTTTTCAAACTTGGACTTGGAATGGTGATTGCTACAAACTAATTCAGTATATTATTGAAGATGAAGAAACACTAAAAATAAATAAATTTGAATGTGAATACAGGGCAGTTCGGAGAGAAGAACTCACAAACATACTTCTTTCTAATGGTTGTAGCAGTGTGGTATGGAAACTCCCTGAAGAAACAGGTTTTTACCAACCAATTGTAATTGCAAAGAAGTAATATTTTTTGACCTTAACTTAACACGAACTTGACACCAAAAAGGTTTGCATCTAAACCTTATGTATCGCAATATTAAGAATGTCGAATATTGGCGAAAGGAGGCGATAGCGTGAAAAGGATTTTTAGAAAATTTAGAAAAGAAAAACGAATAGTTCCTCCAATGCCTGAATGGAATGAGATTGTTGAAATGCTTTATGACAAAAATCTTGATTTTTTAGATTCAACAGTAGAGAAAGTTATATATTCAAAAGATAAGTCAAAAAGATATGTTGTCTTAAAAAGTGATAAAGGTTTCTTT
>JAFUPN010000031.1 GCA_017481205.1 Clostridia bacterium | reverse complement strand
CTTTGATAAGCTTAACGATGAAGCATTAAAAGATGCGAAAGCATTGATGTATGAACTTTCGGGAGCAGCTAAGGATTTAGAGGGTGATGAATACAATCCTCTTTACCTTGAAGGAGAGTCAAAAGTATATTTGCAAAGAGCAGATACGCTTGTTTTTAGCTACATAGAAGATGTATTCGTGCATTCAGGCGGAGTACATCCGGAGTATTATTATATAACCTCAAACTTCAACCCACAAACAGGAAAAAAGCTTGTCCTCACCGATGTAATGAGTAGCATACGGGGACTTCCTGATATTCTTGAGAGTGAAATCGTAAACAAATATGATTACCTGAGTTTTGAAGAAAATCAGCTTTGGACTATTTTTAAGGAGTATTCGCCTGATGATTATAAATGGACGATAGATTATCAGGGTATTACATTCTGGTTTTCTCCTTATGATATTGCATCCTATGCGGCAGGTCCACTTTCGGTAAAGCTTTATTTTGATGAACACCAGTATATTATCAAGGACGAATACAAAAAAGCACCATCAGGCAGCTTCGGTATGATGTTGCCGATGCGACAAAAAATCGACTTTGACCTGAATCCCGATGATGATAAAAAAGATTGCATTGAAATAGATACAATGCCGGATCAATATGGCTCGTACAATATGCTGTCGGTTACGGTAAATGGTAAAACCTATACCGACGAAATCAACTATGCTTACGATTTTGATGTTTACTTGGCGCATATCGGTGAAAAGAGCTATATCTATTCTGATTCGTTCTCGGATAACGACTACCATATGTTCTGCACTTGGGATTTAAATGGCGATGTTCCAAAAATGACACAGGAACTTTATGGAACAGAGCTTGATTATGAGTTTATTGAAGAAGGCTATGAGGATGGAACGGTTTACAAAAATGCTTTCAATAATCCGCAGAACTTCAAGCTCGAAACAAGATTTGAAATATTGGGAACCCGTGGAGCAACAGTAACCTATAAACTGAGCGAAACAGACGGAAAGCCCGAAATGACAGATGAAGCCTACACATTTAATTATGGTCACGATGTAAAAACAGCAATATCTCTTGAAGCAGAGCTTCTGCCTGAAATGGAAAAAACAGAGCTTCCTGCAGGAACATCTCTTACACCATATCAGACAGACGGAAAGAGCTTTGTTGATTTAAAAACTGAAAACGGCGGAATAGTAAGACTCTCTATTGACATATCAGACTGGCCTCGGACGGTAAACGGTATTCCCGAAGATGAGTGCTTTGAAGAATTATTATATGCGGGGTGATATGAGTGAGGATGGTGAAAAATATTATGAAACTAACTGCCATTATAGCGCTTATTGCGAGTCTGTTCGGATGCGGTGTAGATAAGCCACAAATAGCTGACGGTCCCGGAATGGTGTATAAAGACTCAGATTACCGTACTCAGTATGCAAATGTTTTCGATTTTGATTCATGCGAGGATACGCCGTATTTTGCGGTAGCGTTTTTAGGCTATGGCGAAGATAGACTGGATTTCAGAAATACTTATGTAGCAGGAATTTTTGAATCTCTTGGAGATTTTGCAATCGAGCAGGTGTCGCAGTTTGATTTTGAAGGCGATGAATGGTATTTGATTGTTCCGAGGTATAAGGATTATGTTACTTTGACAAATCTTGAAACGGGCGAAAAGCACACCATATATCAGGGTGAGGCTTTTACCGTAAAATGTAATCTATCTGATTTACATTCAAACATTGAAATCAGCACAGAAGATAGCCGAGGACATAAATTCAGTCCGCAAATTAGCGGTGACGGAAGGCTCGTAACATCTGAGGATGTATGGGATATAACCGATTATTCGGTAGCAGATGAAAATTTATATGTTCAGGAAGGAGACTAAATTATGGGATTATTAAAAGCAGGCATTGGAGCATTATCGGGGGTACTCGCAGACTCTTGGCGTGATTATTTTTACTGCGAAAGTATGGATGCAGACACTCTTGTTCAAAAGGGTGAAAAGAAAGCCGGCGGGCGCTCATCTAACAAAAAAGGAACGGACAACATCATTTCAAACGGTTCTATTATCAATGTTAATGACGGACAGTGTATGATGATTGTGGAGTCAGGCAAGGTGGTGGAGCTTTGTGCAGAGCCGGGTGAGTTCGTATATGATACAGGAACTGAGCCAAGTATTTTCTACGGTTCTTTAGGCGAAACCATCAAAAAGAGCTTTGCGGAAATGGGCAAGCGTTTCACCTTTGGCGGCGAACCAGCAAAAGACCAAAGAGTATATTACTTTAACACAAAAGAAATTATAGGAAACAAATACGGAACACCTTCACCTGTGCCGTTCAGAGTTGTAGACAACAACATCGGTCTTGATGTGGATATTGCAATTCGCTGTCATGGCGAATATTCCTACAAAATCACAAATCCTATGCTCTTCTATACAAATGTATGCGGAAATGTTGAGGATACATATGTGAGGGAAACAATCGACAGTCAGCTTAAAACAGAGTTACTCACTGCGCTTCAGCCGGCATTTGCGAGAATTTCGGATATGGGTATCCGTTACAGCTCCCTTCCGGCTCATACAATGGAAATCGGAGATGCCTTAAACAATGTTCTTTCTTCAAAGTGGAGAGATTTAAGAGGCATAGAAATCGTTGTATTCGGCGTATCAAGCGTTAATGCCTCCGAAGAAGACGAAAAGATGATTAAGGAAATCCAAAGAAATGCGGCGTTCAGAAACCCTACAATGGCTGCTGCTCACATGGTGGGTGCTCAGGCACAGGCTATGCAGGATGCGGCTAAAAACGAAGGCGGTATGGGTGCTATGGGTGGTTTCTTTGGTATGAATATGGCACAGAACGCAGGTGCAGGTGCTGCGGCAAACCTCTTTGCTATGGGACAGCAGTCTGCGCAGCCGGCTGAAACCGCAGTCCCCGCAAAATCCACCTGGAACTGTGAGTGCGGAACGCATAACAGTGGAAAATTCTGCGAGAATTGCGGAAAGCCGCAGCCGAGCCCTGCAATGGGCTGGCAGTGCGGATGCGGCACGGCGAACACAGGTAAGTTCTGTCAGAACTGCGGAAGTAAAAAACCCGAAGGTGCTCCTTTATATAAGTGCGATAAATGCGGTTGGACACCTGAAGATCCAATGAATCCGCCAAAGTTCTGCCCTGAATGCGGTGATGTTTTTGATGAAAGCGATAAGCAGTGATATTGGAGGTGTCGTTATGAACTATATTGGTAAATGGCGATTTCATTCTATCGGCGTGATAAATGAGGCGGGCAATCTTACATATATGAATGCAGAAGAATATAGAAATTCTCCTATGCCTTATATTGATGAAACAGATGAAGAAGCAATAACAAGTGAGATGCGTGAAAGAAAACAAATTACAAGCTCATTGATTGAAATTTGCGATAACGGAAAGCTCTTGATGCTTATTCCCATTCCAAAAGAGGAATATGAAAGTTATCTTGCTGAATTGGAAAGCGGCGGAGAAAAAGAACTTCGTCCCGGCATGATTTGTTTGAGATGTTCCGCTTGGGAAGAAAGAAGCGGAGAATTGTGGTACGATTCGGGCATTGAGGGTGAGGCATTTGGAGAAAAAACGGATTCTTGGGTGAAAGCTATTGATGAAAACGGACTATTCACATTTATGACAATGAGATATGAAAAGGAGTAATAGTTATGGGAATTTTTGATTCTTTGAAATCTATGGCAGAAAGCACCATTCGAAGAGAAGCAACAAAAGCGGTGACAGGTGTAGTAAATAGTGCAGTAAATTCTGTTGGAAAAGGCAAAAATCGCAGCGAGAAATTTGCTTTTTCATCACTCCCGAAAAATCTTGCTGAGCTTCAGACATTACCTGAAATATCCATGGACACACCTTTCAAAACGGTTGCACTCGCTTTGCTTGCATTGTGTCAGTTTGAACAAAGTAGCGATGCAACATATGAAATGCTTAATTTTCTAAAAGGACCTGAAAATGTAAGTCCTTATGAAAAACAATTTATCAAAGAAAGACTTACTGATAAATTTTACATACCATTTTCATATTTTCTTGGTGCAACACCTGACAACGGTTATACTCCATCTGCACCTCTTACCATTGAAGTGTTTGAAAATCCATACTCCTTTGATAATGAGAATTGGGCAACACTTTGGGTAAAAAGCGGTGGCGCTGACAATATGCGTTCTGTAAAGCTCCGTAAAAAGCCGTCAACGGGACAATGGTTTTTGAATGATATTCAGTGTCTTTCGGAAATCAGAGTTCCGGCAGAGAAAGATCCGTGGGCGTAAATTATGAGTTCTAAAAGTTTGATTGGCACTTGGGTTGCGATTGGATTCCCAAGCTTTGCCTATAATTTTATTTCTGCTGATGAAGGATATTATTCTATGGGAGATGCAAAAAAAGAATTTAAATATAATGCAGACGATACAAAGGTCGTTATTTACTATCCGGGAGATGTATCTGCATTAAGCTTTAAATACGAAATCAGCGAAGATGTTTTATCAATAGAAGATAGCTTCGGGAATTTTGTCAAATATAAAAAATTGTAAGGGAGTTGATTTTGACATGAAAAGATTCTTAAGTATTTTATTATGTATAGCTATGATGATGTCAATACTGCCGATGACTGCTATGGCTAAAACGGAATATATTAGTGAGGTATATGTTAAGAATATACCGACACCCATTGACGGCAGAAAATGGCAGGGAGTTCAGCCGGCAGTTTTTTCGGATGAAACTTATGAAATTTATGGACAGATTGAATGGTATGACGAAACAGAATCGAAAACTATGAAAAATAATGAAACATTCAAAATGGGGCACATATATACCGTGCGAGTGTGGCTTCAGCCAAAAGACGGGTACGCGTTTGATGCAACCACTACAGAATATAATATGAAGGGATATTTCAATCCGGGCGGAAATCTTATAGAAGCCAAGCTTTCCAAAGACTTTGAATATCAGAGATGGGCGATGGTAGTATTGTCCTACACCTTCCCTGCAGTAGAGGAGCTTGAGGAGATTACATACGTTGCCATCAGTGATGTAAAAGAACCTAAAATCGGCATACAGTCAATCGCAAGAGAGCAATACTTAAGATATAGCGATGGTATAGAAGGCATCAACGCGTATTGGCTTGAAAACTATGATCGGGATAATCCCTTCAAAGGAGTTTTTGCTGCGGAAAAGAGATATACATTTGTCGTTGATATTAAGGCAAAGGAAGGATATTGTTTTGCGGCTGACACGAAAAATATTGTTGCTTCCATTAACGGCAAAGTTGCAGAAACTCGCCTAAGTGGAGACGGCTCACTCATGGTGCTGTATGAATGGAAAACAGGCAAGGAACCGAAAAAAGTCATGGGAGTTGTAACCTTTAATATCAATGCACCTGCCCTTGGCGAACATCCATCATTTGAAGCAAAAGACAACCGTGACGACGGACTTTATTACATTGATAAGCAACACGAAAATTCAACCAAAGATGGTATTACTTGGTATGAAGGCGTCGGAGATAATGAACGAAAAATGACGGAAAACGATACCTTCAAAGCAGGTGAAAACTATTATGTGGCAATACAGGTGAAACCGATTCAAGGTTATGAGTTTGAAACCGATGAAGAAGGCGATTTGCTTGTGCGTGGCGCAATT
This sequence comes from Clostridia bacterium, assembly GCA_017481205.1. Taxonomy (GTDB): domain Bacteria; phylum Bacillota; class Clostridia; order UMGS1810; family UMGS1810; genus RGIG4708. Next base: position 32,172 of record JAFUPN010000031.1, on the reverse strand, counting down.
AACGGTGTCCAGTCAATAATCGGTGGAAATGAGGAACGCGTGTTTGTCGGATATGCTTTTAAACCGCTTGAAGAGCCTGAAAAGGAATCTGAGAAGCCAACTGAAACAGAAAAGCCAACCGAAATTGAAAAAGAACCTGAAAAACCTACCGAAACCGAAAAGCCAACCGAAACCGAGAAACCATCTGAAGTAGAAAAGCCTACGGAAACTGAAAAACCGACGGAAATAGAAAATCCCCAAGAAACACAAAAAACAACCTTTACCGATGTTTCTAAAGGACAGTATTACTATGATGCAGTTATGTGGGCAGCAAATGAGGGTATCACGGGCGGAACAAGTGCTAACACCTTCTCTCCGAACTCAAATTGTTCAAGAGCGCAGGTTGTAACTTTCCTTCACAGAATGATTGCGTCACCTGAACCTGCTGCAATAACATTGCCGTTTACTGATGTATCGAGTAGCGACTATTTCTACAAACCTGTAAAATGGGCATTCGGCAGTGAGATAACCGGTGGAACAAGTGCAACCACATTCAGCCCAGATAGCAACTGCTCAAGGGCACAGGTTGTTACATTCCTTTGGCGAACGACGGGTCAGCCCGAAGCAAAATCAAGTAAGTGCAATTTTACAGATGTTAAGTCCGACAGCTATTACTACAAAGCCGTTTTGTGGGCAGTAGAACAAGGAATAACAGGTGGAACAAGTGCTACCACCTTCAGTCCTGATGACTCGTGCACAAGAGGTCAGGTTGTCACTTTCCTTTATCGCTTTATAAATGCCGGGTAAATGCGAGGTGGTAATATGTCACGAATTATAACAAGTATTATCTTACTTATGACAATGGGATTTTGCGGATGCGGATTGTCCCGACGTAATACGGATCATATTGACGGTGGAGTTAAAACATATGACAGCGGAGAGGATTCGCCGAAGGTCATAGAGTCAACAGAAATAATCAGCTTTGAATTTGAAGTTTCACTTTATAACATTGTTGTAGAAGAAGAAAGCGAGCTTGTTGGAAGAAATTATAAGCTAAGCGCTGTTTTAGAAGATGGAGCCGTTAAATCTAAAATCAAATGGCGCGACAGAGCAGGTGCCGGAGAAGAACACGATTTCACAGCAGATACATCATTTATGACAAGCCTTCAGGAACTCGTATCAAAATACAATTTTGCTCAATATAACGGCTATATCAGCAAAGTAAGCGGACTGCCTGATATGTATGGTGCAAAGCTTGATATCAACTATGCGTCGGGCGAATGCATATATGCTCATAATAATCAGGATTGCTTTATTCCATTCGAAGCAATAGAAGAATTGGTTGAGTTATACAATATAACAGAGAAAGAATAAAATCATTAAATCTGAGGAGACTGAAATCATAGGCACATTCACATTCAAAGATGTTGACAGCATTTCCGAGTACACAATAGCGTCAATGCAGTACGCTTCAGGCAGCGGCTTGATGAAAGGCAAAACAGCCTCAACACTCAATCCGAAAGATAATGCTACAAGAGCAGAAATCGCAGCAATATTTCACAGATTTATTGAAGCGAATAAGTAAAAATACAAGCCAAGCGGGAAACGCTTGACAGGCAAACAAGCCCCGTTTGAGCAATCAGACGGGGCTTGTGCTATTGTATGTAGAATTATAAGGAATTTTGACGAAACGAAAGGAGAATAAAAATGTTACGAATACAACTATATAGGTTTTACAGGTATAAAGAAGCAATCCAATTTGAGCCGTCTGGTTTTAGTTGATACTAAATCAGGCGGCTTTTTCGTGCGAAAAATGTAGAGATATATTTAATAATGTCAAGACTTGACATATTTTCTTATATATCGTACATCTTTCATTCTCTATGTTACATTCTATGCTTCCCCGAAAGGAGATATGACTATGAAAGATATAAAAAACAGCAACGGAAAACTCGTCTGCAAAGTTGATGAAAAAAACAAGATAATTGAGATAGTCCATAAAGGATATAAAACAGTTCTTCAATTTTTGGAGAACGGAACATTGGTGGTGTTAAATACACAAAATGAAAACTGAATAACAACATAGCTAATCCGCAGAACCGCAAGACGGGCAGGATAACACTTCTTAATTGAGGTGTTGTTTGCCCGTCTTTTTTCGTTCTCGGATGACGGCTTCTGCGGATCATTTAATCCAAAGGAGCTTATTATGAAACTTTCAAAAAAAATTAAAAAACTTTTTATAACACGAAGTTACCTTTCCGGTTTACCTGCTAAACTTGTAATCGAAAGGAGGGGAAATCGGCTATGAAAGACCAATATACAGCTTTTGAACGCAGAATCGAAATGCTATATTTGCTTTCAAGATACAAGAAAAGCAGTTTTGTTGAACTTGCTGATCTCTACGAAGTATCAACGAGAACAATCTATGCTGATATAGTTTTTTTGAGCCGATATGCACCGATATATACCAAGAACGGTAAAAATGGCGGAGTATTTCTTATGAGTGAATACCGTAACGACTTACACCTGCATTTGTCAAAAGACGAGGAAGAACTGTTAGAAAAACTTGCAGCCGACCTCGACGGCAGAAATGCACAGCTTTTACGGAACATACTCAACAAGTATTCTATGCCACGTATTGGTACATAATTTTCCTTTCATCGCCCTTTGAAAAAGAAAGCCTGCAAGATAACGGCAGCGCAGTATATCAGCAAAACGGATACATTCCGATATGTCGGAGCCGGGCAATGGGTACGCCAAGACGATAAGTGTTGAACTTTTCTTTATCCTTCTTTCTATAAAGGGAGCTTATCCGAGCGAGAAATACTTGCATTGTAAAAGAGGTTTGCTACCTTGTGGCAACGATGATATGTCGGGACAATGATACTTCTGCATAGTCACAGTCCGAGCGTTAAAAGCGTCGCAGGCAATGAGTGCAGTCCGGGCAGAGCCGGGAAGGTGAGATTCCTATGGAGCAGTATAGCTGACTGCCATCCGTCTTGTTTTTTAGTTTTGATAGCATAATTAAGGGGACTGATGTATGACCACGACTTCACCTTCACCTCCACCGAGAAATAGTGTGCACCTACTATAATCACCACTCACATCGTATGTCAGTCCCTTTACTTATGCTATTAAGGCAGAAAATATTTTTTAATTAACAATTTTTTTGCAGAAAACGCTTATTCGTGTTAGTATAATTATGCTAAGTTTAGATACGAACACGGTTCAGGCGTTTTTTGTTATGGAAGGAGGATTACAATGGAAGCTCAAAAAACGCTTGAAAACAAAAAGACTTACACAGTAATGGAGATTGCCGAAATGCTCGGTATAGGACGCACATCGGCATATAATTTGGTAAAAGAAAATCACTTCAAGGTGGTTAAAATAGGTGCATCAATAAGGGTTTCAAAAAAATCCTTCGACGATTGGCTCGATAAACTCAATATTTGAAAGGAGTCAAGATTATGGCATCTATTATTAAAAGAAAGAAAGCGTACTCGGTTGTTTATTCCTACACAAACGAGAACGGAGAAACAAAACAAAAGTGGGAAACTTGGCATACACACAAGGAAGCGTTAAAACGCAAGGCAGAAATTGAAAATCAGCAAAACAACGGGACGTTTGTTATTCCAAACAGTCAGAAGATATGTGATTATATGTATGAGTTTGTAAGTCTTTACGGCGAGAAAAAATGGGGTGTTTCTACCTATGATTCAAACTGTGGTCTTATTGCAAATTACATAAACCCGATTATCGGAGATCTTCAGGTTCAGGAAATCACAACTCGTGTTGCTGATAAGTTCGTTCAAACGCTGCAAAAGACAAAACCTGTCATTAGAAGAAATGTTCAGCCCAAAACGGAATACTTGACACCCGTTAATATCGAGAAAATAGTAAAACTGATGAGCTGTGCTTTTAAGCAGGCTGTGCGCTGGGAAATGATAGGCAAAAATCCTTTTGAAAATATCGTCATACCAAAGGTTGAATACAAGAAAAGGGATATTTGGACTACGGAAAACATAAGAAAAGCCTTGAACTCCTGCACAGACACAAAGTTGTATATTGCGATGAACTTGGCTTTTGCCTGCTCACTCAGAATCGGTGAAATTTTAGGTCTTACTTGGGACAATGTTCATATATCCGACGATGACATTGCAAGAGATGATGCGTACATCTATGTTGACAAAGAGCTTACAAGAGCATCAAAACGTGCGATTGAAATGCTTGGAGAAAAGGACATTATTCACATTTTCAAGCCGCTTATGGCTAACACAAGCACAAGGTTAATCCTGAAGAAGCCTAAAACAAAATCAAGCGAAAGAAAAGTGTGGCTTCCAAAGACCGTTGCCTACATTATGAAAGAGTGGAAAAAGTCGCAGGAAGAAATAAAAGGTTTTCTCGGCGATGAATATGAGGACTTTAATTTAGTAATTGCCTTGCCTAACGGCAGACCTTGCGAAAACCGTGTGCTTGAAAAGGAATTTATAAAGCTGAAAGAAGAAGCAGGACTGCCTAACGTTGTTTTTCACTCTCTCCGACATTCAAGTACAACATACAAGTTAAAACTCAATCACGGTGATCTGAAAGCGACACAGGGCGATACAGGACATTCTCAGATAAATATGATTACAGATGTATATGCTCATATTTTAGATGAGGATAGAAAGGTAAATGCACAGAAATTTGAAAGTGCCTTTTATGCTAACCCTGATTTGCGTGATGTCAGACCTCCGCAGGAAAAGACAGAAGCAACCATTGACATTGCAGCTCTTATCGAACAACTGCAAGCAAACCCCGAACTTGCAGCTACTTTAGCCGGACTGATTGGAAGCGTAAAAAAATAGTTCGCTAATTTCAAATTAGCAAACAGCAAAATTCATTAGCAAAAATGAGTGTGAGAGTTCGTTTCCAATTAGCAAGGTTGCAACGAGCAAAATAAATAATTCTCCGGCATTTTGTAAAGGGCAAAGAAAAATACCGCCAAACGCTGAAAGTCAGCATTTATGCGGTATTTGTGGCACCCCCAGCGCGAGTCGAACGCACGATTTGCCCTTAGGAGGGGCATGTTATATCCACTTAACTATGGGGGCGGATTTGCTAATTCAATTTTGTTATACCCTCCAAGTGGAAACGAACCGTTTACCACTTAGGAGGACCTTGTTATATCCATTTAACTACAGGGGCGTATTTGCATAATATGCAATAAAATTATTAAGTTATACATAAAGCAGGAAACGTTGTATCTTCCGCTTAGGAGGTGGACACTCTATCCTATTTGATAATTTATATAAATTAATTTACATAGAAAGGAGTCGTTATAATGATTCAAAATCAAATTAATAATCTATCCGGTATAATTACACTACCGTTTTTTGAAAGGATGTGTCAAAAGATATCTATTTCAGAAGTCAAAAAAACTTATGAGCTATTTGAAAGTCTATATTTGAACGGACAAAAACAGGAGGTGTTCTATCTATTACATACACTTATCGCATTCTCACATATTGAAATCCCACAAAAATATTACAGCATAGTTGGTAATTCGAGAATGAGAGAAGATTTTGTTGGTGAAGTTCTTACGGATTTGGAGGACATACTTTGCGAATTTGAATAAAAAAATATTTGAAATATAAAAGCTGAGTCAAATGCAACTGACTCGGCTTTTTTGTATCCCATTTTCAGAACAGATAAGCAAGAATAAGCTACTATGAGCATATAAATGTAGAAATAAGTGAAAGGAGAGAATTATATTGAAAAAACAATCAATTCAGATTATATGTGTATATTCAGGCGAGGAGGATCTGCGACAAATATTTTTTCGCTCCTTTCGCCACTATCTACAATATAAATTTGCAATACCAAATAACAATGCGATATAATATTCATGATGAATGGTCGCTTATTTCAGGAGGACGATTATGTACATCGAAATAAGTAACCCCATGGATTATCATGTGGCATTATACATCAGATTATCAAAGGAGGACGAAAACGAAGGACCATCCGAAAGTGTAACCAATCAAAAATCATTATTGAACGAATTTGTTGAGAATCACAGACTTTCCGTATATGACACTTACATTGATGACGGTTGGAGTGGAACAAGCTTTGAAAGACCAGATTTTCAGAGGATGATAGCTGACATCGAAGAAAAGAAAGTCAACATGGTTATCACCAAAGACCTTTCGCGTCTTGGGCGTGACTACATTATGACCGGACATTATATGGAACGGTACTTTCCCGAAAAACGAGTTAGATACATTTCCTTACTTGACGGAATTGATACAGGAGTGGAGTCTACGGCAAATGACATCACGCCGTTTCGGGCAATCATGAATGATATGTACGCAAAAGATATCTCAAAGAAGATTAAAAGTGTTAAGCGGGATAAGCAACGTAAAGGTCAGTTTATCGGCGGTAAAGCACTTTACGGTTACAAGTTGCACCCAACAGAGAAAAACAAAATCATCATTGACGAAAAAGCAGCACCTACAGTACGCCATATATTCGGTATGGCGTTAGATGGAATGAGTTGCAGACAAATAGCCGTCAAGTTAAATGAGCAGGGCATTCCCACACCGGCACAATATGCAGGACTTACAATCTCCAACCCCGGACCATACAGCGGTCAATGGAGTAGCGAGCGGATTTCCGATATGTTGCAAAATGAAACCTATATAGGTAATATGGTTCAGGGACGGACTGTAAAGATCAGCTACAAATCAAAAAAGTGTTTGAAACAGGCTCGTGAAAATTGGGTTGTGGTTGAAAACACACACGAACCCATTATTGACAGAGAGACTTTTCACAAAGTGAAGATGTTGGTGAACAGCCGCAAGCATACAAGAAACCGAACCTATGATTTTCTATTGAAAGGCTTAATTTTCTGCCATGAGTGTGGCTATCCTTTAGCTGTTCTTAACCGTAAAAATGCTGCTGGTGAAGATGTGCTGTACTTTGTGTGTCGTACCTATCAGCGCTTTACCAAATCAGGTGTTTGCACAAGTCACACAATCAAGGAAGAAACCGTAACAAAAGCTGTTCTTGAAAAGGTTCGTGAAGTATGCGAAGCATATCTTAATCCAAAGGAAATGCTTCCAGTAGCACAGGAGGCTGTAGCGGAAGCAGACAAAGCAGAAAATTATGAAACTGAAATTCAATTACTTCAGAATAAGATTGATGTTTTAACCGTAAATCTTGACAAAATGTATATGGATAAACTCAATGGACTATTATCAGAATCCGACTTTGAACGTATTTATCAGCGAATCAAAACTGAACGCAATACATTGGAAGAAAAGCTAAAAGAGCTTAATGAACAAAAGCAACGCCCTATCAATAGCAGCGACAGGGCGAAAGAATTGGTCCAAAGCTTTATAGAATCAGCATTTACAAGCCGTGAGGTTTTAGTAAGTCTTATTGAACGGGTTGAACTAACGGAAGATAAAAAGATTATTATCAAATTCAGATTCAAACAGTTAGAACAAATCCAATAGAATAGGCAATTTGCGCCGAAATTACCGGCGTAATTTTCAAGGCTTAATCGTTTACAATAGCTGGGGCGATATGTATCAAGAATAGAAAAAAAGGCAATAGGAAAGCTCTTTAAAAAATTAAATGAGGATGATTGACGGAATAACGGGGAATATGATATATTATCATTATATGATATATTATCATAGCCTTAGCAACCAACACTAAAGACGGTTTTGGTTGCTAAGGCTACTGAAAGGTAGTGTTTACAATAATTTCATCAAACAATATGACAGTACACACCGAAAACGGTGTGCCGTATCTCACCTTTAATCTCCCGGATACCGCAAAGGGCTTTCGCCTTGCGGTATCCACCCGTCACGGAGGAGTCTCTGACATAAAGGAATGTGCCACAATGAATTTAGGAACCTCCACCGCCGACAAATGGGAAAATGTAGTGCAAAATTACCGCATATTCTGCAGTGCCGCCGGGTTTGATATAGAGCGCCTGGTATTGGCAAAGCAGACTCACTCTGCAAATGTACGGCTTGTGACCGAGGCAGATGCAGGAAAAGGTGTTCTCCGGGAGCGGGATTACACCGATGTGGACGGGCTTATCACATGCACCCCGCAGCTGCCTTTGGTTATACACACGGCAGACTGTGTGCCGGTGGCACTTATGGATACTGCCGGCAAGGCTATAGGAAGCTCCCATTGCGGCTGGAGAGGTACGCTGAATATGCTGGCGGCAAAAACCCTTGAGGAAATGACCGCTCACTTCGGCACAAAGCCTGAAAATGTGACAGCCGCCATAGGTCCCTGCATATGTGTGAGCTGCTATGAGGTAAGCAAGGAATTGTATAATGATTTTTTTGACAAATTCGGCTACAGGGACTATATTATCACCGCAAACGGCAGGTACTATCTCAATCTGCCCTATATAAACAGGCAAATTCTGATTGATGCCGGAGTTCCGGCGGAAAATATAATTGTGTCGGACATATGCACCTGCTGCAATACCGAGGATATGTTTTCCCACAGAGGACAAGGTCCGGGAAGAGGCATTATAGGAACTTTTCTGCAAATACTCTGATTTTTATTCACCTCCCGAAAGGTATATTTAATATACTGATAATAATCCGAGTCTTAAAATAATGGTTCGGTTAGCCGAAAGGAAGTAATCCGAACCCGCCTGAAACGTTAGATTGTCTGTAAATCCGCAAATATTCCATTTTGCGGGGACGGTGGCTGTCAGATGCTTTGCATCCTTTTTGCATGGAAAATCCTGATTTTCTGTGCAAAAAGCGCCCCGTCCCTACAGAATGGCGAGCAAAATCGGTAATTATCCGACAGTCTGACGTTTCAGGTCGTAGAATTTTAAAAGTGAGAATTTTTGGTTGCGCAAGGCAAAAACGCAGGTAATCCTTGACGGATTACCGAGTATTTTAACACAACGAAAACGAAAATTCACCTTTTAAAATTGAGGTTCGGATTAAGGGAGGTACAAAATGAACGAAATATATATTATGGCTCTGCTGGCAACCCTGGGCACATGGTTTGTAACCGCTTTGGGAGCCGGCACGGTTGTATTCTTTAAATCTCCGAATCCGCGGATAATGAATCTTATGCTGGGCTTTGCCTCCGGCGTGATGATAGCTGCAAGCTTCTGGTCTCTGCTTGCTCCCGCAATAGAGCGGGCAGAGCTTTATTCAGACATACCGGCTTACATAGTAGCCACAGCCGGCTTTCTTACAGGGGCTGTATTTATGTGGTTCTCGGACAAAGCAGTGACATTTGCAAGACGAAACACAGCAGGCTGTGAGAATGCAGCTACAGACAACGGCATGAACAGGATTATTATGCTCATACTTTCGGTAACTGTGCACAATATCCCCGAGGGCTTGGCGGTAGGTGTGGCATTCGGAGCATTGCAAAACGGAAATTATACCACGGAGGCACTTATGGGTGCCATAAGTCTTGCCATAGGAATTGCCCTGCAGAATTTTCCCGAGGGAGCTGCGGTATCGGTACCCCTGAGGCGGGAGGGCTGCTCACGAAAAAAAGCCTTTACTCTCGGTCAGGCATCGGGCGCAGTGGAGCCCTTGGCGGCTATACCCGGAGCGCTGGCGGTGACGCATATTGAGGCAATACTGCCCTTTGCCCTGTCTTTTGCCGCCGGCACAATGATTATGGTAGCGGTGCATGAGCTGATACCCGAATGTCAGCGAAACCGCGAGGCACATCCGTATTCTGCCACCATGGGCATAGTGACAGGCTTTGCAGTTATGATGCTGCTGGATGTTATGCTGGGGTAACAATAAAATATGGCAGGCTGTCTTGTCAGACCACGTCAGACTGTCTGATAATTCAATTGACGCACAAAAGAGCCATTTGTGAGACGGTGGCAGTCAGATGCTTTGCATCCTTTTTGCATGGGAAATCCTGATTTTCTGTGCAAAAAGCGCCCCGTCCCTACAGAATGGCGAACAAAAACGGTAATTATCCGACAGTCTGCCGTACCCAAATGGCACATTTGCTCAATTTGATGCACGCATAAAGTTTTACCGGCTTGACAGGGGTCGTCACGCCCTACCAGCTCTAACCAAACAGTGCGCAAGTGCTAAACTGAAATTTATATATTTTTCTACAAAAACAACCTCCCAATCATCAGATTTTCGTTTCTGATATTTGGGAGGTCTTTTTAATTTAATTTTACCTATTTAATATAATACTGTCTTGTCACATAACCGTTTTCCGTTACATACACATACATACCGGATGCTATCGCCGCGGTATCTGCTGCCAAAGAGCCATCGGTATTATATACATGTACATCATACAGAGAGCTTACCTTGGTTATATTCTTCTTAAATGCCACGACTGTGCTGCCGGCGGCACCTGAGATATATGCACCGCTTATTGTATAGGCAGATGAGCTTATGGGATTAACCACTATATCTTCACCGTACATATAGTTTATGTTGTCAAGATATACTTCTGTGGAGTTATTACCGCCCAGTAATTTATTTATAGGCTTAAATATAAATCTGATTACATTGCTTGAAAGTGCTCTGTTTAAGGTTCCTGCAAGCACTCCGTCTATATACAGCTCATTGTCATTTGTGGCCGCTCTGTGGATAAGTACCAGATTGTGCCATGTACCGGCAGAAAGCTTTGAGATTGTCATAGAGCTACTTATTGCCGCATGACCTCCGGTGGCGAACAATGCGCTGTTGAAGCTCAATACACTGGAGACATATATATCCAGTGCAAGAGCCGTGTCCTTGGCAACCTCACTCTCGGTAAAGCTTGTCTGTATATAGAAGTCATCGGTGGTTGTGGATGAGCTGCCCACATAATACATCGACTCATCGGTTGTTGCCTTACCTCCTATGCCGTAGGCAGCGGAGCTTGTGCCGCGCTCACAGATAAAAGATGGAGAGTTGAAGCTGCTGCTCTGGCTGACCTTATATACCGGGCTCACATGGATTGTATCTGAAGTGACAAAATATGTTCTGTAAAGATTATTGTCATCGCTCAGCACCACCACATTGCCGTCTGACAGCTCAAGCTCGCCGGAAATTCTTGAGGTGTAAAGCTGAGAATCAAACACATTTACTATATATTCATTTCCGGATGCAAGCTCATCACCTGTAAGACCTGTCATAGCCTGAATTCTGCTGCCCTCAATACGGTAATTTCCATCAAGGGCGGGAATTGAAGGAAGATAATCTGTATCGGATGTATATATGTTCACATCGTCTATATACATTGAATCTCCTTGATTTTTTGCAATCATAAGGAAGCGAACCGCATTTCTTATCTGAGCACTGTCACTGCGGCTTTTGCCCAATCCGCAGTCCATATATTCCCCGTGTACACCGTCAACAACAGTCTTTGACATACCGGTTGCTCTGTCATAAATTACAGCCACATTGTGCCATCTGTTTGCCTCAGGAACAAGCTCTTCTCCCAAAGCCGCATTCTGAGCCGTGCACATCCGGAACCTGCCGGTGCCGGATGTTGAAAATACATTTGCCGATATTATGAGATATCCGTCTCCGTCTGCCTCAGACCAGTAGCCCCGAGAATCAGTCTCGCCCCAGATGTAGTCATGGTATGAGGAATAGGTATCGCCGTCTGCCTCGCTCATTACAACCTTGACAGACTTGTCATAGCTCTCCTTGCCGCCGACTCCGGTTTCATCGCTCAGTGTACCGCGCACAAAGCTGCCGAAATCAGCCGCCTCCGACGCTTCAAAAAGCACAACATCATTTTCTGATTCAGACAGAAGATGCCAGTTTTCAAGAGGTGTGAGAAGCATGTCATCCTCATTATCCGCAGGAGATATTTTTACGGTAAGGGTTGTATAATCACTTGCATCAAGCTTTATGGCAACCTTGGTATATCCCGTATTAGGCTTCTGCTCCGGCACTTGAGGAGAGGTTGGCAGAGGCTGTGCCGCCATGGAAACAAGCTCAGCGCTATCTGCATTTGTATCAAATTCAAGCTTTACAGATTTGTCGCCAATGGCAAGATATGCCGCATTTCCGTCTATATTCACCTCCGCCTTGGTGTGCATAAACCAGTACACCTGGGAATTGTCATTGGTGGGAATAAACTCATTGCGCATGGTTACAGTCTGGCTCTCACGGTCTATATAATAACCCATCTCCATAGAGTCTGCCTGAGTGTATACCTCTGACATATCAGCCTTTACATAAGCATCAGTATCATTGTAGGCATATTCGGTAACAGGCACAAACAAGCCCGTTTTCTGCTCCATGGATGCTGCATAATCTGCCGGGTTGATTACCATAACATTGTGACCCTCGGCTCTCTTTCTGTACAGAGAGTATTCGGGATAGCCAAGCTCGTTCTGCAGATTATAGTCCTCGCTGCCCAGGTCCTCTGCCCAACGCTGTCCCATTATATCCAGCACAAAGGTACTGCAGTCATTGTGCTGATGGTAGCCGCTGGTAGTGCCGAAATGAGTGGAGAAGTAAAATTCATCGTTTTCGGTATCAAAGCTGTCCCTTACAGAGAAGAGCTCAACGCCTCTTATATAGTTTACTGTATCAAGCTCTCTTGCATCATCACCCAAGCCATCGGGATTGTAGTACAGCAAATCGCCCTGTCCGGGACTGCCGCCCTTGGTGACAATATCGTTATATCTCAGGTCATAGGCAGTTTTGTTGTTAAACAGCTGTGACAGATACATAAATTCGCTATAGGAATTAGCTCCTGAGCTGCCGCTGTCATGGAAATTGTTTATACCTGTTGCACCAAGGCAGGCAACGGCAAATTTGAGTGTATCCTCCATACCCATACTGCGGGACAGGCAATAGTCTGTACCGAAAGCCGCATTGAGGGTAGAAAGACCCACATTTATATACTGAAATGCATAATTCCAATAGCTGGGAGCTTCGTTCCAGCCACCGCCGGGCATAATCTCGGCAATGGAATACTCGTAGCCCTTAAGGCAGTTTTCCACAACAGCCAGGCAGTAGTCCTCATCATACTCCATAGCCGCAACAGCCGCATTAAGACATCCGCCCACTACAATTGAATTGTAGTTACTGCGCCATCTGAAGGAGCTGTATGCATTGGTACCGTTTGAGGTGGAGGTAAGCCTGCCGTACATACCGCTTGCAAGAGGCTTAAGACCCTGCTCAACACAAACCCTTGCAACAAACTCACGCTGCTCCGGGGTATAACCGTCGTAGAGCCAGTCATAGGCGACTGCAAGAGCCATGGCAAACTCACCGGCATCTATAATATGGCTTGTGTTGAAATCCGGGAACTCAGCAAGAGCGCAGACCTCTTCATATGCACGCTCCACATATTTTGAATCTCCCGTAAGCTGCCATGCATAGCCTAAGTAGAAAAACCGGTTGTAAGCATTTCTGGCAACACTGAGCATACGCATTGCATCGTCATATTCATATCTAAGCACAGTAGAGCTTACAACAGATTTGGCAGAGCGTATTGCCCTCTGTGCCATTTGGGCATACTGAGTATCATTGGCATATGCCTCGCGCAGTCTGTCAAAATCTGATTTATCCGCAAGAACTCTGGGGTGAGAATAGCCGTTTACCGCCTCAAAATCCGCCTTGAGCCGTGCTGCATCAGGCCGCTCGTACTGGAGGAATGCATTGAGAAAATCTATGTCATTCCACAGGGTAATCTGACTTGAGTCGGAGCGGAAGGACTGATATTTCCAGGTGCTTGTATCAACAACCTCGTTTACATCCCCCACAATGAAAAAGCCTGTTTTAAAGGAAAATACATATTTGCCCAGTACCTCCTCAGCAAAGGCGGTGACAGGGATATAGCTTACTCCGTCCTTTGATATGGGAGACGTGCTCAGCTGTGACGCTGTACCGTCTGCAGTAACCGCACCGTCAGCGCTCACTGAGAGAGAGGATATGCCAAAGGCTGATTTAATCTCATCCTCGCTTACATAAAGCTCCTGATTTTCGGTATCATATAAGGGTTCATGACTGAGAAGTCTTTTTATGCCGTCCTTATACACAAGACCGCTGTAGCCGTGGAAAGCCACCTTGCCCTCAAGAAAGTCCCTGATATCGTCCTCGGCGGGATATATATCCGTGGGAGTCTCCACCCCGTCTACAAAAGGCTCAATAAGACCTGTTACCTGAAGATTATCCAGATACATATTGCCAATGCCGCCCTCCATAAGACGGAAACGAACCTGCTTTATCCGGTCATATTCAGAAGGAATAGTGAGTCCAGCCTTGATTTTAGTGCCGTTAAAATAAATATCCGCTGTGTGTGTTTCAAGGTTTATGGCAATCTTGTAGTTAGCCCATTCGCCCTTTTTTACCAGCACATCGCTGACCGTACCGTCGGAGAAGGTAAATCTTCCGTCGGCGCCGAGGGTAGCCAGGGTCATTTCTGCCCCGGCGGAATCGGCGGTACTGCGTATCATAAACATCTGAGCCTCGCACTCAAGGAGGGTTGTCATGATATCTCCGTTAATAAGGATATGGTCATATATCTTATTGGGATATTTGGTCATATTGCTGCGGTCAAGAGTAATGTTGAAAAAGCAGTAGGTATCCTTCTCTGTCCGCTCTGCATACATAAATCCCTTGCGTCTTGGGTTGGTGTAGTCAAGGCGGTAAAACTCCATGTAGTTGTCACCTGTATTTGCGGCAAGATTGTTATATTTTGCATTTGCCGAGGTATAGCAGTAGTTGCTGTCAAAGTAGCAATAGTCTCCGGCGTCGTTGCTCACATTAAGTATGACCTTGGTGGCTGCACCGCCTGCCGCCGCTGCGGGCACTGTCCACAGACCTGCCAGCATAGCAATGCAAGTCAGCAGTGCTGCCATTTTTTTTAGCTTAATCAAATGTATCATTCCTTTCATTCAAAAGAATATCTTCCGAGCATTACATCGCCGCCGTACAGATATAGTACGCAGCCTTCATCTATGATATCGCTGCTGTAAAGCTCGCCGTTTCTGCCGTATACCTTATAGCTATATTTATAGCTTGAAGTACGGAAGCTGCGGCAAAACTCGCCGTAGGTTAATCCTGCGGCACCGGAGATTTTGCTGTCTGTCACTGAATAATCAGTATCAATTATACCCTCGGGCTTTGTACCGCCGATTAAAACTATATTGTCTACATAAATTTCCGATTCACTCAGTATGCTCTTGTCTGTAGAGAATACCATCCTCAGGTTGCCCTTCATCTCACAGGTTTTTGTACCCGATGCTTTGCCGTTGACATAAAAGGTGTTGATATCCGTTGCAGGGTCGATAACCAGTGTAAGATTGTTCCATTCGCCCGGAGTCAGCTCCGACATAGCCACATCGCGGCTGAGGGGATTATGACCGTTTGTGGCAAATTTTATCTTGGTAACAGAATCGGTGGGATATACGTCGAAGCTGACTGTCTTAATAGTATCATCCGTACTGAGAGCATAATTAAGATAATGGTTGCTGTCCACCTCCTCAGTGCCCGTAAAATGCGCACAGCTTCCGTAGGCTCCCGTTATATCAGCCACTGTCTCAAGAGTATTGCGAACACAACCTCCGCTGCTGAAATCGTCTATGTACTGATAGTATTTTGCAGGTGTTTCTACAGCACTCTGGAGAGTAACCTTATAGTATATATAGACATCTCCGTTGGTAAACACCGCCACAGCGCCTTCCGGGAGCAAAGCCGTATCCGCAAGCCGCTCTGTCATGGTGCTGTCAGTATATACCCTGACTGTACCGTTGGAGGTCAGGTCTCCTGCAGTCAGCGTACCGTCGGAGAGAATATAGCTGTCGTCAAGCTCCACTCCTCCTACACTGACATAGCCCAAAGACGGTACCGCAGAGACCGTGTAAAGCTTGTAGTTATCTACATACGCAGCAGAGCTGATGTCTGTTCCCCTGAGGGTAAGCACCGCACTGCCGCCGGTATAGTCTGTATCCTGCCACTGGCCGTAGCTTCCGTTGATATTGGTAACAGCTCTTCCCTTCTCCGCATCATATATTACACAAATGCTGTTCCATACCTCGCTATCAAGACTGATATTTTCCAGCAGGTTATTTCCGCTGCTGTCGCAGAGCATAGGCACAGCTCTGTATGGTGCAATATTAAATGACACTGCCGTATATCTGTTTTCAGGCTCAAAGGTATCCGATGCAAGCAGGGCAGAACCGGCTCCCACAGGAGCACAGAGTGACGAATCGCCTTCAGCAGCGCCTAAAACACCCTTTGCTTCACTGCCTGATGCATATGCAAAATCCTCATAATCCTTAAGGCTTACAATATCCTGAGTCGATATTTCATCCCACATATTGAGAGACCACGCCACAAGAGGTTGAGTGAGAATTTCATCCTTTGCGCTCTCTAATGAGCTTATATTTACCGTCAGGTAGTTGTTGGCTCCGGTTGTCATACGGATAGCAACCTTTGAATATGCCTCGTTGGGATTTTGCTCCGGTACCTGAGGCGATGTGGGCAGGGGCTCTGCCTTCATCTTAATAATCTCGGCAACAGGAGCATTGGTATCAAACCGCAGGCACACAGTATGTCCGTCTCTGGTGAGATAGGCGGTATTTCCGTCAATCTGGATATCGGCTCTGGTGTGCATAAACCAATATACCTCCGTACCGGTGGGAGCTGTAAACTCATTGCGCATGGTAACACTCATTTTTTCTTTATCTACATAATATCCCTGCTGCATTCTGTCGCACTCTGCATAAACCTCATCCATATCGGCTATTACATAGGAACGGGTTCCGTCGGTTTCATAGCCGGTAATGGGCGCAAACACATTGAGATTCTGCTCAAAGCTGCCGGAATGAGACGAAGGTGCAATAACCATAACATTGTGCCCCTCGGCTCTCTTTCTGTAAAGCTCATAAGAAGAATATTTCAGCTCGTTTTCTATATTATAATCATCGGCGCCAAGGTCATCGGCAAAGCGTGTGCCGTACATATCCAGCACAAAGCTGCCGCAGTCGCAGTGGTGATGATATCCCCAGGTAGCGCCGAAGTGAGTTGCAAAGTAAAATTGGCTGTTGTCACGGTTGTAGGTATCCCGGGAAGAAAAAAGCTCTGTTCCGTCGATTTTTATTTCAGTACCGTTTTTGTCATACACATCTTCAAAATCAGTGATATTTTCGTTATAGAACAAGCCGTCCTCAACAACAGGGCTTGTACGTTTGTTGAGCAGGTCATACATGCGCATTCCGTAGGCATCGTCAATGCCGTAGGTATTTGCCAGATACATAAAGGTCTTGTATGAGTTGCTTTTTGAAGCTACACTCTGACCGGAATCGTGATAATTGTACATTCCTCCGATACCAAGACATGCCATTGCATATCTGAGTGTATCCTCCATACCCTGGCTTTTGCCGATACCGTAGTCGGTGCCGAAGGATGTGTTGAGGCTTGCCATGGAGTACGACAAAAATTCCATGGTGTAGTTCCAGTAGGAAACAGATTCGCCCCAGCCGCCGCCGGGCATGATGCCCGCCAGGCAATATTCAAGACTGCGTATGCAGTTGTCAATCATATCAAGGTTGTATTCCGGGTCACATTCTATAGTGGCAATTGCCGCATTGAGACAGCCGCCGGATACCACTGCATTGTAGTTGCTGGTCCATTTTACGGCGCCGTTGCCGGAGGTTGCCTGAGACAGTCTGCCGTAGTAGGCATCTGAGAGGGATTTGAAGCATTTTTCAAACACAACTCTCCTTGCAAGCTCTCTCTCCTCGGGAGTGTATGCCTCGTAAAACCAGTCATAGGCACATGCAAGACCCATACAGAACATTCCCGTGTCGATAATATGCATGGGGTTAAAATCAGGGAATTTGTCAAGCGCTTCCAGCTCCATTACCGCTCTTTTTACATATCTGCTATCACCGGTAAGCTTGTAGGCATAGCCCCAGTACATAAAGCGGTTCTGTGTTTCTGCACCGGAGCTGTACATTCTCATGGCATCGTCAAATTTGTATACCAAGGGCTCTTTTCTCAGATATGATTTTGCCTTGGAGATTATATTATTGGCAATAGTCTTGTAGGTTTCGTCGGTACTGTAGAGATTTTTCAGACGGTCAAAATCCTTCTGATTAAGCAAAATCCTCGGATGAGCCGATTCATATTCGCCTGATACCGAAGCAAAATCCTCCTTAAGACGGCTCATATCCGGCTGCTCATAAGAGAGAAAGCTGTTGAGAAAGTCCACATCATTAAAAAGGGTGATGGCGCTCTGGTCCGGTCTGAAGGTGATATACTCCCAGTCGGTTGTGTCTATAAACTCATTTTCGTCGGATATAACTATCATTCCCGTTTCGTGGGTAAAAGCATATTTGCCCAGGATTTCAGCAAAATCGGTAACCGGCACATAGAGCCTGTCGGTCACAGTAAGAGTACCGTTTTTCATAGTATGGCTTTCGCCCTTGTACACAACGACTCCACCCTCAGTCACGGAAATATCGCTGCCGCTCAGACCGGAGAAGCCCTCTTCAAGATTAATACCGAAGGCATAATTAAGGGTATCCGCTGCCACATACAGCTCCTGCCTGTCCTCATCATACACCGGCTCGGGGAATATGGGAGCTTTTACCCCATCCTTATACATAAGCTTGCCGTAGCCGTGCATGGCAACCTTCCCCTGCAAAAATTCCGCTATCTGAGGATTATCGGGGAATACATCGCTTCTGACCTCAATTCCGTTTTCATAGGGAACCTCAAGACCTGTTACAGAGAAATTGTCCGCATACATATTGCCTGTACCGCTGTAAAGACTGAGCCTTACCATGTTGATGCGTGACATAGCGGCAGGTATGGCCATTGTGCCGGCCTTAACGTCATTTATATACACCTCGCAGAGGGAGGTTTTAAGATTTACGGCAGCTTTCATATTAAACCAGGTATTGACCTTTGCCACATCGGGAACAACTGTGCCGTCGGACAGCTTCAGCGAGCCGTCAGCACGAAGATAGGCACTGACATAGTTGACAACAGAAGAACCGGATGTGGAATCGCGGAACAAAAACATCTGACAGTCTGCACCCATGAGTCCTACCTTGAAGTCACCCTGAACCAGGAAATAATCATACGCTCTCTGGCTGTATCTGGTATAGGAAAGTCGGTTACAGTTTATGTCAAAATAGCAATCGTTGTCCGGGTCTGTTTTTTCAAGATATATGTAATCCTTACGCCTTGGATTTGTATAATCAAGACGGTAGCATTCGATATAATTTGTTTTCTGATTGGCAAAAAAATTGCCGTAATTGGGATTGATGGAGGTATAGCAGTAGTGATTGTCAAAATAACAGTGGTCTCCTGCATCATTGGTGGTATTGAGACTGACAATATCGGTTCCGCCGGCTGTTTCTTCGGCAAAAACGCATAAACCTCCTGCAAGCTGAATAATCATAGCAAATATAATAAATAATGATATATAGGCTTTGGATTTCATAATCAAACGCTCCGTTTCGTTTAGTGATACATATAAACATCCAATATAAATTATACAATTTTTATTGCCAAATAGCAATAGTAATGTTATAATAAATACAAATAAATTTGGGAGGTACCTATGAAATTTGTATCATGGAATGTAAACGGTCTCAGAGCTTGTATGCAAAAGGGCTTTGAGGACTTTTTCAACAATATTGACGCAGACATTTTCTGTCTGCAGGAAACAAAGCTGCAGGAGGAGCAGATGTGCTTTTTCCCGGAGGGCTACCACACCTACTTAAGCTGCGCCGAGAAAAAGGGATACTCCGGAACTGCAGTATTTACCAAGGAAGAGCCGATTAATGTGACATACGGCATTGACGGAAAATATAATGACGAAGGCAGAATAATCACCCTGGAATTTCCGGAATTTTATCTGGTAAACTGCTATGTGCCCAATGCCCAGGACGGTCTTAAGCGCCTGGACTACCGTATGGAATTTGAGGACAATATGCGCACTTATCTCAAAAGCCTTGACGAAAAAAAGCCTGTATACTACTGCGGTGACCTTAATGTGGCTCATGAAGAAATAGATATAAAAAATCCAAAATCAAATCATCATAATCCCGGCTTTACCGATGAGGAGCGAGGCAAATTTACCGACCTGCTGGCGGCAGGCTTTACCGACAGCTTCCGCTACCTTTATCCTGACAAAGCCGAAGCCTACTCCTGGTGGTCATACCGCTTTAAAGCGAGAGAGCGCAATGCCGGATGGAGAATTGACTATTTTGTGGTATCATCCTCCGTTGCCGACGGCATAAAGGAGGCTGCCATCCATGCAGACATCCTCGGCAGCGACCATTGCCCGGTAAGTATTGAGATTTGAGTTGATTGCAGCGCGGCGCTGCAGTCAATTCGTGCGCCTGGATTGAACATAATTTATATATTGTTCTTTAAATATGTTTCTTATGTACTTTTTGCGGTCAAAAAGTACCAAAAAACCTCGGGCGCGATGCCCCGAAGCCCCCGTCAGGGGACCAGTCCCCTGAACCCCTCGCTCGAGTGCTTAACGGATTAATAATTATTCATGTGCACGTTGCGAAAAAATTAAGAATTGCAGATAAAAATCGCCGCCTCCAATCCGAAACTTATTCGGATATCGGCTAAAATCGTGCAACAGCAGCAGAAGTTGATATGCACGATTTTACCATTTTTCTCTGCAATTCTTAAGCAAATTTTTTCTTACAGCTGTAGTGCTGCTGAACCAAACAGTGCACCAAACTAACACTTATGTCATTCTGAGCGAAGGACATAGCCTTAGCAACCAATACTGAAGACGCCTTAAACGGCGAATTTTCGGCAAAGCCAACAAGGAATTAACTTTCGGCTGCTGTCAAATCAAAACAAAAAAGAAAGGATCTCTTATGATTACAACCATTGATTTTGAAATACTCAATTTCATACAGGAGCATATGCGCAGCGGCTTTGGCGATATATTTATGAAAGCTGTTACCGCTTTGGGAGACCACGGCA
Organism: Clostridia bacterium; assembly: GCA_017481205.1. Taxonomy (GTDB): domain Bacteria; phylum Bacillota; class Clostridia; order UMGS1810; family UMGS1810; genus RGIG4708. Next base: position 11,251 of record JAFUPN010000031.1, on the reverse strand, counting down.
TCCTTTATATAGCCCTGACCCTGATTTTGCTTTTCATAGGCAAAACCCGCAAGACCGGAATACGTCTCGCAGCTGCTATGATTATAAGCTTTGTTCTGTGTAATCTGATACTAAAAAATGCAGTAGGCAGAATACGTCCCTATGCTGCGGCAGATTTCCAGATTATAATATCTCCGCTGTCGGACTTTTCTTTTCCCTCGGGGCACACTCTGTTTGCCTTTGCCTTTGCTTCGGTCATATTTTCCGACTACCGCCGATGGGGCATCGCCTCATTTATTATAGCCGCACTGATAGGCTTTTCAAGACTGTATCTGTATGTACACTACCCCACCGATGTTATTGCAGGAGCAATACTTGGGGGTATAATAGGAGTAGTTACCAATATAATTTTCAAAGCAAACAAAAATACATGCTGTGATTAAATTTACTCATAGCATGTATTTTATTAAAGTAATTTATTTTTTAGGCTTGAAATAGCGGACGGGATGTCCCTCTGCATCACAACGATATTTTCCAAACATTACTGCAGTAACTTCAACAACCTGATAACCACATGAACCAATCATGCCCCAAACATTGAAAATATTCCCAAGAGTCAAACCATACTGAGCCCTTACCTGTTTAGCTTCTTCGGGATATCCAAGCCATTTCAGATGAAGACCTGATGTAGCCCCTACCCACGCACGAAACAGCAAAGTAAAGCGTGAACGATACTGCTTGTCTGCAGCATATACCTCTGCCGCTTCAACCAGTAATGCTCCGCATTTTTTGCAGGTTTGATCTCCTTTGAGAACGGTTGCACCGCATTTTGAACATTTCATAATAGTTTTTCCTCCGTTAACATAAATTTTTTTGTATATTTGATTAATCGCTTCCAAAGAAAGCACCAAATACCTGTTTTACAATTTCCCAGGGCAACATCAACACATTGTATAATATACCGTCATCATGCTCCTTAAAGCCTCTGTATGTATCCCTGTATACCTTCCAGTATGGACGGTAGCTGCACTTATCCACCAGCCCGGCTGCATACTGAAATAAAACACCTATACCGATAACTATTATCGGCGGGTATATTGAACCGCCCTCAAACAAATCGGTAATAAGAATAATGCCGAATAATATAAGCAAAATACCTCCGATACGGTAAAAACGCTTGAGTCCCTTGTGGTCATCGTCAAATACTTCTTCGCCAAATTCCTTAACATACTCCAATTCATTCTGAACATATTCATCCTGGAATATGGTGTTGGCTAAAGTAACAAGCTCGAGACATCTGTTGTATGATTCTTCTTCCGTAAGCAGCAGCATCTCAGCAGCACTGTCGTACACATAGCATTGCTGAGCTATTTCTATCAGGTTATGAGCAACATATCTCCGATAGTTCATATCATTTGGATTACGGCTGATATATGAATCTATAGTATCCTTGAGCATATCAAATCTTTCTGCATAGCCATAAAGATAAATCTGCTCTGCCGCAAGCATGGAATCATTGTCAAAATCTCTCATCGCTTCATTAAGCTTTGCCTGAGCCTCATTGAAGTTTTCTGTCATAGTAAGGAAACGAATGTTCAGCCAACGCAAATGAAGAGAGCTCTGATATATTCCTGCAGCCTTGCTGACAGAATCTACAGCCTCATCATAATCTCCCAGCATAAAGTATGATCTGCTTATGAGTTCGTATGTTTCTTCCGAATCAAGCTTATTATCAAGTGCTTCTTTTGCAAGGTTCAGTGCCAAATCATAACGTCCCTTTTCAAAGAAAGCATGAGCACGAGCCAGAATATCCTTAACCTCTTCAGATACCTCATAATTAACCTTTCCGGCTTTAACAGCAGCATCAAGCTGTATGTCATATTCTCTTCTTGTAACGGGGTTTGAGAGAATCTTGATAGCCTTACGGCAATGATCTCTGATTTCACGTGTGCTTTTTTGATTCGCCTCATCATCAGGATGTATACCCGACAATCTTTGGCTTATAAAGCTCATTTCTTCTGATAACCGTTTCTTAATCTCACTTTCAGTCATCTCACGGTTAATCTGTTCTGAAAACATACTATAATAATCAATAAAATATTCTGCCATTTTTTATTCCCATCCTATATTTAATTTGCCAAGCTTATTCTGTGCCTTTTGCACTTCTTCCTTAGAGAGATTGGATACTCTTTCTATTTTCATTTCGCCAAGATCTTCATTATCGGTCAAATCTATTACACTTACATGAATAATAGAATTTATATCGCAGCTGATTACAACTCTGATAGGAGAGCCGATTGGCTTTGGGCGAAGCTTAAGCTCTGTTTCTCCGATTATTGTTGTGTATTCCAGCTTTTTATCCTCACCCTGACGCACGGTGATTTTTAATGATTCCTGATAATCGGCAGTAGTCTGATAATCACAGAAAGCCTCTGCCGGCACAACACTGTTTTTTGGAAGAATAACCGAATTTTCTATTATTCCTTCATCATTATAGGCTTCTACACCTATTCCGTGAGAGGTTCTGTCAATAAAGCTATACTCATTATCAACCTCCGGTATAGACGATTCGTCAATTACAACAGATGCACTCTCCGCAGCATCTGCTGACTTGTCTGAATAATTATCATTACTGCATTCCTCTCTTTTTTTCGCCGCTTTTTTTAAAGCACATGCAACTGCATGAAAAGCAGCACCCTTGGCAACCGCTTCATCGGGATGTATATCCATTGAAGGCTCGATTCCCGTTTCCTCCAAAATCATTGACTTAACAAGAGGGATTCTTGTTGACCCGCCGACAAGCAAAATCTTGTGCAAATCCGCATACTCCAGCTTAGCCTCATCCATGGCGGCATTCATAATACATATTGTCTGATAAATCAAAGGATCAATCATATTCTCAAAGTTTTCTTTAGTCAGCTCTGCTCTGACAGGCTTACCGGATACATTAAGAGTAATCATAACCTTTGTGCGGCCCGAAGAAAGTGATTTTTTTGCCTTTTCGGCTTCAAGAAGAAGATTCTGCTGTGCCAGCAAATCCGAGTCAACATCTGCTCCCTGCTGCTTTGCCTGAGCCTTAAACCATTCGATTATCTTAAGGTCAAAATCATATCCCCCAAGCTCCGAATCACCGCGGCTTGTGAGAACCTCAATATCATTTTTACAAAACCGCATAATACTTATATCAAAGGTTCCTCCGCCAAGGTCATACACAAGCACATTTTTTTCCTCTTCATCACCGCTGTTTATTCCATAAGCCATGGCAGCTTCAGTAGGCTCATTGATTATTTCCAGTACAGGAAGACCTGCAATTGCAGCAGCATCTATAGTCGCCTGTCTTCGCGGGTCGGTAAAATATGCCGGTACGGTTATAACTGCGCCAAGCACCTCATCGTTAAGGGCTGCTTCTGTATCCTTAACAAGCTTTTTCAAAATCAGCGCTGATATATCCTCAGGCGTATAGGTATTGCCGCCTATATTATACTTTTGCAAGCTGCTTCCCATATTTCTTTTGGCAAATGCCACATAGCTGTCGGGGTTTGCAATACTTGCACTTTTGGCATCACTGCCCACAATAACCGCCCCATCCTCAAAAAGGACAGATGAAGGGGTGATGTTTTCTCCCTCTGCGTTATTTACAATCTGAGGATTTCCGCTGTCATCTATATATGACACAACAGAAAACGTTGTCCCCAAATCAATTCCGATATACTTACCCATTGCTTATTAACCTCCAAATAATCCAAACAAGCCTTTACGCTTCTTTTTTTCATTTTTTGTTTTATACACCACACTGACATGTATTTTCTTAACTATGCGCCTGCCGGGATTTTCGATATATATATCAGCCTCTCCCGTGCCGCTGGCACAAATTGCATCTCCGTCAATATTGACTACCATATAATTACTGCTGTTTACCAATATATTTCCGTCATGAGAGTCTGCAGGGACTGCTTTTATACCGAGATTTTTCCGGTCACCGGGCTGCATTGTGATACTGCCTGAGGAAAACTCCTCAGAAATAATAATATCCTCCAGATACGGCTTTACTGTAACAGAACATTGAGCAAACGCCTTTTCTACAGAACAGTATATATTACAATTGCCCCTGCCCCTTGCAATAATCTCACCGTTACTGTTCACTGAAGCTATATCATCCTTGTCGCTATACCATTTCAGCTTATCAAGGTTGTCTGCATTTTCGGGAAAGCACTCACAGCTCATCTGATATTTATCGCCTACTCCCATATCCAGTGTATAGTCAGACAGATTAACCGTGCTTACGCGGTTGCGCTCAATTACAACAAATGTTAATTCTTTCAGCGGCTCAACCTCTCCTTTTTCATACACAAGAACCTTGGTCTGCCCGGTTTTGATACCATATACCCGCTGCTGACTGCATTCTACTATCCCCGGAAGCTGATATTCAAAATACAGCTCCGGAACCGGAGCATTTTCCGGAACCATCTCTATCCTTATGGGAATACTGCATCCAAGCTCGATTTCTTCTTCTGTTTTTACCAGAGCAACCGGCTTTTCCGACACAAGCACACGCAGCTTGTTACGGATATTCTCTTCTTTTATATTGCGTGTGAGAGAGGAAACATATTTTGAAAAAACATCTGCCAGCGGAAACAAAAGGAAACAGTTAAAAACTGTATCAAAGAATTTATCCTCTGTAAATTCATATATATATTTATTTCCTTTAAGTCCCGTAAAACGGTTATTATTGCCTTTTACCAAAATAAATGAGTATTTCCCAACACTCTGTGAATCATTCAGAAAATCCCGTGCACGCTCATGGTCTTCAAATATATAAAACACTGTATCCGCATCAGGCAGCTTCTGCTCTTTGATATACTCAGACCAGGAAAAATCAACCTTGCAATATTGGTTTCGTATTTCCAGCTCGTCTATATATCCGCCCCAATGCGAAGCGTTGTTTGAATCTACGGCAAAAAATGCCTCAATAGATATAACATCTTTAGCTGCAATATTATCTTCTGTCATTATTGTGCTTAAACCAATCATGCGATTTTGCAATGATGCCGCTATAATAGGTGTTCTTGCCTCAAAGGATATGCAATGACTATACTGCTGCGCCAGATGAGACATTATCTCTATTTCTTCCGGACGCCCTTCAAAAATCAACTGATAATCATCTTCAATTTCCCTATAGAGCAAATCCAGTATTTTAGCTGCCCATATATAAAAAGGCTCATTCATATACTGCAATATTGTGCTTCCTGAGGAAATTGAGTTTTTTTCATTAAGCAGAATTCTCATTCTCCTGCTGTAGCATGAATAACTGATATGATATGTATTCATTTGTCAAATCACCGTCTCCCTGAAAAATCAATCATCTGTTTCGTCATTATCATCGTATACATCAGCCCATCTCGGGTCATCTCCGCCTCTTTCTCTTTCTACCCCACCCTTGGGTCTGTCGGGAATATCCGATGCGCCGTGTTCTTCATTATATTTTTTTACTTCCTCAGGGGTCATTGTTACCTTCCAGGGATTGTCAAATTTATTTGTATTCTCTGTACCTTCTTTTCCATCGGACATGTCTTCATTACTTTCAGTATCATTCTCTGTACTATCGGTCTCATTATTCTTAAACCTGTCAAAAATACTTGAAAGCTTCTCTTTTATTATGTCAGCAGGAGATTTATCCGGCACCTCATTGTCACCTGATTTATCAATTTCATTTGTTTCATTAATATCATTTGACTCATCGATATCTTCTGATTTCTCATCAAGCTCATTATTTTCATCCGATATGTCTATATCCTCAGAATTTTCATCTGATTCATTATCTTCATCATTTTTTTCAACAGACTCCGGATTCTTTGAATAATTGTCGCTGCGTTCTTTAGGCTGTCCGTCCTCAGAATGGTCTGTTACTCTGGGGTCATCCCGGTATTTATCCATAATCGCATCTATTTTCTCCCGAATGGCATCACGGCTTTCGTCAGACATATTATCTATCCGGTCTGAATCAGACTCATCTGTCTCATTGTCCTCTTCAACCTCGCTGTCTTCATCTACATTGTCCGCATCATCCACATCGTCCGCATCATCCATATCGTCCGAGTCATCCATGTCGTCCGTGTCATCCATGTCATCCGTGTCATCCATGTCGTCCATGTCATCCATGTCGTCCATGTCGTCCATATCGTCCATATTGTCTAATTCTTCATCTTTTTCAGTATCCTCAGACACCTCATTAAATTTTCCTATCCCCATCTTCTATTTCTCCTTATCATCAATCTTCCTGATATATCCCAGTTCTATAAGGTCATCGCAGCTCATTGAGGTTTTAAACTGAACTGTCGGCTTATAGTCCTCTGGTTGTTTTTCGTCAAAAGGCTGTTCTGCTATAATACTTTTTTCTGTTTGTAAAGGCATCAATACCTCATATTGGACTTTTTCTCTCTTGTCCTCGGAAACATTCATATGAAGCTCATCAAAATCTGAGCCTTCTTCAGTAAAATATCTTCCGCCTTCACGTTCAGGGTCTATCCACCTCTCAATAACCATTCCGGGCTTGAGTTCAACATTTTCTTTTGTTCCTTCCACATAATCCTTATTCCAGCTTACCACATGCAAGCCTGTTTGCTTGTACAGCTCACTATAGTCTGCATAAACATCCTCAAAATTCTCATCTTTACTTACCACTGAGCTGTTTTCAGGAGCAGCAAAATATTCTTTACCGTCAGCAGATTTTTTTTCGCCATAAAAATACAATACATTTTTATTCAGATATCCCGGATCATTATCCCAGAGCTCCTCAAGCTCTTCATCCGAATAATCCGCATATTCCGAGTCATCCCATCCGCCCAAATCATCTGATTTTCGGGTTTCAAGAGCAGCTACATCCTCATCTGATAAATAATCCTCTTCCAATGCCTTACCCTCACTTTTGGGAGTAAACTGCTCCTTAATACGTTCGTATTTTTCATTTGTGTGCTGATGAATATCTCCGATTTCTATCTCTTTTTCGCTTATCTCAGTATCCTTTATGTCGTCAGGAGTCTCCGGGATATCTCTGATTTCGGTAAAACGATTTCTCATTGTCATTCTCTCTCTTTACAAATTATCTATGTAATGGTCTAAAGTACAATAAAATGAATTGCCTTTCTCATCACCATAAGTTTTTAAGTACAGTATAGTCTTCATTACTTTACCCACTATTGATGCATCTTCTGTTATTGCATATTTAGGAAATGCCTGTTCAAACTTTATCTTCCATGATTTACAACGGGTCATCAAATCGTTATATTTATCCGCTGTAAACCACCCGGGCGACTTTTCTTCCATCCTGACAATTTTTCCGGTACCGATAATCTTTTCGTCTGCAATCACGTTCAGCAAGCCATCACAGTTAAGTATCTGAAGCACCATTTCCGCAAAATCAATTTTTCCTAAGCCTGATGGCTTTTCAGCAAGTATCTTTGCGACAATATTAACATACTCTTCAAAATCCTTTTTCTTTTCGCTGTCTACATCAGAATCTCTTATTATACGTTTCAGCGCTATAGGTGAATATAGTTCTTTTTCTCTCTGAGAATACAGCTCTGTGATAAGCTTACCCCGCAGCAAACGCATTTCCTGTATATCCGCACGTTTTACCTCTGCCTCATACCTGTCGTCCCATTTATCAATTTTCATAAGCACGGGGGTAAGCCATCCTTTTTGGAACACTGCCGCCACACCGGTGCTTAGTCTCGAAAGCTCTCTTGCTTGCTCATCACTTAGCGACAGTGCACTGCTCAGCTCTTCGCAAGCATCCTTAGCAGGGGTATTCATTATAATTTTTGTTGAAGTATTTTCGATAGCTGAAGTATCAACTGCCATGGGAGACTGGTCAATTATAATAAAGCCTTCTCCGTATGTTCTCATTTCTTTAATGGAGTTACTTATCATTTCAACTGATTTTCCGACAATATTAGAGCCTTCCTGACTTTGTTCTTTGCTGGTTCTTTTTAAAATATTGTGCGCCTCTTCAAGCACAGTCACATGATTAAGTCCCAAATCACGTCCCTTGTCTTTACCGGCTTTTCGCACTGATTGACGGTATTCGCCAAGACGCATTATAAGTACACCCATCAAAAGCGCAACAGTCTCTTCCGAACCGATATCGCTTAAATCTACAACAACATTTGAATCAAAAAGAATACTGTCCTCAATCCCCTCGCTCTTTTCAAAAATCAGACCGCTGATACCGCTGGTCATAGATTTGACACGGGTTAACAATGCACCCTTGTAATCGCCTTTGGCATCGGCTGAATAATCAGATTCATTAATCAGTTTTGGAAGCAACTCCAATACATCCTGAAAAACAGGATATTTATGGTCGGAAATCCCTTCAATCCATATTGAATTCATAATATCCCATCCGCACTTAACATACGACTGTACCACTGCATCCTTAAGAATTGCAGGCATAGCCGCTGTCAAAGACCATGATGCATTGAAAATCTGTATCAGTTTTTCAATATGAGTTAAAACATGAAGATTTTCAGGGAATTGAAATGGATTAATTCTGAGCATCTTATATACATTCGGATCCGTGGTAAATATTCTGATACCCTTAAGTCCGCCGAATACCTGCTTATATTCTCCTTTTGCAGGCTCTATTACCATCATATGAACATCCTGCTCCAACAGACTGTTAAGCAGCTGGTATGTTGCATACGATTTACCCGAACCAGATGAACCTGTAATAAAACAATGAGAAGACAGCAAATCCATATCCATAGGCACACGCAACGCTTCTTTTACTCCCATATGATATATGTTTCCAAATTCCATAAAGCGCTTTACCCGCTCCGGACTTTCGTATACAACTGCCCGTCCGAACTCAGCCATCTCCACAACAGCAACCCCCGGAACGGACTTGCGCGGGAATCCCAGCACTATAGGTACTTCTCTGCCGTTTATCATATTTGTAGGTGTTACCTTTTGTTCCTCATATTGTTCAAAAGCCGGTATTATGCTAGTCGGATGAACCAGATATTTTATATTTTCAACTATAGTATTGATAGAATTTATTTTGCCCATATTCCATGCATTCATATGTGAGCTTTCTGAGGCAGATTCCTGTCCCATCATGAGAGATTTATACACACTGGCAGCCTGAGATGTAACTGCAATATCCGGCGAAAAGAAATATGCGCAAAAATCCCACATTCCATACGATTCCGAAAAATCAATTCTTTTGAGTTGTGAATCCGCACGCTCCATCAATCCCTGAACACTTTTATTTTCAAAATTAAGCGAGGTAGTATCGGTATCACCGGTTGAACGTCCTGTGCTTTTGTTAAAGCCTTCTGTATCAGTACGACCGGTGCTTTCAGAAACTGTATTGCTGAAATTAGTGCCGGATGTATACGATGAAAAAGAGCCGTTTGACGAACCAAAGCCTACATTCCATCCATCACCGCTTGCACCAAAATTTGAGGATGAACCAACATTTGAACCGGAGGCGTTCGAGCTCGATGTTCCGCTGGAATTACTTACACTGCTGTTTACAGAATTTGAAAATGATGTGGATATGCCCTGATTTACCGAGTCTGTTTCACTATGAGCAAATGACATCGAAATTTTTGAATGGGGAGACAAAGCAGAATAAAGCTCTTCAAATCCTCTTTTCCTCCGGGCAAGTGTGTCCACATCAACCGGGGTAGACAGCAAGAGTGCATCAAAGTGTTTTCCGTTCATCGTACTGAGAAACTTCTCAAGTCCCTGAATAAATTTGTCCTTATCATCGTCTCGTTCAGACGGAATCAAAGATACAGTACACATACTTTTAGGGATATTATCCTCAGAATTCAATGTTCTCAAAAGCTCTCTTTTAAGCTCTCCGCTAAGAGATTCTGAAATTTCGATTCCCGGGAAGTTTCCCTTAAGCGATGAACGCAAGGTTTCACCGGCCAATTCAGGATTTTCATCACAACGGGTAATGGCATAGAGCTTAATTGATTCAGCTCTGCTTCTTATCATAATTCCTACGGAACTGTTCAAATTATGCAGACTGCTGTATACACTTATAAACTTATCATTAATCTGTTCTTCCGGATCGTATACTATTTTAGTTATCTCAAAAACACGTAATTTCTGCGGATTTTTAACCTCGGGCGTAGGCTCAATAATTGTACCGGACGAAAAATGATCCAGATAACGCTGAGTTAAAAACTGATCCGCCACCATAAATCCATGTTCTAATTGCTGACGCGTATATGCTTTTACATCGTTTTCCTTCCACTTGCGCTGAATTTCTTCATAGTTTACAGGTTTGGATGAGCTTGTATACTCAAAATCAGACATATTAAACCCTCCGTATATAAAAAATCCAATACCACGTAATGTGCATTATGTGGTAATTGAATGAATACTGTGTAATTTAACTAAAATAAAAACGAATACGACAAACAGACCAATGTATAATTATTTTTCATTGGTCTATTTTCCTTGAAATTTCGTCATAAAATATGTATTTTTATTGACAAATAAGTATGTAAATGTTATAATTCAATCGTTAAAGTATATTTTAATTTTATTTTTTACCACATAATGCACATTATGTGGTAATTGTTTTAATTGAGCAAATTTCAGTTTATCGCACTATTAACATCTTTGTCATTCCGAGTGAAGTGTAGCTAAATAAGCAATAAAATGATGCCGGTTTTATCATCAATTACCCGGACGTATAATATCCGCCCATACAAAATTATCTCTCAAATCACATTTACATTTTAACAAATCAGCAATCCAAGCTTTTCTATTTGCCTTCTGTGCACATCGCCGCTTTCATACGATGTTTGTCAAGGGGTTTTGTGAGATTTTTTCAAAAAATTTTTCAACATCGCAATAAACCGAGCTTTTGCAATAGCTTTATGTGTTCTGTGCCACTTTCCATTGTATAGATACGGGTGGTTTCTATGCTTGAATGTCCCAAGATGTCTGCAAGTCTTACAATGTCCTTTTGAATTGAATAAAAGGTTTTCGCAAAAAGATGACGAAAATTATGGGGAAAGACTTTACTCCTTGCAACATTGGCACTCTCGCATAAATCTTTTAGCATCTTCCAAACCGTGCTTCGGTCGAGAGGTTTACCGTTTCTTGTTATGAACACCGAACCTCTTTTTATCTTTTGTTGCTTTATATATGTTTTTAGCATTTTACATAATTGCTTTGGTAAAAACACTTGCCGTATCTTGCCCTTGCAGTTTATTGTAGCTTGCCCTGTGTTTACGGCTTCACAAGT
>JAFUPN010000030.1 GCA_017481205.1 Clostridia bacterium | reverse complement strand
TTATATATAATTACTAATGTGCACATTCCGAAAAAATTAAGAATTGCTGAGAAAAATCGCCGCGTCAAACTGCAGAACTAATCTGCATTGCCGCTAAAATTCGCCATCAGCAGAGGAAATTGATATGACGAATTTTACCATTTCCCTCAGCAATTCTTAAGCAAATTTTTTCTCACAGCTGTAGTGCGGCTATACTAAACAGTGCACAGGTGCTAAATAGCCCGACAAACATAAATTTACCAATCAATCGAATCATATTTGCGTGTGAGATGTTTGCACAAACATTCTCCGCAAGAAGGGATGCAGCGACTCGCTACTAAACATAGATTTATCGTTTTGTCAAAATCATTTCCGCCACACCCTCCGCATCTGATGAAACCTTTATTACCTCATCTGCTGTGGTGCAGTATATATCATATCTTTCATTATATCTTCTCTCAAGATCCTCAGGTGAGCTGGAAAGAGGTCTGTCATCTGTGGGGATTATATCCTCAAGAGGTCTGTCGATAAAGTATATTTTTCCGTTTTGCTTAAGCCAATCCACATTCTCACTGCGAAGTATTGCCCCGCCGCCTGTGGCGATAACACAGCCGCTTTTTGCGCTTATTTCGTGGATGGCATCACTTTCCATATCCCTGAAGGCTTCTATGCCCTCGCTGCTTATAATAGCCGAGGGATGTCTGCCGGTTTTATGCTCTATATATTCATCTGTGTCGACAAATTCAAAGCCGGTTTTGTCTGCAAGAATTTTGCCAACAGTGGTTTTGCCGCTGCCGGGCATACCGGTGAGCACGATATTCTCCTTCTGAGCCACAAGCTGATTGAAGATATCGTCTATTATCTCAGTGCCGTAGGTTTTGCCCATAAACTTTTCTGCCGCATACACAGCCTGTGCCACCAGCATATACAGACCTCCCTCTGCCGGGAGACCGCGCTTTTGCACTTGCTGTACAAATACCGGGCGCAGAGGATTGTATATAGCATCCATAGCTCCCTCAAGATTCGGAAACAAATGTACATCCACAGGGCAGCCGTCGATATTGGGATACATTCCGCAGGGGGTGGTGTTTATTATAATCTGTGCATCGGTGTGTTTTTCATAGACCTCCTCATAGGTCACGGAGCCGTTTTTGCCGGTTCTGCCAACGGTGATTACCTCTCCTGCCTCCATACTGCGGGCAACGGCATTTGCAGTCTTGCTTGTGCCGCCGGTACCCAGGATAAGCACCTTCTTACCCTTAAGCTCAAGACCGATTTTGCGTATAAGAGCGCTCATGCCGAAAAAATCGGTATTGTAGCCGTAGAGTCTGCCGTCTTTATTGACAATGGTATTTACAGCTCCAATCTCCTTAGCCTGGGGGCTGATTTCATACAGATGAGGTATAACATCCAGCTTGTAGGGGATGGTAACATTGATACCGAGAAAATCCCGTTCTGTCATAAATCTGTCAAGCTCATCCCTTGCCACCTCGCGGAGTATATAATCGTACTCCCCTATCTTATTATGTATTTCCTTTGAAAAGCTGTGAGCCAAGTGCTCACCAATGCATCCGAATTTCATATCTGTTCTCCAATAAAATAATCTGTTCCAAACCTCTGGGCAAGCATATCGCATATTACCAATGCCGCAACACTATCTACAACAACTCTTGCGCGGTGTATGATTGCCGGGTCATGCCTGCCCTGTATCTGCAAGGGCGAATTTTCATTTGTAGACATATCTATTGTAGCCTGCTCCTTGTATATAGAAGGTGTGGGCTTGACCGCACAGCTGAACACCACCGGCATACCGTTGGTGATACCTCCGTTTATACCGCCGTTGTTGTTTGTGGCAGTATATACCCTGCCGTTATCCGATCTGAAAGCGTCATTCGCCGTGCTTCCTCTCATATCGGCAAGGTCAAAGCCGGCTCCGAACTGAACTCCCTTTATGGCTGGTATGCCGAACAATGCGTGGGACAGCACTCCCTCAAAGGAGTCAAACCAGGGCTCGCCCACTCCTGCCGGAAGTCCGTATACTGCAGTCTCCAAAATTCCGCCCACGCTGTCGCCTTCTTCTGCTGCAGCTGTAATGGCGGCTTTCATAGGCTCCTCACGGGAGGGGTCAAGCACTGCAAATTCCGTGGTATTTATATATTCTATATCATTTTGTATATTTTCAAAGGCTCTGTCGGCAATACCGGCACATTTTTTTATATGTGTGCCTACGGTAATACCTTTTTCTTTAAGTGCAGCAATAGCTATTGCTCCTGCCGCCACAAGTCCTGCGGTTATTCTGCCACTGAAATGTCCGCCGCCGCGGTAGTCCTGGAAGCCGTGATACTTGCACTGAGCAGTGTAGTCGGCATGACCGGGGCGCGCCAGGTCTTTGGTCTTTTCGTAATCGCCGCTCTTGGTATTGCTGTTTGGTATCATTATACATATAGGCGTGCCTGTTGTTCTGCCGTTGAATACACCGCTTACGATGGCAAACTCGTCTCCCTCCTTGCGGGAGGTGGATATCCTGCCCTTTGGCTTTCTCTTGTCAAGCTGTGAAGTGATAAACTCAGTATCCACAGCTATGCCCGGCGCCATGCCGTCTAAAACGGCTCCTATGCCGCCTCCGTGGCTTTCGCCGAATATGGTTACGGAAACACTTGTTCCGAAGGTGTTTTTCATAAATCAATCATTCCTTTACAATCTTTGCCAGTTCTTCACCGGTTATCTCGTCCATAACAAACTCGCCCGGAGTATTAACTCTTATAACGGTAATTTTCTTTCCGCTGAATTTCTTGTCATGAAGCATTGCCGCGCAAACCGCATCCTTATCATAGCTTGCCTCGGTGGGGAGTCCCGCTTTTTTCAGCACGGGAATAAGCCTTGCTCTCACCTCATCACTGCACATGGGTATCATGCCCAGAGCAACACACTCGCCGTGGTACAGCCCGTGAAGCTGCTCCTCGCTCTCTATGCCATGACCGATGGTATGGCCAAAATTAAGCACCTTGCGCAGACCGTTTTCCTTCTCATCTTGCTCAACAACATTTTTCTTTATATTAAGAGATTTTACTATTATGGTGTCTATATTTTCCATAATATCCCTGTTTTCAAATATTTCAAAAAGCTCCCTGTCGCCGGTAAGAGACATCTTGACAGCCTCGGCAAGACCGTTTGAAATCTGTCTCTCGGGAAGGGTTGACAGTACATCCGGGTCAATAACAACCTTCTTGGGCTGATAAAAAGCACCAACAATATTTTTGATACCCTCAAAGTCTATGGCAACCTTGCCGCCAATGGATGAATCTATCTGAGAAAGCACCGTGGTGGGGATATTGTAAAAATCAATTCCCCTCATATAGCTTGCTGCAACAAAGCCCGAAAGGTCGCCCACAACACCGCCGCCAACGGCTACCACACAGTCGCTGCGTGTAAAGCTGTTTTCAAGAAGCTTTTTCAGCAAATCCTTGTATACATCAAAGCACTTGCTCTCCTCACCCTGAGGTATGGTTGCGATAACAGGGTCGCCGCATTTTGCCGCAACCCTTTGCGCATACTCTGCCGGTACGCCGCTGTCGGTTACTACAAGCACCTTTCTGTCAAGCTTTAAAAGCTCGTTTACTTTATTGAGACTGCCCCGCTCCACAACTATGTCATAGCTGTTTTTGCCGAGATTCATATTTATAATCATATTCCATACTCCTTGCCGTCAAGTTTGATTTCGCCGGAATAGCTGCCGGCAATCTTGATTTTTTCACAGAGCTCCCCAAGCTGAGCCAGCATATCCTTACCCGCCTCGCTGTATGGGTTGCCCTCTGCCTCCACATAGAAATAGTACTGCCAGGATTCTTCCTTTGAGGGACGGCTGTGCAATGCCTGCATATTAAAGCCGTGGTCACCGATAATATTAAGAGCCTTTGCAAGTGCTCCTGCCTCGTTGCATACGGTAAACATCATTATAAACTTACCGTTGCTTATCCTGCTTTCTGACCTGGTGAGCACAGCAAAACGTGTAGTATTTCCATCGCTTTCGTTTATACCGGAATCAAGGATTTCAAGTCCGTAAAGCTTGGCTGTTTCTGTGCTGGCAATTGCGGCAATATCCTTTTTGCCGCCCTCTGCAACTGCCTTTGCGGCAAGAGCCGTATTTTTGTCCTTAATCTTTTCAAAGCCATGAAGGTTGATATAGCCCTCACACTGGCTCAATGCCTGAGGATGGCTCACAACCTTTTTTATATCCGAAAGACTTGCTCCGGGAACCGCCAGCAGATTATGGCAAATCTGCAAATCATAAACCCCGTTTACATACAGACTGCCGCCGAAAATCAGGTCTGTCACCTGACCCACCTCGCCTGCATAGCTGTTTTCTATGGGCAGTACACAGCAGTCACATTCGCCGCTCTCAACAGATTTATATGCCTTTGCAAAATCGCCGTAGGACACATACTGACCGTCGGGAAAAATCTTCTTTGCCGCAATGTGTGCAAAAGCACCTTCAACACCGCTGTATGCAACCTTCATGCCCTCAAGAAGCCTGTGCTGATACTGCTTGGAAATCTCCATTGTGCTTTTGATAAAGCTTATGTAATAGGAGCGCAGCTCCGTATCCTCCACAAGAGCAGAATTTTTTTCGACAACTGCAGCCTCACGCCCTGTATCAAGTATGGGCAGTCCGTGCTCCGCCTTGTGCTCTGCCACCAGGCGAACCGCCTCCATACGTCTGCAAAACAGGTCTGCAATCTCCTTGTCAACTTCATTTATAATCTTTCTTGCTGTTTCAAGCTTGTTCATTTTCATTCTCCTTTTCACAAAGTTAACACCGTTAACTTGTAAACGATATTAATATTATACTACAAAATACCGATTTGTCAAGGTGATTTTCACAAGTTTTTTATCTTTTTATAAACCAAAAACGCAGCTGAGCGCCGCGTTTTTGGTTTATAAGTTTATTTATTTTGCTGTTACCAGAGCATTGCCGACATCTGATCCCATTTCTTATCGGGCTTGATGTCCTCATGTGGCTCTGCATCGGGATAGAATACTTCACGTATCATATCCAGATAGCCAAAACCGGTTATATTTGAAGGAGCAAGGGTATGTCCTTCGCAATACTCGTTCCAGTTACCAAAGGTCATGGTCTTGGAAAGGAGCACATCGTCCTGAGGCATTGAAGGCATATATACATTCTTACCCCATTCTGCTGTAGCCTTCCAGTCATCAAGATTCATGTTCAGCTTACGGCTGTCACGTCCCCAGGATTCGTCACCCCAACCCTGGCTCATTGTGAATATCCAGGGAGTGTTAACGTTGAGGTTTTCGTTCATCTTGAGAGCGGTTGTGATAGCACCTGCATAGCCATTTGCTATATCATTGTAGCAGTATTTGTAACCGTAGTCCCAACCAAATGTTCTCTCTGCACCATTACATGAGAGGAAGAGGGCACCGTCGAATCCTGCTTCACGGCACATTTCTCTTGCTTCTTCAAGAACTCTTGCGGTATCCTGACCCCACTTGGAGGTGAATTCGCTTGTGTTGAAGCAGAATATAACAGGCTGGTTGTTTACCTTAAAGTATGAAGGATGCTTGAAGTAGTGCTCAATCCAGTATGCAACATAGTATTTGAGCCAGTTTTCTTCACCTTCATTTACACCGGCATAAGTCAGCTTAATTGAGAACTGGATATAATCCTGATACTTACTGTTCATGAAGCCCTGGTCGAGGCTGTAGCCGTTACGTGGGTTCTTAGGAGCAGATTTAGCATCGTTTGGCATATACCAGCAAGGTGTAAATACATTGAGACCGTGGTCTACCATCCACTTGGTCTGCCAGTCGGAAACCTCGGGATTACCCTCCTCAAGATAGCCAAGGAAGGGAGTACGTGTAGCCCATGGGTGGAGGCAGTCATAACCGAAATGTGTACCCTCTCTCCACATATCACAGGTCTGCATTACCAGGTTGTACTCGCCGTAGCCTTTTGGCGGCTCGGGCTCGGGAACCTCGTTGTTATCATTATAGGTACCGTTGAACACAACGATATCATCTACCCAGAAATCGCCTTCTGTTTTGTCGGAAGAAATCTTCACATAATCTGCCTTTGTCATATCGGCAGTGATATCTGCATCAACCTTCTGGAAGCTGTTTACATGGAACAAACACTTGTGGTTCGTCATGTCAATCTCCAGCTTGTATTCATACCATACATCTGTCATGAAGCCTTCCCATATAACGCCTGTATTGCCGTTACCTGCATCGTACCAGATGTCTCCGTCCTTGGTAAAGAGTGCGATATTGCCACCCTCACTGTTACCAATCTCAACTCTGGAGCCGTCCTTCTTGGACTTGAAGATAATCTGTGTCTCAAAGGTGATAACTCCTGACTGAGGGCGGAAGCTTCTCTTGATTGTAGTACCGGAGGTGATAATTCTGTGCCAAGGGTCAACATTTTCTGCATTATCCTGAGCAACACCGGTCTTGCCGTCTACAGTCCAGTTGTAAAGCTCAATATCTCCGTTGGACTCGCAACGGAAGTCTTCGTTCATAACATATCCTGCCTTGATGGCAAAGGGATATATTCTGAAGAAGGATTTTGTAGCCTTGTCTGTAACAAATCTGAATACGCTGAATGCATTGATATCGCAGTCAAAGGGAACATCGGATACAATAACCTTGCTGTCGATAACAACCTCATAGGTCTTTGTGTATGTATCAACATCCACTCTTACATGAGACGCACCGCTTGCCTTGAACACATTTTCATATGTCTTGCCATCGATAATGAGGTTATTGCCTTCAACTCTCATATTGATGGGGTATTTGTTCTTGCCTGCAGTCATATTTCCAACCAGTATATCAAAATATGATGCTGTAAATGGAATATACTGGAATTCAATCATGAAGGGTGAGAAGAACTCGGGAAGTCTTCTTTCAAGATTGATAGAGTCGTTTGCCGATGTATCTCTGAGCACCAGACCCTGGCTTGCCCAGCCGCCGGCATTGTCTACAAGATCCCAACCGGAGGAGAGACGGTAGCCCTGAGCTCTGTTTGCTTCGCCAACAAGGTCACCAACCTTGAAGTCACGCTTGATACCCTCGTCAAACTCAACATAGTCCAGCTGACCGGGGTCCTTGCCGTAGGTAGCACGAATCATAAATTCGTCGCCTTTTTCTACTTACCACCATTCCTTGGCAACACGGTTGTAGCGAACTGTTTCGTCGTTCTGGCAAACAATCCAGTCGATAAGTGTGCCGTTCTGATAGAGATAGTAGAATGTATCCTCAGCACCTGCAGAAGCATCTTCAAGATATGCATAGTGAATCTGCTTATAGCCGGATTCGCCCTTATAGGTGAATTTTGCGGTAGCCGCGCCCTCAGTGGGAACCTTTACGCCGTATTCATTGTGGTAGTTGAGGTCTTTGTATACTTCAAAGCCGTCAAGCTCCATATCCTCGGCTTCATAAATCTCGCCTGAAGGATTACGTCTGTATTTTTCTGTCCAAGCATTGTTTTCGGGAGCAACTGCATTTTCAGGGTCGTAGCCGGCAATTTTTGTCTGACCCTTGATTGCGCCTGCTTCATTGAGCTTTTCAATCTTCATATTATCTACATCGTAGGTGGAGTTTTCACCTGCGGAGATTGAAATACGAACCTTGTCAAAATATGTTACACCGCCTAAGAGCTCATATTCACCAAGGTCTTCACCGTCGATGGTTACCTTGTATTTATTGTTCTGAAGGTCTGTGGTAATTGTCATATGATACCACTGCTTTGCCTTAAGACCACTCTTAACTATAGGTCTCTCTGTCTGAGACAGGTTGAGCTGAAGGTTTGAGCCTGAGAAATAGAGAGGTACGGAGAAGGTACCGCCTGTCATAATATACATAAGCTTGGTTGCTCCGCCCAGGTCTCCGAGACGGAAGTCCAGGTCCAGGGTAACGTCACCCTTGGTCTGACCGAAATTATAGAGTGTTGAGCAGGAGCCTGTTCCTGTGGTTCTGGTTGCTCTGA
Source organism: Clostridia bacterium (assembly GCA_017481205.1). Classification (GTDB taxonomy): domain Bacteria; phylum Bacillota; class Clostridia; order UMGS1810; family UMGS1810; genus RGIG4708. The sequence continues at coordinate 13,052 of JAFUPN010000030.1, read as the reverse complement.
TAAAGGTGTTTCCGTCTTCTCTTACATAGGATACATCACCGGAGCTACCTTTTTCTATAATACCAGGCTTCATTTCTTCAAAGTTACTCTCAAAGAGGATTGCGGGACCGTCATCTTCTTCTACAACCTCAACAACCTTTTCGGGAGGCATCTCCTCCTTGGTATAGAAGCTTGTTCTCATATTATCAATGGCAAAGTCTGCTGTATCACCGGCACTAACGCCGATTTCATAAGAGCAGATATTGCCTGTAGACATAGCTGTCAGCAGGTCTTCTGCAACTACAGTGCCGTCCACAATAACGTCATACATATTTGTATCCATATCGTAGAGGATAGCTACATTGTACCACTGATTTGCATTAACGCCGTTGTAAACAGTCTTTGGAGATGTACCGCACTTAATCTTACCCTCTTCAATAAAAATCTTATCCATAACAAATGAGTCTCTGGCTGTAGGCCACATGGATATATTAAAGGATGAATTTGGGTCAAAGAGGCAGAACTGGAAGTCGAAGCGGAGGTTTGAACCCATGGTGGTTGCAAAATACTTTGCATCAACTGTGCCTCTCTTGGTATCCTTCTTGACTCTGAGATATTTACCGCCTATGAGGCTGTCATCCTCCATATTGAAGTAATGGTCCTGATTTTCGATAACCATTGCCTGACCGATATCATTGCCGCTGTAATTATCAAAGCTTACAAGGTCAACAACATCCTTTGCGGCTTTTTCCTTAAGATTCCATTTTTCGGTAGGTGCGCCCACATAGGACTTAACTGCGCCACCGTTTACATCTGTGATTGATGCGCCGATAAGCTCGCTTCTGAGGACAACTACTGTACCCTCGTCTGCGGATTCAAACTGCTTTTCGTTGGTTACAAATACAAATTCTGCATATTTGTTGAAGCCGCGCCATCTGTTTACGATAGCCTTTGCCTGCTCCTCGGAAATATCGTTGAAATCTGCTACTATAAGGTCTGCAACCTGGTCTTCATTAAGACCGCCCGCATTGGAAACCGCCGCTGCCTGGTCGAGTCCTTCCATAGCCTTGTTTATATAATTAACCTTTGCGCCGGTAGCTACTGCCACCTTGTCTGCAAAGTCGCCGTATATATCGTCGTACTTGGCAATATCTGCCTTGGCACCGCCGATTACCAGCATATTGATTTCGTCAAGCTTATTTACATTTGACATGCCTGCAAAGCTGATGCTGCTTGCCACAGGCTCATCCATCTCTTCTCCCTTTTCGATAACGGGCTCAAGCTCTGCGATGGGGTCGCAAACCAGAATGTTGGGCTTGCAGATATTCTGAATTGAGTCAAAAGTAAGTTGACCTACGTTGCTGCTGTTTACAGTAGCGTCGGTACCTCTCAGAGAGAGGGAGATTTCCTTGCCTGAATTTTCTCTTACATAGTCAGTAATATCAATCTTAATCCACTGCTTTGCAGCGTCCTTGTTGAACACCTTTCTGCCGACGGTATCTGTAAGCTTGATATAATCGTCTGCATAGAACAGGTCTTCATCCCAGTTGGTTTCTGTTGCAAAAACAGTGTAAACATCCTTTTCCAGCTTGTAGCTTGCATCCTGGAGCCAGAGGTTGAAATATGCTTTCTTGCCCTCGGGAACCTGGGGAGCGTCAAACTTAAAGAATGCCATCTTTTCATTAGAAGCATTGTCATGAGTTACCTGAACAGAACCGCTCTTACCCTGAGCAGAGGTTCTGCCTGCCATACCGATGAAGGTATCTGCCTTGGCAACGGTGATTGTCTCACCCTCTGCTGCTTCTATCATGGTCCTCTCAGGTTCCTGTACAGCAGGTGTTTCCACCTTGGTTTCTTCCTTTGGAGTCTCAACCTTTTTGCCTGCTGTTGAGTTTTTGTAGGTTACGCGGAAATTATCAAAATAAATTTCGTTGTTTACCTTATCAACATTGATTGTAACACCCTTGAAGGGAGCTGCGCTTCTGAACTTAATATCCTTTGCAACTACCTCGTAGTCTACAGATACGGTATACACACCTGCAGGTACGTCGAAATTTATGTCAATATCATGCCACTCACCGGCAGAGAGTGTACCATGGTTAGGCTGGGTTGAGCCAAGGTGTGAACCAAGTCTTCCGCCGTTGAGATAAAGGTTTATGGAGCCTCCAAAGTATATGGAAGTCCAGTCATTTGACTTAGCATATTTAATACTGAATGAGATTGTACCGGATTTGTCCAGTGTCTTGGAGAATGTTGGAGCAAAATTTGCCTTGTCTCCTGCAGTATCGGTAGTTTGGAGCATAAGGGATTTGCCGTAGTCGGCATCCTTTACAATATCGCCCTTAGCCTTGCCTACCTTTGTAACAAGGCCTTCGGCGGATACATCCTCAAAATCCTGTTCATAAACAACTGTTTCCAACTCTGCAGCAAATACAGTGGAAGTTATAGTACACTGCAGAATCATAAGTGCGCTGAGTAAAAGTGCGATTAATCTTTTTGATTTCATACTATTTCCTCCTTATCTGTATATTATAATATCTTCTACTCTTCCCTGATTTGAGAAGAAATAAACGAGAGAATTTTCATCAGGCTCTTCTGTTTTTGGCATATTAGCAAGTGATGATGTCTTGATTTCAACATTTCTGTCGCCTTCGCTTACTTCATAAACTATGGGTGAGCGGAGATAGATAGATTTTAAGGTGGATATTGATACAGAGTCCTCAATATTCTGTACATATACCATTCTTTCATTGTTGTATGAAACAACATAAGCCTTACCGATATAACCGTAAGCATATTCTTCAGAGCCGCCGCGGTTGTACGTTACCTTACCGGTAAGATTGCTGTCTTCGATTTCTTTCTTGATATTGGAAATTTTGATAATTTCGTTATCAAGATTGAAATATACTGCTGCAACATCGCCCTTGGCGAATTCATCTACAGTAGCATTTTCATCAAGAACATATGACTTTTTGCTTCCTCTTATCCAGAGTGACACGCTTGTTACTTCATCGCCTTCTTCATTAAGCTTGCGTGAAACTTCGTCAAACACATACATTCTCTGGTCAGCATTTGCATTTGCTGTATCAAACACAGGCACGGTTGTAACCATTGCAGAAGCAGTGAATGCATCGTCAAGGTCATAATACTTGATATCGCTGAGGCTTGTTCCGTCTTTTATCTTACCGAGTGTGGTTGTATATACACCGTCAGCCTTTACATCAATACCCTTTGATGTGGTTTCTACAGAGTCCGCCTCAAGCATAAATATCTTGGTTGAGGATGAAGGAGCTTTAAGAAGGTTTGAACCAAAATTGTAGTATGTGCTGTAGTAGGTTGCCGAAGCTGTGTAACCGTCGAGAGTAAATATTCTCTCATTATAGGAGTCAAACACAGTGCCGGGAGCTGAGGCAACATCCTGAGCGATATTAAGCTTTTTGAGCTTTCCGTCGCTGTTTACGGAATACTGAACAAGCTGGTCATTGCCACAAAGCAGTTCATAGATATCAGCCGGCTTTGTATAAGAAGCTGTACCGTCATAGTTATTAATCTTAATACCTTTTTCGGGGATATCAAGCTCTGCTATATATCCGTCCTCATCAAGAAGCTGGATTTTTACCTCCTGAGACATTGAGCTTTCCTTAACAACACCGGTAACAAAGCCGTAACGTGTTGTAACGATTTTGGGCTCGATGAAAGCTATATAGCCGCTTGCATCAATATAGAACTCACCCTCGGTTCCCATACGGGGATACATATCTTCATATAAATCGCCTGCATAGCTCCAGTCTGTTCCGAAGAAGAACGCAGGATATTGCGCGCCGTTTATTGAAAAAACAGTTCTTACATCTGATTCGTCAATTCCGGTGATTTCACCTTCAATAATTGTTGTGGAGAGCACAGCCTTTATATAGCCGCCATCCTTACTTACATATGCAGAAAGGATATTGCCGTTCTTAAGCTGTGATGCCTTAACAACTCTTCCGTTTGAACGGCGGATATCGATATATCTGATTCCGTCCTCACCGGTTTCGCTGAGGTCAAGCACCTTCTTTTCGTAGTTGCCTGTTTTTGCATCGATTATTTCACCCTTTGCATAAACAACCACACTGTCGCCTTCTTCAAACACATAATCAACAATATAGTTTTCATATGTATCTATCTTGACAACATCATATGTAGAGCCGCCGTTGTTGGATACAAGAGTAACCGCTCCGTTGTTTATATCAAAATCATCTTTTGTCAGGTCGCACATTCTGCCGTTGTAGAAATAACTTGCCGTGGGAGAAACCTTTGCGGTTTTCAGCTTGCCTTTTTCATCGGCATATGCAATGCTTGTAAGGCTGAAGGAAGCCTTGTCTGCCATAAGGTCCTCTGCGGCAATTGTAAGTACATTTACATCAGACGCATAATTAACCAGAACAGCAGTACCCTTTTCTGTATTGGGGTCTTCCTGTACATACACCTCAACATTGGTTCCGATATAATCAGCTATATTGGTATCGCCGGTATACACCAGGTAGCCCTCGATGAGCACCTGGTCTGTATCAAGACCTGTGGGCTCGAAAATTGAGGTATGCTTATTTGCAGTAACCATACCTTCGTATACAACAATATTGAGATACTCCTCCATCATGGTTACTTCTGTGTTTTTGTCAAACTCAACCGCTGTGCCTGAGAAGAGAGTCTGATAAATCATCTCTTCGTCAAGGGCATTCCTAAGGATAACAAGGAAATCTGCTTTTGTAAGCATATCGCTGTCTGCAAGAGTAATTCCCTCAAGCAGGTCTGTTTTTGCAATAAGCTTGCTGAGCTCTGCCTCGCCGAGACCTGTTGCCTTGGCATAGTTTACATAACCAAGGAGCGATGCAAAAGCATATTTAACCTCGTCTAGGGTTGCATAAGCACCTGGGCGGAAATTGCCGTTTTCATCAAGGGGCATAACATCGTATGCTGTCATGATGAAAACATCCATTGCCTGCTCGGCATTTTTCATCTTCACGTCGCCCGCAGGGTCTGCTGACGGAGCGGGCATTACGTGATTAACCTGAATAAGCTTTGAAAGGATAGAAGCCATATCCTTTCTTGTCAGTGTGCTCATAAAGTCCACACCTTCAAATGTACCTGTGACAGCTCCTATCTTCAAAAGATAATCTGCAGTTTCATTATAAAGCTCTGCTTTATTAGCGGGAGCTGCAGCGAAGGATGCAGGTGCGAAGCACTGACACGCCAGCATAAGAACCAGCGTTGCAGCTATTATTCTGAATTTTTTCATAAACTTCATATACTGTACCTCCCTTACTTATTGCCCAGCTGCAGCATGTAGTAAATCATTTTTGCAGCCTGAGCTCTTGTGAGTGTATCAGTTGAGCTGAAGGTTGTTGCGGAGGTTCCGTTTACAACTCCTGCCTGATACAGCTTCTGGATACTCTGTTTTGCGTAATCTGCAACATAGTCTGTAAAGATATACAGAGCAGATACATCCCAGTCATATTCTACATTTGCATACTGAGAAGCCTTGTCAAGAATAACTGCCGCATCCTGACGGGTGATTGTCTGACCAACTCCGAAGCTGCCGTTGCCCACACCGTCTGCAATGCCTGCGCTTGCAAGTGCATTTACGAAAGGCGTGTACCACTGACCCTCGGGTGCATCGGCAAAGGTCTTGCCTGTGCCTTCTACCTTAAAGGCTGCAACAATCATCTTTGCAAATTCTTCTCTTGTTACGTTTGCATTGGGGTTGAAGTGAGTTGCATCAACACCGTTTACAACACCCATATTCTTAAGAGCATTGATACTCTCAATTGCCCAATCAACATCAATCAGGTCTACAAAGCCTGTTGCGCTTGCTGCAAGCTTTGTCTCGCTTTCAACATAAGGTGCATTAAGACCAACATTTACTGTTCCGCCGGTACTGCCGGTGCTTACAGAGCCACCTACAACCTTATTGGGCTTTGAGCTGCCGCCACCGCCGGAGCCGCCGCCTGAAGTAGAGTCATCATCTGCATCCTCTGCCGCGTCTACAGCATCGTCATATGCCTTCAGAATATCTTCTACAGAATCATATGTAAGACCCTGTTTTGTAAGCTCCTTGCGGAATGCAAGATATTCCTTGTCGGTATAGTCTGTCTTGTCAAAGTCAAGACCGAGAACCTCGTTATAGTCGTTGAGCACAGACTCAATTGTTGTTGCGCCCGCACTGTTAAAGCGAGCAATCATCAGAGCCTCGTCATACATATCCTTAAGCTCTGTTGCTGTGATATCATCCTGAGCGGCAAAGAGTCTGTCAATAACCTCAGCCTTGTTTGCCTCATAGTGTCCGCCTGAGAAGCTAATGCCGAAGTAATGAGCATTTGCATCAAAAATTTCTGTAAATTCCTCCTCGGTTTCTGCCGCAATAAGCGCATCTGCATAGTATACCGAGAACACTGTGTTGATAATATCAGAGGGCTTTGAATATGGCTTGGACTCAAGGAATGCTGCATTGATTACAGCCTTGTTTTCCTCATAGTATGCGGGTAGTTCCTCATCCTGAGAGGTAAGTATGGGATAGGTTGTCAGATATTTGTCAACCACTGCTTCAATATTTGCTTCTGTCGCATTGTTGAAGTCAGCCATAAATTCATCCGTAACTGCGTCGCCGCTGTAATAAACAGGTACTTCGGCATAAATGAGATTTTTGTTGATATCCTGTCCGGCAACAACCAGTGTGTAAATACCGGAGCCGAATTTTTTGTTTACATCAACCTCAATAGTCTGTGTACGCTCTGCTGTTTCCTTACTACCGCTCTTCACAACTTCGCCGGCGTCTGTCTCTGCCAGATATACAACGTTTGCATCAGGGTCTGCACTTGCATCGCTCAAATCCTTATCGGGACCGATAACAGTTATTGTCATATTGTCGAGATATTCTGCAGAGGTTGATATCTTAAGAAGCTTGCTGTCAAAATCTGCGTCAAAGGCTGCTGTAATTGAAGCTTCATTGCCCTTAAGCTCTACCTTACTTTCCGGTGTGTAGTTAAAGCCACCTATATCTGAGAGTACAAGAACATCATATGTCACATCATTTTTTGCAAGCAAAGCCGGGTCTATCTCAAAGATTACTTCCTTGGAGGTTGCCTCACCGGATCCGATAACAAGTCTGTCTGTAACAATTCTTTCAAGAACACCGTTTACATATATGGGGATATAGATTGTGGGTACTTCCTCATAAATGTTTGTATTGTTAAAGTCAAAGTAAATCACATTTTCTCCGGGGAGAAGATCCTTTGTACCGGTTGCTGTATAGGTAAGCGCATTGTTTGCCATAACTGTGGTTGTGATATCGTCTATTGCCACATAGCTCTTTGCGCCGTTATTCTTATACTGGTCTGTCCAGGGTGCAAAGGCGATGTCTGTTGCAGAGCCACGGAATGCTCTGTCTGTGAGAGTCTGGGAATTGCCGCTCTCATCTGTAATGGTCAAATCATAGGTTTTTGCATTAAAGTCGATAACATAGTCAATATTATACCACTTACCATCATCTACGGATATATTACCGAAGCTTCCTGTCTGATTTCCGCTGCCGTTGATACCAAACTTACGTGTGGATGTAATATAAAGTGATGACACGTTGTTTATCTGGAGATAAGTCCAGCCTGCGGTTGCAATTCCTTCAAACTTAACCCTGTAAGAGAAGCCTATCTTAGCCTCTGTACGAGCCGTTCCCCAACTGCTGCCCACTGCGGCAGAGCCCTTGTAGGAAGCGCCTACTGCATATGCGTCGCCTGAAGCTGGAGTGTAGCCGTCCTCCTGCTTCATAAGGAAGTATTTGTTTCCGTCTGCCTCCTGGGCAATTTCTACAGAGCCCACTGTTGCATCACTGATTGCATAGGTAATGATTTTGCTGTTAAGGTCTGCTGTGCTACCCATGTCATTAAAGTCCATAGCATAAACCACTTCCTGAGCAACAGACTGCTTGATTACAGTTTCTGTATAATCACCGTCCAGCTTGGAGATTTCTGCCACTGCATTGTTAAAGGCTGTCTGAATAGCCGCCTTGTCTGCAAAGGGCATTGCCTTTACAAACTCTGCAATAACAAGCTTGGGATACTCTGCATACTCGGTAGTAAGGTCAAGACCGAGAATGTCTGCATATGTCTCTATTGCATCTGCAGCTGTATCCTTGGTAATCTGATTGAATGTAAGCACTACCAGTATATCCTCATAGGTTGCCTTGATATTGTCAATAGTCAGGCTGTCCTTTGCGGCATACATACCGTCAATAACAGCAGACTTATTATTCTCATAGTCGCTTGAAGTCACATCAATACCATAGGAAGAAGCATTTTCCTCAAATATCTTTGCAAAGCTGTCCTTATTGTCTGCAGCTTTGAGCGCATCAATCGCATATGCCTTATTAAAGGCTGCAATAATATCCGCCACCTTTGTATAGGGCTTGCCCTCAACCGCAAGTCTGTTGAGGATATCCTTGTTTGCCTCATAGTATGAAGCAAAGCCGGAGTCTACTGCTGAAAGCACGGGATATTCTGTCAGATATTTATTGATAACAGCTTCTGCGGTTTCTGCGGTTACTGCATTGAAATCTGCAATAATTGTGTCAACCATTTCGTTGCCGCAGTAATAAGCACCGGATTCGATAGTAAACACACCGCCGCCGGCATCCTGACCGGCTACAACTGCTGTATATTCGCCTGCTCCGAAGCTATCGGGAACGGGTATTGAAATATCAACACTGCCGGTTGCCTCTTCTGACATATATATAATAGAAGAAATAGGATCTGCCTCGGCATCTGCAAGAGTCTTTCCGGGAGTCAGGAGTATAACCACCGCATTGTCAAGATTGCCCTCGGAGGTGATGTTGAGCAGCTTTTCATCAAAATCTGCTTTGAGTGCTGCATCCATCATACTATCATCTGTAACCTGAGATGCGGCTGTGTAGTTGTATCCGCCGAGCTTTTCCAGCATATACAGCTCATAGCTTACCTTTGCGCCGTCTGCAAGATATTCATCGGGGATATTCAACGAGATTTTTTCTGTTGACTGCTTGCCTGCCTCAGCTGTTACTGTATCGGTAACGATATCAACAAGCTGTCCGTCAATATATACGGGGATATATGCCTTAATAGTCTTATCCTCTGTAAGGAGGCTGTCAAAGTCAACTGTTATGATATTTTCACCGGGCATAAGGTCCTTTGTTCCGGAAGCCTTGTAGCTGAGAGTAGCATTGTTGGGGTCATATGCAATTGATGTGATATCGTCAACACATATTACGGAATCAACCGTGGAGCCGCCTACAGGCTCGGAGGGTGATATATAGACATGCATTGAATTTGCACTGGCTCTGAAGGGGCAATCCTTCTGGATTGACTCGGTAGTAGCAAAGAGGGTGCCGTCTTCATTATAAACATTAAGGTTAAAGGTCTTTGACGCAAAGTCTATATCAAATACCATTTCGTACCATACGCCGCTCTGAACAGCATCGGAGAATATCTCCTGTGCCAGTCCTGAAGCATGACCTGAACCATAGTTAAGACCGAATTTTTTGCCGGACATATACAGGGAAGCCAGATTGCCACCCACATTAAATACATGCCAGCCGGAAGTCAGGGTATCAAATTTCATTTTGTATGAAACAGTACCCTTATAGGTTGCGGGAACAGTAGCGTAGTTGCAGCCAAGATTAATAGATGTTTTTGTGCTTGAAGCAGTGTAGCCCGCTTTCTGAGTCAGTCTGATATATTTATTGCCGTTTTCGCTGATAATATCGCTTGATGCATAATCAGGGTAGTTTTCGTTTACAGTTACATCGTCTATCTTCTCAACAGTGGAGTTATAGCTGCCTGTGGGGAAGTTTTCAAAGTCAATAATGGTTCTTGAAATCTGATTTCCCGATTCCTTGACTGTTACTTTTGTAAAGTCGCCGGAGAGCTGCGAAGCTGCAGCCTCTGCCTCGGCAAAAGCGCTTCTTATAGCATCTGCATCTGCAAAGGGAGCCGCCTTTGCAATAATATTATCCATATATACAGACTTGGTTGCATATTCGCCGCCAAGGTCAAGACCCATAGCCTCGCCGTAGGCTGCGATAAGAGCGCCGATATCTGCGTTTTCTGCATTAAACTGCTCTACGATAAACGAATCCTTTCTGTATTCAATATCTGCAGTTTCGGTCTTTGCATCGCCGTCTGCATTTGATACTGTAACTTCAAAAGTGAAATTGCCCTCGGGTGTTTCCTCGGGAACTATATATTCTATAGAGGAGCTTTCTGAAAAATCAGCATCTGCCATATATACAATGTCTCCGTCGCTGTTGCGAACGGTAACAAAGCCTGCATTATATGTATCGGTAGAAGCCACATTTGCAATTATCCTGCCGTAGCCAAGCTCTGTGGTAACAAAGCTACCGGAAGGAGCTGTGCCACCCTCGCCGCCTTTAACGGTGAGGTTTGCGTTGGTATCGCCGTCAAGGACAAACACATCGTAGGTTACCTCGCCTGTGTAAGCTGACTCATCGAATATAAATTCAAACTCATCCTTGCCCTCGCCTGATGCGAAAAAGGTGTTTTCAACAACCTCTTTAAGCACGCCGTCCTCGCTGATTGCAATATATTCCTTAACAGCCTTGTCGCTGCCGAGGCGGTTGTCATAGGAAGTAACTATGGTGTTGAAGCCGTGAGAAAGTGTCTCGGGACCTGTTACGTCAAAGTAGAATGCTTCCTCGGGAACTGCATATGATACCATGTCGTCTATATCCAGTGCATATTCCTGAGAATAACGTCCCTTGCTGTGGTCGTTTGCATCAACCCAAGCGTTGTCCATGTGAGGTGCGATAAAACTGAGTGAACCTATTGATGAAAGTGCTGAGCCTGATGCTGTACGGAAAGGTATAGAATCTATAGCAACGTCCACGGGAGACTCTGCATTATCATCACTCTTTATAACCAAGTCATAGCACTGTCCGCCGTTTGCAACAGTGTCGAGGTGAGCAGTAACTTCTACATTGTACCACACGCCCTCCTCAATCGACTTTACAAAATCCCATTCCTGGCTTGAGGGTGCTTGGCCGTAGAGCTCCTGAAATCTTGCCTTATATGCGGCAACATTGCCGGTGCCGTTTTTAAAATCGCCATAGCCGTAGTTCATGCCCATCTTATTGTTGGAAAGGAATATATCCGCTCTACTTGAACCAATAGGAGTTGCGATCCAGTCTTTTGTATATTTATTAAATCTGAATCTGTAGGATACAACCACATCTTTAGCAGATACGGGAGTAAACTCAACCTTCGAGCTTGGATTGTCCTGATATATGAACTGATCAGCAGCCATACGGATAAACTTATTTCCGTCAGCCTCTTCTTCTATGCTGAAATGCTCATATGCAGCATAGGTGCTGTTCATAACAACCTTAAAGTTCTCGCCCTGATGAGTTGCCAGGGAAAGAGTTCCCGTAGGCATATCCTCAATATTGGCAACAACCTTTTCGATTGTGTCAGGAGACTGTTTTAAAACCACATTACCGTCACCGAAGAGCTCAGCTGAGTCATCTTCAGAATCGGTGTAGTTTATAACTTCTGTTTCTTCAGCCGGGATATCCTCAGTTATGTCTTCAGATATCTGATCTGCCTGTGAATTGCCATCTGTCACTTCAATGACAGTTTCTGTTGCTCCGGCATCGGCAATATCATCCGCCACAGCTGTCATAGCTATGTTGGAAACCATTGTCAGCGCCAGAACCGTTGAAATAATTTTCTTCATGTTTTTCCTCCTTACTTTTGGTGATTTTGTCGGTGGAAAGCCGACAAAACCTAATAACAAAGACAATTACATCAATATAGCATAATTATATCAAACAATAAAAGAAAAAACAATACTACAGAATTTGTTTTTTTTAGTCTAAAACTCATATTTGTATATAAAAATTGTACTTGCACAGACAACCTAAATGCTTCATATAATAAATCCGGAGGTGTTTTTTTATTGCTTTCTATTATCCTTTCATTATTCTATGCATTGCCAAACATGGTCTTCATGATTTCATATGTTTCGGGAATAAGCTCATTTCAGATGCCGCTATCGGCAAAGGAAGAAAAAGAGTATCTGCAAAAATACGCCGAGGGAGACAAGGACGCCAGAAACATACTTATTGAGCGCAACCTGAGGTTGGTTGCCCATGTGGTAAAAAAATACTCCTCCGGTGATGCGGAGACAGACGACCTGATATCCATAGGCACAATAGGTCTGATAAAAGCTATATCCACCTTTAAGCCCAACAAGGGAACCCGCCTTGCCACCTATGCGGCGCGGTGCATTGACAACGAAATACTCATGAGCCTTCGCGCAAACAAAAAGCGGCAAAATGAGGTATTGCTCCAGGACCCTGTGGGAAAAGACAAGGACGGCAAGGAAATAACCCTTATCGATAAGCTAAGCGACACAGCGGAAAATGTTTTTGACGAGGTGGACACAAGGCTGCAGATGAGTGCCCTTGCAGAAAGCATGAAATACATACTGACATCCAGGGAGAAAAAAATAATTGAGCTCCGCTACGGGCTGGCGGACGGATATCCCTATACCCAGAGAGACGTGGCAAAAATGCTGAGGATATCAAGGTCTTATGTATATCGCCACGCTTAATGTAAACAATACCCGGAAGGCCAGATAGGCTCCCCGGGCATCAGTGTTTAGATTATTTAGTTAAGCGGCCACTCATCAAAAATTGCTGGGCTTAATTTTCAATGAGCCAATCATTGGGGACAAGACTATTATCTTTGGACAGCCAGGTCTCAATAGTATTCTTGCGGAAAGCATCATTATCGAGGTTGGCGTGATCGACAATAATAACTTGAAGCTCACCATTTAACTCCTGTACTCGCTCATGAATAAACCGATACATTTTATTTACTTCATCCCAATCAGTTTGCTGTTCGTTTGTCTCAGACGGGAAGTAAACCTGTGAAGGCTGATCTATGAATAGAAAACTAGGTACAGGACGTTTGCCTTCAATAAAGTATTTATGAAGAGCAAAATATGTAATGAGGTGAACACCAACCCAGTTGGAACCACTGCCCAACTGC
>JAFUPN010000029.1 GCA_017481205.1 Clostridia bacterium | reverse complement strand
ATATATTTTGTTATAAGCGGCTCTGTAGATGATGAACAAGGAATCATGTTTGTAAATGACAATTCAGATAGTTTTTTAGATGGAATTAAGACAATTAATCGAATTGGTGGTAATTCATATCAATATAGTACAAATTAGTATTAGAGGGACGGTTCTCTCGTACTACTGAAAAATGCTACAAACAGCGAATTTATGCACCTTTTCAACATCTTATGAATGATTCTGTTGTGTCGGATTAACCAAATTCAAGAACACGAGAGAACCGTCCCTTCGTGTTGCGAGAGAACCGTCCCTTCGTGTTGTGGAACGGAACAAATGGCAAGAGAAAAGGCTTTAGAAAATCCAGAAATAAACATTAAGTATGCAAGTATGCAGCCGCTTATTTGAGGTACTATCAAGATCGTTGGGAAAGTGTATACCCAGAAATTGACGGACGAACAGCTATTTTGGCAACGCTATACAACCAGGGAGAATTAAATCCACCACATTCCAATCCTGTTTCCAATCCATTTGGGGATTTTGCAAAAGAAAATTATTACCTTGTACGAGATTTGCTCGGGTTAGAATAGGGGGATTATTGTGAAAAAAATTTTAATAAGAACTTTTATAGTTACTTTAATTCTTTTTTTTGTTGTTTGGGTGGGCTCAATTTTAAAGTGTGAAATTCTGACTTCTAAATATGGTAATCAATTTGATATTGTCTATCGGGAAAACACCATGATAGGAAATATTGAATATTTAAAAGTATTGAATTATACAAGTGATACAGCACAAGTATATTTTGTTTCTGCAAATCGTACTGGGGGTAATATATTGTCTTTTTCAAAGCTAAATGGTAAATGGAAATATGATAAATGGGAACGGACAGTATGGTCAAAAATCGGAAGTGCGGATGGGTTTATATGGCCATATATTCGTTGACACAACACAAGTGATCTCGCGTAATCAGAGGGACGGTTCTCTCGTGCTGCTAACAAACGCTATAAACAGCGGACTAATCAGAGGGACGGTTCTCTCGTGCTACTGAAAAACGCTACAAACAGCGAATTTTTGCACCTTTTCAACATTTTATGAATGATTTTGTTGTGTCGGATTAACCAAATTCAAGAACACGAGAGAACCGTCCCTTCGTGTTGTACCGACGGAACAAATACCCATAGCTATACTTATGATGCCAACGGCATAAGATTAGCCAAGGACGATAAGCAGTATGTTGTGGATATAAACAACAATGTAATAGCCGAAGCCGATGCCGACAGCGCTATAACCGATGAGATAATATGGGGACATCAGCCTCTTGCAAGGAAATCGGGAGACAACTGGTATTACTATATCTACAATGCCCATGGCGATGTTGTAGGCATGACAGACAGCACAGGCACCGTAGTCAATACCTATGAATATGACCCCTGGGGCAATATTCTTTCACAGATAGAGACGGTGGGCACCCCATAAAATATGCCGGAGAGTATTATGACGATGAACTGGGTATGTACTATCTCCGTGCACGTTACTATGACCCACAAGTTGGCAGATTCATAAGCCGTGATATAAAAGAGGGCGATATTTCTTCACCGCTTGATATGAACCGGTATGTGTATTGCAGGAATAATCCGGTTAAGTATGTGGATCCGAGTGGAATGTATTATCTTGAAAAAGCTGCTAATGGACAAGTGTACGCAGTGATTGAATCAGGTGATACATTGTCTGGAATTGCTTTGTCAGAAGTCGGGAATGCAAATGCATGGACAAAAATGAATTATACAGGTGATCCTTCAAGAATACAAGTTGGTCAACGTATAAATATTTCGGGAATATATGATAAAGCACATCCAATATCAATTGCTTTGGCAAATAGTTTACCTTTGTCAGGGAAGCCAAATTCGACAGGAAAAATATATAACCCTGATGGAAGTGTGAAACAAGAAAGAGAATATGGACCTGATGGTCAACCTGTTAAGGATAGAGATTATAATCATGGTGGTGCTAACCACGAATTTCCACATGAACATGAATGGAAAGATGGAGTGCGAGGCCCGGCACAACCTGTTCCAAGTGAGTTTTCTTGGGGAGCAGCATTGTTAGGAGGATTAATTACCATAGTTGAACTTGCTGGATATTATTATGGGGTTCCGGTTGATCTTCCGGGAAATTAAATTTGAATTGGAGGTTTATAAAATGTCAGTATGGAATGAAATTATTACAGATAAGGATTTAACTTATTTTGTTGAATTATATGATGGATTTCATGACTGTTGTTTGAAAGAGTTGAGATACATTAGTGGGGCTTTTGTAAATCAAGATTTGGAAATGTACCCAATAAACGATAAAAGAAAACTGTATGTTGTTTTTCAAAGGCAATGCGAAAAAAATTCAACCATTGAAATTGAATTTTCTAGTTTGATAAAATTGAATTTAGCCCCTAATACTGAGACGTATACCTGTGAAATACTTGATGCAACAATGTTCTTTGAAAACGGATATATATATTGGGGAGATTCTGATTGGTTTAAGGAAGAAAGAGAACAGTATGATGGAACTTGGTTATGTGCAGAAAAAGTAAGATGGAGATTTGTTGATAAATATATAGGTGATCAGGAAATCTATAAATAATTCAGCGTATATATAGTGGATTTAACAAATTAGTATGATTTTCTTTAGTCAGAGGGACGGTTCTCTCGTGCTGCTAACAAACGCTATAAACAGCGAATTTATGCACCTTTTCAACATCTTATGAATGATTCTGTTGTGTTGGATTAACCAATTCAAGAACACGAGAGAACCGTCCCTTCGTGTTGTGGTGATGTGGTTGGTATGGCAGACAGCACAGGTAACATAGTCAATACCTATGAGTATGACCCATGGGGCAATATCCGTTCGCAGACAGAGGCAGTTGACAACCCCATAAAATATGCCGGAGAATACTATGACGATGAGCTCGGTATGTACTATCTCCGTGCACGCTACTATGACCCTGCAGTCGGCAGATTCATAAGCCGTGATATCAAAGAGGGGGATATTTCCTCACCGCTTGATATGAACCGGTATGTGTATTGCAGGAATAATCCGGTTAAGTATGTGGATCCGAGTGGGGAATCATTTACAATCACCTATGCTGTATTAGGATTATTAAGTTTAATTGTTTTAACAACTGTGACGGTTGGTGAGATATATAATGTTAACCACCTAGTAAACAATATTGAAGAAAATAGAAAACATCATATTTTGCATGGAACAAATAATAGCCATGAAAATGGTTGGAGAAAGTTCGGTATTGATCCTAATGATCCTAATGGTTTTGAAAATCTTATTCCTATAATAAATGAAGTGATAAAAAACGGCACAAGAGGAGAATGGAAAGATGTCGGAAATGGAAGATATGTTCAGGAAATTGTTTGCTATTTTTCTAAGGTTGGGGAAACAGTCAAAGTAATAATAAATAAAACTGCTGAGGGAATTGAAAAAATAACTGATGCATTTACTATATTTAAATAAATTTTATGAAGAAGGTATATTATGATTAATGAGATTTTAAACGAACAACATAAATTATTAGCAGGGAAAAAAACAGATATTGTAAATAAAAGTGAAAAGTGGATAAAAAAAATCGAAAAAGAGTGTACTGGAATTGAAAAAAATCTTTTGTTAGCTACCGTTTATTATATGAAATCAATTTGCACACTTGATTTTGCAGATGCAGAAATTTCATGTTCATATTATGATAATATACCGTTTGATTTTTTGAATGAAGCTAATATTAAAGCATATGTTCACGTATTAAAACTTTGTTATAAATTTGATATTGCTGTATCTTTATTAACAAAAGTTCTAAATTATTCACCATGGTTTGAGTTAAAATACTTTTGTCTATCTCAACTTTCGGACGATGCAATGGTAGCAGATGGCGTAATTACCAAAGAAGAATTTTTGAAATACAAAAAAGAATGTCTTGAATTGTTGACTAAAGAAAAAACATATTTTTGCGTGTGATTGGTGTGATTGGGGACATGCCTCATTTTACACATTTTTACAAACTACAAATTGGATATATGTAAAAACAGGCACGCCCCCTAAAACAATACCTATGAGTATGACCCATAGGGCAATATCCTTTCACAGACAGAGGCGGTTGACAACCCCATAAAATATGCCGGAGAATACTATGACGATGAGCTCGGTATGTACTATCTCCGTGCACGCTACTATGACCCCGCAGTCGGCAGATTCATAAGCCGTGATATCAAAGAGGGGGATATTTCCTCACCGCTTGATATGTAATCAGAGGGACGGTTCTCTCGAGCTGATAAAATCACTGCAAATATCGAAAATATATGCTTTTTCGGTGTTTAATTATTACTCGAAAATCATGATTTTTCCAAATCCCGGAGGACACAACATCAGTATATTATGCTTTCCGGGTAATAGAAACTGAAAAGCTCGTTTTAAAAATACAAGGAGGGTTTTATATGTATGCAATAATCTCAGATGTAATCAAATATGCTTTTGTCATAGCAGTATATATTTTTATATATTCTGTTGTACGTCTTGTATATCTGGATATATCCGATGCCAAAAGAATGAGTATAGCCGAGGACGAGGGCTACGGCTATCTCAAGCTTATAAATCTTCGTAAGGAGTTGAATTTCAGAGTATACGAGAGCTATTCTGTACGAGAAAATACGGTTCTCGGCAGAAGCAAAAAATGCGATATATATATAAACAATCCGTACCTGTCAAAAGAGCACGCTCGGATAACCTATGTTGAGGATAAATTCTACATAGAGGATCTGGGCAGCACCAACGGTACCTTTGTTAACGGCAAGGAACTGGGTTCCCGTCCTGTAAGGCTTAAGGATAACGATAAGATTACCTTTGGCGACCTGAGCTTTTTGTTTGTAGACGGAACAGTCTGAGGAGACCTGTATATGACTAAATCAAGATTAAAACCAATATTGCTGGTTGAGCTTATAGACATCTTAGGATTTTTGCTGGTGTTTATGTTCAACGGCGAATATAATGTAAATGTTATTTATGCAGGACTTGTCATGTGCGGAATAAATCTTGCAGTGTATACTGTTATGTACTTTGCCGATATGGGCGACGGATATCTTTTTCTCATGGTTTCCATGCTTGTAAGCATAGGAATAATAATGATGTTCCGGCTTAATATGGACAGGGGCTTCCACCAGATGACATGGTTCGGAGTGGGCATAGTGCTGATGTTTGCTTCATACTATATTTTCCGCTCTTTCCGTGCATGGGACAGGCTCACATATGTATATATGGCAATGACAGCGGCACTGTTTGTAATAACCCTTGTTTTCGGCAAAACCATAAACGGCTCCCGAAACTGGATTGTTATAGGTGGTAAGAGCTTTCAGCCGTCGGAGATAATCAAACTTTTCTATGCCTTTACCCTGGCATGCTGTTTTTCAAAAAATATCAGCTCCGAGGAATCTGAGCCTACCTGGCTGCTTGGCGTAAAGCGTCATGAATGGGAGCTTATGATATATGTATATATGTGCTTGGGATTTTTGGTAATACAGAGAGAGTGGGGCACTGCGGTACTCTTTGCGCTTATGTATTTTGCAATGATGATTCTTTATGATACCGATTTGCGCCTTAAGCTGATTAATCTGCTTCTTGTAACAGTGGGCGGAATAGGCGGCTATTTTCTTACAGACCATATAAGGGTGCGTATAACCACCTGGATGGACCCCTGGGCGGATGCCACCAACAAGGGCTATCAGATAATCCAGTCCCTTATTGCCATTGCTTCCGGCGGATTTTTCGGTACCGGACTCGGCAACGGCGACCCGTATCTTATTCCCGAGGTGCACTCCGACTTTATTTTCTCGGCAATCTGCGAGGAAATGGGGCTCTTTATGGGTATAGCCATTATTATACTGTACTTTATGTTCTCTTACAGAGGAATGAAGATTGCCCTTAAAGCAAAAGACGAATTTAACAAATCACTGAGCGTGTCTTTGGTAACTAGCTTTGCTTTTCAGACTTTTATCATTGTTGGAGGAGTTATCAAGATGATTCCCCTGACGGGTATCACGCTGCCCTTTGTAAGCTACGGAGGCAGCTCTATGGTATCCTGTTTTATCATTTTGGGTATTCTAACAGCAATATCCCATTACGACGCGTAGGAGGAAAATGCAATGACAAAAAATGACAGACAGCGCAAGATAATTGAGCTGATAAATCAATACGACATTTCCACACAGACAGAGCTTACCAACAGACTTGTGGAAGCCGGCTTTGATGTGACTCAGGCAACAACAAGCCGTGACCTGCAGGAAATGAGGATAATGAAGGTGACTCTTGCAAACGGTACATACAAATATGCCACTGCAAAGGATACTGATATAAAGATAAATGACAAGCTGCAGACCGTGTTTGAGCAATGCCTGGTAAGTGTGGATTATGCCATTAATATAGTTGTGCTCAAGACCATATCCGGTGCGGCTCAGGCTGTGGGATATGCGCTGGATTCCTTCACCTGGGAGGAGATAATAGGCTCCATCGCCGGGGATGATACTGTGATGATAGTTGTACGCAACGAAAAGAGCGCAAAGCAGCTTGTGGCAAGGCTTACCAAATATATAAGATAACAGAGGGATTTTTATGATAAGACAGCTTACAATAAACAATATTGCGGTTATAGATACTGCGGATATAGAATTTGGCGAGGGCTTCAATGTGCTCACCGGTGAGACCGGTGCCGGTAAGTCTATCATCATTGACTCGCTGAATATGCTCAAGGGTGAGCGTGCTTCAAAAAATATTATCAGAAACGGTGAGACAAAGGCCAGGGTCTCGGCGCTTATATCCGTGAGTGAGGAAGCCGGTGCAGAAATACTCGAAGCCACGGGCATAGATGCCGAGGACGGAGAGCTGATGATAAGCCGTGAAATTACCCTTGACGGCAAAAACAATATCCGTGTAAACGGCACACCCATTACTCTTGCCATGCTTAAAATTATCGGCGACAGCCTCATCACCATCCACGGACAGCATGACAACACATCCCTGCTGTCTAAAAAAACGCATATTGTGTTTTTAGACAGATTCCGTCAGAGTGAAATTGCACCTCTTTTAGCTGAGTACCGCGGACTGCACCGGGCATATAAAGAGACCCTGGAAAAGCTGGAAAATCTTACTCAGAATGAGCAAGACAAGGCGCGCAGGGCGGATATGCTCCGTTTTCAGGTGGATGAAATATCCAAGGCTGATTTGCGTCCGGGTGAGGATGAGGAGTTGGAGGAGCGCAGAAATATACTGGAAAACTCCCAGACCATAGCCGATAGTGTGAATAAGGCGTATAGCATGATGTACGATAGCGGAGATTACGGGGAGTCAGCATATGATATGCTCTGGAACGGTATAAATGAGCTGGAAGATGCAGCGGATATAGACAGCAGCCTGGGCGAAATTTACAGCTCGCTCAGAGAATCCGGCTACGCCATAGAGGAGAGCCTGCGTTCTCTCAAACGCTACATAGACAATATCAGCTTCGACCGCTCGGAGCTGGACGAAATAGAAGAAAGGCTGGACGTGCTTTTTAATCTGAAAAGGAAATACGGAAATACCATTGAAGAAATACTTGAATATTATGATAAAATCGCCGTGGAGTTGGATACTATAGATAATTCCGACGAAATGATAAAAAAGCTTGGCAAGGAGCTGTCAGAGCTTGAAAAGAACAGAGAAAAGGCGGCAAAATCACTGACAAATGCACGCCAAAAAGCCGGTGAGGAAATATCTGCACTTATAGAAAAGGAGCTTTCCGAGCTGGATATGTCAAAGGTACGTATTTCTGTAAAAATCATCCCCTGTGACTACAAGGATGACGGAGCAGATGATGTAGAATTTCTTATCTGTACCAATGTGGGAGAGGATTTCAAGCCTCTTGCAAAAATTGCTTCAGGCGGAGAGCTGTCCCGAGTGATGCTTGCCATAAAGAGTGTGCTGTCTCACTGCGAGACACCGGATACACTCATATTTGACGAGGTGGATACGGGAGTCAGCGGTCATGCTGCGCAGAGCCTGGGAGCGAAGCTGTATGATATGAGCCGCAAGGCGCAGGTGCTGTGTATAACCCATCTGCCTCAGATTGCCGCCATGGCGGGAGAGCACTACCTTATACAGAAGAATGTCCGTGACGAAAGAACTGTCACTACGGTAACAAGGCTCGCCGAGGAGGAAAGGGTAAACGAGCTTGCCCGCACCCTGGGCGGCGCTTCAATTACGGATATAACCAGACAGAATGCAAAAGAACTGCTGCAGCAGGCTAAAGAATACCGTACAAAAAATGATTAAACTTTGAAAGGAATATTTGATTATGGAATACAAAAGAAGGGACAAACATAACTACTATCTTGATATTGCGGAAACCGTGCTTGAGAGAGGCACCTGCCTCCGCCGCAACTACGGCACTATAGTGGTAAACAACGATGAAATTGTTTCCACCGGCTACACCGGAGCACCCCGCGGCAGAAAAAACTGCCTTGACTTAGGTTTTTGCCACAGAGTAAAGATGAATATACCCAGAGGGGAGCGCTATGAGATGTGCAGAAGCGTACATTCCGAAGCGAATGCCATTATATCAGCCTCAAGAAAAGAGCTTATCGGAGCTACTATATATCTTGTGGGCAAGGATTATACAACCGGTGAGCTGGTGCAGAATGCATCCAGCTGTGCTATGTGTAAGAGAATGATTATCAATGCAGGTATATCTCAGGTGATTATAAGAAACGACCATGAAAATTATACTGTTGTTGATGTAAACGACTGGATAGAAAATGATGATTCTCTCAGCGGAGAGTTCGGATATTGATATGCAGTGAAAATAAAAGGACATAATTTATGAACGGAAAAAGAGTAACCATATCGGATATTGCAAAGGTCGTGGGAGTATCGGTCAATACTGTGTCACATGCTCTTAATGACAAAAGCGATATATCCGAGGAAACAAAAAATTTAATAAAGCAGACTGCCGACAGAATGGGATATATCCGCAACAGCTCTGCCAGCTTTATGCGCTCGGGCAGGAGCAGGTGCATATCTGTCATAGTGGGGGATATATCCAACCCTCATTTTGCCATAGTGGTAAAGGAGATTGAAAGAGTGGCAAAGGAGAGCGGTTATGCTGTTTTTGTTCTCAATACCAATGAGGACGAAGCATTGGAAAAGGATGCCATCGTCACCTCTCTGAGCAAAAATGTTGATGGTATAATAATCTGTCCCGTGCAAAAAACAGAGGATAATGTGCGCTTCCTTATGCAGAGCGGTATCCCCTTTGCCCTGGTGGGCAGACATTTTGATGGGATAGATACAAACTATGTGATATGCGATGACAGACACGGCGGCTACCTTGCCGCAGAGCATCTCATAAACAAGGGTCACAGAAGCATAGCTGTGTTTAATGGTCCGTCATATATCTCCAGCGCGGTAGAGAGGTTGGATGGTATAAAGCAGGTTTTTGACGAAAAGGGTATAGCTCTCAGAGATAAGGATATATACACCCTCTCTGTCACTTTCGATGACCATGGCGAAATTATAAGCCGTGCCATGAGCTCGGGCAGAGATTACACGGCGGCAATCTGCTTCAGCGACATTATTGCCCTTGAATTCCTTGCGGCAACAGAGGGGAAGAATATTGAAGTAATCAGCTTTGATGATATCCGCTCTAAATTTATTATGCCCACCCGTTTTGCAAGTATTACTTCTTCCAAAACCAAGGTGGGACATAAGGCGTTTGAAATTCTTATGGACAGTCTTGACTGTCCCGACAGGAAAAAACAGCATATTGTCCTAAGGACAAAGATTGTTGAAAGATAAGCCGAAGTGGATGTAAAATAAAGCGCAGAGCGCTTATACGCCTTCGGGTACCCTCAAATGAGGCTATTGCCTCATTTGAGTTCAGTTTGCTCATTCTGCATCTTTTTTTACATCCCCATTTTTTCAACCTGCAAGATTTACTACAAGGTCTGTAGTTTTTTCTATAGTATCAAGAGAGGGCTTGTCTGAGAGGGTCACTGTTTTTGTTTCGTTGGGACTGTGAAGCTCCAGAACTGTTATGGTGTTGTGCTCTTTTATAATGTCACCGGGTACATACTGTGTGCCTACGGGACCTATTTTCCAGTATCTTCCTATGTTGAAGCCGTTTATCCACACAACGCCCTTTTCCCAGCCGGACATATCAACAAAGGTGTCAACTCCAGGCTTTGCATCAAAGGTACCTTCATAGAATGCCGGACGGTCTTTTTTTGCTTCCTTTGACCAGTCGATTTTTGACAAATCCTTCATGGGCAGTGATATGTTGAGCCAGTTTGCTTTCACATTATAGTTGTGGGGATAGATATCGCCGTTTTCCATAATCAGATCCAGCTTGACATTGCCGCATATTCCCTTAAATTCTTTTAGCATGGCATTTCCGTAGTTTACACGTCCCATATTTTCCACCAGAATATCTATCTGCGCTCCTTCTTCGGGAATTGAAAATTTCACCGGAGGAGTTTCTCTGTCACGCATCATAAAGCCCTTGTATTCGCCGTTTACAAATATCTGTGCTCTGTCCTGAAGCTCTGATATTGTCAGTATTCTTTCCTGATTGTCAGTATGCTTGACAAATGTGGTGTAAAGCATAAAGCCGTAGTCCTGCTCCATGTCTGTAAAGGTCTTTGGGAAGCCTGATTTTCTTACCCTTGATGCTATGTTTTCTGCATTTTCAAGAAGGTCTGCGGATTTTGTCATGGCAATGCTTTCTACTTTCTGACTTTCATAAGGGTAAAAGGATGCATCTGTTGCTTCATTTCCGCTGAAAAATCCCTCTCCGTATGTGGAGTCAAGATATTCCTTAAGCACTTTTTTGCACTTAAAATATTTTTCTGTGGGTACACCGTGCTCACTTACGGGAGCATCCACATCGTAGCTTGTGGCAAATGGAATATATCTGTTGGGTGCACCGGGCACATCGGCTCCGTAGCGTCCTCTGAGAGCACCGTTGCGGAAGGCAAAGTTTGTGCCGCCGCAGAACATATATGTATTTATATATGCCCCCAGCTCCAGATGCTTTTTGTAATTTTCGGAGAATGCATCGGGAGTCTGTCTGAGGAAATGTCCTCCCCACTGCTGGCTTCTGCCACCCCACAGCTCAGCTATGTATATAGGCATATCCGGCTGATATTTATATTTGTCTTCTATTGCTTCCTCGGTAAGGCTGTGACAGTCAACACCTGTCCAGTAATCCGTGGTGCTGCCTGGATGCATTTTGAAGGGCTCAACTCCGTTGGCCGTAAGCAATGGTACATTCACACCAAGCTCTTTTAGCATATCTCCCACTGCGCGGATATATTCATTGTCATCGGAAAAGCTTCCGTATTCATTTTCTACCGCTACTGCGATAATCGGACCGCCGTTGGTGGAAAGATAGGGTACAAATCTGGGCGCAAGAACCTCATAGTATTTGCGAAGATATTTCATAAAGCCTTCATCGCTGGTTCTGATGTCAACATTTTTGCCCAAAAGCCAATAGGGAAGACCGCCCAAATCCCATTCGGAGCACATATATCCTGAGGGACGGAATATTACTTTAAGTCCGATTTTGCCGCAAAGCTCTAAAAATGCACTCACATCAAGGTTGTCCTCAAAGCAGAATATGCCTTCCTCCGGTTCGTGCAGATTCCAGGGAACATAGGTCTGAACTGCAGTGAGTCCAAAATCCTTCATGAGTCTGAGCCTGCGTTCCCATCCTGATTTAAAATGACGGAAATAATGCATATCTCCGCTAGCCAGATAAAATGGCTTGTTGTCACAAGTAAGTCCGTTATTGCTGATTTCAAGTAAGTTTTTCATTTTTTTCTCCTTTATTTACATGCTGTTTGTTTGGTGAGTTCTATGACATCCTGCTTCATTTCGTCAAGTCTTTCACAGTTTTCATAGTAGTTTTGATATATAAATTTGTTGTGTGCGTCTGTCTGCGCAAGCATGGTTTCGTAGGCAGCCTGTTTTTTCTCTTCTGTTGTTTCATAATTGCTCAGTCGCTTGTCAACAAGAAGTGCCAGTCTGTAGTTGTATGACTCGGTGTGGCGGCGGTCGTTTGTACCGGCAAACTGAGTAAGAGCCGTGCCAGTGTCGATTGTGTCCACATAGCCAAAGGCTTTGAGCACCGCCTGTGCCATGACATGATGACCCAGGTCGTTGGGATGAACATTGTCTGACATAATATATACGGCAGGGTCGAGCTCCTTCATTGCTCCGAAGTAGTCCACCACATCAAGGTTGTATTCTTCTGCAAGCTCATAGATTATACCGCTCATTTCCTCAAGACCAAGATTGCGGCAGAGACCGCTTGCCTCGTCATTGTGAGGAGGCGGTGTACACAGCACAGCCTTTGCACCGGAAGCCAGTATTTTTTCTATAATCTGTACTGTTTCGCTTCTGTAGGTATCCATTATTTCTGCACGTTGTGTCTCATAGCTTGCATAGGTCGAGGGGGTATAGCAGTTTTTTGTAAGGTGGTTTACACCAAAGGTTACAAATACCACATCGGGATTATAGTTCAGGCAGTCGCTGTCTATTCTTGCCAGCGCCTCAGTGGTCTTGTCGCCGGGGATACCGCAGTTGTACATTTCCACACCGGGGATAGCATCCTCGTTGCTCAGATAGTGCTCATACAACTCTCTTATATACTTGCCGTTCTGGGTGATACTGTCTCCCAAAAAGCATATTACCTGACCGTCGGTATATTGTATTTCTTTTTCGTTGTTCAGGGGCTTCAGGCTTGCTTTGCCGTCCCAGAGAAAAAGCTTTATGTATCCGCTGTCGTTTTTTGCCGGGGAAAAGCTTGTGCTGATATATCCCTCGGTGCTGTTTTCCATACTGAGCTTTATAAGAGCGCCACCTTTGTCATACTGAGCCGCAAGGATAATGCCTGTTTCTTCCACAGGTGCAATAACGTTTATGTCACCGTCATATATTGTGTTATATTCGGCATTGTATCTATTGCCAATGACTTTTATGCTGTTTGCACTGTATTCCTCAATGGTATAGTAGCTGTATGTTTTGTCTACTGTTTCAGCAACTACAATATTGCCCGGCAACAGGGCGGTATCGCTGTTCACGGCTTTTTTGCAGCTGCTGTCGCTGTATACTCTCACATTGTCCTCTGCAAAAAGCGGAGCAATGTCTGCAACAGTCTTGCTCGGGCTGATGCTGAGGGTCTGTTTTTTGCTGTCTGCAATAATTCTGCAGCCGGCATCGAAGCCGTCCTCGGGTGCTGCCGGAGGAATAAGCTCCGGATATCCGATGGCTTCATATATATTGAGGTCGTCGATATACACGTCCCCGTCGGTATATACCATAAGGAATCTTATGCAGTTGCTTGTACCCACCGTATAGCTTCCGGTATTACCCTTTGAGGCTAATCTGCCGTTGACATAGGTATCTGATTTCTGATTTGCAATATCGTATACCACGGTGAATTTGTTCCATTGATTCATCTTGATATCGCTGCCCACATATCCCTTGAAGGACATGGATGCATTGCCGTTGGTGCCCAGTGTAAAGTAGCCCTGACTTCCTGTCGGCGCTATGTTGATTTCAAATACAAGATAGTTTGAAAGAGTATTTTTTGGTGTCCATGACTTGTTGTAGAAAATATCTGAGGCAGATGTGTCAGAGTCAGTCAGCTTCATGCTTTCGTCATCCCATGTCTTGCCCAGCACTCCGTACACGGCTTCGGAAGACGCCTTTGCAAGGCTCATTTCGGATATATCTTCCGCCACACAGGTGATGCCGTCCCAGTCGTTAAGCTCATAGTACCACAGGACGCTCTCTGTATCCTCAGCCACTACTATATTGCCCTTTTTAATTACGGCATCTGATGAAACCTCGGCTGCAAAGGTGCTGTCTGTATATGCTCTGACAGTTACACCCTCTGCGATGATATCGCTGACCTTTATATCCTTTGAGACACTGAGATATCCGTTTGTACCTGCATATCCGTCGCCTCTGAGGCTGAGGGGAGCAATATCAGGCATCGAATCTGTTTCATATACCCTGAGGTCGTCCATATATATAATGGTGTCCGTTGCACCGCCCAGAAGATAGCGGATTGCATTGCGGGGCTGACCGTTGTTGAGCGAGCCTAATTTATCTGCTGTCCAGCTTCTTACCTGAATACCGTTTACATAGGTTGCGGTTTTTCCAGTGTTTGTTCCTCCGCTTCTGTCGGTTACAACAGTAATTCTGTTCCAGCGGTCGGCTGTGAGAGAGGCTATGCTGTTACCGCCTACATCGGCATTCTGATTGGTACATACCATCACATATGTTATGTCGGAGCTTGCCCATATGTTGAATTCGTTTACCAGATATCCGGTGTAGGAGGATTTGTTCCAGGTATAAGCGCCGGAGGTGCCGGAGATTTTGCCCCAGGATAAATCCATATAACCTGTTTTTTCGGTAGAATCGGCAAGGGTAAGCTTTACCGAGGAGTCAGTGGCGGATTTTCCGCCGATGCCGAATACTTCGGATTTGTCTGCACGGATAAAAGTGCCGAAATCGGCAAATTCTTTGTATTCGTACAATACTGTTTTTGATTCTGATGCGTTTGTTACAGATACAGTGACCGAAAGGCACATTATAACTGCAAGAAACAAAGCGGTTAACTTTTTCATATACAAAACATCCTTTCTCATATTCCGCTGTGCAGATGAATTTAAGCAAAAGCGGCTTTTGCATATCTGTCTTAAATCAATTGTACTTAATATCACAGCTATAGTATATATCATATTTCGCTAAGTTTTAGCACAATCCTGCTATGTTATATTGACTATGGAGCGGGTTTGTTGTATAATACGATGCAGGGGTGATAAAAATGGCTGTGTACAAGGGTTATATAACCACAGAATATGTCTCAGATGAATATCTTCATATAAACAGCTGCGGCATCACATACAGATTTGGCAGAGATACAGGTACTTGCCGTATGAACGGCAGAGCAGACTATCATATTTTGTATATCAGTCAGGGTTGCTGCTATACGGAAATAGATTCTAGGGAGGTTAAGGTGAACGAGGGCAATCTGATTTTGTTCAGACCCGGCGTGACGCAAAAATATTATTTCAGAGGAGAGGACAATGCGGTTTCCTGCTACATTCATTTTACGGGTACAGCATGTGACGAGCTTCTTGCTGAGATAGGTTTGGATATGTCATCTGTTATATATATAGGAAAAAGTCATACTGTGAAATCAATTTTTGAAAAAATGTCAAAAGAATATATTCTGAAAAAAGCCTGCTTCCAAAAGATGTGTGCTGCATATACGCTGGAGCTTTTTGCGGTAATCGGCAGAAGGCTTTCGTCTGTAAAGGCGGGTAACGGTCAGAGTAGCAGTACACTTGCAGACAAAGCATGTCTTCTGATGCATGAAAAATACATGGAAAATCTGCCCCTTGACTACTATGCCGATTATTGCAGTATAAGCACAAGCAGGTTTTCTCATATATTTAAAGAAGCTACAGGAACCACTCCCCTCGATTATATAATACGGATACGAATCAGCAAAGCAAAGGATTTTCTTGTGGGAAGTGATATATCTATATCGGAAATCGCCGAGCTGGTGGGATTTTCTAATCAGAATTATTTCGGCAGAATTTTTAAAAAGTATGAGGGTGTATCACCGAGAAAATATGCCCGTATGTTTTTGGATAACAAAAATCAGCAGCCGTGAGATTTGACTGGGATATACTGTCCGGACAAAGCCTGTGGTAAGATATAAATATATACAAAACCCTCATACTGAATCGTATGAGGGTTTTATATAAAAAAATCCAAATTATGCAATTTTGTTGAGCTTGATTGCAAGCTGAGATTTCTTTCTGGATGCGGTGTTCTTGTGGAGAATACCCTTAGCAACAGCCTGGTCAACCTTCTTAACTGCGAGCTTGTAAGCAGCAAGTGCTTTTTCCTTATCACCGGAGTTTACACAAGCTTCAAAGTTCTTGATGCAAGTCTTAAGATTTGTTTTGATCATCTGATTTCTCAAAGTTTTGGTCTCAATAACTAAAACTCTTTTCTTAGCAGATTTAATGTTAGGCATTTATTTCACCTCCGTATAAAGATAGTCAACATTAGATATTGTAGCACATGTCAAGTAAAAAAGTCAAGTGCTAATTTATATTTTTTTGTTATTTTTTAGTTTTTCTGCGACTTTTTCATCAGGGTTTGTGTATAAGGTGCTGTAATTTACATAAATCACCATTCCGGGCTTGGCTCCCGAAGGCTTTTTAACATTTTTTACCTCGGTGTAGTCTACAGGAATATTGCTTCCGCTTCTGCCCTTGCTGTAGTATGCCGCCAGAGTTGCCGCCTCGATATATGTTCCGTCGGGCACTGTCTCGGCATCGCCGGTCTTTACAACAACATGAGAGCCGTGTATTCCCTTTGTGTGGAACCACAGGTCTGTGCTTCTGCCGATTTTTAAAGTCACATAATCGTTCTGGCGGTTATTCTTGCCCACATATATGTCATAACCGTCAGAGCTGATAAAATGCAGAGGCTGAGGCGCAGGGGTTTTCATACTCTTTTTCAGTCTGCCCTTGTTTTTGAGATAGCCCTGTTCAATCAGCTCATCTCTTATCTGAGTAAGCTCTGTCATGGAGTCTGCGGTAGCAATTGCCTGCTGGACAGATTCTAAATAATCTATCTCTGTTTCATTAAGCTCCTTTTGCTTAAGGGTCTCCGCTTCGGCGGTTTTATCCTTATTGTATCTTTTATAATATTTCTGAGCATTCTGAGCCGGGGTCAGGTCTGATTCCAGGGCGATTGCAACTGTCTCACCGTTTTCGGAATAATAGTTTTCTACCTCAATACCGGTCATGCCCTGCTGTATTCTGTAAATATTTGCAGTCACCAGGTCTCCGTAGAGCTTGTATTTATCTCTCTTGCCCACCTTAAACAGAGTTTCATTCTGAATCTGCAGCTTCTTGCGGCAGCGGTCTATGTTGTTGGTGACAAATTTCATCAGGTCACCGCTTTTCTGACGCATACTTTCACCTGTTGCTTTTTTTATATAAAAGCTGTCCAGAGCCTCGCTCATGCTGTCATAGGTTTCTTTGACCGCCATTTCCTCATACATGGTTATATCAATGCCGCTGTAGTCAAGCATTTTTCCGCTTTCGGCATTTATGAGAACCGTGGGAGTATATTCCCCGGCGCGGATTTTGTCAAATATATATACAAAGCAGCGTGCCGCCCTGAGCCTGACATCTGCCACCGCATCACAGCCTCGGGTATCTGCACTGCCTGTGGCACGGTACACAATCTCCGATGCAACCATAGGGCTGATGCCGGAATATGCATTCATCAGCTGTCGCTTGAGCTCAAGCTCCGAACCGTCAAGGTGTGCCGCTATGTCATTTTCTCCTGCAAGAAGCGGATTTCCCTTGCCCTGAGAGGGGGGCAACTCATACATAAGCCCCGGCAGAACCTGTCTTACGGAGCTGACAGTTATATCTACATGATATATACTGTCGAGGATTTTGCCGTTTCCATCTGTAAGGATAATGTTTGAATGCTTACCCATTATTTCTATTATAAGGGATTTTACTCCCATAAATCCAAGCTCATCGCTTGCTTCCACATTCATTTTGATAATTCGTTCAAAATCATTCTGCTCAAAGCCTAAGATTTTGCCCCCGGCAAGATGCTTTCTCAGCAGCATACAGAACATAGGCGGTTGAGCCGGGTTTTCCTTTGTCATTCTTGTGAGATGAACTCTGGGAAAAGTAGGATTTGCACACAAAAGCAATCTTGAGTTTTCACCGATATGCCTTATGTGCATTATGATTTCATCCCTTTCGGGCTGATGTATTTTGTCTATTTTACCACCGGCAAGCCTTTCATTAAGCTCCTTTACCAGCGCAGATATTGCCACTCCGTCAAGTGCCATTGTGTCACCTCCAAGGGTTATTCTCTTTCGGATAGAATCAGTGCGTAAATAAGTATAGCATAGAATTTTTGAATTTTCAATATCTAAAAATATCGGTTTCAGGGAATGAAATTGCCCGGTAAGTGGTGAAATCTTCGCTATGCCCGGATGAAATTTGCCGCAAACGACAAGTTATTGAAGAAAAATACAAAGTATAATATCCAATTTGCATACAGTTATTCACTGTTTTTTATCAAAAACCTACAAATTTTTTTCGATATATATAAATAGAATATTTTTTATTTGAAAAATCAATATGTTTGTGCTATAATATGTAAGGTTAAATATATGTTTTTTATATTTATATAAATTTACACAGGAGGTAACATTAAAAATGGCAAAGAAGTTTAAAACCATGGATGGTAACCAGGCTGCTGCACATTGCGCCTATGCGTTTACAGAAGTAGCTGCTATCTATCCTATTACTCCTTCTTCCACAATGGCAGAGCATGTGGATGCTTGGAGTGCTGCCGGCTTGAAAAATGTTTTCGGTCAGACAGTAGATGTTGTTGAAATGCAGTCGGAGGCCGGCGCAGCAGGTGCTGTACACGGTTCACTCCAGGCAGGTGCTCTTACAACAACCTTTACGGCGTCACAGGGCTTGCTCCTTATGATACCCAATATGTACAAAATCGCAGGTGAACTGCTCCCCACAGTTTTCCATGTAAGTGCAAGAGCTATCGCAGCTCATGCTCTTAATATCTTCGGTGACCACCAGGACGTAATGGCTTGCCGTCAGACAGGCTTTGCAATGCTGGCTTCAGGTTCCGTACAGGAAACAATGGACCTTGCAGGACTTGCTCACCTTGCTTCCATCAAGAGCAGAGTTCCTTTCCTCCACTTCTTCGACGGTTTCAGAACATCTCACGAAATCCAGAAGATTGAAGTTATGGACTACGAAGACCTCAAGAGTCTTATCGACTGGGATGCACTCAAGGCATTCAAGGACAAAGCGCTTAATCCTGAGCACCCCGTACTCAGAGGTACTGCTCAGAACTCTGATATCTATTTCCAGGGAAGAGAAGCATCAAACAAATTCTATGATGCTGTTCCCGATGTGGTTAACAACTACATGAAGCAAATCTCCAAAATCACAGGCAGAGAATATAAGCCCTTCAACTACTACGGTGCTCCTGATGCAACAAAGGTTATCGTTGCTATGGGCTCTGTATGCGAAACAATCGAAGAAACTATTGATTACCTTATGGCTAAGGGCGAAAAGGTTGGTGTGGTTAAGGTTCACCTTTACAGACCTTTCAGCGCTAAATACTTTTTCGATGTTCTCCCCGAAACAGTTGAAAAGATTGCTGTTCTTGACAGAACAAAGGAACCCGGTTCACTCGGCGAGCCTCTGTACCTCGATATCTGCAATCTGTTCTTCGGCAAGAAGAATGCTCCCCTTATCGTTGGAGGAAGATACGGTCTCGGCTCCAAGGATACCACACCTACACAGATTCTTGCTGTATACAACAATCTGGACGCAGCAGAGCCCAAGAACGGCTTTACAGTTGGTATCGTAGATGATGTTACAAATCTTTCACTTGAGCTTCCCGAAAAAATCAGCACAGCTCCCGAGGGCGCTACCTGCTGTAAGTTCTGGGGATTCGGCTCCGACGGTACTGTTGGTGCAAACAAAGACGCTATCAAGATTATCGGTGACAATACCGACCTTTATGCTCAGGCATACTTTGATTATGACTCAAAGAAATCCGGCGGTATCACAATGTCTCACCTGCGTTTTGGTAAGAAGCCCATCAAGTCAACTTATCTGCTGGATACTGCAGATTATATCGCTTGTCACAAGCCCGCATATATCCACCAGTATGATATTCTTGACGGTCTCAAGAAGGGCGGTACCTTCCTGCTCAACTGTGTATGGACTCCCGAAGAGCTGGACGAAAAGCTTCCTGCTGAAATGAAGAGATACATTGCAGAAAATGAAATCAACTTCTACATCATCAACGCTGTTGATGTTGCAGTTAAGGTAGGTCTCGGACCTAACAGAATAAACATGGTAACACAGAGTGCATTCTTCAAGCTCTCCAATGTTATCGAATTTGACCATGCTGTAGCTCTTATCAAGGATGCTATCAAGAAGACCTATGGCAAGAAGGGTGACGAAATCGTTAAGATGAACTGTGATGCAGTTGACGGCGCTATCGACGCTCTTGTTAAGATTGACGTTCCTGCTTCCTGGAAGGATGCTAAGGATGAAAATGTGGCAGAATCCAATGCTCCTGCATTTATCAAGAACATCGTTGAGCCCGTTAATGCTCAGAGAGGTAACAAGCTCCCCGTAAGCACCTTCGCAGGTATTGAGGATGGTACATTTGAAACCGGTACCTCCGCTTATGAGAAGAGAGGTGTTGCAGTTAATGTTCCTGTTTGGGACAGCTCAAAGTGTATCCAGTGTAATCAGTGTTCACTTGTTTGTCCTCATGCTGCAATCAGACCTGTTCTCCTTACTGTAGAAGAAGCTGCAAACAAGCCCGAAGGCTTTGTATCAGTTCCTGTTAAGGGTATCAAGGACGCTCCCGAGGGCATGACCTTCCGCGTTCAGGTTTCAGCTCTTGACTGTCTCGGTTGCGGTGTTTGTGCTCAGGTTTGTCCCGATAAGGTACAGGCTCTCACAATGAAGCCCTTCGACGAGGTTGTTGCTGCTGAAAAGGATAACTGGGAATTTGCTATGAGTGTTCCCGTTAAGGATAACCTTACAGACAAATATACAGTTAAGGGTTCACAGTTCGCACAGCCCATGCTCGAATTCTCCGGCGCATGTGCAGGCTGCGGTGAAACACCTTATATCAAGCTTATTACTCAGCTGTTCGGTGACAGAATGATGGTTGCAAATGCTACCGGATGTACATCTATCTGGGGCGGCTCTGCTCCTTCAATGCCCTACTGCAAGAACGCAGAAGGTAAGGGTCCCGCTTGGGCTAACTCACTGTTTGAGGACAATGCTGAATTTGGTCTCGGTATGGTTAAGGCCAACACCAAGATTAGAAATACTTTGAAAGAAAAAATGGAAGCTGTTATGGATGTTGTTGACAGCAAGCTGGCAGACGCATTCAAGGCTTGGATTGCAGGCATGAACAATGCTGAGGCTTCCAAGGCTGCAGCTAAGGCTATTGCTGCTGAAATCGGCAATGCTGATATGACCAACCCCGACATCAAGGATATCGCTGACAGACAGGACTTCCTTATCAAGAGAAGTCAGTGGGCATTCGGCGGTGACGGCTGGGCATCCGATATCGGATACGGCGGTCTAGACCATGTTATCGCATCCGGCGAATATATCAACATCTTTGTTGTTGATACTGAGGTTTACTCAAATACAGGCGGTCAGTCCTCTAAGGCTACACCTACAGGTGCTGTTGCTAAGTTTGCTGCTGCAGGTAAGAGAGTTAAGAAGAAAGACCTTGGTATGATTGCTACAACCTACGGTTATGTATATGTTGCTCAGATAGCTCTGGGTGCAAATATGAACCAGGCTATCAAGGCTATTAAGGAAGCTGAAGCATATCCCGGTCCTTCACTTATCATCGCATACGCTCCTTGTATCAACCACGGTATCAAAATCGGTATGGCAAACACCATTCTCGAAGAGAAGAAGGCTGTTGACACCGGTTACTGGCACCTCTGGAGATACAATCCTGAGCTTGCTGAAGAAGGCAAGAACCCCTTCATCCTCGACTCCAAGGAGCCCACAGGTAAGGTTGCTGACTTCCTCAACGGCGAAAACAGATATCTCATGCTCAAGAAGGCTGATCCCGATCTCGCAAACCAGCTCTTCGATAAGGCTGAAAAAGACCTTGCTCTCAGATATGAGAACTACAAGAAGATGGCTGAAAGATAATCCGGCTTAAAAATTTCAGATGATATAAAAATAACCTTGGCGGTTTCGCCAAGGTTATTTTTATATCATGAAAACAGGGCTGATGTGACAGCCCTGTTAAATCAAATCTTTATTTCAAATAATCTTGCCATATTGTTGCATCCGTCAAGCCTCAGGGTCAGCCTGCCTGTAGACGGCACAAAATTGTATTTGCATTTTGTGTCAGCTGCGGGATATATCATTTTCAGCTCAGAATTTTTGTCTGTATATCTGCTCAGGTCAATAACAAATTCGCTGTGGCTTTCTTCAATCTTCCATACTGCAAGGATGATTCTGCTGCCGTCGGTGTGTCCCATGGTTGCAATCCCCTTTTGACCTGCACCTGTCATGCCGGTCGGATATATAGGATGAGCCTTTGCAATAAAGTCCCGGTTTGACTTGTAAAGGGCTGTTCCCTCATGGATGAGAGCTTTGTTGAGCCCGTCTGCCCAGTCAATTCTGCCGGACATATACATTGCACCCATGTTGCCGTTTACCATACAGAAAATTGTTGTTTCGCCGTCTGCATAGCGTTCGGTGAGCATATTTTTTACCGCCTCCTGGTCGGGATTGTCAAACTCCTCGGGACCGTAGTCCTCATATATGGGATATGACCATGCTCCGGCTTTTTCGGGGGGCATATTTGCGCAGGAACCCATAATGATTGAGGGATTTTTGAAAAAACATTCCTGGTCGCTGGTGCTCTGAATGTGGTGATGACTCAGGGTCATATTGTCACTGCGCATACCGCCGCTTCCGCAGTTTTCGATTATCATGTCAGGATATCTGCGGCGCAGCTCGTCTATAAAGTTCAGAAAGGCATACATCATGCGTTTTGCATTTTCATTGTAGTCTCTGTCGCCGAGACCTATTCCGTTTGAGTTGTTAAAATCGTTTTTGATATACCTTACACCCAGCTTATACACGGCATCCACATAATTAAACATGGTGTCGCATACCTCCTTGCAGGTAAAGTCAAAAAATGCTCTTTTGCCGGAAAGTACACTGCCGTTTCTCATGCACAGACCACCGGGTATATGGTAGCTGTCTGCAGTGGGAGTTGCCGCCTCAAGCTCAAACCATACTCCGGGCTTCATACCCTTGCTGATTATACGGTCGATTATCTGAGCAAAGGTGTAGGGAGCAAATCTCTTGTCATTGCAGTCATATTTGCCGAGAACTGCGAATACGTTTTTTTCCTCTCCGGGCAGGTACCAGCCTGCGTCTATACAGAAATATTCACAGCCTGCCTCTGCCGCTGCGTCGATTAAGTCTGTAAGCCTTTCGTCGGGAGAGCCCCATGTACCGCCCATGTAGTTGTTGAAAACGAGGGCTGCATGACCGTTTTCCCATTTGGCAAGGTTTGTTTCTCTTTTATAGCTGTTGAGAGCTGCTACTGCATCCTCAAAGCCGCCTTCTGCCATGCCGTACACCGCATTTGTAGAAGTATAGCTTTCTCCGGGAGCGAGGCATACTGTCCAGCAGTCGTGGTCGAAGTTTGCTGTGTTGATATTTACCACGATTTCATCAAAGGGCTTTGAAATTTCAATTTCCCAGGAATGTGCACACTCGTTTTCAAAATAGTAGCATCTGCCTTTTTCCATATCTTCTATTATCACCATGGGATAGTATGAATTGGTAGACCAGTTTCCCTGAGAGCGCAGCAGTATTCTCTCAATTGAACATACCTTTGACGCTCTTGCCCTGCACATACCGAAGTCTTCAAAGCAGCCGCTTTTCCACTGAGCCTCACCGCACCAGGTGCTTATGCAGTAGTGGATTTTAAATCGATTGGGGTCGTTCCATTCAAGTATGCCGTCGGTGCTTATTCTCACTGCAGAGGACAGCACATCAATTTTGATACTCTCGTTTCCGTTGTTTGTCACGGTATTGTGCTGTCGGATTGCATCTGTTGTGTCAAAAAATTCAAATACTTCTTTAACCTCAACACCGTTTTCATAAGCTGCGGTTACCGTCTTTGCAGTTTCCTCACAGCCCTCGCTCACGGAAACAGGCTCGGAAAAGCTTTCGGTTGAACCAATAATGATTTTTTTGCCGAGACCGTGAGTGTCTCCGGTTTTTGAAATCATAAAATTGAGATTTTTTGCGTTGTACTCTGCTGCATCATACCACAGAGCGCCTATATCGTTAAAATTCTTCATCGGTAATCTCCTTTTAAGTTGATTTGATATGTTCATTATATCTCAATGCAGGAGCTTTTGCAATATACATTTTTTGTACTAAAATGCAACGTCAGATTTGCGGGTGACCGTCAATCTGACGTTGGGTAATGGGAATTTTTGAGATTTATTTGTACCAGGGCAGGTAAGCCTTGTTCTGCTCCAACATCTCTGTCACCATCTCCTGTATTTCATCGAGAGTGAGGACAGCAGATGTAAGTGGGTCAAATGCACAAGCCCAGAATACCTTTCTTGCATCACCTTCCAATGCCGCCTGTACAGCTAGCTCCTCGCAGCGTGCAGTGGTATTTATCAGAACCGCAAGCTGGTCAGGAAGCTTACCTACCGCTACTGCCTCAAGCTTGTTTTTGCTTGCAACAACAGGTACTTCAACACAGCAGCCGTAGGGCAGGTTGTCAATGAGGCTGAAATTGCGTACATTGCCGTTGAATTTGAATATGGTGTTGTCGCCGAAGCATGCATTGAATATATATGCCGCATATTCAAATCCTCTTGTGATATCAATCTCTTCGTCGGGAGTATTCAGAAATTCTTTTATGTCATCACGCCAGGTATCCTTACGCTTGGTATACTCATTAAGTATATATGAATACCCTCCGGGATTCCAACCGGTGCCGTTTGTGCAGTATTTGTCAATAAGGTCGGCTCTCTTTCTGTACCAGGCAACATATTCGCTGTTATGACCGCTGCTTTCGGTAACATAGTAATCAAGATTAAGGAACATATTGTTGCGTACTTGCTCTTCATTGAGAATTTCGGGATTCTTCATCTTCTCTTTGAGTATAGGATACAGATCCTTTCCGTCGTGTTTGAGTTCAAGATAAAATGCCTGATGGTTTACACCGGCGCAGGTGTAGTCTATCTCTTTGGGATCAACCTCACACCATTTTGCCAGCATATCTGCAGTACCCTGTACGCTGTGGCAAAGACCGGTGATGTTAAGGTTGGGGAACTTTTCCTACATTGCGCGGCAAAGCATTGCCATAGGGTTGGTGTAGTTGAGGAATATTGCATCGGGACAGTATTTTTCGATATCCGCACAGATATCCAGCATAAGCGGAATAGTACGAAGTGCTCTGAATATGCCTGCAGGACCGCGGGTGTCGCCCACATTAATGTCAACTCCGTATTTTTTTGGGAATAGTTATATCGTATTTCCATACATCAACATCGCCGGCAAGAACAGTACAGAGAACTCCGTCGGCACCCTTTAATGCTTCAACTCGGTCTGTTGTGGCAGTTATCTTTGCAGGATATTTTCCTGCTCTTACTATTTTCTCGCAGGCTTCTTTAATATAAGCAAGTCTCTCCTTATCAATATCCATCAATGCTATTTCTGCATCACAAAAAGCAGGGAATGTCAAAATGTCTTTAACCAGCTTTCTGGTAAAGCCAAAGCTTCCGCCGCCTATAAATGCAAACTTTTTCATAAAAAACCTCCTGATTTTATTATTGTTACAGTTAGATTCTAATTGAAATTTATATCATTGTCTATTGCATTATGTCACTTTTATATGGTATAATGTCTGCAAATGGTCAAAGGAGATTTTAGTCATGGAAAATCCTTGTGCAGATATTTTTGTATCTGTCAAAAAAACAGACACTCTTTTAAAGCCGGTCAACAGCGGTGAAGAACTGTGCGTCCCGGGGCATTCATGGGGCCCCGGAGTACGGACAAGCTATATCATACATTATGTCATATCGGGTAAAGGTGTGTTTTATTGCGGACAAAATAAATTCACACTGAAAAAAGGACAGATATTTGTCATTTTTCCAAACACCATTATAAAGTATCAGGCAGACCGGAAAGACCCATGGCATTATGTCTGGGTGGTTTTTAACGGCGATGAAGCAAAGGCAGTGTTTGACCATGTGGGAATATCTCTTAAAAATCCCGTTGCAGCTGTGTCGGACGGAGCCCGGCTTACAGAAATATTGCGAGCTATGCCCAGGGTACGAGGTGCTGTTATGCACGAAAACTTAAGATTCTCATCTCTGCTGTATGAGGCTATGTCTGTTATTGTAGATGAGGATGAAAGTGAAAAAAGTGAAAATATATATCTGACTACTGCAGTGAGATATATCAAAGCGCATTATTATGAAGATATAACCGTTGAGCAGATATCCTCTCATGTGGGCATCAGCCGCAAATATCTGTTTTCCGTATTTAAAAATTCGCTGGGAGTTTCACCGAAAGACTATATTGTTGATTATCGCATGAAAAAAGCCTGTCAGCTGTTTAATGACAGGCAGCTGTCTGTGGGGAATGTAGCCTATTCGGTGGGGTATAAAGACCCTCTGACATTCTCAAGAATGTTTAAAAAGAAGCTGGGGTTATCTCCAACAGATTACCGCAATAATCTATAGAAAATGAAAACGCAAAGGGACAGTTCCGTAATAGAGCTGTCCCTTTATTACAGTTTATTCTGCTTTTTCAGAGATGTATTATCTCATTGTAAATAAAAAAGTATATTAAAGCATTGAGATATGTTTTTCGACAGATCTAAAAAAGTTCCCAATCCGCATATTTGTATAATCCGCCAAGCAATATTACTAACAGAAAATAAGCTAATATTTTTATCATATGTTCTACCTTACGTTACTCATTCCTGCGGAATTTTTACATTAATCCCGTTTACACTTACTCCGTCATCGGCAGGGATGAGTATATATTTTCTGCCGTTGATTACTCTTGTTTCAACAGTGCAGGAATAGTCCGGGTCAACGGTGATTTTTATCTGGGGAGTTTCTATTTCAAATTTTTTGCTGTTTATAATATTTTCCGGGTTGAGGCAGGTATCGTCTCCAAAACGCTCGGTACATTTTTCTTCAAAGGCTTCGGCGGCCTCGGGAGAAACACCGCCGGATGTGAGAATGGCGCTGACGTCATGAGCATCAAAATCAATGGGCTCTGGAATTTTGCTTTCTTTATGCACCGTTATTCTTTCGCGGATTTTTTCGTGAACCGCCTGTACCACATCAAAGCTACATTCGTTTTCCAGGGTATCTGCAAGGGTATCGGAAAAAATTTCCTTCTGCTCCGGTGCAGACATGGGCGCTTCTGTGCAGAATACGGTGTTTATAAATTCCTCATGCATAAGGGATGGATTTTTGGTATAAAAAAGTGCGTTGTATATATTGGCACATCTGTCCTGAAATGCGGGAAACATAAAGCCCAGCATGGGAGCGGATACAATCATGGGAGGTATGTAGCTTCTGAAGGTGTGTTCGCCTGCCATGTATCCCAGCTCTTCCTTACCGTCGTTTACCGGGCATACGCAGCACAGGAAATATGAAAAAACCGTGTCAGAATCATTGTAGCCTTCTCCGTCCTTGCTTTTTACAGGGACATCATAGTTGTCGCAGGTGAGCAGAATAAGATAGTTTCCGTCTTCAACTGATACACAGCTGATGATTTTCTGAAAAAGCTCTTCGCGGGCAGCTTCGTCCTTAAGCTCAGAGTTTTTCAGCTTCATAAGAAGCTTATGCTCATCACCGTTCATAACCTGGTCGGTAGAAAACTCAATATCAATCATACTTCTGCCGACTCCGCCGGAGAGAATTTTTTTGAAAAGAGAAAAATACTTTTCACAGTCGGGCTGCTGCATTAGTGCCACAGATGCGTCGACATATGATATTACTTCCTTCTGCTTATTTACAAAGCATCCGTATATTTTGCTGATTGCGCCTTTGTCCGGTGAAAGACGGCGGCGGATTTCGTTTATTTCTTTTTGAATCATAATAACCTCACAATAAAAAATATAGTGAGGTTATTATAACATAAAATTATTATTTGTGCAAATGGTTTTGGTCATCCGAAAGGAATGAACAGATAATTTTGGCTTTTATATTGTTTTCTGCCACTATTTGTGATAGAATAATCATACATAACTATTTTTGAAATTATTTTAAATGGTCTTATAATAAAAAACTATAAATACAAGGAGAATGGAAAAATGATTTTTGATACTTTAGAAAATTGCAGCTTGTATTATGAAGTAAACAGTGGTTTTGAAAAGGCATTTGAATTTCTGAAAAACAGCGGAAATCTGCCTGTTGGCAAATACGAAATAGACGGCAGCAATGTTTATGCCATGGTTCAGGAGTATACAACCAAGCCGGAGCATGATTGCAGCTTTGAGGGACACAGAAAATATATTGATATTCAGTATATGGTTTCCGGCACTGAGGCTATGGATGTGACCGATGCTTCAAAGGTTGTTTCCAAAACTGCCTATGATGAGGCAAGGGACCTGGAGTTCTTTGAAAACTGTGATACTGCTGTAAAAGGTGTTGTGCAGAGCGGAGAATATGCAATTTTCTTCCCTCATGACATACACAAGCCTTCAATGGCTTTTAACGGCAAGCAGGAGCAAGTGAAAAAAATTGTTGTGAAGGTAGCCGAAAGATAATAATCCGAACCACGATTTTCAAAGGTGGATTTTTGCTTTCGCTGTGTTAAAATACTCGGTAATCCGCCAAGGATTACCTGCGTTTTTGCCTAACCAAAAATCCTCACATTGAAAATTCTCTGACCTTAAACAGATGAAATTTCAGGCAGATTTTAGTGCGGAAGATGAAGCAAGGCTGACGCCTTGCGAAGATGACAAACCGAAAGATGACGAAATTGCGCTGTTTAAGGCGGGTTCGGATTATTTTCTTTTAGCTAACTATTTGATTTTTTTGATACAGAGGAAGTAGTATGATATTTAACAATCCGTCAGACATATGTGAATTTTATATTAATGAAGTAATAAAGCAAGGTGACACCGTTGTTGACGCAACCGTGGGCAACGGAAACGATACTCTCAAGCTCAGCA
The DNA here is from genome assembly GCA_017481205.1 of Clostridia bacterium. GTDB lineage: Bacteria > Bacillota > Clostridia > UMGS1810 > UMGS1810 > RGIG4708. Next base: position 94,059 of record JAFUPN010000029.1, on the reverse strand, counting down.
ATGCTGTGGGCGAAAATGGCTTGGTGTATGGTTTTGACATTCAGGAGCAGGCGATTGAGGCTGCAAAAAAACAGAATTATAAATACAGCAACGTGATATTTTTAAATCATTCACATGCAGACATGGATAAGTATATAATAGGAGAGGTAAGCGCTGTCATATTCAATCTGGGCTATCTGCCCGGCGGCGACCACAACATCAGCACAAAATATGAAACAACAGTTTCCGCACTGGAGAAGGCAATGAAGCTGCTCGCTCCCGGCGGGACGGTGATAACCGTTATATACCGGGGCGGCGACAGCGGTTTTGAAGAATGTGACGGTGTTGTTGAATACATCAGAGGTATTGATTACAAGAGATTTAATGTGCTGCTCTTTGACTACATAAGCCGACCTAAAAATCCGCCTATGGTATGTGTTATTCAAAAGAAATAAAATTTAGTTTAGCGGGATGTTTTGTCAGCCCGCTAAACCGAAATTTATTTATCTGTTCTGAAGGGTGCCAGCGGCAGACCTGCATCGTTATAAAGATGCATACCGAAGTAGTGCATACAGAATGCATATCGCACCAGCACAGGCTCAGGCACGGCATCGCTGTATACGCAGAGCCTGTTGTCCGGGAGAATTTCCACCTTGGCTCTGTGAGGCACTCTGTCCTTGCCGGCAATATACATAAGAACCTCGTTGACATTACCGAAGAGACCGTCCGCATGGTCAAGTGTTATATATGCCTTGCCTCCGGCAAATTCAGCCGACCTGAATACAGGCTGGTCCGCCTTGATATCCATTCCGTATGTATATTTAAGCACTTTAAGGGCAAGTCTGTATGCCACGTCTTTTTTATTCTTGGGGTGGATATCGTACATATCACCCAGCTCCTGAGTTGTGACAAGATAATTCTTTTTGCCGGTTTCGGTGGCGAGCTGCTGCTGTTCGCGCAGGAATGCCCAGTTTCCGCCTTCAACAAGGATATTCTCTGACTGCCTGATACATGCATTAATACTGCCGAGCCACGGAGCCAGCTCCACTGCGTAAGCATCCATGTCACACTCAAAGTTATCTCTCAGACATTCAAGGAGAGCGAGATATTTTGAGGTGTAATCAGGCTCAGTTCCGTTTGATTCTCCCTGATACCACAAAAACGCCCTGACTCCGTAGGGTACTATCGTGGAAAACATTGATTCCCACAGAGTAGACGGTGAAACGCTGTCATACGGACCGTACTCGGGATAAGGCATATCGTTGCTTCCGCTTTTCAGAACCGCAGGGCATAAGCCAACATTACGCGTGTACTCCATGTGATTTAATTTTATTTCGGTTACATATTTTTTTATATCTTCAAGAAATTTGGTATATTTGATTTCGTATTGCTCCATATCAAGACTGCTGTTGTGCTCGTCAAATTCTTTGATAAGGCGTTCTGTTACGGGGTTGCTGTAAAGATATTCTTTGGCTGTAAATGCTTCTATTTTTCTGCCGCCCCAGTTGCAGGATATTATACCTACCGGCACATTTGTTTCCGCATGAATATACTTTGCAAAATAATGACCTATTGCCGTAAAGTTAATTGAGGATTCCTCGCAGCATTTCTGCCAAGGGGTATCACAGGTATACATATCCACAAAATGCCATGCATGATTATCTGTACCGGGCTTATATCTCCGGGCAACGGTAAAATATCTTATATTATCATTTTTGCAGTACTTAGCCTCCTCAAATCCGTATTCGGTTTTGAAAAGGGGCATTTCCATATTTGACTGACCCCCGGCGATAAATACATCACCAATCATAATATCATTGATAGCAAATTCCTCTCCGCCGAGATTTATTGACATGGTATATGGACCTCCAAAGGGTCTCGGCGAAAGGGTGGCACACCATTTGCCGTTTTCAGCTGTGGCAGATACTGTCTCTCCCATAAAGCTGACTTTGGCAGTACCATCGCCTGTGCCGAAAACCTTTATGGGCAAATCCCGCTGAATAACCATAGAATCTGTAAAAATAGGTGCAAGCTCCATAATTGGTCTCCTTTACAAAATTTTCTTTAATAATTATAGCAGTGACGGTACAATTTGTCAACAAAGCGGTTATTCCGCCTTCCTTAGGAAAGTAATACTGTTATAGATTTGGTATTTGACAAAAGCATTGGCTTATTGATGGCTGTTTATATACTGCTTTGGTGTGCAGCCCATTAAATTGTTGAATTGGCGCATATATGTGTGGGTACTGTTAAAGCCAGTTTCTTTGGCGATTTCTGCCAGAGTGGCACCTTTCATAAGCATATCTATGGAAGAGTTGACTCTCACTTTTGATATATATTCCAGAATGCTTATTCCCTCAGCTTTTTTGAATATAGAAGAAAGATAATATGGGCTCATGTCAAAATGATATCCCACCATCGAAACATTCAGGTCGCTGTCGGTATAGTTGTTGTCGATATATTCTTTAATCATACCTGCAATTTTTGAAGTGGTACCATTTTGTGAATCCTTGTCTGTCGGTTTGAACAGGTCACAGACTTTTTTCAATATTTCATATATTTCCGTGTTGCTACAGCTTTCGTCATTGAGTATATTTTTACTTTCAATAAATATCTGATTAAGAATCCGGCTTTCGCTTATATTGTTGCTGTGAAGTGTATTCAGTATTGTCAGGATAATTTTGCTTTTTTGCAGCTGGAACTGGGCAGCGTCGTTTCGGGCAGAAGACAAAGAATTTTCTTCCAGAGCATTTGCCATCTCAAAGTCACCTGAGCATATTGCCTCTGAAAGCTGTTTGCTGTTGTCGTCTGCATTCCTCTGCAGGGTCTCACTATAGGTGATATGAGATACATTTGCCATTCTCGAATGGTAGTCGAATATACTGTTTGCTTCTGTGAAAGCAGAGCTCAGCTCCGGAATACCGGTGTGCAGATTGCTGATACCTGCAACAAAAGAAAAATTAAAATTCTTTGACATGAAGGTATTTGCTTTGCTGAGTATATCTGATAATTCATTTTTCCATACATTAAGCTTGTTTTCGGGAATGTTTACAATTGACGAGATAAGTCCGTTGTATTCAAAAACATAGCCGTTCATATTTTCGTTAATCAATTCTTCAAAAACATTTTTTATAATAAAAGAAATTGTTTCTGTATTTTTGTAAACATCTGAATTGCTGCTGCAGTCATTAAACAAATCTCCGGGATTTTTAATGAAAAATACAACTACGGAAAAAAACTTGGATTTGAATGATACATTATATTTGTCAAGAAATTTTTCCAGCGGGCTGTATTTTTCTGTGTTTCCTGAAACCAGTGCAGTAAGAAACTGATGATATTCCATGCGTTCCTTATCTATATTCAGTTGATGCATTGACCGTTTCTGATTTTGTATGCTGAGGAGCACTTCTTCCAGCTTTTCGTAGTCGCTTGTACAGGAATCTCCGCTGTCAGCCGACGACAGCAGCAGTTTTATGGGACGGTAATTTGTTGTAGAAAATATTTTTGTCAGAAAAGCCGATAAAAACAGGCAGATAATCATTATAAAAATGGTTACATATCTTATATGGGCGATGCTACGTATAATGGAGTTGTTCTGAATTACGGTAATCATCATCCAGTTATTGCTTGAAAATGCCTTGGCAAAATGTATATTTCCGTCAAAAGCGGATATCGTATCCGGGATATAGCTGTCGGAGTCCGGAGTTCCTGCATAATCAAAGCTTGTTGCGCTGAACACAAGTTGATTTGTTCTGTCAAGAAAATATATGTTTTTATCACGTATATCGGTATATTTTTTTATGTCGCTGATAATGGTTTTGTATGATATCCTGAAGCCTATATTGAAGCTGATATTGGAGTCGATATTCATAAGAGGCACACTGTACAGAAGGTCTATATATTTTTCTCCGTTTGAGTCCTCTGTTACAATGTGGCGGCAATAGGAATTCATTCTGAGTGCATTTTCAAAATTTTTTCTTTCCTCATCAGATCCGAATTTGTAAAACATATTAAAAAATTCATCGGGGTATGCGGTATAGGATGTGGATACAAAGTAATTCTTTTCGGGGAAGTAGCAGTAGGTTGTATCACAGTATTTTTTTGCTTCTACTAAAAGAGTATCCGACAGCTTCATGTTGGTGTATTCCCATGGAGTATCGCTTAGGTTGGATATAATATTGTTGATTTGCTCTGAATTCTGAATATTTCTTGCTATAATGGAAAGGGAGGATATACGTTCGTCAATGGTATTCAGACATATATCCAGATTTTCGTCAATGGAATAGCTTATCTGTTCTTTCAGGTTACTCTCCGCCGTAAAATAGCTGTACAAGAGTGCAGAAAACGGAATTGTGGCAATAATTAAATATGAAATAATAAATGATAAAAATATTTTCTTTGAAAAAAGCTTTTCAAATTTACTGCCTAATTTCACATCGCTACCGCCTTTCTTTTTATTGTACAAAATTATTGATAATAAAATAATACATTAAAATACAGAAAAAAACAATGGTTATTTTTATAAAAAAATTAAAAAAACCCAAATTTTAAGGATTTGTAATTCATTTTAAGATTTTGGCACTTTTAATAGGTTTTTTTCTATGCTAAAATTGTTTCAGGAAAGGATGATTATATGAAAATGACGCTAAAAAATTTCAAAAAGAAAATCAGTTTTGTACTTACATCGGTTTTGATTCTGCAATCATTTTTGATGGTGTGTCTTGCCGATGAAGGCGAAACCAAACGGGAATATATAAGTACATTGTCCGGAAAAAATGCAAAGATTTTTCTTGCGGGGGATTCTACCTGTGAAAATCTCAGTGACAATTATTTTCCCAGAGAAGGCTGGGGAATGGAAATAGGCAAGTTTTTTAAGAAGAATGTAAAGATTGTTAATATGGCAAAGGGCGGAAAAAGCACCAGGTCATTTCTTAACAATTGGGATGCACCGGCAAAGGTATATGATACAAGAATGGGGGATATTAAAAAGAATTCGTCAAAAGGCGACTGGCTTTTTGTTCAGTTCGGTCACAATGACTACAACAACGGAAGAGAAGGAGTCCCCACCGATCCGGATAAGCCCGATGATAACGGCGATTATACATCATACCGTAAAAATCTTGAGCGTTTTATAGATTTTGCTGATGAAAACAAGCTTAATATAGTGTTTTTGACTTCAATACATGTGCTCACATCGTTTTCTGACGGCAAGCTGAATTCCGACGGTATTGACGGTCACCGAAAGGCAATGAAGGAGGTTGCCGCTGCCCACGGTATCCCTGTACTTGATGTGGGAGAACAGCACAAGTTTCTTGTGGAAAAGCTGGGCGAGAAACATGCAAAGGAAATATATATGTTTGCAAGCCGTGATGAATATCCTGATTTGCCTCCTGACGTAAGTGTGGCAGATACTACACATATCAACCAAAAGGGTGCTGTTGAGGTTTCTAAAATAGTTGTAAACGAAATAAAAAAGGGCGCCGAAGCAGGGGATGAGATATTGAGTCAGCTTTATGCTCTTGTTGATACAAGTATTGATACCACTCCTATGGATAAGCCTGACACAGCGGATGATGAAACGGAAAATTCAGAAAACACGGATACAGAGTTTTCTGTAGAGCCCGGAAAAAATAATGCATATGTTGTATTCGGTAAAAAAACACAGACAAATCACATGAGCTTTAAGGACGGCATGGAAAGCGGCATAACCGCTTCTTCCGATCCTCTTTACAGCGAAAATGTCACTCTGGACGGTGTGGATGCCAGAAAAATGTATGCCTCCAATGTGGCATATATGAATCTTGACAAATCCTATTATCAGCCCGGAGATAGCAGATTTCTGGTTATGATTACATATTATGATTTCGGTCCTGATGTGGGCTACTTCTATTTTGACTACAACAGTAAGGATGAGACTCTTGATGAAGAATCAAGAACCAGAAAGCGTATAACCATTACCAAGCCCGGTATTACTCCCAGGTGGTCAACAGTAAGGCTGTATATAGATGATGCGGATTTTTCGGGCAAGCAGGCATATGGAGCTGATATGAGCCTGTGGACAAGAACCTACAATGCCTGGGCAATGGTTGAAATTGTAAATGTGGATGCTATGGAGAGAGAAAAATCCACATCAAATGTGCCTGTCGTAAACTCCGTTCAGGCAGGCGGGCTGGAAAAATTGGGGCTTTACAGTTCAAAAGCTGCTGACGGAACAAAATATGACCTGACAGAACAGCTTACAAAAATAGAAGCTCTCAGAGCCACCCTTGTTGCTCTGGGATACGAAAAGGAATTGTCTGCCGTTGATGCGGCTTCATCATTTAGCGATGTCAGCGGAGATGAGGCAAAGATTGTCGGGCTTGGCGAAAAGCTTGGTATTGTGGATTTGACATCTGACAAAAAATTTGAGCCGGAAAGCACGGAAACAGTAAACGGTGCACTGACATATTTTTTGAAATATCTTCGCATTTCCGGCAGTAAGGACTACAGCGACGCATACGAGCTTGCTGCAAATTGCGGTTTGATTATAAATACGGATTTTGTCATTTTCAAGGACAATCCGGTAATCAGAGATAATTTTGTTGCCATGGCATACAATGCGATAATGATTGAGCGTAGCGACACAAACCGTGCACCTATCGGTGAAATGCTGGATAAAGGCTTGTTTACAGGAAAGGATCTCAAAAATACAGGGTTGCCGGCTCTTGCCGCATACGAGTATTACATTCCTGTGAAGCTTCCCGCCAAGACCTATACGGACAAAACGACCGGAAGAAAATATTTTTATATGAATTTGACGGCAGAATGGCTCTTAAGCCCTATGTATCGTCTCATAACTGGAATTATGACGGAACAAAATTTGTTTTCGGCTGCCGTGTAACCAATGCAATGTACGAATACGACACTGTTAATCAGACAGTGAGAATGCTGGATATTGCAGAGTGTGACGGTATTCATCTTTATGCTACTGTGCTGCCGAATGATATGATTTATTACGGCAAAAACGGTCAGCTTTGGAAATATGACTGGAATACAAACAAAAAGACAAAGGTTGGAAATCAGTCGTTTTCAATAATAACGGTTACAAATGATGAAAAATATGCTTCCGGAGATTATTCCGGTTCTAATGCAAGGGGAGCCATCGGCAGACTTAATCTGGAAACAGGTGAGTTTGAAGAAATGTTTAAGGATTTCCGCAAGGACAATCCAAGGTCTGTGGGTGTAAATCATTCCCAGATAAATCCCGGCTACCCGGAACTGCAGTTTTTCTGCAATGAAGGAGATACCATGATGCCTGACAGAATGTGGCTTGGCAATTGGGACTCCGGTGAGATGTACAATATGTTCATACAGGCGCCTCTTGCCGACGGCACAACCGGAGAGCCTGTGGGGCATGAAATCTGGGGCGCCAACGGTGAATATATGTATTTTGTTAAATTTACAAATGGAGCTCCTTTGGGTCAGACAGGTCTTGTAAGGACAGACAGATTTGGTAATAACAGAGAATATATCAACGGAGATTATTCGTATTGGCACTGCAGTCCTTCGGGGGATGACAATTGGATTGCCGGCGATACCAGTGGAGGACATATTGTTGTTGTGGATGCCAATTCCTATCAGTCTCATTTGCTTTGTGTTATAAGAATGATTAACTGGAATCATCCTTACCAGCCTCATCCGTGTATAAGCCGTGATGCGGGCAGTGTGAACTGGCAGATGGTTGACGATGATAACACGCTGGGAATAGGTTGGATGGATATATCGGATATAACCTCAAAGGCAACCGAAGAGGAGCGTTTAAAAATCAACGACCTTGTGGAGGCAATAACATACAGCGGAACAAACTGCTATGCGTACAAAGGCAGTCACCTTGGAGCTGAGTGTATAATTGTTCCCAAAAAGACAAAGCTTTGTCTGGATATAAACGATGATTATATCATGACAGAAAATGGAAGTGTTGATATCGAAATGACATACTATGATTTTGGTATGCTGCCAATTGTTGTAAGCAACACCGGTGCAGCAAAGACTTTAAGCGATCTTGCAAATTTCAACAACAATATTCAGCGTATTAACAAAACTGCAGCAAATAGCTGGAAAACCGTGACAATTCATCTTGACAATGCAAATCTTGCCAATGCAGGAGAGCATAAAAGTGATTTGTATATGTATTCGATGTTTTCGCAGCTGATTATTAAGGATATAAAAATTAAAGAAAGCGATAAGGATATCAAATGAAGCTAACAATCAAAAAATGTATAACTGCTTTTATGTCTCTTGCAGCGGTGCTTGTGCTTTCATCATGTATCGGCGGAGGAAAGCCCGGCAGCACGGTTATAGAAAAGGGAGATATATCATATCCCATAGATACCGACGAGACAATAAAATATTGGGTATGTCTGCCTGATGTACTGCGTCAGACAGTAAATAATTTCGGTGATACGGAATTTGCCAAGGAATATATCAGGCGTACCGGAATAAAGGTTGAATATATTCATCCTGCTGTAGGAGAAGAGTCAGAAAGCCTTAATGTCATAATCGCATCAAATGCTCTTCCGGATATCATAGAGACCAACTGGTTGTCCAAGGGACCGTCATCTATGATAGAAAACGGTATAATCAGGAGGCTGAATGACTATAAGGAGCATATGCCTCATCTTAACAGATTTCTTGCAGAAAACGCCGATGTGGACAAGCAGATAAAGACCGATGACGGCGATTATTACAGCTTTCCCTTTGTGAGGGATGATAACATGCTTCTTTCTACCAGCGGATTTATGGTAAGAAGCGATTGGATGAAATCTCTTAATCTTGAAGTCCCCGAGACAATAGAGGATTGGGGAAATATGCTTACCGCACTTAAAACCAAATGTCAGTATCCTCTGGCATTCCCTATAGGTGTTCTGGATTTTTTTGCCGGTGCATACGGAATTGACGATACTTATTATGTGGATGAAGAGGGAAAAGTGCGTATTGGCGTTATTGAGCCCCAATACAAAGAGCTTCTTACAACAATGAACAGATGGTATGAAAAAGGATTTATTCACAAAAATGCTGCCATACTGAGTCTTGATCTTGTCAGGTCAAATATGCTCAACAACGTGTCTGCTGTTGATTTTGCGGCAGGCGGCAGCGGTATGGGATACTATCTGAGCAAAAAAGATAAAGACGGTAAAGAGCTTGAGCTGGAGCCCTTGCCATACCCATCTTCCGAAAAAGGCAAAAAACCTGAGTTCGGAAACACAAGTTTCAAATATACACCTCAAAACAGTGCGGCAATAACAGTTCATGCCAAAAACCCTGAGCTGTGTGCAAGATTTCTGGATTATTCCTATGGACCTGAGGGCAGTATGCTGAATAATTTCGGAATCGAGAATGTCAGCTATGAAATAATCGAAGGGGTACCCACATACACGGATATTATAACCAAAAATCCGTCCGGACTTACAATGAGCCAGGCATTGCCACTGTATGTGCGCTCTTCTACAGAAGGACCTTTTGTTCAGGATGTGAGATATATAGTGCAGTATTACAAAACTCCTGCACAGATAAAAGCTCTTGAAGTCTGGGGAAACAACAATCATAAAAAGCATCTTATGCCTCAGGTTACTACAACGGCAGAGGAATCCCGAGAGCTTTCGGTTATTAACGGAGAGATTGAAAAATACAAGGCAGAAATGCTTATAAGATTTGTAATGGGAGATGTTTCCATAGACAAATTTGATGAAACTGTTGAGCACTATAAAGCATTGGGTATAGAACGGGCAATACAAATATATCAGGATGCACTTGGTAGATTCAACAGCAGATGATTACGGAGGGGATATATAAGTGAAAAAATATAATGGCTATATAGCATTTTTAATTGCAGCCGTCATGTTGCTTTCGTCAGTGAATGTCATGGCTGAACAGGAGCTTCTGCAGGCGGACATAAACTATACAAATGGCGAAATAGAGATTGTGTATACCAATCCTCTTGCTTATGATACGTATGTAACCATATATGTTACACCGGCAAGCGACGCTGCGATACTTGAGGATTTTTCAAAGACAGAGCGTATCAGTCAGGCTTTTTGCAAAAGCAATGATTCTGTTGCTTTTACCGTAAAATGTGACGATGAGATGGATGGTTTGTACGATATTTATGCCATCCCCGGAGGTGTTGATGCAATGAGCGGTTATGCAAAGCTTTCAAGACCCGTTTCGGTAATGGGTAACTCTGCGGCAAATGACATTCTTAAGGAGATAAATAATGCCTATGCTGAAAATATCGGCAATGTAATCTGCCGGAGGCTTAGTGATGTTTTGTTGCTTGATGAGGCTTGCCCCGAATGGAAGCACAGCTTTTTGTATGCAATAAAAACAGATGATTACAGCGGCGGATTTTCGACTATTGACCAGGTAAGGGCGGCATGGAGTCTTGCGGATGTGCTGCATGATATATGCACGGAGCAGGATGCTTCAAAAATCAGTGAATTTATAGAAAACAACTCTTTTATTAAATTTGACAGTGACAATGCTGATTATGTTCAATACAAAGACTACTTTATGTCTGTATACACGCAGCAGCTTTATGACGGAAAAATAAAATCAAAGTCAGCTGCATTAAGTGCTTTTGAAGAAACTGCAGCTCTTACTGCCATAAATAAGAGAGATATTAAAGGCAAGGCAGATGCAATCATGACATACCTGTCTGTTTATAATCTTGAGGATTTGAAATCGGATATTGAGGATGTGACTCCGGCGGCAATTGCGCGGCTCCTGGACGGTGAGGAGTTTTCTTCGGTTTCCGATGTCAAAGCTGTTACTGCAGACAAAATCAAGCTGCTTGATGATTCAAAATCCGGCGGAGGAGGTTCTTCATCCACATCTTCAAGGGGAGGCTCCTCCGGCGGTTCAATAGCTCTCCCGAATACCGGAGCTGTGACAGCGGCTGACCCAACCTACAGCTTTGCCGATGTTCCCTTTGAGCATTGGGCGAACAAGGCAGTTGAATATCTTGCTTCAATTGAAGTTGTAAACGGATTTCCCGATGGCATGTTCAAGGCGAACACCACCGTAACCCGCGAGGAATTTGTAAAAATGGCAGTAGCCGCTTTTAAGCTGACAGGAACAGATGTCAATAATGCAGCTTTTGCCGATGTTGATGAAGCCTTCTGGGCGGCACCGTATATAAAAACGGCGGTGGCTTCAGGAGTAATAAAGGGAATAAGCGAGTATGAATTTGGTGTTTCTCAGCCGGTAATCAGGCAGGATGCGGCGGTGATTATCGCTAGATGCCTGCTTCTTGCCGAAAGCGATACAGAGGTTAAAGCCTTTATTGATGAAGAGCTCATTGACGGCTATGCGATTGACTCTGTACGTACAATGGCAGGCGCCGGAATAATCAACGGTTATACTGACGGTTCGTTCAGACCTTACAGTATGCTTACCCGTGCTGAAGCGGCTCAGATTATATACAATGCTTTGATAGCGGACAACTGAATAACACGGTAAGGAGGATACAATGAAAAAAACAATTTCAATGACAGCATTGCTTTGTGCCTGCATCATGCTTTTGCAGAGCTTTGTATGCATTTCTTTTGCACAGGATGAGGCTGAAGCTGTTCCGCTTTCGAGCGAAGAATATGCTTTGTTTGATGCATTGGATATGATTAATGAGGATATGAAATTATATCGGGGCGAGCCTGTGAGCCGTGGGGATTTTGCATATGTCCTGGCTTGTATGTGTGGCTACAGAGGCGATGCCGTAAGCAGCGGCAGATTCAGTGATATAATAGATGAAGCTTATTACAGTGGTGCCGTAAATTTTTTGGCAGACAGGGGAATTGTTAGCGGATATATGTCAGAATTCCGTCCTGCTGACGGCATTATATACGATGAGGCTGCAGTAATGGCAGTAAAGGCTCTCGGATATTATGAATATGCAAAGATAAAGTATGGAGACTATCCCGGTAATTCCAGAATTATGGCTGATGTTCTTGATATATTTGACTATTTGCCTGAGTTTAATTATTCCGACGTAATAACAGGTGAAGATGCCTTTATTATTCTCGAAAATATATCGGACGTACCGGTGTTGAATGATGTTTCTTACAAAAACGATGATATTATATACGAAAAGGATGACAGCAAAACACTTCTTAGTGTAAACTGCCATATATACCGGGATTCCGGCAAGCTTACAGACAACGGTATAACAAGTCTTGATAACGTGTCTGCTCTGGGCGACAACCGTGTGAGTATTGACGGAAAAAACTTTGAAATAAGTGAAAATCTGTATTTTGTCCGTGACCTTGTGGGAGAAAAAACGGATTATTGGTACCGGGAGGATGCCGATGAGCTTATTTATGCACGTAGAGACACCGAGAATACTTACCGTTTAGAGCTTGTCTATGATGAGTTGGCGGTAAATGACAGCAGCTTTTCTGCTTCAAGTATAGTTTATTACGATGCCCGTGACAGAAAAAAGACTGCAGAGGTTTCCTTGACTGCCGATGTCTTTTACAACGGTGTTGCATATCCTTATTATACTGCAAATGATTTTAAGCTGACATCGGGCAGTATGGTTCTGATAGATGAAAATACAGATAAGGTGTATGATACCGTAAAGATAACTCAGTATACTGATTCTCTGGTATCAGGCACATCGGCTTCACAGATGCAGATTATAACTGCGGAAAAGCTCATCAATCTTGAAGAATATACAAGCTATTCCATAGAGGATATAAACGGAAATCCCGTTGATTTTGCCAAGCTCAACGAAAAAACACCGATTTCTGTTGCAGAGTCACGTGACGGCAAAGCTTATATAAAAATAATAGACTGCTCGGCACTGACGGTTTCCGGAATCCTTGAGTCCATAGCCGACGGAGATGAGCTTTGCTGGAATGTCGGGGGAAAAGACTACGGTGTTTCTTTAAATCTGGCTGAAGAGATGGAGCTTGCTATGAAAAAATCTCCTTCGGCAGGCGAGAGCTACACATTCTATTTTAATGCTGACGGAAAAATCAGCGATTTTGCTCAAGGTATGTCAAGTGGAGATTGGTATGACGGCTATGTGCTTGCAATTTCTGACAGAACAGTTTCTATGAAGGAAAAGCTGATTGCACGTATACTTATGCCGGATCAGACTACCATAGATGTATTTTTTGCAGAAAAATTCAAGCTCAATGACGTGAGTATGGAGTCAAAGAACGCCGCAGACAGCCCGGAGCTGTTCAGGTTTGACTCCGGAGAAAAGCTCACCAGGCGCCAGCCAATCCGTTTTAAACTCAATGAATGGGAAGAAATAAATGCATTTGATACACCAAAGGATATTACGTCAGAGGATTATGTTATTGACACAGGAGTATTTTCTCTTGACAGACATTTTGCCGGAGCTCAGTATAAGGCGGAAAATATAAATGCAATAAACGGTATCCATCTTGTAACTCCGGATACTATAATCATTCAGGATCCTTATCTTGATGCCGATTCGGAAAATGTGGACGGAAGTGAGGTTGTATTCCTTACAATAAACGATATCAGTGCCACAGAAGGTCTCGAAAACTGTTATCTGTATGACCTGGATGAAACAATGAGCATAGGAACCGTTGTTTTCCAGGAATTCCCCGGAAATTCAGGTACAAGCTTTGACGAGGCTATGTATATAGTAGATAGGGTATACAGGACTCTTGATGATAATGGAATAGATGTATCCAGAATTGACTGCGGTGGATACGGAGCAATGAGAACCTTTGATGCATACGACCAGAGTGTAAGCTTTTCCGGACTTGAAAGAGGCAATGTTATCAGCCTGAAATTCAGAAACGGCAAGGTACTTGAATGGGAATTGCTGTGCAGTGTAAATGAACCCTCAGAGGCAAAATATGTTTATGCTCCCCAAGGAATTGTGAACACGCTCAAATCTGTTATCTATGCACCGGTTATATCTGTAAACAGCAAGGGTTTTGTGGTAAAGGGACCGGATACTGCACCGGGAAATGAGCAGATATGGCCTCTTATAGGTAATTCCTTCAACAACAATAATACCCGTGTTATTGTTTACAATGTTAAGGAAAAGAGTATTAAAGCAGGAAGTGTATCCAGTATATATGCAAATGTTGTTCCCGATGAGAAGGGCAATGTGATAATTGATGATTCCACAACCCGTGTTCTCCTCAGAAGACGCTGGGGATACGCAGCAGAAGTTATATTCATTATATATTAATCGGGAAAACATCAGGAGGACAGTGTGATATGAAACAAAGATACATAAAAAATCCGTTATCGGCATTTTTTCGGATATTGGTTATATGTCTTATTCTGGCTGTATCTGTCAACGGCTATGCCATGAGCTACAGGACAGATGGTATTAAGGTTACCGGTACCGGTACATCTGCGCAGGTATCAGCAGAGCTAACAAGCATTGAGGGTTATGAGGAAATAATGCTTATAGCTCTGTCACAGAATAAAAGTGATGCAAAAATCAAGGATATTTTTGTGGACAGAAAAGCTGTGGGAAGCTCAGAGTCGGTTTTTCTCTCGGCAACGGTGCAGGTGGCGGCAGATGAGGAGCTGAAATATTATCTCCTTGACGGCAACGGTTCTTCGCTTACCAATGCTGCACCAAAAAGCGCTTCGTCTCTTGAAACCAATGTTACAGTTGACACTGTAACAATAAGCTGGGAACATGCTGCCGATGACAACGGGAATACCGAATATATCATTTACAAAGACGGTACCGAATGCGGCAGGACAAGTGAATCCACATATACCGTTGAAGGACTTGAACAGGGCATCAGATACACCTTCGGTGTGGAATCGGTTGACAAGATGGGCGTAAAAGGTCCGGTTGCAGAAATAGCTGACGAGCCGTCTCTCGGAATGACCTTTGAAAAAGCGGCTTCAAAAGCAGCATACAGTGCTTTGTTTACCAAGGAAGGTATTGTAGGAGATATTATTAACACAAATGTTGCCGGTGGTTACTTTGATACCCGGTATTTTGCCTGGGAGCCTGCCCAGTGGGATAACAAGTACAATTTTAAATCAGACCTTGTATCTGAAAATATAAGCGGCGATTATACAATGTATGTTATGGCAGGCAGCTATGCAGTAGGTGACACATCCAAGAACGGCGGCAACGGTGCGCTTCATGTCTCTGACGGTCAGGATAATAGTGTGGCGACTATAAACATTTCACCCAACACAATAGTGCTTGATGACCATAAAAATGATTGTATTGAGACCGGATACACAATGTATAAGGTACAGTCCGCCGATTGGCACATGACTAAGGATTCTGTGGTTAAATTCAATTCTTCTACCAAAAACGGTACTTTAATCAGAAAAATCTATATTTTTGAAACCTCAAAGATAACTGATGAAATTGAAGCGGCTATGATGGGCAAAACCTTTGTTCCCGACTCTGCAGTACAGATTTTTATAGCCAGCGACAGTATAGCAGCAGAATATACTTCGGGAGCCGTTACCGGTTGGGGAATGGAATTCAGTAAATATGTTGCAGAAGGTGCCGAGCTTGTTAATCTGGCATATCCCGGCAGTTCAACAGTGACCTTCCCGAACAAAGAAGCTCTTTTTGAAAGGGCAGGTCAGGGAGACTATGTTATTATCTGCTTCGGTCACAATGATTCCATGGGAGATACGAGGGGAGTTCCTCTTGACCAATACAAGGAGAATCTGAAAGAATATATTGACAATACAGTATCAAAGGGTGCGATACCCATAATTCTTACATCCATACCTCAGTATAATACCGATGGGTATATGGTATACAACCGGGGCGAGGCGCTTATGTCATACCGTGAAGCGGCACTTGAGGTTGCTGAGCAAAATAATGTTGCTTTCTTCGACTCAGCAAAAGCAATGAACAAGGCATTTTTGGCAGAGTATGCAAAGGATGCGGCGGCAGCGGCAGAAAAGTTCCTTTCCATGTATGCAGATGAAGGCTGGTCAAACCGCACACATCTGACAAAACCGGGAGCTGAGCTTCTTGCAAAGCTTATTGCAAAGGCTTTGTATAACCATGAAGCTCTTACGGAATTGAAAAACAGTATGGTATATGATGCATATTTTGACGAACCGGATGACTCTTCACAGCCCGAAGAACCGGCAGAGCCCGATGTACCTGTTGACCCGGACGAAGAAATGACATTTGAAAAGGCTGCGGCTCTGGCATCATACAGTGCAGTATTTACTCAAAGCGGTATAGACGGCGATATTGTAAACACAAATGTTGCCGGCGGATACTTTGACACTCAGTATTTTGCCTGGGAGCCTGCACAATGGGATAATAAGTATAATTTCAAATCAAGCAAGGTTACCGGAGATATCTCCGGCGATTATACAATGTATATTATGGCAGGCAGCTATGCGGTAGGAGACACCTCCAAAAACGACGGTAACGGTGCCCTGAACATATATGACGGTCAGGAGAACCTAATAGGTAATCTGAGTATTGCTCCCAATACAATAGTCCTTGCAGACCATCAGAGCAGCCTTATTGAAGACGGATATACGATGTACAAGGTACAGGCGGAAAACTGGCAGATGACAAGGAACTCAGTAGTAAAATTCAATTCTTCAACCAAGCACGGCACTTTAATCAGAAGAATTTATATGTTTAAAACAGCTGATGTGACCGAAGCGGTCGATATGGCTATGATGTCGGTTAATTAATTTTAAAATAAAAGGAGCGTTTTGTTATGAAAAAGGCAAAAAGAATTTCAGTATTTTTTACGGTAATTTGTATAGTGGCATCCTTATTTACATCATTTGCTGTTTCAGGTGCACAGGATGATACTGTAACAGTCGGTACACCTGTGTATGAGGTCGGGGGCAAGATAGTGCCTCTTCCGATGGCAGGAGATGTAAAAATTAAGGCAGCTGCTGCGGGAACAGGCAATGCCACACTCATTGCTGCAGTATACAACAAAGAGACACTGGCTCTTGAGGATGTGGCTTTATCTGACGAGGCAGTCCTTTCCGGAGGTTATCAGGAGCTTACCGCTACTGTGAGTATAACAGATCTTTCAAAGCAGAATCTCAGACTTTTTGTGTGGGACATGTCCACTCTCAAGCCTTACACGGTACCTGCCAACGAGGTTACCTATAGTCAGGCTGTGGAAATGGCAGATTATTATGCAATAAATACTTATAGCAAGACTGCAAGATTTAAAAATCTTACACACAGCCTGCTTGCCAACAAATCATATTTTGATGACAGCAATTATTATATCTGGCAGGTTTGCTCATACGGTAACAACGGTGTTAAGCCTCACAGTGTAAGCTTTGTACCCACAGATGTTACGGAAAACACAAAAAAGGATTATACAATATATGTATATGCTGCAGGTACAAATGCGGGAGACAAGCTGCATCTGACAGACGGTGACAATGAGATTGCCGCACCCAATGCTACCATAACCTTAAACAACACATGGAATCTTGAGGATAAAACCAACAATGCAACTTTTGAAATGCATAAAATTCAGGCTCAGGATTGGGATGTTACAAGCGATTTGATTCTGGGTATGAATAAAGCGACAGGAAACATATCGGTTCGTGAGATTTATATTTTTGAAACAAAAAATGTTTCTGATGAGCTTGACTCTTTAATAAGAAGCAGCTCCATGGGAAGATATGAAGATGCTGCAGCTGAAGAAGCTCCTGATACAGCCATGACTTTTGCAGAAGCGGCTGCACTTGCGGACTATAGTGCAGAAATGACAGATGCAGGCATTGTGGGTGATATAATAAATACAAATACAGCCGGAGGATATTTTAATACTCAGTATTTTGCCTGGGAGCCTGCTCAGTGGGATAATAAGTATAATTTCAATTCGAGTAAGGTTACAGGAGATATATCCGGAGATTATACCATGTTTATCATGGCAGGCAGCTATGCAGTGGGTGATACCTCCAAAAATGGCGGAAACGGCGCTCTGCATATCTATGACGGTCAGGAGAATTCTGTGGAAATCCTTAGTATTGCGCCAAATACAATAGTTCTGGCAGACCATCAGAGCAGCCTTATTGAAGACGGCTACACAATGTACAAAGTACGGGCAGAAAACTGGCAGATGACAAAGGATTCTGTAGTAAAATTCAATTCTTCCACAAAGCACGGAACCTTCATCAGAAAATTCTATATTTTTGAAAGCTCAAAGGTTACTCCGCAGATAGAGACAGCTATGATGTCAGGTCTGTGAAAAGCGGAATGGGAGCAAATTGTTACAGTATCTGAAAAGCTTGAAAAATCGGTAATCGAGGATACTGCTGCCTCACGCACTTATAATTATATCAATTATAAAGGTAATGATATTTTGCGTCCATATGTTTCTCAGCAATGCTGGAATGCCGACGGAACAAAGTTTATATTCGGTTTTAACGATACCTTGTATGAATATGATATTTTAAGCGAAACCGCTGCTACTCTTGATTGTGCAAGGGTGGACGGAGTACATCTGATGGCGGCTGTATCACCGGATAATAAGATATATTATCGCAAAAGCGGTGACGGAACATGGTGTATCGACTGGAATAACTATTGCAAGGCAAAAATCTCCGAATATGAATTTAATCTTATCTCTGTTACAAATGACGGCAAATATATAACCGGAACTCTTGTTGGAGCAAGTGATAATCCGACAACCCTATACCGTTTTGATGTCTGCAGTAATCTTATGGAGAGTATGACATACAATCTCAGTAGTGATAACGGCTCTGTAGGTATAAATCATGTGCAGATTAATCCGGAATATCCTGATACTGTGTTTTTCTGCAACGAAGGAAATACCGCTATGCCGGACAGAATGTATCTGGCAGATTGGTCTGAAAAGACTGCCTCAAATGTTTTTGTCCAGGCATCGGAGAACGGCGCTCCGGCTGAGTATTTTGGTCATGAAGTATGGGGAATAAGCGGAGAAAAAATGTATTGGGTAAGCTTCAGTGACAGTGGCACCAAGGCTTCACTCAGAGGTCTTGTCCGCTCCGATAAGGACGGCACCGGCAGAGAATATATCAACAGTGATTATAAATACTGGCATTGTTACCCCTCCGGTGATGACAAATGGATTGTTGCCGATACGGCAAGCGGGCAGATTGTGTTGGTCGGCGCAGATACCGGAAAATCGGAATACTTAGCGAAATTCACTATGACCAGCTGGGCGCATCCTTACCAGCCTCATCCGGTTATAAGCATTAACAGCAGCTCCGTATGCTGGCAGATGCTCTATAACGGTGTGCTGGGATGTGCTTGGCAGGATGTAAGTGATATAACAAAATAGCATAGCCGAAAGAGAATAATCCGAACCACGATTTTCAAAGGTGGATTTTCGCTTTCGCTTCGTTAAAATACTCGGTAATCCACCAAGAATTATCTGTGTTTTTGCCTTGTAGAGCCTAAAATCCACTCTTTGAAAATTCTATGACCTTAAACAGATGAAATCACGAGCAGATTTGCTGTTTAAGGCGGGTTCGGGTTATACTCTTTCAGCTAATATAATAATACCCCAAACAAAAACAGAGTTGAATTTCAGAAATGAGATTTTGCTCTGTTTTTGTCTTATAGTAAACTGCTCAAAATCCTGACAGCATGTGATAAGCTTGCACGGATTGCTCCTTGCCTTCATGTCGGGCATTGTCTGTTTTTAAATTACTAATTGACTTGGTAGGTAAATGGTGGTATACTATATAATAGCTGGAGTGCTTTTTAGCATTGGCTGCTTCGGCTAACGTCAATTACATAGAAGTGAGGCAGACAGATGAGAATTATAGACTTAATGAAACAGGATACTCTTTCGCTTTCCTTTGAGGTATTTCCGCCAAAGACAGAAACAAACTTTGAGAGTGTTAAGCGCGCTACCGAGGAAATTGCAAAGCTCAGACCGGCATTTATGAGCGTTACCTACGGTGCAGGCGGCGGAACAAGTAAATATACTCTTGATATTGCAAAAAACATTAAAGAGCTTTATGGTGTGCCCACTCTGGCTCACCTGACCTGTGTTTCCTCTTCAAAAGAGACAGTACATGAGAAAATCAGGGAAATAAAGGATGCAGGAATAGAAAATGTCATGGCACTCAGGGGCGATATACCCGCAGGTATGGAAAATGCCGACAGGAGCCACTGGGATTATAAATATGCAATCGAGCTTATAAGGGAGCTTAAGGAGACTAAATCCGACTTTTGCATAGGATGTGCCTGCTATCCGGAAATCCATCCCGAAAGCGAAAATCAGAAGGAGGATATAAAGCGCCTTAAGGAGAAGGTTGATGCAGGCTGCGATTTTATCACCACACAGATGTTTTTTGACAACAACCTGCTGTATAATTTTCTTTACAAAATCCGTGAGGCGGGAATAACGGTTCCGGTAATCCCCGGTATAATGCCCATTACCAATTCAAATCAGGTTGACAGAGCCATAAAGCTCTCCGGCTCTTTTATGCCTCAGAGATTCAAGAGCCTTGTGGACAAATTCGGCTCCGACCCTGCAGCAATGAAGCAGGCGGGTATTGCCTATGCTACCGACCAGATAATTGATTTGTATGCAAACAACATAAGCAATGTGCATGTGTATTCTATGAATAAGCCCGATGTTGCCGAAAAAATTCAGAGCAATCTTTCTGATATTTTAGGAAAATAAAGGAGTGCAGATGATATGATGATATCTACACGGGGAAGATATGCTCTGAGAGTGCTGATGGATCTTGCCGAAAATGCGGATAAGGGGTATATCCCTATGAAATCTGTGGCAGAGCGCCAGGAGCTCTCGCTGAAATATATTGAACGGATAATGCCCATCCTGTCAAAAAACAAGCTTGTTGAGGGCATTCATGGTAAGGGCGGCGGCTACCGCCTGGTTAAGGAGCCGTCTGAATACAGAGTGGGGGATATACTCAGGCTTACAGAGGGAAATCTGGCACCTGTTGCCTGCCTTGAATGTGATGCCAAGCCTTGCCAGAAAGCGGATAAATGCCGTACACTGCCTATGTGGCGGGAGTTTCATAATATGGCAAACAATTATTTTGACGGAATTACTATTGAGGATTTGATGAAAAAGGGTTGATTTTTTGCTGATTTATGGTATAATTGTTGCATATTATTTATCCGGAGGCAGATTATGAAACAGGTAAAGCATGTAAGTGATATATATACAGGCGAAAATGACATTCTTTATACAACCGAAAACGGACTCCATGTCCGTGATGTTGTTGTGGAGGCGGGAATAGGCGGGGAGATTTATATCGGTCATGTGTCCGACCTGCATTACAATTACTGTAATCAGCAGGATTTAGACGAAGCCAATCCCGTTGTTTTAAGCACTTTGGAAAACAGAAAATGGCTTGCCAACGGCGAGTCGGTTCCCAAGGCGCGCAGATGTATGGAATTTCTTGACGATGTGGATCAGATTGTCATAAACGGTGATACACTGGACTACTTGTCATACGGCTGCATGGAGCTCATGCAAAAGGAAATATGGGATAAATACCCGGATGTAATCGCCACTCTCGGCGGTCATGAGGTGGTAAGAAGAATGCAGGGTGTGGTTCCTGACGAAACAACCCGTGAGTCAAGACTTGAAATACTGGAAAAATTCTGGAAGCATGATATATATTATATATCAAGAGTTGTTAAAGACAAGGTGCTTATTATAGGGCTTTTCAATGACCTTGCCTGCTACAGTGCATATCAGGAGGAAAAGCTTAGAAGTGATCTTGAGCTTGCCAGAGAAAAGGGATATGCAGTGCTCATTTTTCAGCATGAGCCTATATGCACTAAGAATCCTATACACAAAAACATTACTGTGGATGATATTATCACAGTGGGCGATACCAGCGGCTTCCCGAGAGATTTCTGCGATGGGGATAAGCTTGCCGGCTCAAGCACAAGTGATGAGCAGACAAAGGCAGTATACTCACTCATCTCAGGCAGTGCCGATGTGGTTAAGGCTGTGTTTGCAGGGCATTATCACGACGATATGTATCTGGAAATCCTCGGTTCAACTCCCGACGGCAGGGAAGCGTATATCCCTCAGTATGTGCATACTGCAACTGCCTATGATGAAGGCCATCTTATGAGAATCACAGTTAAATAACTAAAAAACAAACACTTGTTATCACGGGCGAAGCTTAAAGATAGCAAGTGTTTATTTATTCAGAAATTATGATTAATGAGGCAGTACCATGTTTGTTCGTTATATCTCCAATCTGTCGTATGCCACATTGATTTTATATGGCAAGCTTAGACTGTCAAAATAATTGCAAAGCTAGCTGTGTGTAGAGCAAACGGCACTTATATGTGTTACATAGATGCGTGTTTTTCGGTAATTGCTCCTTTATTATTCTGCTTTTCCCATTGCCTTGCCCTGGTATTCATCAAGGAAATCCTCGGCGATTTTTCTCATTCTGACACAGACTGTATTTTTATCTGTAAATGAGAAGTACATATGAAGTCTGCCGAAATACTTGTCTATAATCTGTACATTCACATACAGCACGGTATCCACAAGCCATTCTGCCGAAGCGGCACATTCGTAGTGGAAATTTTCTACCCTTTCAACGGCAACCAAATCGGAATATCCGCTCTGGGGGAATTTGCCGAAGATATTTTTGCCAAAGCCGAAGGACAGCTCTTTGTATCCCTGAGCATTGGTATATGTAATAACTCCGCTGTCACCCTCAAAGGTGAATTTAATATCGGTAATGCCCATGGGGTTGTCATCCATGATAAATTTACGTCCGTTTATTGCAGCTCCTATGGCGCTGTTGTTTGCTCCCTTGCAGCTCATAAGCTTAAGCCCCTTGCTGTAGGACATAAGGCTTTCGTATTCTGCCTCGTCTGCAGGCAGGGCAGTATCCTCAGCAGTATTTACTATAAGATTATAGAAGCTGTCAATAATAATTGACTTTGCACTTGCAATACCCTGATTATCACCGTTATATATAAGTATCATATCCTTGCCGGGCACACATACCGCAAACTGACATCCCATACCGTTGAAGAAGAAGCTTTCCTGCTGCTGTTTCCATATTAGGTATCCGTAGCCGTAGTTTGATGGTCTCTCGTTGTCATGGGTGGGGATGAGGTTTGACGTAGCTTCTCGCAGATAGTCTGCATCAAGAATCTGCTCGCCCTCCCAGCTGCCAAGGTTCATGGCGAATTTTGCAACCTTGAGCAAATCCATTGGAGTGCACAGAAGCGCTGAGTCTCCCCATGCATGACCGCCGGGACATTTAAGGCAGAAGGCTTCCTTTGACACGCCGATTTTGTCAAAGAGCCTGAGCCTCAGATAATCTATAAACTCCATTCCGCTGAGATTTTCTGCCAAAGCACAGAGCACAAAGGAGCCGGGGCTGTCATATTCAAAAAAGCTGCCGGGGATTTTGGATTCGCCCTTGCCGTTGGCAAAATAGTCGCGGAGCCTGTCGGTGGGTTTTCTTCCGAACCACCATCCGTTTTCGGCAGGATAACCGGTGCTCATCATAAGCATATTGCGCACGGTCTGTTTTCTCATATTATCATTGGCTCCCTCGGTGATTTCTGCCGGAAACAAATCAACGATTTTGTCATCAAGGCTGAGCTTACCCTCCTGAATAAGAAAGCCTATTGCCAGGGCAACAAAGCTTTTTGTGACAGAATACATCCTGTGGAGATAATCCTTGTGGAAGGGCGCCCAATAGTTCTCATAAACAATTTTGTCGCCTCTTGCGATAATAACATCGTGAGTGGACAGCCCCGTGTTTTCCAGAACCTCTATATATCTGTGTATATTTTTTGAAGCCATGCCCATTTCTTCGGGCTTTGCATATGTAAACATGATTACACCGCCTTAAAATAAATTTGATATCATTGTAAACCGAATTTTTGATTAAAACCATAAAAAAATTGCTTTTTTAATAGAAAACACTAAAATATTGATACTAAAAGGAAAAATAGTCAGAATATTCATATAAATAATATGTCTAAATACTTGACTTTAAAGCATTTTTTTGGTATCTTGGGAATATGATGTTGAAAGGATGAATTCAACTTAGATATAATTGAGCTTTTTCGCGGTGTCCCAAACGAAAAAAGCGTGTATGAATTTATCGGACAGAAAGGCTATGGATTTTTTATGAGTGAACAGAAAGCCCGCAGAGGCGGGATTAACAGATTTGTGATTGTCGGTATTGTTGCTGTGGTGATAATAATGCTGATAACAGGAGTGCTGTTTTACGGAAACAGCTTAGCTAATGCCGACGGCATTGTAAAAGGCGTATATATAAACAGTATTGACCTTTCGGGAAAAAATGAGGAGGCCGCAGCTGAGGCAAGCTCTGCCCTCGCAGTATCTACAGATTCCGTAATTGCCTTTGAATGTGAGGATGCAGCCTTTGAGCTCAGCGCAGTACAAATTGGTCTCACGGTGAATACGGACAAAGCCATTGCCGAGGCACTCTCTTATGCCAAGGAAGGCGGATTTTTTAAAAGAGTGGGCGAGGCGCTGAGTGCAAAATTTGCAAAAAAGGTTTTCTCTCCGGAATATAAATGCGATGAAGCAGCTCTTATGGCGGCTGTGGAGGAAAACCTTCAGGGAAAAATAACTCCCGTAACGCCCTATACTGTGGTAATAGGCGAAGACAAGCTTACCGTAACAAACGGTGTCGGCGGATTTGGCTTGAAGGATACAGATATTGCGGCAAAAATCATTGAGGATATCAGCGACGGCAGTATAGACAATACAATTTCTCTTACTCTTACCGAGCTGGAAGCGGAGCCTATAGATTTTGAGCAGTTCTGCGAGACCTATATACGTTCTCCTAAGGATGCTGCTTATACAGAGACAAACGGAAGCTATGTTTTCAGCGAAGAGACAGACGGTATTGAATTTGACAAAGAGCAGGCAAGGTCGATTATTGACGCAAACAGAGATAATGCAGAGCCTTATGATATTCCGGCTGTTATAACCGAGCCGGAGGTTACCGTCAGGGATTTGCAGATAAAGTTTTCTACCGACTGCCTGGCAAGCTATTCCACAAGCTTTGCCTCCAGTGATGCAAACCGTGCGGCAAATGTTGAGCTTGCGGCAAGCAAGATAAACGGAGTTGTGCTCAATCCCGGCGAGAGATTTTCCTACAACGGTGTAGTAGGGCCCAGGACAGTTGCTGCAGGCTTTAAGGTTGCCCATGTATATGAGGGCGATAGAGTTGTAGACGGAGTGGGCGGAGGTATCTGCCAGGTGTCCAGTACGCTGTATAACACAGTGCTTCTTGCCGACCTCAAGGTGGTATCCAGGACAAATCATTCAATGCCCGTGGGCTATGTGCCTCTGGGAAGAGATGCTACCGTATCCTGGGGAACAATAGATTTTGTGTTTGAAAACAACAAAAAATATCCTGTTAAAATTGTTGCGACCAGCGCTAACCGAAAGCTTACAATATCAATGTACGGTGTTAAGGAGGACGATACAGTTATTGAAATTGTCACCGAGAATGCCGGACATATTCCCTTTACAACAAACGAAACCGTTGACAACAGCCTCAAGCCCGGAGAAACAAAAATCACTAAAGAGGGAAGCAACGGCTCTGTGGTAAATACTTATAAGGTGTATAAAAAAGACGGTGTGGTTATCGACAGAAAGCACACCTCAAAAAGCACATATATCCCCGTTTCCCGTCAGGTGAGTGTGGGTCCTGCTCCTATAGAGGACAAGCAGGAACGCAGACCGGAGAACGAAAACAGAGTTCAGAATGTACAGCCTGAGGTTCAGGAGCCGCAGACTCCCGTTTCCGAGCAGCCTGTAGCTCCGGCTGAGGCGGCACCTGAGGCTGCAACTCCTGCCGAGACCGCTCCAGAAGCGGTAGCTCTGGAAGAATAATATAGTGAAAACATATCATATTATGAATTTATGATAAACAAAAGGTTCCGAAACTCACCGTTCCGGAACCTTTTGCTTTGTTGAATTGTTTTAATCAGATTTTAAAGATACCGAGGACATCAAGCACTGATGAAATCAGTATGAGTACAATACAGATAGGTGCAAAATATTTGATTACAACCACAAAGAGCTTTTCTCTCTTAAAGGGAGAGGAGAGCTTAACTTCATCTATAATAGCAGAAGGCTTGATAACATAGCCTACAACAATACATGTGAGGAATGCCACTATAGGCATCAGCACACTGTTGCTGACAAAATCGAAGAAATCAAGGAACTGCATTCCGATAATCTTTATATTTGCCAGAGGTCCATATCCCAGTGATGAGATAAGTCCCAGAGCAACCGAGAACAGGAATACAATGAGACAAGTGGCTTTTCTGCTCAGACTGGTTTTGTCACACACAATAGAAACAACGGTTTCCATCAGCGAAATTGATGATGTAAGAGCTGCAAAGAGCACCAGCAGGAAGAATGCAATACCGATTGCGGTTCCGCCTGTCATTGTTTCAAATACCTTAGGCAGGGTTACAAACATAAGGCTGGGACCCTTTCCAAGAGCTTCGGGAGTGCCGCCTGAGAAAGTGAACACTGCGGGGATAATCATAAGACCTGCCAGGAAGGCTATGCCTGTATCAAAAATTTCAATCTGAGAAACAGAGGATTCCAGGTTTACCTCTTTTTTCATATAGGAACCGTAGGTTATCATAATACCCATTGCCAGAGACATAGAATAGAACAGCTGACCCATCGCTGCAAGAACAGTTGTTGCTGAGAATTTGGAAAAATCGGGCATAAGGTAGTAGCGCACACCATCTATAGCTCCGGGCATGGTTACTGAATATATGGCTATGACAATTGACAGTACAACTAAAACAGGCATCATAAATTTGCTTACTTTTTCGATACCCTTTTCAACACCTGCAAGCACGATAAGAGCAGTAGCACCCATGAAAATCATAAACCAGAGTATCGGCTCGCCGGTGGAGATAAAGCTGCCAAAATATTCATCACCTGCAGCTGTCGCACCGCCGCCACTTAAAAATGCCCACAGATACTTGATAACCCATCCGCCGATAACTGAGTAGTAGGGGAGGATGATTGCCGGTATAAGCGCTGCTATCCAGCCTACAAAGGCAAATCTTTTATTTAGAGCCTTAAAGGCGCCTATTGCACTGAGACCTGTTTTTCTGCCAATGGCAATTTCTGCGGTCATAAGAGCAAAGCCAAAGGTTACTGCCAGAACAAGGTATACCAGCAAAAAGATACCGCCGCCGTATTTGGCTGCGAGATATGGAAATCTCCAGATATTGCCCAAGCCTACAGCAGAGCCAGCCGCAGCAAGAACAAAACCGAGCTTCCCGGTAAAACTGCTTCTTTTTTCATTTGTCATAGTTTTAATCAATCCTTTACAATTTTTCGCTTAAGCAGAATATACATTATCCGCTTAACCCAATATATAATATCATATATTGGCATTTCTTGCAAGATAATTTTTAAATATATCATAAGGTTAATCTAAAAATAACTCACCTTTACTCTTTTGCCCATTTCTCTCAGGCATTTTGACAGCTCCTCCACCAGATTCATCTTTATATTGAAGTTTATGGGAAGATTGGGATTCTGATGTGCGGGGTTAATGGCTCTGCCTACAAAAAAGTTTATATCCGTTGCCTCTTCAAAAAGCAGCTTGCATATGAGAGCAGCGCCGTTGTGCCTTAGGTACCATTCTTCATAAAGCTCGTTTTCAGACAGATAGTCCTTTGCATATTCCACCACCTTGTTGATAGTGATAACTCCCTCGGTCACAAGGTCTACCCCTTCTATTTTTGCCATGGGAGGAATATCGGATTTTTCGTAGCTGAGGCTTGGCTGTACCGGTTTGCCCAGATATTTTGATACCACCGATGAGGTTGCACCGCCGCATACAATGTGCTTGCCCTCCTTGGAGAAAAACAAGGACATCATGCGCTTATCGTCATCACGGTTTGCCGGAGGTCCGAACAATATGTTCATGGGCTCTCTTTTTCTGATTTTTACAATGCAGGCGGATGCGTCGTCTCCCGGCTCGCCGCCGTAGAGTCTGTTACATTCGTCAATCAGCATTGTAGACAGATTTTTTGCGGTCAGACCGTTCATTGCCATTACTTCCATGTAGCTTATGATATCCTCTCTTTTCCAGCCGAAGTTGTAAGAAAGACCTATTCCTGCATGGGGGCATCCATCGCTCATTGCAATGAAAATATCGTTTTCCTGCAGACGTATTTCCGATTTATATATTTTTTTTCCGTCTATATTCATTTCTGTGCGGGGATAATCATAGTTGGCGCCGTCTCTCAGTATTATTACCTGGGGGTTGTCGTACTGGATAATCTCTGCGGTTTCGTTGTCTATAATATGTATAATGGTAAAGGTAGAGTATGCCACTCCGCGCACAGAGCATACCGGCAGGGTTGCTGCTATGGTGGATACACATTCATCCACAGGCAGACCCGCCGCCATCATGGTGGAAATTATCTTTGCAGTCAGGGTGGAAAGTATGCTTGCCTTGACTCCGCTGCCCAGTCCGTCTGCCAGCACTATTACTGTGGAATTTTCGTTTTGCTCCACCACATCAATATGGTCTCCGCAGAGCTGTTCTCCGTGGTGATTTATGCTCTTACAGCCGATATCTACACACAAATCATTCATCTGAAATCGACTCCTTTAGCTTAGAAAGTGCAATTTTGGTTTCGGCAGTGGTTTCGCCTAAGAGCGAAGCGATTTCCTGCACAATTCTCATTTGCTTGTCTATTACCTTGTCGGCAACCTCCACTGTCTGACGGCTTATATTCTCGCGTTTTTCTCTCTGTATTTCCTCGTCGGTTACATCGCGCATAATGCATATAAGCAGATGTGAATCCTTGTCGTGGACAACCGATTGCTCCATGTATCGCTTGTATTCTGCCAGATATACCCTTTTGTGATGAAGGTCTTTTCCGGTGTCAAGCACATCCAGAAAATCTGTTGGGTCAAGAATACGCACTACATTGTCACCTAAGATATCCATGTCTGAGCGGATATTCATAAGCTCCTTTGCGGATTCGTTTATCTGCTGTACCTCTAAGCTTTCGTTGAGTACGATAATTCCGTTTGGAGTATTTTTAACGATTGTATCGGAGAAGCTTTCTGCTTTGTCCTTGAGGTAGGGCAGACACATAGAAATCTCTGCCTTGCCCTGACAAATGGCTATGGCTTTTTCACGACAGGTGTTGTAGCCGCAGGTGCCGCAGTTGAGCTCGTCCGAGGGTTTGAATTTGCCCATCTGCCGCAGTGCACTGTATATTTCTGTTTCCGAGGGTTGAGGCAGTCTGTGCTCTATAAATTCAAAATATTTTTTCATTTCCATCATACCGGGCTGTTCTACAGGGAAGTCTTTTTTGCCGGCATAATTGGCAATAGTTATATAATCCTGTATAGGCTCCGAGTGATGATATTTTTCCATAACCGGTCCGGCTATACAGCTTCCTGCACAGGAGGACATTTCTATAAAGCATTTATGTATTTTACCGCTTTCGATATCCTTAAGGGCGTTTATGCAGTTTTCCACTCCGTCAATTGCCATATAGGTATAGCCCGGTGCGTCCTGTGCCATGGTTTTGAGTATACCGCCGGTGGTGGGGAAAAACCTTGCACGGCTCTCAGGTGAGGCATCCGTTTCCGGCTTCAGCTCTATACCTTCCTCCTTAAGCCAGTTTGTCAGCTCCTCATAGGTCAGCACTGCGTCTACTATGCCTTCATAGTGCTCGGCTTCGTCCTTTTTTGCAACACAGGGACCGATAAACACCGTCTTTGCATTGGGATATCTCTTTTTTATATTCATACAGTGTGCCTGCATGGGAGATACCACATCGGCAAGGTATCGGAGTACTGAGGGAAAATATTTTTGTATAAGCAGGTTTACCGAGTGACAGCAGGAGGATATCACCACATCCCGCTTCTCCTCCGACAGCAGCCTTTCGTATTCATTTTTTACCATGGTTGCACCGAGGGCGGTTTCCTCCACGTCATAAAAGCCCAACTGTTTAAGTGCATCGCGCATGGACTCTATGCCCACTCCTTCGTAATTGGCAATAAACGACGGAGCCATGCTTACTATAACAGGCTCGCCGCTTCTGAGAAATACCTTTACCTTTTCTGTTTCGTCCACAATCTGCTTGGCATTCTGAGGACATACAACAAAGCACTGACCGCACAGGATACATTCATTACCTATGATATGTGCCTGATTTCCGGAAAAGCGGATAGACTTTACCGGGCAGTGGCGGATACATTTATAGCAGTTTTTGCAATTTGATTTTTTTAGGGTCAAACAATTTGGCATATTTATAACCATTCCTTTCCTGTGCTAAAACTTTGTCATTACTTCGGTTTCAAAAAAGCTTCCCACTGTTTCGGGAGTTACCGAATAAAAATCACTGTCCACAGTAACGCACACACCCTTCTGGCATTGGTCCATGCAGAATGCCCCCACCAGTTCAACTTTATTTTCAACCTTATGTTCCGCTATCAGCCTCTGGAGCCCCTCTACAACCTGCTGAGAGCCCTTTATGTGGCATGAAGAGCCTACGCATACCGTAATTTTCATATTAATCAACCTCTTTTGCATGAAATGTTTAATCTGTATAAATTTATTCTAACATAAACATACATTTTGTGCAATATGTTTTTTGTGTTGACAATTGCTTCAAACCGTTGTAAAATATTAATATATTCCTGACATAAAGAATTTTCTGAGTGAAAGGCTGCGACAAATAACAGATTAAAGTATTTTTGTATTGTAATTTTACTTTTTGCCGTGCCGGTTTTCAGATATCGGGCACGGCTTTGTTCTTTTGCATTGAATTTATAAAAGGAGAAATAATTATGGAAACACGTGTAGCGGTTATCAGTATCATTGTAGAGAATAAGGAGTCCGTGGAGAAGCTGAACAATATTCTCCATGAATACGGCGAGTATATCATAGGACGTATGGGTGTGCCTTACCGGCAGAAAAATATTAATATCATCAGCATTGCCATAGATGCTCCTCAGGACAGGATTTCTGCCCTTGCAGGCAAAATCGGCAGGCTGGCAGGTGTCAGTGCAAAAACAGCTTTTTCCGGAGTGACCTCTGATGAGCAGTGAGCTTTATGCCTTGATTGACACTCTGGCTCAGGAGCATACACTGTCAGGTAAGGAGTATTTGCGGCTGATTACGGAATATGATGCCGATACAGTGGCATATCTTGCCGGAAAGGCAAGAGAAGAAAAGGAAAAATATTACGGCAGCTCGGTGTTTATCCGCGGTCTTATAGAAATCAGCAATATCTGTAAAAATGATTGCTACTACTGCGGCATACGCAAAAGCAACAGCAGCTGTGACAGATATCGCCTTGACAAATCGGATATACTGGAGTGCTGCAGAGAGGGTTATGATTTAGGTTTTCGCACCTTTGTGCTGCAAGGCGGAGAGGACGGATATTTTACCGATGCACTGCTGGTTGACTTGCTGACAAAAATAAAATCGGCTTATCCCGACTGTGCAGTTACTCTGTCTCTGGGAGAGAGAAGCTATGACAGCTACCGTGTGCTCAGAGAGGCAGGGGCAGACAGATATTTGCTGCGGCACGAAACGTCACATAGCGGGCATTATGCAAGGCTTCATCCCGGGAGCATGTCCCACAGTCACCGCTTGGGATGTCTGCACAGCCTGAGAGAGCTTGGATATCAGGTAGGATGCGGCTTTATGGTGGGCTCGCCTTATCAAACGGCAGAAATGCTGGCGGGAGAGCTTGAGTTTATCGAAAGCTTCAAGCCGGATATGTGTGGTATAGGTCCTTTTATACCTCATAAGGATACAGAATTCTGTTCAATGCCTGCAGGCTCTGTGGAGCTGACCTGTGTTCTTCTCAGCTGTATCAGACTTATTCATCCGACTGTGCTTTTGCCTGCTACCACTGCGCTGGGCACGCTTGACCCCTTAGGCAGAGAAAAGGGTATTCTTGCCGGTGCAAATGTAGTAATGCCCAATTTATCTCCGGCAGACACAAGAAAAAAATATATGCTCTACGACAACAAGCTTTCCTACGGAGCCGAATCTGCTCAGGCAAAGGCGGCACTTGAGGAGAGAATGGCGTCGATAGGCTGCGAGATTGTTGTTGGAAGAGGAGACCGTGCCGGGAGGCATGGAAAAATAGGAAAGGAATATTAATTATGATTAATTATAACCCAAAATCCTCCAAGGCTGAGGAATTTATACATGACGGTGAGATAAGAGCTACTCTTGAATATGCCGAGGCAAATAAGCATAATGCTAAGCTTATAGACAGCCTGCTGGAAAAAGCACGTCCGCGCAAAACCGAGGACGGCTGGCTTTGTGCCGGTCTGACACACCGTGAGGCATCTGTGCTTCTTGCCTGCGACCTGCCGGATAAGAATGAAAAAATTTATGAGATTGCCGAGGAGATAAAAAAAGCATTTTACGGCAACCGTATTGTTATATTTGCACCGCTGTATCTGTCAAACTATTGTGTCAACGGCTGTGTGTACTGCCCATATCATATGAAAAACAAGACCATTCCCCGAAAAAAGCTTACTCAGGAGGAAATACGCAGCGAGGTTATCGCCCTGCAGGATATGGGACATAAGCGCCTTGCCATAGAGACAGGGGAGGACCCGGTAAATTGTCCTTTGGAGTATGTACTGGAGAGTATCAATACTATCTATAGTGTGCATCACAAAAACGGAGATATCCGCCGTGTTAATGTGAATATCGCCGCAACTACTGTGGAAAATTACCGCAGGCTCAAGGAGGCGGGCATAGGTACATATATTCTCTTTCAAGAAACCTATCACAAGGAAAGCTATGAGCAGCTTCATCCCACAGGTCCCAAGAGTAATTATGCCTACCACACCGAGGCTCATGACAGAGCCATGGAGGGCGGTATTGACGATGTGGGACTGGGTGTGCTTTTCGGTCTGGAAATGTATAAATACGAGTTTGCCGGTCTGCTGATGCACGCAGAGCATCTGGAAGCTGTGTTCGGTGTGGGTCCTCATACCATAAGCGTGCCCCGTCTCAAGCGCGCTGATGATATCAATCCCGATGATTTTGACAACGGTATAGATGACGATACCTTTGCAAAAATTACTGCCTGCATACGGCTTGCAGTGCCCTATACGGGGATTATTATTTCAACCCGTGAGAATGAGTCTGTCCGCGGCAGATTGCTCAATATGGGCGTTTCTCAGATAAGCGGCGGCTCGCGTACCTCTGTGGGCGGCTATGCGGGATATTCTGCCGAGGAAAGACCCCATGATACAGAGCAGTTTGACGTATCAGACCAACGCTCGCTTGACGAGGTTGTGCGCTGGCTTATGGACAACGGGCATATCCCGTCATTCTGCACAGCCTGCTACCGCCTTGGGCGTACCGGCGACAGATTTATGAGCCTGTGCAAGACAGGTCAGATAAGTAATTGCTGTCTGCCCAATGCATTGATGACCCTTACAGAATATTTAGAGGACTATGCAAGCGATGAGACCCGAGAGCTGGGACACAAGGTTGTAGAGCGGGAGCTTATGAACATACCCAAGGAAAATGCCCGTAAAATTGCTGCGGAGCAGATTGAATATATCAAAAAATTCAGAGACGGCAATGCTGATACAACTCCCGATGGAAGGAGAAAACGTGTTGAAATATGAGCTTAGATAAAACTGTATCTGCCGAAAGAGTGCACATAGGCTTCTTTGGAAAGAGAAATGCCGGCAAATCCAGTCTGGTAAATGCTGTCACAGGTCAGAGCCTGTCGGTTGTGTCTGAGGTATGCGGTACTACCACCGACCCGGTAAAAAAATCCATGGAGCTGCTGCCTTTAGGTCCTATTGTAATCATAGACACACCGGGATTTGATGATGAAGGGGAGCTGGGAATGCTCCGTGTACAAAAGACCCGTGAAATTCTTGCCCAAACCGATATAGCGGTTCTGGTGACGGATTCAACCGTGAAAACAGACGAGGATGAAAAAATTTTTATAGAAATAATAAAAGAAAAAAATCTGCCCTGCATTATCGCACGCAACAAGGCAGACCTGCTCAGCGAAGTGCCGGAGGCATCAGAGGGGGAAATATGGGTCAGTGCCGCCGGGGGCATAAATATAGATGCTTTTAAAGAAATGCTCGGAGGGTTAACACAGCCCGGGAAAAACGAACGCAGATTGGTGGGTGATTTGTTAAATACGGGGGATGTTGTTGTATTGGTAACTCCTATAGATGAGTCCGCACCAAAGGGACGGCTTATTCTGCCTCAGCAGCAGACCATAAGAGATATTCTTGATTCCGGCTGTACAGCGGTGGTGTGTCAGGCGGAGCAGCTTGAGTCAACACTTGCTGTGCTCAGCAAGCCGCCAAAAATGGTGATAACCGATTCCCAGGCTTTTGGCAAGGTTTCAAAGCTGGTGCCCGCCGAGATACCTCTCACGTCGTTTTCCATACTTTTTGCACGGTACAAGGGCGATTTGCCAACCCAGGTACAGGGTGCCGCCATGCTGTCAAAGCTCCGCGACGGGGACAAAATCCTTATATCCGAGGGTTGTACCCATCATCGCCAGTGCGGAGATATCGGCACGGTTAAGCTGCCGGCATGGATACGTAGCTTTTCTAGGGGGGATATCAGCTTTGATTTTACTTCCGGGGGAGAATTTCCCGAGAGGCTTTCAGATTACAAGCTGGTTGTGCACTGTGGCGGATGTATGCTCAATGAGGCAGAGATGAAGCATCGTATTGCCTCTGCAAAAAAATCGAATGTACCCATAGTAAACTACGGTGTTGCCATAGCTCATGTAAACGGAATTCTCAGACGCAGTCTTGAACTGTTTCCCGAAGTTTTGAATTTGCTATAAATAATGAAAAATCAGCAGTTGGCTTGCTGAGTGTGCAGAAGGACGCTCGGAAAGTTAACTGCTGATTTTTGTTTAATGGGATTTCAGTATCATTTTCACGGAACGTGTATTTATTTACTGATTTTGTTATACAGCTTATAAAAATAAGTTACAAAATACGAGGTTATAAATACCGATGCAATTTCCTGGGCAAGTCGCGGCAGGTAAAAGGTTATAAAGCCCAACTTTCCCAAAGAGGGGATAAACGCCATAAGCACAAAGGTGTTTACCGTTGTTACAAAAATATCACTGACTAAAACTGCGGCAAAAACCTTCATGTAATCATGTGCAAAACCACCCTTGCTCTTTTTTTGCAGAAATGAATTTATTGCATAGAAGATTACACCAATCAGAGCTACTATATAAAAGCCGTAGGTGAAAAAGCCTGTTTTTTTATTGAGCCCTATAAGAAAGCTGCCCCACATACCGTTTGGATGATAGAGCACGTTAAGATGGTTGAACACACCTGCCATTCCTATAATTGCTATAAATACAATATAGGCAGAGCGCACGGATTCTGCCTTGTTGGATTTAATCAGTCTGAAAATCCAGCCACTGATTATCCCGCCTGCTATCATAACAAAGGTCATGGGGAAGATATATGCTCCCTCAGGCTTTATAACATAGGCAAGCAAGTCATAAAGTCCGCAGACAATGCCACCGTACATGGGTCCGAAAACAAAAGACGGTAGCTTGTAAAAAAAGCCCGATACCCCAAGACGCATACCTCCGCTTCCGCCAATGGGCACAGTATAGCTGAAATTTCGCAGGACAAGTGCTATTGCCAGAAACAGCGCACAGTGTACAACAATTTTGGTTGAAAGTTTTTTTTGCATAAAAATAACCCCTTTCAAAATAACAGGGGCTGTTACAAGATTGAAAAATTAAGATGTAACAGCGGATGAAATATCTTATCGTTTTATGCTTGCCACAAAACGGCCCGGAGACTCTACTCCCATTCTCCGAAGCTCCCCGGCAAGGCGGGGATTAAATATCTGCTCTGAATACATCATATTATATCACAATTATTTTATTCTGTAAACAGTTTTTGCATTATTTGTTGTAATTTCTGCCAATTCTTCAATAGGCATCTTGCGCAGAGCGGCAACTCTCTCGCATACATATCTCACATATACCGGGCAGTTTCGCTTGCCTCTGTTGGGCTCCGGTGCCATATAGGGGCTATCTGTTTCAATAAGGAGTCTGTCCTGAGGAACAAATACTGCCACATCAAGGAGTCCTCTGGCATTTTTGAAGGTGACAGGTCCTGCAATTGATATATAAAACCCCATGTCAAGGAGTATTTTTGCACTTTCAACACTGCCGCTGTAGCAGTGGATAATACCGTCATGTGCTCCGGTTTCCTTAAGGATGTTTATAGTGTCCTCCATAGCATCACGGCTGTGAACTATTATGGGTATATCAATTTCTTTTGCTGTATTTATCTGCTTTGCAAACCACTCCTGCTGTATTTCCCGAGAGGGATTGTCATCGTAGTGGTAGTCAAGACCTATCTCGCCCAAAGCTACAACCTTGTCTCTCTTACACAGCTCTCGCAGCACGTTCATATCACTGTCCATAAGTCCGCCCACATCTGCAGGGTGCACACCTACCGCTGCATAGACTCTGTCATATTTTTCGGCAAGGCTCACTGCTGCATAGGAGCTTTTTATATCGTAGGCAACCTCTGTAAAAGCGCTTATATTATTTTCAGAGAGGCTTTGTATAAAAGCCTCTCTGTCTGCATCAAACTGTTTGTCATTTACATGTGCATGAGTATCAAAAAACATAGTGTTATAAATTCCTTTAGCTGATTTCGCTGCCGTCGCTGATTTGAGGCTTATCTGGAGTGAGCAGCGAGAGACTGTCTCCGTCCACGGTAGCCAGAATCATGCCCTCAGACAGCACACCGCGAAGCTTTGCGGGTTTGAGATTTGTAACCACAACAACCTTTTTACCTACCATTTGCTCCGGTGTATAGTAGTTTGCAATGCCGGATACAACCTGTCTTACCTCTGAGCCGATTTTTATCTGAGAAACAAGGAGCTTCTTTGCCCCCTCAACAGGCTTACATTCCAGTACCTTGCCCACCTTAAGCTCAACCTTGGCAAAATCGTCAATGGTGATTTCTGCCTTGCCGGGAGTCTCTTCTTTTTCTTCTGCTGCTTCGGGAACGGGCTTAAAGATATCTGCCGCAACCTCTTCAAGCTTCTTTGCTTCGTCAAGACGGGCAAAGAGAGGTGTTGCTTCACCCACGGTAATCTGCGCATCCTCACAGAATGACGATGTAGACTCATAATCCTTTGCAGATGCATTTATCTGCTTAAGGATTTTTGCAGATGTTTCGGGCATAAAGGGCTCAATAAGAATACCGATAAATCTGATTGCCTCGATGAGATTGTACAGAACAGTCATAAGTCTATCTTTCTGTGCCTCGTCCTTGGCAAGAGCCCATGGCATTGTCTCGTCAATATATTTATTGCTTCTTCTTGCAAGGCTTATAATAGCCTCCAGAGAATCTGCAACTTTGAATTTGTTCATCAGGTCAGTAACATTTTTTGCAGTATCGGTGCAGGTTGTCTTAAGGTCTCCATCAATATCTGCCTGGTCGCCGTATACTCCGGGATTGGTGATTGTGCCGCCGAAATATTTGTTTATCATGGCAACTGTTCTGTTAACCAGGTTGCCCAGGGTATTTGCAAGGTCTGCATTGTAACGTGCAATGATTGTCTCCAGTGTGATTGAGCCATCCTGAGCAAAAGGCATTTCGCGGAGCACATAGTATCTTATGGCGTCAACACCAAAATGACGTACCAGGTCATCCGCATACATAACATTGCCTTTGGATTTACTCATTTTGTCATTGCCGAAAAGCAGCCAGGGATGACCGAAAATCTGCTTGGGCAGAGGCTCGCCCAGCGCCATAAGCATAATGGGCCAGTATATTGTATGGAAGCGGAGAATATCCTTGCCGATAATGTGTACATCTGCAGGCCAGTATTTCTTATACAGCTCGCCGCTGCCGTCCACATCATAGCCCAGAGCTGTGATGTAGTTTGAAAGTGCGTCTATCCATACATAAATAACGTGTTTTTCGTCAAAGGTGACAGGCACGCCCCACTTGAAGGTGGAACGGGATACGCACAAATCCTGGAGTCCGGGCTTGAGGAAGTTATTTACCATTTCCTTTTTGCGGGATTCGGGCTGTATAAACTCAGGATTATCCTCAATATACTTCATGAGTCTGTCCTGATATTTACTCATTTTGAAGAAATATGCTTCCTCGTTGGTCTTTTTAAGCGGTCTGCCGCAGTCGGGGCAGCAGCCCTCTGCCGCCTGGGTATCTGTAAAGAAGGATTCACAGGGAACGCAGTACCAGCCTGTGTATTCGCTCTTGTAGATATCACCCTGGTCGTAGAGCTTTTTGAAAATCTTTTTAACAGCTTCCTCGTGGTAGCTGTCGGTGGTTCTTATGAACTTATCATAGCTTGTGTTCATAAGATTCCATATATCCTTTATCTGTCCGGCAATGCCGTTAACATATTCCTGACAGCTGATGCCGCATTCTTTTGCGATATCTTCAATCTTCTGACCGTGCTCGTCGGTACCTGTGAGGAAGAATACATCGCATCCAATCATTCTCTTAAACCTTGCAATAGCGTCGGTAAGAACGATTTCATAGGTGTTGCCTATGTGAGGCTTTCTGGAGGTGTAGGCAATAGCCGTGGTTATATAAAACTTCTCTTTTTCCATTTATATCAGTCCTTTCTTGTGAAATCACATTAATATACAAAATATATCATACCATTTTTTTCATGATTTTACAAGAGGTTTTGATAAATTAATTACAACAAACAGGGCTCTCCGCTTCGGACAACCCTGTTTTTAGACAATTTATTGAATTTTTTTGTGCAAAATCGGATTACTCTTGTTCAAATGCATCCTTACCCAGACCGCAGGTGGGGCATACCCAATCCTCGGGTACATCTTCCCAGACTGTGCCGGGAGCAATTCCGTTATCGGGATCGCCTATTTCGGGATCATATACATATCCGCAGGGACAAACATATTTCATAATAAAAAGCCTCCTTTATTTTAATTATAACACCAAAGATGGTGCTGTATGCATACATGAGAAATTTCATTGGTAAAATACAGCATAACCTACACTTCGGCTATCTTTCTGCTCCGTTCATTATATCGGATATAACATCAAGCACCTTCTGATGGCATCCGCCACAGCCGGTAGAGCAGTTTGTGATTTTCTGAACATCCTCAAATGCACTCAGCACATCGTCAAATCTTCTGATATTGTGCATAGCATCTGAGATGTCTGCATAGCTTACCTGCTTACAGTTGCAAATCATATAGTTTTCCATGAGAGTTACCTCCGATGTGGTTATCTATTAGCCGAAATATCTCTTGAGAAGTCCTTCCAGACCCTTGCCGTGACGAGCTTCGTCGCGAGCCATTTCATGAACTGTATCATGGATAGCGTCAAGACCGTTTTTCTTTGCACAGCTTGCCAGGTCAAATTTGCCCTGGGTTGCGCCGTATTCGCAGTCAACTCTCCATCTGAGGTTGTCTTTTGTTGTGGCCTTCATGTTGGGCTCCAGGTCTTCGCCAAGGAGCTCTGCAAATTTTGCAGCGTGCTCTGCTTCTTCATAAGCAGCCTTTTCCCAGTAGAGACCAACCTCGGGATAGCCTTCTCTGTGTGCAATTCTTGCCATGCACAGGTACATGCCAACCTCTGAGCATTCGCCGTTGAAGTTTGCCATGAGCTGCTCAAAGATATATTTCTTATCTTCTTCGCTGATATCAGGATTGTTTTTTACAGTTTTTGCATATACGCCGTATTCGTGTTCTGCTGCCAGAGCTGCGCCTTCAACCATCTCGTTGAACTTGCTGCCGGGAACCTTACATACGGGACAAGCTTCGGGAGCAGAATCTCCCTCGTGAACATAACCGCAAACTGAACATACAAATTTTTTCATAATCTTTTTCTCCTTTTAATATAAATATTTTAGTTTAAACAATTTTTACAAACTCCGCTACAGTATACATCATGTGTTGCAATCTCAAAATCCTCAAGACCTGCAACCTTGGGCATATCCGTATCGAAGTCAAAAACCTTGCCGCACTCACTACAGATGAAATGTCCATGCAATTCGGTGCAGCCGTCAAATCTTGCCTGCTGCTCCTCAATTGTGACCATTTTGGTTAACCCCGCCTTGCAGAAAAGTCTTACTGTGTTGTAAACCGTGGTCTTTGAAAGTGTGGGCACTGCGGGATGAAGTGCTGTGTAAATATCGTCAACTGTAGGATGAGTTCGGTTTTCCTTAAGAAAGTCATAAATCATAACCCGCATAAGTGAGGGCCTGATATTGTGACCGGATAGTATCTCGGCAGATGACATGCTAACACCTCGCTCTCGTTTCACTTTTGTAATGATTACAAATTTATTATAACAACACTTTTGTAATTTGTCAAGAGCTTTTTTAAAAAAATCAAAATTTTTTTAAATATAAAAAATTGCCGCAAATTGAGACTTTAAAACTCAATTTGCGACAATTCCGTAAAATATGATTTTAACCAAAATACCTATTCCATTGGTTATTGTAGTATCAGTGTAGCATCAGCTTTTCGTTGTTTAATATTGCTTCGGTGAGGTTATCTCCTTTATAAGTGAGTGTCAGCTCAAAAAAATCCTGCTTTGGGTCGGCAATGAGTCTTAAAAAAACTTTATCGCCCTCCCACATAGGCAGGGAAAGAAGCTTTTCTTTGGGTATCCACTCAAGTATGCCTTCGTCACAGTCAATTATATTCCCTTTAAATTTGTTTACAGTGAAAAGGTGCATCTGTTCGTTGCCTGCATCGGAAAGAAAGGTTACAATTCCTCTGTAGCGATAGGATAGGGGAGTAAGCCCGGTTTCTTCTGTGATTTCTCTTTTCATGCAGTCCTCGGCAGTCTCACCCGGTTCAAAATGTCCGCCCACACCTATCCATTTGTCCTTGTTTATATCATTTTCTTTTTTTGTACGATGGAGCATGAGATATTTGTTTTCCTGCTCTATATAACAAAGAGTGGTTTGTTTCATGGCTTTCTCCTTTGTTTCGGCATAAAAATTATTTGCTGAAAATCCTTTTTGAAATTATAAAGTTTACAACAGTTACCACACAGCAGGAAGCAACCTTTACAATATAGTGATTAAAGCCAATACCGTCGGCAAATATCAGCATTATCGCCAGATCCAATACGCCGGACATGACTCTACATAGTGCAAAGAGCGTGAATTCCTTGAATATGTTTGGTATTGTAACAGGCTTTGATGAGCGGAAAACAATTGTCCTGCTGAAAATATAGGCAAAAATTACCGATATAAGCCAGGCGGCAATTACGCTAAATGCTGTCGAAAGACCGGCGGATTTGCACAGGCTGTATACTGCAAAATTTATTACTGTTGTCAAAAAACCGAATATACCGTACAGTATAAAGGTTTTGTGCTGACTTATTATGGTTGTGATTTTCATCGTATCACCTTTGATGTGTTAATAAAATTCAGTTTACTATTTTGTATGAGAATGATGTCTTATAACTCCCAATGCCTTTGCCAGCTCCATAATCACTGTGGGTATAAGCATAAGCACCAGTGCTGTAAGATAAAGCTTTGCAGGCAGGTATATGAGTCCGAAAGCAACTGATACCGGGGTGAACAGCACTATTGCCATAAGGACAACAGATACAAGTGCTGCTTTGTTGAGAGTGCTGTTGGTAAATAAACCTATTTTGAAGAGAGAATGCTCGCTTCTCATATTGAATGCCTGGAGCACCTGCGACATGGCAAGCACTATAAATGCCATTGTCTGACCTCCCTGCTCCCCAAGGGCATTTTCGCCGATTTTAAAGGCAATCAGCGAAAGTATGCCGAACATGACGCCCTGCAGCACTATACGCACTCCGTATCCATGTGCAAAGAGACCTTCGGTCTTGGGTCGGGGCTTTTGATTCATTATATCCCTTTCAACAGGCTCCATACCCAGGGCTATTGCAGGCAGGCTGTCTGTGATGAGGTTTATCCACAGCAGCTGCATAGAAAGCAGGGGAGTCTTGTGCCAAAGGAGCATTGCCATAAATACTGTGATAACCTCGCCGATATTGGTTCCCAAAAGGAAGCCCACAACTTTTTTGATATTTGTATATATTCCGCGTCCCTCGCGCACTGCGTCAACAATGGTGGCAAAGTTGTCGTCGGAGAGGGTCATGTCTGCCGCACCCTTGGCAACATCTGTACCGGTTATTCCCATGGCACATCCGATGTCTGCCGCCTTGAGTGCAGGAGCATCGTTTACACCGTCTCCAGTCATGGATACCACCTGACCCTTGCGCTGCCATGCTTTGACTATGCGTATTTTGTTTTCCGGGGATACTCTGGCATACACGGATATATTTTCAACCTGTTTGTCCAGCTCCTCATCTGACATTGCGTCAAGCTCTGTGCCGGTTATTGCCTGATGACCTTCCTGCAGAATTCCTATCTGCTTTGCTATGGCAGATGCGGTTACCACATGATCGCCTGTTATCATTACAGGACGTATGCCGGCTTTGATACAGGTTTTTACAGCTTCGGCAGCCTCGGGACGGGGAGGGTCTATCATGCCTACCAATCCCATGAAATGCAGACCGTTTTCTATTTCTTCACTTGTGAGCTCCGATGGGATTTGTTCAAGCTCCTTCCATGCCACAGCCAATACACGCAGGGCAGAGGAGCTCATTTCCTCGTTTATCCTCTTTGCGGTTTCAAGATTCCCGCTGATGCAGCGCTGCGCCATCATGTCGAATGCACCTTTGACAATGACTATATTTTTATCGTCAATGCTGTTTATGCTTGTCATAAGCTTTCTGTCAGAATCAAAGGGTATTTCGCCAAGTCTGGGATATTTTGCTAAAAGCTCGTCCTTTTCGGAGCCGTTGTTGTGTGCCGCCAGGACAATTGCTGTCTCTGTGGGGTCGCCTATGTGTATTACCTTGTCTCCCTCAAATGAGATTGAGCCGTCGCAGCACAGGGTTGCGTAGTCAAGGAGATTTCGGATATCCTCGGAGTTGTTGGAGGAGATTTCCTCTGTTTTGCCGTTTTCGTCAAGATATGCCTTTATCAGTGTCATACGGTTCTGGGTCAGTGTACCTGTTTTGTCAGAGCAGATTATGGATGCACCGCCTAGGGTTTCTACTGCTGGGAGACGGCGGATGATGGCATTTTTCTTTGCCAGTCTCTGTACACCGATAGACAGTACGATGGTTACTATAGCGGGCAGTCCCTCGGGTATTGCCGATACCGCCAGCGAAACTGCTGTCATAAATATTTCGAGTGCAGGTATGCCGTAGATATAGCCTATTACAAATATTACTGCACACACGGCGAGAGCCAGAAATCCTAAGTATTTTCCAAGCTGTGCAAGCTTTTTCTGCAGGGGAGTTTCGCCGTCGTCTGCACCTTCAAGCAAATGAGCTATTTTTCCCATTTCTGTATTCATACCCGTTGCGGTTACAATAGCGGTGGCGGTACCGTAGGTAATGCTGCAGCCTGAATATATCATATTGGTTCTGTCGCCGAGAGGCGCTTTTTCGTCAACAATAGCTTCGGCATCCTTTTCTGAGGGAACCGATTCGCCGGTCAGAGCAGATTCCTCGCTCTTGAGATTTGCACTGTGTACAAGTCTTGCATCTGCCGGTACAAAATCGCCTGCTTCCAGACGGATAATATCGCCGGGTACAAGGTCTTTTGCCTCTATAATATGTTCTTTTCCGTCACGGATAACTCTGCAGTGG
Source organism: Clostridia bacterium (assembly GCA_017481205.1). Taxonomy (GTDB): domain Bacteria; phylum Bacillota; class Clostridia; order UMGS1810; family UMGS1810; genus RGIG4708. The sequence goes on along the minus strand of JAFUPN010000029.1, from coordinate 50,377 downwards.
GGAGCAGACATGCTTTTAAGTGCTTCAAGTGCTTTTTCTGCCTTGCTCTCCTGCATAACGCCCATTACGGCGTTGATAACCACTATAAGCAGAATGAGAAACGGTTCAAAAAACTCCTTGGGATTTCCCTCCACACATGCGATTACAAAGGATATACCTGCCGCAATAAGCAGGATGATTATCATCACATCCTTGAATTGCTCTATAAAGCGCTGAAAGGTTGTTTTGGATTTTCCCTTGCTCAGCTCGTTTGTTCCGTGCTTATCACGGAGCGATGTAACCTGACTGTTGCTCAGACCTTTGTCTGCCTCTACTGACAGAGCCTTTGCCGTTTCTTGCCATGAGTTACTGTGAAAGTTCATCAGAAATACCTCCAAAAAAGTATAATAGAATATATTATACAGAGTTTAATGTAAAAATCAAGAAGAATTATGTAAATGAAAGAAAAATTTACATTTTGTTAATGTAAAAGTCTACTATTAGTATAATCTCTTTACTAATTGTCAAAAACCTATTGAATAATTGTTTTTTTTGTAGTATAATCAATTTATAAAAAATAATGTGAAGGGTGTGTTATATAATGAAAAGATCTGAAATAAATGCTGCAATTGTCACAGCGAAAAAGCGTCTTGAAGAATACAGAATTACTCTGCCTGAGTTTGCTTACTGGTCGGTAGAGGACTGGAAGTCAAAATGGGATGTAACAGGAAGAATACGCGAGAGAATGCTTGGCTGGGATGTATCCGACTTTGGCAGTGACGATTTTGACACCATGGGCGCAGTTCTCTTTACTGTACGCAACGGTGACAAAAACGATACTGAAAACAAGGCTCCCTATGCAGAAAAATATATTCTGCTTGATGATACCAAGGAGCAGTCGCTTCCTTTTCACTACCATATAGACAAAACCGAGGATATCATCAACCGCGGGGGCGGAGTTATGGTTGTTGAAATGTTCAACAAGGCTGAGGACGGCAAGGAGGACAGAGAAAACGACATTGTTGTGTATCAGGACGGTATCAGGCATACATATAAGCCCGGCGAGCCTATTTATGTGACTCCCGGCAACAGTATAACCATTGAGCCATATATGTATCATCGCTTCTATGCACAGAAGGGTAAGGGATATCTTATCTGCGGCGAGGTATCAAAGGTTAATGATGACAACTGCGACAACATTTTCCTCTATCCTCAGTCAAGATTTATTCCTGTGGAGGAGGACGAGGCGATACTTCATCCTCTGGTAAATGAATATGATAATATATAAATAGGTATAGATAAAAAACGGGCGTGCTTCGTCAGCGAAAATTCACTGATGATACACGCTCTTTTTTCATTGTTTATTTCGGCTTTTTGTTATATATCCAAAAATTTTCTGAGTCTGTCGGCATCTCCGTCAAAGAGATATCCCTGCAGTCCTGCTGCTTCTGCACCTGCAATGTTTTTTGGAGAATCGTCTATAAAGAGACTTTCGCCGGCTTTTAAACTGAATTTGCTGAGCAGATGCTCAAAAATTTCTCCGTCAGGCTTTACCATGCCTATGGTTCCGGAGAGTACAAGTCCGTCAAAGTGGGAGAGGAGTTCATTAATCCATGGTACCTGTGCATATGTATCTGCAAAGCCGATGCTGATGTTTGAAAGCAGATAGAGCTTTTTGTCTGTCTTGCTGATATCCGCAATCAGCTGTTGCATACCGGCAACGGGAGTAAGATTTTCCACCCAGCGGTCATATACTGCACAGGCTTTTTTATGAAGCTCAGCGGGAAGCCGGCTGCATATGCCTGCTCTTACTTCATCATCGGTAATACTGCCGTTGTCCAGCTTGTCCCAGTATATACGGTCGAATACAACTTCGCTGATTGCTCTTTGAGCCGCTGTGTCGGATACACAAGGAGCGGTCAGCTCATCGGCATAGAAACGTGCAAGGACGTTTCCGAAATCAAAAATGTAGTTTTTAATCATAGCAGAGTACCTCCCGGGAGATATAGTGAGTTGTATTCCGGCTTTGCCGCAGTGCTATTTTTGTTGAGACAAAAGTGATGTTGCGTCACGCACCGAAGGTGAATATAACTCACTTTCAAAGCGAATATAACTGAAAAAAGACATCCATAGGATGTCTTTTTTCATGGTGGGGAGAGATGGATTCGAACCATCGAAAGCATAGCTAACAGATTTACAGTCTGCCCCCTTTGGCCACTCGGGAACCTCCCCTGGAGCTGGTGAACGGACTTGAACCATCAACCTGCTGATTACAAATCAGCTGCTCTGCCAATTGAGCTACACCAGCATATTAAGTTTTATGCGGGGCTGCTTTCGCAGCCCGCATGGTTGGTGGGAACTACAGGGCTCGAACCTATGACCCTCTGCTTGTAAGGCAGATGCTCTCCCAGCTGAGCTAAGCTCCCAAACCTTGCCGCAATCATCAGCGACTTGATTAGTATACTACATTTATTTTGAAATGTCAATACTTTTTTTAAAAAAAATTCAAAAAATTTTTCGAACGTATTTTTTGAGACTTGATTTTAAATAGAATATAGGGAGTGAAAATAGCCAAATGTCAAAATAGTTCAAATAACGGTCAACATTTTTATAGAAACAAGTCAATATTATTGATATAATCAGTTTATATAATATTTGTATTGGAGGAATATACAATGGAATTGGCAGTAATGTCACCTGTACTTAACAATATGGGTCTCGAAGGAGCCATAAAATATTTGTCTGAGCTTGGCGTAGACAGCATGGAGCTTGGCGTCGGCGGTTATCCCGGCAAGGCTCTTTGCGATGCCGGCGACTTTTTGGCGAATCCCGAAAAGATTGACTCTCTCAAGGCTATGCTCAAGGAGAACAATGTTTCTCTCTGTGCACTCAGCTGTCACGGAAATCCTATCCACCCAAACAAGGAGATAGCAAAGACCTTTGAACAGGACTTTGACAATGCGGTTCTCCTTGCCGAAAAGCTTGGAGTTGAAACAATCATCGGTTTCTCAGGCTGCCCCGGCGACTGTGAGAACAGCAAGAACCCCAACTGGGTTACCTGCGCATGGCCCGAGGATTATCTTGAAATTCTTGATTGGCAGTGGAATAAGGTGCTTATCCCTTACTGGAAGGAAAAGGCTGCATTCTGTGCTGCACACGGCATAAAGAAAATTGCTTTTGAAATGCACCCCGGCTTTATGGTATACAATCCCGAAACTGTTCTTAAGCTGAGAGCAGCTGTAGGCGATATTATCGGTGCAAACTTTGACCCCAGCCATCTTTTCTGGCAGGGTATCGACCCTGTTGAGGCTGTAAAATACCTCGGCAAGGAAAATGCAATTTATCATTTCCATGCAAAGGACACCAGAATTGACGCTGCAAACTGCGGTGTAAACGGTGTTCTTGATACAAAGAACTACGGAGATATTCTTGACCGTTCATGGGTATTCCGTACAGTAGGCTACGGTCACGGCAAGGAGCTGTGGAATGATATTATCAGCACTCTCAAGGCTACAGGCTATGACGGTGCTATCAGCATCGAGCATGAGGATGGTCTCATGAGTCCCAAGGAGGGTCTTGAAAAGGCTGTAAGCTTCCTTAAGGAAGTACTTATTTATGAAAAAGCAGGTGAAATGTGGTGGGCATAAACAAAATATACAACCTTGGAATTATCGGCTACGGCGGTATGGCAGGAAACCATAACCGTCAGCTTAGCCAGGGCAACGTGAGAGTACGCATAAAGGGTGTGTATGATATAGATGGCGAGCGTATGCAGGTGGCAAAGGAGCAGGGCTATATTGCCTATGAATCAAAGGAAGCTTTGCTCAGCGACCCTGAAATTGACATAGTGCTAGTTGCTACAACCAACGACAGTCACAAAAGCCTTGCTATAGAGGCTCTGCGTGCAGGCAAGCACGTTATCTGTGAAAAGCCTGTCACCATGAGCTCTGAGGAGCTTGTGGAGATTATGGATGTTGCCAAGGAGTGCGGCAGGGTATTTACCGTAGACCAGAACAGACGCTTTAACAGGGACTTTATCAATGTGTGGCGCACCATTGACAGTGGAGTTATAGGTAAGCCATATGTTATTGAATCCAGAGTAGAAGGCTCCCGCGGTATGCCCGAGGGCTGGAGAACCACCAAGGCTCTCGGCGGAGGTATGATGTACGACTGGGGTGTTCACCTTATCGACCAGGTTATGTACATGACAAAGGAGAAGGTTACTAACATCTTCTGCAAAATGTACTATATAAACTACTCTGAGGTTGAGGACAATTTCAGACTTACCATGACCTTTGAAAGCGGACTTACCGCCCATATAGAGATTTCTACCAACAACTTTATCACACATCCCAGATTTTATGTTCTGGGTACCGAGGGCACAATGGTTGTGACCGACTGGGACGGAACAGGCAAGGTTGTGAAAAAGCTTTGTGATGACAACACCTGGGGTACGGAAATCAAGACTGTCAAGGCAGGTCCCACAAAGACCATGGCACCTAGAGACCCGAGCACCGTTGAGGTTATCGAGCTGACAGAGCCCAAGGATGTGAGAGACAATCTTGACCCTGTGTACGAGCAGCTTGTTGATGCAATCGAGGGCAAGGAGCTTCTTATCAAGCCGGAAGAAACTCTCAGAGTTATGAAGGTTATGGAAGCGGCTTTTGAATCTGCGGCAAAGGGTATTGCAATTAATACTGAGATATGATATTGAGAAAAAATATTGTTTAAATTTAAAAAGAGCTGACTGTTAAAAAGTCCGCTCCGGGGATGTAAAAAATGCCCATACCGTTAAGTGTTTTGAAATCATTTGTTTCTTCCGCTTAACGGGATGAGCATTTTTTTACATTTCTAATTACTGTATTTCCATAAGTGCTTTTGCCAGCTGATCCGGGCATGAGGTGTTTTTGAAGCCGCATTTTATACCTTCCAGCAGCTCTATTATTTCGCTTGCGGGTCTGCCCTCGGCAAGTCTTGCTATACCCTGAGTGTTTCCGTTGCAGCCACCCATAAATTTTACATTCTTTACAATTCCGTCTTCCACATCAAAATTGATTTTAGCGGCACAAACGCCTTTTGTTTTGTATTCGTAATTCATTTTTCAGTTCTCCTTACTTTGATTCTGCTAATCTTACAGCAATTTTTGCATTTTCAAATGCTTTTTCTTTCATAGCAGGAAGTGCTTTTTCAAGTATTTGTTTTGTGTTTTCTTTTTCAGTCATAAATTTGTCGATTGTTGCTTTATATCTTCCGTTTTCGATATCTGCAGGCTTTATGCAGTAGGGTTGACCGATATATTCCTGAAATGATGATACCTTGGGGTCGTATTCTATACCTATTGACGGCGTTTTTGTAAGTGCGCCGAACACCAGCATATGAAGTCTTACTGCAACAGCCGCTTCGGAATGTGCAATAAGTCCGAGGAGCTTTTCTATTTCCAGAGGCTCGTTTACAAACACACCCTTTTGCTTCATAAGGGTAATAATTTTTTCGCTTACCTCCTTGTCCTTGGTGTACTGCATGGGAACAAAGACGGGCAGTAGACCGTGCTTTTCGCTTATGTAGTCCGCCATTTGCGCAATTCCCTTTAAAATATCCTGCGAGCTGTCCTTCCAGTTTCTTACAGACATACAGATGTATTTTTCTTTTATCCCCAACTCCTCAAGGAGCTTGTCTGTTTCTGCATCGGTGCAGGGTCTGAGGCTGAATGCCGGGTCTGCAGTGAGGATTATTTCAGGCTTGGTTACTCCCATTTTTTCAAGAAGCTTTGCGGATTCGCTGTCTCTCAGGGTGATTACATCCACCATATTCAGCACCTTTGCAGCTCTTTTAACGTTGCTTTTTCCTGCTATGGGGCCTATTCCGTTGGCATACAACATAACTTTGAGCCCGTTTTTCTTGGCAAGACGGATGCAATACAGGTAGTAAAGCAGGGATTTTGTGCTGGTCACGTCCTGAATGAGACTTCCGCCGCCAACTATAAAGAGTTTTACCTTTTTGAGCGTTTTTATAATCTGTCTTACTGAAAATCTGTCTATACATTCAACTCCGTAGGCTTTTGAGGTTTTTTCCGGATTGTTGGAAAATACAATGGGAGTAAAATATTGGTCAACAGTTTTTATATCTCCGATAATTGCTCGCAAAAGTGCGTCGTCTCCGCTATTTTCGTAGCCGTAGTAGCCCATGATTGCGGCTTCCTTGCGGCAATCTCTCAGGGCGTCACAGTACATGGCAAGGTTGTCATCTGCCATTTTTTTGACAGAATAATAGGTCTCGACAACGCTTTTGCCGTAGTCGGTAACTTCTTTTGCCTGTTCCGGATTCATATTGAACAGTCTGATTATGTCATCGCTGAGGGTATCAGAATCCAAGGGAGCGCATCCACGGCAGGTGAAGTTGCATTTTATTGCCATATCCAGCTTGTCGGGAGTCAGTATGCCGATATAGCCCTCCTGACCTGCAACAACACATTTTTTTTCCATAATCATCGGCTCAAGTATAGCACGGCTCACACCTACGCATACATCGGCATTGGCATGGATTTCGTTTATATCGGTTCTGGGTCCAGCCATAATAATTGCACGTCTGCCCAGGCGCTTATTCACCTCTTCTGCCTTTTGAGTCATATCCTCAAGGCAGTCGCCGCCGCCTACTATGATAACCTCCACACCGGGCACTGCTTTGTCGATTTTTTCAATTTTTTCTATAATGCCGTATGCCGGCGCACATACTGCCGGATTAAGGCGGCTTACATACACAATTCTTTTTGCTCCGGGGGTGAGGTTAAATTCCTTTGCCACTCTTTCGCCGGATACATCCTTGCTGAATTTGCGTCCGTCTATACCATTGATGCTTATATATATGTTTTCTTCTTTTACCTCCGGGTAATATTTAAGAAGATACTTTTTCAGGTCGTCACTTACGGCAAGGGTCTTTTCTCCCCAGCGGGTAAGCTTTTTTACCAGAAAAGAAGTGTCAAAGGTCCAGTGGGCTGTGGTTACAAAGACAAATGCTTTGTCAAGCTCCTTGTGAACCATGTCAAGAAGAAAACCCGGTATTCGCGCATGGGAGTGCACAATATCAGGTTTTTCCGCGAGGATGATTTCCTTAAGCTGCTTTTTTGAAGCCGATATATCTCCGGGACTTCGGGAGGTAAGCAGCACCTTGTAATGCTTTATTCCGGCGTCCTCTACCTCCTGCTGATATACTCCGCCGGAGGAAACCATAATCACCTGATGTCCTCTTCTCTGTATTTCCTTTGACAGCTCCACCACATGGGTCTCTGCGCCGCCGATATCAAGTCCGTTTAATGCCATTAATATTTTCATGAGCAATACCTCTTTATTTTATATAGTTATATTCTACCACTTTGCCGGATTTATTGCAAGAGCAAGAGAAAAATTTTGTTTGGTTATTTTTCTGTAAAAAAATGTCTTTTTAAAAGTCGTATTGTGCAAAACTGACAATGTTTTTGTAAAAATATTGGTTATTATATTTTTTGAAAATAAAAGGAATACATCGAAAAAAATAGAATTAATATATTATGTAATGTTTTTTATGATTTGGAAATTCGGAATTTGTATATTTTTGATAACCTGCAGGCGACAGACTGTAGAATAATTCAATTGTAACACAGAAGAGCTCGGTGGAGGACTTATGTGATAGGCTGAAAGCCCCGTGTCATAACGCTTTTGGCTGACACGGCATGTACGTCCCCACATCTGGGCGAACAAAATCACGAATTATTCGACAGTCTGGCGAGCCCCGCTTTCCATAAAGACATTGACAATAATACAATTTAAGAGGAGGAATTTGCAATGTATGATTATTTAACAAGAAACATGAGAAATGTGTGTCTCATATCCCACGGCGGCGCGGGAAAGACATCTCTTTGTGAGGCTATGCTTTACAAGGCTTGCGCTACTGACAGACTGGGAAAAGTGCTTGACGGAAACACAGTGTCCGACTATGACCCGGAAGAGATTAAGAGAAAAATCTCGATTAACACCTCAGTTGCTCCGTTGGAATGGAAGGGCGTTAAAATAAATGTTGTAGATACTCCCGGATATTTCGATTTTGTAGGCGAAATGATAGAAGGCGTGAGAGTAAGCGGCAGTGCGGTTATCGTTGTCAGCGGTAAATCAGGCGTAAGCGCAGGTACCGAAAAAGCATGGAAAATGGCTAAGATTAAGGATATCCCGGTTATTTTCTTTGTAAACAAGCTGGACGACCCCAAGGCAGATTACGCAAAGACAGTTAACGAGCTTAAGGAAACCTTCGGTAAATCCGTTGCTCCTTTTGCTTTCCCCATTAAGGACGGAGATGAGTTCAAGGGCTTTGTTGACATAGTAAAGATGAAAGCAAAGATGTTTGCCGCAGACGGCACCGCTACATATGAGGATATCCCGGCTGATATGATGGATTTTGCCGAGGAGCAGCGTGCAATGCTTATGGAGGCTGTTGCCGAGGTTAACGAGGAATATATGGAAAAATACTTTAACGGCGAAGAATTTTCCGATGAAGAAATCAGCTATGCTATTAAATACGGTCTCAAATACGGCACAATGTCTATTGTTATGGCAGGCTCCGTAATGAAGAATATCGGTGTTGAACTGCTTCTTGACAGTATTGTTAAGTATATGCCCGCTCCGGATGAGGTTTTCCTCCACAAGGCTCACGATGTAAAGACCAACAGTCCTATAGAAATTGTGTGCGACAAGGACAATCCGCTTATCGTGCGTGTTTTCAAAACCGTTGTTGATCCGTATTTTGGCAAGATGTCATACTTTAAGGTTATGGCAGGCACACTCAAGGCTGATACAACCGTATATAATGCAGATAAGCAGAAACAGGAAAAAATCGGTAAGATTTATGTTGTGCGGGGCAAAAAGCTTATTGAAGTTCCCAAGCTCTATGCAGGAGATATAGGCGCAGTGACAAAGCTGGCTGATACCGATACTTGTGACTGTCTCTGTACAGAAAAAGAGCCCATTATCATGCCAAAGTTTATATTCCCCAAGCCTGTTCTTGCTATGGCTATTATCCCCAAGGCAAAGGGAGATGACGAAAAGATAAGCAACGGTCTCAAAAAGCTTATGCAGGAGGACCCCACCTTCAATGTATACAGAAACCACGAGACACATCAGACCATTATAGAGGGTATCGGCGAGCAGCATCTTAATGTTATTATGACAAAGCTTGCAACAAAATTCTCTGTCAGTGCAGATTTGGTAGAGCCAAAGATTGCATACAGAGAGGCTATCCGCAAAAAGGTTAAGACCGAAGGAAAGCATAAGAAGCAGTCCGGCGGTCACGGTCAGTATGGTCATGTATGGGTAGAATTTGAACCCGGCGAGGGCGAAGGACTTACCTTTGAAGAAAATGTATTCGGCGGAAGCGTTCCCAAGAACTATTTCCCCGCTGTTGAAAAGGGTATTCAGGAAAGCATGAAGCAGGGTGTGCTGGCAGGTTATCCCATGGTTAACCTCAAGGCTACCTTGGTTGACGGCTCCTACCATGCAGTTGACTCATCGGAAATGGCATTTAAGACCGCGGCAGCTCTTGCTTACAAGGCTGCTATGGAACAGGCAAGCCCCGTGCTCCTTGAACCCATTGGCGCTCTTAAGGTAACTGTGCGCGATGACTATACCGGAGATATCATAGGCGATATCAACAAGCGCCGCGGCAGAATCATGGGTATGAATCCTGTAGGCGGAGGTGTCACAGAGGTTGAGGCAGAGGTGCCTATGTCTGAAATGGGCAAATATGCTATCGACCTGAGAGCCCTCACAAACGGCAGAGGCGAATTTTCATTTGATTTTGTACGCTATGAGGACGCTCCAAATGATGTAAAAGAAAAGGTTGTTGCCGCAGCTAAGGCAAATCAGGAATAAAAAATAAATCAGTTAATAAGAGGGGTTGTCGCAAATTGAGCATTTAAAATTCAATTTGCGACAACCCCTGGTCTTTATTTTATTTGAGCATCATATCCAGTCTTACCTTAACTTCTTTAAGGAAAGCTTCCGTATTGACTTTCTTTTTGTTTTCCAGTGTTGACAGGGCGTAGAGGTCGCCGGTCATAACACCGTCTTCAATTGTTTTGATAGCAGCGGCTTCAAGCTTCTTTGCAAAGTCGCTCAGCTCCTTGTTGCCATCCAGCTCGCCGCGTTTATTTAGGGCGCCTGTCCATGCAAAGAGGGTTGCTACACTGTTTGTAGATGTTTCTTCACCTTTGAGGTGCTTGTAGTAGTGGCGCTGTACTGTGCCGTGGGCAGCCTCGTACTCATATACTCCGTCGGGAGATACCAGCACACTGGTCATCATTGCCAGTGAGCCATAGGCTGTGGCAACCATGTCGCTCATAACATCGCCGTCGTAGTTCTTGCAAGCCCATATGTAGCCGCCGTTTGAACGGATAACACGGGCAACTGCGTCGTCAATGAGGGTGTAGAAATATTCTATACCGGCTGCAGCGAATTTGTCTTTATATTCATTTTCAAAAATCTCTGCAAAAATATCCTTGAACCGGTGGTCATACTTTTTGGAAATGGTGTCCTTGGAGGCAAACCACAAATCCTGCTTTGTATCAAGGGCAAAGTTGAAGCAGCAGCGGGCAAAGCTTGCGATGGAGTCGTCCTTGTTGTGGAGACCCTGTATAATACCGCCGGTGCTTGCAAAGTCAAAGATTGTTTCTCTTTTTTCTACTCCGTCCTTGGTGCATACCAGCTCACACTTGCTGCCTTTTTCTACCTGCATCTCAACATTCTTGTACACATCGCCGTATGCATGACGGGCAATGGTTATAGGCTTTGTCCAGGTGGGTATGTAGGGGGTGATGCCCTTTACTATGATAGGTGTGCGGAAAACTGTTCCGTCAAGGATTGCTCTGATAGTGCCGTTGGGGGACTTCCACATCTCCTTAAGGTCGTATTCATCCATTCTTGCGGCATTGGGGGTGATGGTGGCACATTTTACCGCAACTCCGTATTTTTTTGTTGCGTTTGCGCTGTCCACTGTTACCTGATCGTCGGTCTCGTTTCTGTGCTCCAGACCGAGGTCATAGTATTCTGTATTAAGGTCTATGTACGGTGTGAGAAGAATATCCTTTATCATTTGCCAGATAATTCTGGTCATTTCGTCTCCGTCCATCTCCACAAGGGGAGTTTTCATCTGAATTTTTGCCATTACTTTAGTTCCTTTCGTTATTATGAATTCTGCTTCGTGTAGTTAAGGAGTCCGCCTGCATAAAGCATATCCTTCTGACGGTCGGATGCAACAAGCACAACATTGAAGTCAAAGCCCTTTGTCTTGTTGGCTGCCTTTATGATTTCGCCTGCTTTAATCTGAGCCGGCAGGTTTTCCATAACAATTTCGTCACCCTGGTCTATTCTGTCATAATCTGCCTCATTTTCAAAGGTCAGGGGCAGTATACCTGCATTTATGAGGTTTGCCATATGTATACGGGCAAAGGATTTGGTTATAACCGCCTTAACTCCCAGATACAGAGGTGCAAGGGCAGCGTGCTCACGAGATGAGCCCTGACCGTAGTTGGAGCCGCCTATGATTACACTCTTGCCGAGGCTTTCTGCTCTTTCGGGGAAGCTTTCATCGCATACTGCAAAGCAGTGGCGGGAGATAGCGGGGATGTTTGAACGCAGTGGAAGTATCTTTGCGCCTGCAGGCATGATATGGTCTGTGGTGATATTGTCGCCAACCTTGAGGCTGCAGGGTGCGTCGATTGTTTCCCAGAGGGGCTCTGATACAGGGAAAGGCTTTATGTTTGGTCCGCGGAGAATTTCTACAGAGTCCATCTCTGCTTCGGGAGCAGGGGGAACAATCATATTGTCATTGATGACAAATTCCTCCGGCAGCTCGAACTCCGGCATTTCGCCGATGTCTCTGGGGTCAGTAAGGACTCCTGTGATTGCAGATATTGCCGCCATTTCGGGTGATACCAGATAAATCTGACCATCCTTTGTTCCGGAGCGTCCCTCAAAGTTACGGTTGAAGGTACGCAGGGAAATACCCTTTGAGTTGGGCGACTGACCCATGCCTATGCAGGGACCGCAGGCGCTTTCCAATATTCTTGCACCGGCATCAATGAGAATGGACAGTGCGCCGTTCTGCGCCAGCATATTAAGAACCTGCTTTGAGCCCGGGGCGATAGACAGGGATACATCGGGATGAACTGTCTTGCCCTTGAGGATGTGAGCTACTTTAAGCATGTCAAGGAGTGAGGAGTTGGTACATGAGCCTATGCACACCTGGTCGATTTTGAGGCTGCCGATTTCCTCAACAGATTTAACATTGTCGGGAGAGTGGGGGCAAGCCGCAAGGGGTACCAGCTCACTCAAGTTTATCTCAACGGTTTCGTCATATATTGCGTCTGCATCCGGGCTGAGCTCTACATAAACCTCTTCTCTGCCCTGAGCCTTGAGGAATTTGCGTGTGGTCTCGTCTGATGGGAATATAGATGTGGTTGCGCCGAGCTCTGCGCCCATGTTTGTAATGGTGGCTCTCTCGGGTACTGAGAGGGTAGCAACACCCTCGCCGGTGTACTCTATAACCTTGCCTACGCCGCCTTTAACGGAGAGTCTTCTGAGCACTTCCAGGATAACATCCTTGGCAGATACCCAGGGGGAGAGTGCGCCGCTTAATTTTACATTAACAATCTTGGGGTAGGTGATGTAGTATGCGCCGCCGCCCATTGCCACTGCAACATCCATACCGCCTGCACCTATGGCAATCATACCTATGCCGCCGCCTGTGGGGGTGTGGCTGTCGGAGCCGATAAGGGTTTTGCCGGGAGCACCGAAGCGCTCAAGATGAACCTGATGGCATATACCGTTGCCGGGACGGGAGAAATATATACCGTGTTTCTTTGCTATTGAACCGATAAAACGGTGGTCGTCGGCATTTTCAAAGCCGGACTGTAGTGTGTTGTGGTCTATGTATGCTACAGAGCGTTCAGTCTTTACTCTGGGCACGCCCATTGCTTCAAATTCAAGATAAGCCATGGTTCCGGTTGCGTCCTGGGTAAGGGTCTGGTCGATTTTTATGCCGATTTCCTTTCCTTTGACAAATTCGCCGTCAACAACATGGTTTTTGAGGATTTTTTCTGTAAGTGTAAGTCCCATTTTTATTACCGCCTTTTTTCAATTATACACTATAGATTTTACTACAAAACCGTCGGATAGTCAATATTAATATGGGTTAATTTTCACTGCATAGACAGGTATAAAAAGTGAAATTTCCACAAAAAACATATATATGTAGATTTTAGTTGACGTAATTAATCAAAAATGGTACAATATATTAAATATATGCAAATTCGGTACGGAGGTATCTTTTTATGAACGAAAAAGCTTTATATTCTTTAACATACGGTTTGTTTGTGCTGACAGCCAAAGCGGGCTCTTTTGACAATGGATGTATCATAAATACTGCCATTCAGGCGGCAAGCAATCCCAATACAATTACGGTAGCGGTGAACAAAGCAAATCACACAACGGATATGATAAGAGAGACGGGAAAATTCAATGTGTCTGTCCTTGGCGAAAATGCCGATTTTTCTGTTTTTCAGCGTTTTGGCTTTCAAAGCGGCAGAGATTGCAATAAGTTTGAGGGCTATAGCAATGTTTCCCGTGGGTCTAACGGGCTTTTGTATATAACGGATGTTGCAAATGCATATTTTTGCTGCACTGTGAGGGATACAATTGACCTGGGTTCCCATTATATGTTTGTGGGTACGGTTGATGATTGTGATGTTATTAATGAGAGCCCTTCCATGACATATGCATATTATTTTGCAAATGTTAAGCCAAAGCCTCAGCAGCCGAAGTCCGAGGGCAGAGTATGGGTGTGCAAAATATGCGGCTATACCTATGACGAAAAGGCAACAGGCACAAAATTTGAAGACCTTCCCGAGGATTGGGTATGCCCGCTGTGTAAGCATCCTAAATCCGATTTTGTACTTCAGTAAAAAGGAGAAAAAATATGCTTTATAAAAATAACCGGGCTTCAAAGCTTGAACCAGAGCTTTTTAAAAATCCAACCTGCGAATACCGGGGTATGCCCTTCTGGGCATGGAACACAAGGCTTGACTGTGATGAACTCAGCCAACAGATAGATATTTTTAAGGAAATGGGCTACGGCGGCTTTTATATGCATGTGCGCCAGGGTCTGGAGACGGATTATCTGGGCGAGGAGTTTATGACAGCTGTAAAATCCTGTACCAAAAAGGCAAAGCAGGAAAATATGTATGCCTGCCTCTATGACGAGGACCGCTGGCCCTCAGGCTGTGCGGGAGGCATAGTTACTAAGGAAAAAAAGTACCGCAAAAAATATCTTTCCATGACAGTAAGCGACCGAGATAATGATGCAAAAAGTCTTGAGGAGCATCTTGATGAGGGCAAGAGCCTTTTTCTCGGTGCCTTTGATATTGAATTTAACAGTGACGGAATCATGACCTCATACCGTCAGGTTGAGAGGCATGAGGAATGCAGGGAAAAAAGATATTTCTTTATAGATGTGGCAGAGGGCGGCGAGCCCCGCTTCAACTATCAGTCCTATTCCGACAATATGAATAAAGAATGTGTGGATAAGTTTATTTCCACCACATATGATGCTTTTAGGGAAAATGTAGGAGAGGAATTCGGCAGTACAGTTCCTTTTATATTTACCGATGAGCCTCAGGTTAACTGGGGTGCTCCGGTAAGTGGCGGATTTTCACGGGAGGAATCCTTCAAGCCCTGGACTCATGATTTTGCCGACACATATTTTGCACAGTACGGCGAGACTGTTACCGACAGATTGCCGGAGCTGTTTTTTGACCTGCCGGATAAGGGCAGTGCCAAGGTGCGGTATAACTATTACCGCCATATCAGCGAGAGGTTCAGCACGGCATATATGGATAATATCGGCTCCTGGTGTGAAAAAAACGGTATAATGTTTACCGGGCATGTGCTGGGGGAGGACAGTTTGTATGAGTCTGCCTGCAACCTGGGAGATACTATGCGTACCTACAGGAATATGCAGTTCCCCGGTATTGATATTCTCTGTGATGACAGGGTTTTCACCACTGCAAAGCAGTGTCAGTCCGTTGTGCATCAGTACGGAAGGAAAGGTATGCTTTCTGAAATGTACGGAGTAACAGGCTGGGACTTTGATTTCCGGGGACACAAGTTCCAGGGAGACTGGCAGGCGTGTCTGGGAGTTACCCACAGAGTGCCCCATCTGGCATGGCAGACCATGAAGGGCGAGGGCAAGCGCGATTATCCGGCTTCTATATTCTATCAGTCACCATGGTACAAGGAATACAGGCTGATTGAAGACCATTTTGCAAGGGTGAGCACTGCCATGACAAGAGGTGTGCCTGTGGTGAGGACTGCGGTTATCCATCCTATAGAGACATACTGGATGTATGTAACGACCAATGCAGAGGCATTTAATAAATGCAAGGAGCTGGACAGCCATTTTGCCGAGCTTGCACAGTGGCTGCTTGAGGGCTGTGTTGACTTTGACTACCTTGCAGAATCTCTCCTTGAGGACATATGCCCCGAGGGCTCAGCGCCTCTTAAAGCAGGCAAAATGACCTATGATACCATTATTGTGGCAGACTGCGAGACTCTGCGCCCTCATACCTTAAAAATCCTTGAGCAGTTCAAGGCAAAGGGCGGCAGATTGATTTTTGCGGGAAACACCCCGTCAATGAGTCTGGGTGAAAAAAGCGACAGGGCAAAGGCACTTAGTGAAAACACTGTTGTAATCCCCCACAGCCGCTATGAGCTGCTGGAGGTGCTCAGAGACTGCCGGGATGTAAAGATACATAATTCAGACGGCTCGCCGACAGAAAATCTCATGTATGCCATGAGGCAGGATGGCGAGGACAGATGGATGTATATAGCCCATACAAGAACACCGCAGCTTCAGATGTATCATATCTCTGCTGAACAGAGGATTACCGTAGCAGTAAAGGGCGCATATACACCGTTTTTGTATGACACATTAAGCGGAGATATTTCTCCCATGGATTTTGAATGTGACGGTAAGAAAACAAAAATCAGATGTACTATATATGATTTTGATTCATTGCTTATTAAGCTTGAGCCAAGAGATGTGGCAGGGGAGTATAGGTCTGAGCGGGCTGCTTCATATTCCGGCGAAATAAAGCTGTCTCCCTGCTGCGAATACAGCCTTGCCGAGCCAAATGTACTGGTGCTGGATATGCCCCGTTATTCCCTTGACGGTGAGCCCTGGCAGGATGCAGAGGAAATTCTCAGGATTGACGAAACTGTTCGCAAGCGTCTGGGGCTTGATCTGAGACGAACAAAGGTTGTACAGCCATATTACATCAAGAATTTACCTGAGGATCATATATTGAAGCTGCAATTTACCCTGTCAAGCATGATAGATATTGAAAATACAATGCTTGCAATGGAAAATGCTGCAAAAGCAACAATAACTCTCAACGGAGAGACAGTGCCGGTGGAAATCTGCGGATGGTATGTTGACAAATATATTGATACAGTGAAGCTGCCAAGGATAAAAAAGGGTGAAAATATACTTGAGATAACTATGCCCTTCGGTCAGAGAACCGACCTGGAAAACTGCTTCCTGCTTGGAGATTTTGGCACAGGATACGCAGGAGTCAGCACCTTCATCACCGAAAAAACGGAAAAGCTCTATTTCGGCAACATTGTCAATCAGGGTATGGCTTTTTACGGCGGTAATATTGAGTACAGCAGCACCTTTACTCTGGATGAAGCGGCAGATGTGGAATTTGAGGTTTCTTGCTACCGCGGTGCAATGGTGAGGGTTTTTGCAGACGGAAAGGATACGGGAGCAATTGCTTTTCCGCCCTTTAAGGCAACAGCAGAAAACCTTGCGGAAGGGGAGCATGAAGTGAAATTTGTGCTTTACGGAAACAGGTACAACACCTTCAGCGCTCTGCATACTCTGCTTGCAGATAAAAAGAGAGTATATATAGGACCCGACTACTGGAGAAGCGACGGTGAGGGCTGGGCATATGAATACCAGACCAGACCTATGGGAATACTTAAAACTCCCGTGGCAAGAATTATAAAAAACACAAAGTAATAATCAGGAGGCTTTTTTTATCATGTTTATAACCTATGCGCACAGAGGCGCAAGCGAATATTATCCCGAAAACACATTAAGTTCATTCTATGCCGGTGTGGATATGGGAGCTGATGGTATTGAGACCGATGTTCAGAAAACAAAGGACGGAGTTCTTGTACTGTTTCATGACGATACCGTAGACAGAGTAACCGACGGTAGCGGCGATGTAAGCGACTTTACATATGAGGAGCTTATGCAGCTTACCGTTAAGAATGAAAAATACAACAGGACAGACAAAATAGTTACTCTTGAGGATTTTCTCAAATACATATGCTGGAGAGACCTTACTCTTGCTCTTGAGCTCAAGGACGAGGGAATTGCGGCGGATGTAATTGATATGCTGAATAGATATAATATGAAGGATAAAACTATCATAACCTCCTTTATATATTCAGAGCTGGTTGCAGCATATGAATATGCAAATGACTACAGACTGGGTTATCTCTATGTACATACCACTGATGAAACCATAGCACAGCTAAAGGCAATCAACGCATTTCAGGCGTGTCCGGAGGCAAGATATCTTGAAAAGGAGCATCTTGATATAATAGCAAAAAACGGCTTCGGCTGCCGTACATGGGGAATATTTAATGACGGGATAATGAGACACGCCGCAGACCTAGAGGTAGAGGGCGGAATGACGGTAAACTTCCCTGACAAGCTGCTGGAATACCTTGCTTCAAAGGGGTAGAAAATATGAAACTTTTTATAGCTTCCGATATACACGGCTCTATGCATTACTGCGGCAAAATGCTGGACGCATGGAAAAAAGAAAATGCCGACAGGTTGGTGCTGCTTGGAGACGTGCTCTATCACGGTCCCCGCAACGACCTGCCCGAGGGATACAATCCAAAGGCTGTTATAGCCGCACTAAATGAAATTTCCGACAAAATCCTCTGTGTAAGGGGAAACTGCGACACCGAGGTTGACCAGATGGTGCTGGAATTTCCTGTTTTGGCAGAATACAGCGTGATTTTTGACGGAGATATCACAATGTATCTGACACACGGTCACAGCAGAGAAACTCTTGAGAAAAGCCTGCCCGCCGGCAGCTATCTCATATGCGGTCATACCCATGTACCCGAGGCGAGAGAATGCGGCGGACACACGTATATCAATCCGGGCTCTGTATCCATACCCAAGGAAGGCTCACAGCACGGGTATATTATATATGAAAGCAGAGCTTTTACCTGGAAAAATCTTGAGGGTGAGCCCTACAATATATTAAAAGCGGGTGATAAATAATGAAAATAAAAGAATCTGCCGAAAATTATCTTGAGGCAATACTCATGCTGCAAAAGCAAAAAGGTCATGTGCGCAGTATAGATGTGGCAAACTATTTAGGCTTTTCAAAGCCCAGTGTATCTGTAGCCATGAAGGCATTCAGGGAGGATAAATATGTTGATGTTGACGGCGAGGGAAATCTGTCTCTTACCGCAAAGGGAATGGAGATTGCCTCAAAGATGTGCGAGCGCCATGAGATTATCGCCAGAGCGCTTATGGCTCTTGGCGTAAGCGAGGCTACTGCCTATGAGGACAGCTGCAAGATTGAGCATGACATCAGCAGTGAGAGCTTTGAAAAAATAAGACTTTTTCTGGAAAAAATGACTGAGAATTAATTATACAAAAAGTACAATGGCTGCTCTGTGCGGTTATTGTACTTTTTTGTAGGGCTATAAAAAGTTTTGGGGAATTTTATTTGGGTGGTTTATTGATAAAGATAAGCTGTTTATTGCAATTGTAATCTCCGAGAATTGTACATATTTTCATAGTAATCCTCCATAATTTTAATGAAAATCAAAAAGCGCATAGCCGAAACTATGCGCCGAAAAACGCTGCTTCGATTTTACTATGCGACTAGTAATTCAAAATACGCCCAAACAGAGACGACAAATCAAAGCATACAGTTTTTCCAACAGTATGCTCTACTTGGGCAAAGAATATTTTGAATTTTAGTCGCAAGATTAGTATAGCACAAAAATATAAGGATTACAAGTAAAATATAAATTAAGTTTACAACAAATTATGAATGAGAATTATATATAAAAACAGACTGCTGAATTAAAAAACAGTAGTCCGAATATGTTTTATTTTAAAACGACTATAAAATTATTATATCACATTTTAATTATGATTGTAAATAAAAATGTTTCCAATCTGCTCAAATTCTGCTTTTCAGACAAAAACAGGTATTTGAATTTTAAAAAATTGTCAATTGAAAAAGCTATTGAGCTGTGTTACACTATAAGTGAAGAAAGGAAGGTACAGTCCAATGAAAATCTAACCCCCGGCTTTAATAATGAAGATTGGAGTATTCCCTCCGGGCAGGAAGGGAAAAGAATTTAAGGAATAGTAAGAAACACGACGGTGTCACGTATTACATAGATTGTAAGTTGTAATTAAGCCCCGGAATGAATAAAAAATCTTTGTTTGAAAAGTCAGAGAAAATTCGCCTTTTGCAACAGATAAATGCAGCTGAAACATTAAAGTGTCTCCTTAGAGAAAAAAGTGATTTGAGAGTGTTTGAAATGATGCAATGATGAGGCAAAGGGTAGACGAGGAAAGAGAGGATAACAAAAGATGTTAGATATCAAGAGTGAACAGAAATGACCCTTGATTGCAGGTAAGATGTGCAGTCAAGGGTCATTTCTGTTTTTGCTATACAAAAAGAAATACCCGACTCAAAAAAGTCGGGTATTTGGTCGAGGTGACAGGACTCGAACCTGCGGCATCCTGCTCCCAAAGCAGGCGCGCTACCAGCTGCGCTACACCTCGATTTGATATGTAAATCAAAATACCAATATATTATACAATATCAAAATTGAAAAGTCAAGACTTTTTTTACAAAAACCTTAGTAAACCGGTTATGGAAAATAATTGTGTTATGGTGATAAAATATATCAATTATATATAAATAGCTTAAAAAGACCTTGACAAAATGCGCTCTTTCAACTAAAATATATTTATTAAAATGGATAACTATACGAAAGGGTTGAATACATAAATGTTAAATTCAGAAAAGACAATGGAAAAAATCGTTGCGCTGTGTAAGGGCAGAGGCTTTGTGTTCTCAGGCTCCGAAATCTACGGCGGACTTGCAAACACATGGGATTACGGTCCTCTTGGTGTTGAGTTCAAAAACAACGTAAAAAAAGCATGGTGGAAAAAGTTTATCCAGGAATCCCCCTACAATGTAGGTCTGGATGCTGCTATACTTATGAATCCCGAAACATGGGTTGCTTCAGGTCATGTAGGCGGCTTCAGCGACCCGCTTATGGACTGTAAGGAATGTAAGGCGAGACACAGAGCAGACAAGCTCATTGAAGATTGGTATTTTGAAAAAGGCGAGACTGTAACCGTTGACGGCTGGTCTGCTGAAAAGATGAGCGAATTTATAAAAGAAAGCAACATTGTTTGTCCCAAGTGCGGCAAGTTGAATTATACTGATATCAGACAGTTTAACCTCATGTTTAAGACATTTCAGGGTGTTACTGAGGATTCAAGCTCACAGATTTATCTCCGTCCCGAAACCGCTCAGGGTATTTTTGTAAACTTTAAGAATGTTGCAAGAAGCTCCAGAAAGAAGATTCCTTTCGGTATCGGTCAGGTTGGTAAATCCTTCCGTAACGAAATCACTCCCGGTAACTTTACCTTCAGAACAAGAGAGTTTGAGCAGATGGAACTTGAGTTCTTCTGCAAGCCCGGCACAGACCTTGACTGGTTTGTATACTGGAAGGATTACTGCATGAATTTCCTTGTGGAAATGGGCATGAAGCGTGAAAACCTCAAGATGAGAGACCACTCTCCTGAGGAGCTGGCATTCTACAGCAAGGGTACCACAGACATTGAATTCCTGTTCCCCTTTGGCTGGGGCGAGCTCTGGGGTATTGCTGACAGAACAGATTATGACCTTATGCAGCATCAGAATCACTCCGGCGAAAAGATGGAATATATAGACCCCGAGACAAACGAAAGATACATTCCTTATGTTATTGAGCCTTCTCTTGGTGCAGACCGTGTGGCTCTGGCATTCCTGGTTGAAGCATATGATGAAGAGCAGGTGGGCGAGGGCGACACAAGAGTTGTTATGCATTTCCATCCTGCGCTTGCACCTATCAAGGCTGCTGTTCTGCCTCTGTCAAAGAAGCTCAGCGACAAGGCATACAAGCTCTATGAGGAAATGTGCAAGAAATTCCCCTGCGAATTTGACGAGTCCGGCTCAATAGGTAAGAGATATCGCCGTCAGGACGAAATCGGCACACCCTGGTGTATTACATACGATTTTGAATCTGAAGAGACTGGCTGTGTAACCGTAAGACACCGCGACACAATGGAGCAGATTACTCTTAAGATGGAAGAGGTTATTCCATATATCGAAAAGAACCTTGAATTCTAATATCCTGCAAAAGATACCCGCACGTAAGTGCGGGTATTTTGGAAATTAAATATAAGGAGAAATTCTCATGAACACAACATTATTAAATGACAGCAATTATTATAAATTTCTCAAGCTCCTGTCAAAGGATTATCCGGATATTTCCTCTGCGGCGGCAGATATAATAAAGCTTAATGCCATACTTAACCTGCCAAAGGGTACAGAGCATTTTATGAGCGATATTCACGGAGAATATGAGGCGTTTAATCATATACTCAACAACGCTTCCGGAGTTATCAGGAACAAAATTGACGAAAAGCTCGGCACAACCATTTCCATTGAGGAAAGAAAGCGCCTGGCAACCCTGATATATTATCCTGAGAAAAAACTCCGTATGATAAAAGAAGAGGTTGAGGATATCGAGGACTGGTACAAGATTACCATTTACCGTCTTGTTGAGGTGTGCCGTTATGTGGCGTCAAAATACACCCGCAGCAAGGTAAGAAAATCTATGAATCGCGAATTTAACTATATTATAGACGAGCTGCTCAATATCCCCCGTGATGGTGACAACAAGGAGGATTACTACAGTGAGATTATCAATTCTGTTATCAGAACAGACAGCGCAGACGATGTAATTATTGCACTGAGCCATCTGATTTCCAGACTGTGTATAGACAGGCTTCATATTGTGGGCGATATATTTGACCGCGGTCCCGGAGCTGAGATAATAATGGATACCTTGTGCAATTATCATTCTGTGGATATCCAGTGGGGCAATCATGATATTTTGTGGATGGGTGCGGCAGCAGGCAGCGAGGCATGTATTGCAAATGTTATCAGACTCTGCACAAAATATAATAATACCGATACTCTTGAGGTGGGCTACGGCATAAGTCTGAGACCTATATCAACTTTTGCTCTTGAGGTATACAGGGATGACCCCTGTGAGAATTTTATGCCAAATGACTATATGTCCCGGGGAGATAACGAGGCTGTTGCCAAAATAAACAAGGCTATTACAATTATTCAGCTTAAGCTTGAAGGTCAGCTGATAGCGCGCAATTCACATTTTCAGATAGACAATCCTTCTCCACTCGAAAAAATCTGCTATCAGAACAAAACTATTGAGTTTGACGGAAAGGTATATTCTCTCACAGACAGCAGTTTTCCCACTGTTGACCCTGAAAATCCCAATAAGCTTACAGACGGGGAAATGCAGGTTATCAAGCGGATGAAATCGCTGTTTCTTCACAGCGACAGACTCCAGAAGCATATCAGGTTTATATACAACAACGGCTCTATGTATACCAGATACAACGGAAATCTGCTGTATCACGGCTGCATACCCATGACAGCGGACGGGGAGTTTGAAAGCTTTGAATGTCCCGATGGCTCCCTTAAAGGAAAAGAGCTTCTTGACTACTGCGACCGTATGGCAAGAAGAGCTTATTTCGGTAAAAACAACAAAGATGCCCTTGACTTTATGTGGTATCTGTGGTGCGGCAAGCTTTCGCCTCTGTTTGGCAAGGCGCGCATGACAACCTTTGAGCGTTGCTTCCTGGAGAATACTCCCGAGCTTATTGCCGAGCCGAAAAACAGCTATTATACACTGTATGAGAGTGAGGAGATATGCAGCAAAATTCTCCGTGAATTTGAGCTTGATGAAAATACTTCGCATATAGTAAATGGTCATGTGCCGGTGAGAATAAAACACGGCGAAAGCCCCATAAAGGGCGGCGGCAAGCTTTTGGTTATAGATGGGGGACTCTCAAAGCCCTATCATCCAAAAACCGGTATAGCCGGATATACCCTTATATTCAACTCCTATGGTCTGCATCTGGTGACTCATGAGCCCTTTGAGTCTACTCAGAAGGCAATAGAAAATGAAATTGATATTCATTCAGTGTCCGATTTTATCGAAAAGACTCCAACAAGACTGTATATTTCCGATACTGATAAGGGCAGGGAACTGCAAAAGAGAATAACCGATCTGGAAAATCTGATTGAGGCGTACAGAAGCGGTGTTCTGATTAAGAAAAATTAAATTTTTAAGGTCAAAAGTTCTTTTAACTATTGAATTTTTGACCTTTTTGGTGTATGATTGAAAAAACGGATTGTTGGAGGATGATAATTATGTTACTGGTACAGCAGACAGACGTTACAGCAGCTCGCTTCGGTATGGAAAAGGCGATTGAGATGATTGCTCATGCCGGCTTTGACGGGCTGGATTATTCGGCATTCGGAATGCTTAATGATGATGACCCGCTCAATCAGAGCGATTATATTGCTTATGCAAAAAATCTTAAGAGTAAGGCAGACAGCTGCGGTATAAAATTTGTGCAGGCTCATGCTCCGTTTCCTTCAAGCAAGGGAGAGAATGAGTTTGACAAAACCGTAAAAGAAAGAATTATACGCAGCATGGAAGCCTGTGCAATAATGGGTGTAGAAATAATTGTTGTGCACCCCAAGCAGCATCTGCCATATATGAGCAATGTTGAAGCTCTTTTTGATATCAATATGGAATTTTACAGTGAGATGATTGCATACGGCGAAAAATTCGGTATAAGGATTGCAACGGAAAATATGTTTCAGTATGACGAGCACCGCCGTATCATGAGGGATAGCACCTGCGCTTCACCACAGGAATTCTGTAAATATATAGACACGGTAAACAGTCCGTATCTCACAGGCTGTCTTGACATAGGTCACTGCGGTCTCTGCGGCAGAGAGCCTCAGGATATAATAAGATACATGGGTTCTGACAGAATAAGCTGTCTTCATATCCATGATAATAACTACATGACCGACAATCATACTCTTCCCTGCACACGCGGTCTCAATTGGAATGAAATCTGCAAAGCCCTTGCGGATATTGGCTATAGAGGACATTTTACATATGAAGCAGATAATTTCCTGAAAGCTTATGACAACTGCTTTATTGCTACTGCCCTTAAATTTATGCATGATACGGGAAGATATCTTATTGAAAAAATCAATTCATATAAATAGGTGATATTTATGCCTGATAACGAACCTATCAGAAAGCTGCGTAAAAATGAATTTATCGAGTCCGGCGAGGCTATTACCCTGCAGCACACTGTTACTAAAACTCCGTATATGGAGCACAAGCACGATTTTGTGGAGTTAGTGTATATCATGTCCGGAAAAATCAGACAGAGAGTTGACGGTGAGGATTATATACTGACCAGGGGCGATATGCTTATTGTCAATTACAATCAGTCACATTCCTTTGAACCGCTAAGCAGAGCAGAGTATGTGAATATTATGATAAACCCTGAATTTTTCAGCAATACGCTGATAAACTCGGAAAATATGTATGAGATTTTTGAGATATCCATGTTCTCGGAGTTTTCTCCCGGCGATATCACATACACCAAGCCTTATGTTGCCTTTGAGGGTGATGAGATGCTTCGTATTGAGGAGATAATCAGTCACATGCTCAGAGAGTTTCTTGACAAAAAATCCGGCTACAAATCAGTTATTTCCGGCTATATGAGGGTGCTCTTTTCGCTGCTTCTGCGAAAAATGTGTTCAAAGACCGACAGCAGCCACAGCCTGCGCCATGTTACCCGTGAGCTTATTGAATATATTGATGTCAATTTCGGCAGCAGGATTACTCTTGAGGAATTGGCTGAGCGATGCTTTTACAATACCTCATATCTGAGCCGTATGTTTAAAAAGCAGAGCGGTATTACTGTGTCTGAATATATCCGCAAGAAACGTATGGAGAATGCCGCAAGGCTGCTGAAATCCTGCCCGGATATGAGTATAGCGGCAATTATGGAGCAATGCGGCTATACTGATACAAAGCTGTTTTACGGACATTTTAAGGAATACTACATGGTTAGCCCCAAGGACTATCGCAAAAAAAATTCCAATAATAAAGTTGTGGACGATATCAGCCTGTTTTAATTAGGTAAAAATCGTCTCCTAAAAGTAAAAATAACCAATTGAACCACTCTGTGTAAAAATATATAATTATATTATCACAGAGTGGTTTTTTTAATTATCATTCAGATTTTATTTTGAAAACGGAGGTAAAATTTATGGCAGTTATTATTAACAAAGAGGAATTAAGGGATAAAATCCTTGCTTGCTGGACAGGCAAAAATATAGGCGGCACAATGGGCGCACCCTATGAAGGAAGTATTGAAATTCAGGATATAAAAGGCTATGTAACCAAGCCCGGCAGTGCTTTGCCCAACGATGACCTTGACCTGCAGCTGGTATGGCTCAAGGCTCTGGAGGAACAGGGACCCCACAAGCTGACACCGGCAGTGCTGTCCGACTACTGGGTAAAATGTATTCCTCCCATGTGGAATGAGTACGGAACCGCAAAAGCTAATATCAAAACCGGTATGATTCCGCCAATTTCCGGAGAGCTTGATAACGAGCGCTGGAAAAACTCCAACGGAGCATGGATACGCTCTGAAATCTGGGCTTGCCTTGCTCCCGGCTATCCGAATCTGGCGTGCAAATATGCTTTTATGGATGCATGTGTTGACCATGGATATTCCGAAGGTACAATAGCAGAGATTTTTACTGCATCTATGGAAAGCTACGCTTTCTTTGAAAATGACCTCAGAAAGCTCATTGATATATCTCTCGAAAAAATCCCCGAGACCTCCAGAGTATACAAGAGTATAAAAATAGTTATGGATGCTTATGACAGTGGCAAGGACTGGATTACCGCCCGCAAGCTGGTGGTTGATGACAGTGCGGATCTGGGCTGGTTCCAGGCACCTGCAAATGTTGCCTTTGTAATACTCGGTCTGCTGTATGGCGAAGGTGATTTCAAAAAATCTATGATTACCGCTATCAACTGCGGTGATGATACCGACTGCACAGGTGCTACCATAGGCGCAATCATGGGTATTATGAGCGGAACCGCAGGAATACCTCAAGACTGGGCGGAGTATATCGGCGACAGCATTGTAACCGTGGCAACAAGCAACGGTGTAGGCGAAAAAGTATATCCCAAAACCTGTACAGAGCTTACAGACAGAGTTATGAGGCTGATACCGACAATGTTTGTTGCTCACAATTCGGATTTTGAATTTACCGACGGCGAGACGGATTGTGCTGACAAAGGCGGAGTATCAAAGCTTCCCGAACCGAGAACATACTTCCGCGAGAAAAAATATTCCTATATGGGCTACGACGGAATAAACGAAAAATGCTATATTGAATATGACGGAGAACCCAATGTGGCTCCAAACTCAGAGGTTCACCTGTCTGTGGTTTTTGAAAACAAAAACTACGAACCCAGACAGCTTCATGTACAGATATATACTCCTGACGGCTGGACTGCAGAATATTCCAAGAGAGTGTTCCTTATACACAATATGGCTGATTCGGTACACCACTACTTAAAGGACAGCCATATCACCACCCTGGATGTAATCATCCGTACCAACGAGAATGTACGCGATATAAACCGCTGCGCAGTTGAAGTAACTGCCGATGGCAGAGCAAATGTTGAATTTGCACCGATTGTACTTTTGGGATAAATGATTTACTTTCTCTGAGGGGATAAGAAAAAATAGGAATTGTAAAAAAAGATGCAGAATGAGCAAACTGAACCCCTGCAAGATTTATTCTTGCAGGGGCTTGCCCGAAGGCGTACATAGGTACGTCGAGTGGTGAAGTTTGCTTATAGCTTATAGGCTTAAAATAATAGAAATCTGCAAAAAATGCAGATTTCTACAAAAATTTGTTGTTTATATGTCAATTAGTGTTATGACAAATCAGTATGCAAGCCTATAAGCGGTCTGCGCTTTATTTTACAGTCCCTGCTTTTAATATAATCCCGCTTTAACCCATTAATTCTTTGTCATATACTGCTCTTTCTCCGCCAATAAACTTTGGTCTTGTGCGTGCGGCTGTTACAGGTGCTTCGCCTATTTTTTTTATACCCAGGCGCACCGGTACTGCAACCTTTTTCAGGTGCATGCCTATAAGGGTTGCCCCTATATCTATGCCTGCGTCTGCCTTGATTTCTTCAATTGCAACAGGATTTTTAAAATGTGCATATGCCTGAGTTGCAAAAGAGCCTCCTGCCTTGGGCTGGGGAACAACATTTACTCTCTCTGCAAAGGGTACGGCTTCTCTTTCAACAATTATTGCACGGTTGAGATGCTCACAGCACTGTGCAGCAAGATATATTCCCTTTGATTTGAATACATCATATATGCTTTCAAAAAGTATTTTTGCAGTATCGGGACTTGAGTTTGTGCCAAGCTTAGAGCCCAGCACCTCACTGGTGGAGCAGCCTATTACTACAATGTCTCCTTCCTTCAGATGTGCCATGGAGCACAGCTCCTCTGCTGCCACTTTTGCCTGTATGGCTATTTCGTTCATTATTACCGCCTCCGTGTGATTTGTATATTGATGATTATAAAAACACAATCCTTGCTGTTAGCCTTAGCAATCAATACTGAATTCGCCGTTTAAGGAGTCTTCAGTATTGGTTGCTAAGGCTATGCTCACAGGCAGTGGAGTTGTGATATTTACTCTTTTCACAATTATACATCTGAATTTTTGCTTTGTCAACCGATAGAACAGCAAAAGATATTTTCACAAAATATTGACAAAAGCAATAAAATAAAGTATACTTACATTAACGTTAAAGTAAAATTAAAAGAAAGGAAGCAAAATATATGTCAAATAATCTTCTTAACTATATTACAAGCAAGCAGCACCATGTGTACAGACATGACTGTACAATTGATTTTGCTGCGGAATTCAGTGCAAAAAAGCTTTCTCCCGTTGAGAGAATGAGCGAGCGTTTTGTACGTCTTATGGCTATGGAAACTCCGGTTATTCTCCCTGATGAAAAAATCTGTTTTCTCCGTACTGTAAAAAACATTCCTGACTGTTTTACAGAAGCAGAGTGGTCTGATATCAGAAACAAACATTTTATTCACGAAAGCGGCTATATGTCAAATCTTTCTCCGGATTATGAAAAAATAATCAGCCACGGACTGCTTGCCTTCAGAGATGAAGCTGATGTATACGGCAAAGCTGCCATAGACGCAATAATAGACCTTGCCGACAGATATAAGACCGAGGCAAAGAAAACCGGCAGAGACGATATTGCGCAGGTATTGGAGCGGGTTCCGTGCTATGGTGCGTCGAGCTTCCGTGAGGCACTGCAGATGTTCAGAATTGTTCATTATTCTTTGTGGCTTGAGGGAAATTATCACAATACTGTAGGTCGTTTTGACAGGTATATGTATCCTTATTTCAAGGCTGATATGGATGCAGGCGTAATTGACGAGGTATCTGCCCTTGAGCTTATTGAGGATTTCTTTATCTCCTTCAACAAGGATTCCGACCTGTATCCCGGTGTACAGCAGGGAGATAACGGTCAGAGTATGGTTCTGGGTGGTATGGATGAGGATGGAAATGAGGTGTTCAGCGACCTGAGCAGGCTGTGCCTTGAGGCAAGCAGAAATCTTTTGCTCATTGACCCTAAAATCAACCTCCGTGTAAACAGGAATACACCTATTGAGATATACGAACTGGGCAGTGAGCTTACCAAGGCAGGTCTGGGTTTCCCTCAGTATTCCAATGACGATGTGGTTGTGGACGGTCTCACAAAGCTTGGTTATGAGCTTGCTGACGCACGCAACTATGCGGTTGCGGCGTGCTGGGAATTTATTATACCCCATGTAGGCTGTGATGTGGCAAATATAGGCGCATTGTCCTTCCCCAAAATAATAGATATATGTCTCCATAAGCATCTTGAAAGCTGCGAAAGCTTTGATGAATTTATGGAAAAGGTACGTATGGAATGTATTACCGAATGTGATGAAATGTGCGGCAAAATAAAGGATTTGTGGTTTGTGCCTTCGCCTTTTATGAATGTCTGCATGGACTGTGATATATATACCGGCGGCAAATACAATAACTTCGGTTTCCACGGTACGGGTATTGCTACTGCAACCGATTCTCTTGCTGTAATAAAGAAATATGTATTCGGTGATAAATCCGTTACCAAGGCTCAGCTTATTGAGGCTGTTGACTCAGATTATGAAAAGCACAGCGAGCTTCTTGCTAAATTCAGATATGAAGCTCCCAAATTCGGCAACAATGATAATGAAGCGGATTCTCTTGCAGTTGCTTTGCTTGATATCTTTGCAGACAGTCTCGAGGGCAAAACAAACTGCCGTGGAGGTAAGTTCAGGGCAGGTACCGGCTCTGCAATGTTTTATCTGTGGCACGCTGCAGAAATCGGTGCATCCCCTGACGGAAGACGCAAGGGCGAAGCCTTTGGTACCAACTTCTCAGCCAGCCTTTTTGCTAAGCTCAACGGACCCTTGTCTATAATCAGCTCCTTTGCAAAGCCTCATTTTGACAGGGCAATCAACGGAGGTCCTCTTACTCTGGAATTCCATAATTCCATGTTTTCTGATGATGATTGCATACATAAGGTGGCAATGCTTGTAAAATCCTATATGGATATGGGAGGTCATCAGCTGCAACTCAATGCTGTTAATCCCGAAAAAATGAAGGATGCACAGCTGCATCCCGAAAATCACAGAAGCCTTGTGGTTCGTATATGGGGATGGAGTGCATATTTTGTTGAGCTGGATAAGGAATTTCAGGATCATGTTATGGCAAGGGCGGCATACAGAGTATGACGGGAACTGTATTTGATATTAAGGAATTTTCTCTTCATGACGGTCCCGGAGCACGGGTAACTGTCTTTTTAAAGGGATGCCCCCTGCGCTGCAGATGGTGCCATAATCCCGAGGGGCTTTCCCCAAAGCCTCAGCTTATGTATAAGGAGGCTATGTGTACCCGATGCGGCAGATGCTTTGAAAAATGCAGTCATCCTGAATGTGCTCCGTATGGCAGATGTATAAAAATATGTCCTGGCAACTGCCTGAGCGTATCCGGTACAGAATATACTACAGAGGAGCTGGCATCAAGACTCAGCGCATACGCACCATTTGTGAATACAAACGGCGGAGGAATTACCTTTTCCGGCGGCGAGCCTCTTATGCAGGATGATTTTGTATGCGAGCTTGCGGATAAAATTCGCCAGAAAACACCTATGCATCTTGCGGTGCAGACCAGCGGATATGCCGATGAGGAGGTTTTTGCCCGTGTGATTGACAAAATGGATTATGTCATGATGGATATAAAGCTTGCAGACAGAGACCTTCATAAGAAATATACCGGAGTGTATAATGACAAAATTCTCAGAAATTTTGAGTATCTGAAAAACAGCGGAAAGGAATATATTATACGTATTCCCCTTATTCCGGATATAACCGATACTGAGGAAAATTTGAAAAAAATATCCGGAATTATAAATGATTCTCCGGCAGAGCTTCTCAGCTATAACAGCCTTGCACCGGCAAAATATGATATGCTGGGCATGAAATACAGCCTTGAGAATAAAAAGAATAATAAAGTTGACCTTGGCATATTTAAGAATGCCAAGCTGTCATAACAATAAAAAAGTAAACCGCTCTCTTTGTGACCGAAGAAGCGGTTTACTTAACTAATTATTTAGGCTGACCGTTTTGCGGTGTACCCTTCATCTGTATTTTATTATATAATATTTTTATCGTAAAGTAAAGGATTTTGTGTTAAAGGATGCTTAACCGGAGGTGTTAAATATCGTATTCATCCATACCGCATCTGGTCTGGGCTTCAAGATACTCCTTGTAGTCAATGTCAATAATGTTTGTAAAGTAGTGATTTTTGTATTCCACGCCGTCCTTTGTCCAGGTGATAAGGTAAAATTTCTTCTCGCCGGGCTCAATTTCAAGAGCGTCTATTCTTGTTGCCGCATCAGCCTTGAGGTATACATTGCCGCTGAGCACTACCTTATCGGCAAGCACATCGGTAACCTCGTATTCAACCCTCGTATCCTTCAAAAACTCGTTTACGCCAACCAAAACGATTTTGCTATCGAAAGGCTCGTCAAACATAAGGCATACCGGCTGCTGAGAGCGCTTGATATAGTGGTAAGCAAGCTTCTTGGAATAGTAGTAGTCCACCACAGCGTCAGATACCTGCGGCCATCCGTCAAGGAGATTCCACCAGAGGATGCCTGTTCTGTGACCCTTACCTATTCTGAATTTTTCTATAAAATATTTCTTTGCTTCCGCTTGAGAAATCTGGCTTTGCTTTACAAAATCATCAAGATTTTCGGCAGCCTTGCCAAAGAGTGTTTCAACCTGAGTATATGCCAGACGTATTCTGTAGGTGTAGGGTGCGCCGTCGACAGTCTCCATTGCAGCTGCATGAACAAGATATTCATCGGTGGCAACGCCGTTGTCATTGAAAATCTTTTCGGGATTTGCCAGGAATTTTTTGAGGGATTTTACCGATGGGAAGCCGTGGTAGCCTGTTTCGCTGGCAAAATGGCAAACAGAATTTCTGTAGTAATTGCCCTTGAAATAATCTCTTGGTCCCCAGAGATGCTCTTCGGGAAGAGGAAGATTTTCTTTGATGGATTTTTCGCTCATATATGGAGAGCTGGGAAGATAGGGTCTGGTGTAGTCATGTGCCAGAACTGCCTTTCTGAGTATTTCACGGGTAAGGAAATTTTCATTAGGGTCTCTCTTTGCGCCGCTCCAAAGATATGCACAATCACATTCATTGTCGCCTGCCCATAGCACGATAGAAGGATAGTTGCGCAGTCTCTTTATCTGCTCAACAGCCTCCTGCTCCAGCTTTGCGGCAAAGTTGCGGTCCTGAGGGTACACGGCACAACCCATGCCAAAGTCCTGCCATACCATAATGCCCATGCGGTCGCATATTTCATAGAATTTGTCGTTTTCGTACACATTGCCGCCCCAGCAGCGAATCATGTTGCAGCCGATGTCGTCTATCATAGCCATAGCATCTTCAATACGGTTCACATCATTTGAGTGGAGGGCATCAAGAGGCACCCAGTTGGTACCAAGAGCAAAAATTCTCTGTCCGTTTATTACAAAGCAGAATTCGCCATTGTCGTTTTCGTCAATCATTTCGGCATTGAGCAGTTCAACTGTTCTTACACCGATATTAAGCTTGTATGTATCTTTAATCTCGCCCTTGTAATAGAGCTCAACGGTAACTGCATACAGATTTGCCTCGCCGTAATTGCGGGGCCACCAGAGCTTGACATTTTCAATGCTGAAGCTATGGTTGATATTGTTGTGCCAGAGCATTTCTTCAAAGGTAAATTCGCTGTCTCCGCACACGCCGTGCACCTTCACAGTGTAGTCCCTTGCAAAATCACCGCTGAGTTCTGCGTGCATACAAAAACGCATATTTGCGTTGCTGTTTTCTTTGTCAATACTCATGGTAGTCAGATATACCTCGGTGATTTCGTCTTCCTTGATTTTTTCAATTGTTACAGGCTTCCATATACCGGCAGATACAATTCTGGGCATGATATCCCAACCGAACATATGGGCTGCCTTTCTTACGTACATAGCTGGGTCGTTGTATTTAAGTCCGTTTGATGAAACGGGAATATTGTATCTTCTTGCTTCGATGCATACAGGCTTGATATGTACTACAACCTGGTTTTTGCCAGGGTTAAAATTACTGTATACCCTGTATGAAGAAAACATATTTTCGCAGGATTCTGCCAGATTGCCGTTTATATATATATCGGCAATGGTGTCTATTCCCTCAAAATTAAGATACGATTCTGTATCATCTAGCTCAAACTCAGCAAAATACCAGTAGTGCATATTTTCCAGCTTCTGAGCCTCAAGAGTGTTTGTGGAATAATAGATATCCGGCAGCTTGCCTGCTTTCATCAAATCAATTTCCACATTGCCGGGAACCGTTGCATTTTCTATTATTTCAAAGCCTGCTTTCCGTATGTCCTCAGCAGTTCTGATTTCCATGTCCTTGCATTTGAAATTCTGTTCATAAGCCAAAGACCAGTTCATAAAATCTCCTCCTTTTTCGGATATGTTAACTATATTATATAAAATGACTTTGCTCTTGTAAATGCAGAAAATTTCTGATATAATTAAGAAAATTACCTATTTTGATAAAAGGATATGTATTATGAATAACAAAAAAATGGAGTATTATCCCAAGGACAAGGTTTTTCCGGATAATCTTAATTTTATTGCACTGAAAAAAAATATTGATGCAAGCTCTTTCCATCCCTTTCACTGGCATGATTACTTTGAGCTTGAGCTGGTGCTTTCGGGCAGGGCAGAACACAGACTCAACAACACAACTGAAATACTGGCTCCCGGGAGTGCTTATCTGCTGTCATATTTTGATTCCCATGCGCTAAGAGCCCTTTCGCCCATGGAGATTTTTTCTGTTCGGTTTGATGAGAATATGCTATCACCGGAGCTCACCAGGCTTCTTTTGCTGCAGGGAGGGAATTGCCGCTGTTTCTTTGATGACGATGAGCTGAGCTATATTAATCAGCGGATAGACAGAATTATGGGAGAGAGTCGCACAGAGGAGCTTTACGGACCTATGCTTAATGCGATTATTACAGAGATAATCCTGCTTGTAATAAGAAAATCCGGGATAAACATCTCATCTTGCTCGCCCAATCTTGTGCAGAAGGCACAGCTGTATATTGTGCGTCATTTCAGAGAGAATATTACCCTTAAGCTGGTTGCCCGTGAGCTGTCGGTTACTCCTAAGTATCTTGGAGCTGTTTTTAAGGATAGCACAAAAATCTGCTTCAATGATTATCTGAATAATCTTCGGCTGAAATATGCATGTAATCTTCTGCGTACGTCAGACCTTTCGGTAAAGGAAATTGCTTTTTCCTCCGGCTACAGCTCTGCTGAATATTTTCTTGATATCTTTAAGCGAAAGCTTGGTACAACTCCTACATTATATAGAAAAACAAAAGGGCTGTAGCAAAATGAATTCATTTTGCTACAGCTCCTTATACCGCAGGATTATTGATGCGTCTGTATTCCTTGGGAGTAATTCCCTCGGATTTTGAAAATGCTCTCAGGAAGGTTCTTGCATTTGCATAGCCAACCTGTTGGCTTATCTCGGTATTGGGGCTGTTGGTGGTTACCAGCAGCTTTTTTGCGGCACTGATTCTGACTGACGTTATATAGTCCAGAAGCCCTATGTCAAATTCCTTTTTAAACTGGCTGGACAGATAGCTTGAATTTGTCTTGAATATGGATGACAGCTCCGTTACGCTGAGATTGGGATTCTGGTAGTGTGAGTCTATATATTCCTTGATTTGCTGATAGAAATTGCTCTTGTCGTTGATTTCCTCTGCTGCTTCCGAGTCAAAATCCTCCAGATATCGTTCTATTATAGTGATTGTGCGAAGCATAATGTTGGAAACTGTGCTGCCCTCGGACATAATACTGTTCATTTCCACATTTGCCAGGAACTGCCTGGATTTGTCATCGTTGTTGGAGATAACATGCTTGAAAAACGTACTCAGCAGGTCGCAGGCAAAGGCGCGGGCTATCTCTGTGGATACATTTTTGTTCAGCTGGAATTTGTATATCTGATTTTCAATAAGCTTTTTACATTTTTTGTAGTCCTTTTCGTCCAGACTCTTTATGATTTCTTCTTCATTTTCAAGAGAATACGGCTTTTTCAGCTTGTTTCCCGTGGTTATCTCGTCATAGAAAAGAAGACCGCATTCCGAAGAAATGGCATATTCCATTGCAAGCACAGATTCGTTGTATGCGTCGTTGAGATGGGAAAGGGATACATGATGGTTTGAAATGGCGCCGATTACACGGAAGCCAAATTCGGCATCGATAAGCTCAAAGGCACTGTTCAGTATAGGAGTGATTGTCTCCTTAAATTCTCCTGCCTTGTCATCCTCAAGATTTACTACTGCCACAACAAAATTGCTTAATGTAACGGTTTCGGCAGTGAATTTTTCGTTTATGGTTTCGCCTAAGATGTTTGAAATGATAAACTGCGCCAGTTTTTGCTTTTCGTTTTCGTTTGCCTTGTAGTCGTCGCCTTTGAACATGTTTGACAAATCGTCGGGATATAGTGCCACGGTTGCAAAAAGATTTCCCGTCATGTTGACTCCCACCATTGAAAGCTGCTCTTCAAAGGTAAATTTGTCATTTTTTATACCATGGAGGATGTTTGACAGGATATTTTCCTTGAGCATATCGTTCTGCTTAAAGAGCCGTCCCTCATAGCTGTCTTTCTCCGTAAGATTTTTTGCTATAAGACTGTTGATATATTCGATTGCGTCCTGATATGTGTCATCACTGTTTGGAGAAAGGGTGCGGATAATTTTTTCCAGCGGCTTGTTGTTTTTTCGCATGAAATACATTATTATCAGCAGACCGATGAGTATACAAAGAGAGCTGGAAAGCCACATAAATGCTCTTGAATGGGACAGGGCGGACCAGTATTCGTTTTCGGGGGTGACTGTGCCGTATATCCAGTTGCTCACCGAGGATACGGTATTGAGAACTATAAGCTTCTGCCCGTTTTTTGAATAGGTATTAAAGGTGTTGTCGGAATTTGCAATAGCTTTTGCAGCCTCAGCATATGTTTCATTTATATCATTTGCAAGGAGTGTGCCGTCGGCAGAGTACATAAAGAATTTGCCGCTTTTGTCACCGGCCGCATCTGCCAAAAGCCGTGTAAAATTAAGCTCAACAACTGTGTTGAATAAAATCTGATTCTGATTGAATTTGTAAGTAGGGAAGATATAGAAAACCTTCATTCCTCCAGAGGAAGGCACGCTGATAAGGTCGGCAACGGATTTGTTGAGCACTTTTTCCTTCCATATTTCCTCCGACATTTCTGCTTCGTTTACATATGATGCAAGATAATAATAGTGAGAAGGGGTTATCGCCTTACCGGTGTAGATATTGTCTGTGTCAGGAAAATATATACATTTGTTTTCTATATATTCTTCAAATATAGAGTGGGCACTCCACACATAGTTTGAGCGGGTGAGCTCATAGCGCTGTGCGACGGAGGGCGGGTTAGCCTGGCGTGCCAGCTCAGAAATTTCCTCACTTGATGAAAGGGATGCGGTTGCGGTAATGATAGCTCCGAGAATGTTGTCAAGAAAGGTTTGTGATGTTTTCAGCGAATTTGTGTTAGTTTCGTTGATTTTGTCCGAAAGGCTTTTTTCTACATAATAATATGAGAAAAAGCTGAACAGAATAGGCATAACCAAAATCAGGATATACGAAACAAGCCAGAACTTTGAAGTACTGGAGGAACGTATTTTGTTTATATATTCTCTCATTATGCCCATATTGTCACATCCTTGGTAATTAATCTTAAGATATGTATTAGAATTATATCATTGACCGCAGGATAAAGTCAAGAAAAACATTAAAAAGTGTCAAAATTTTAATAGGTGACACTTTCAAAAGTGCCTGTTTAGGGCAAAAAAACGGTAAAATCGGGCTGTTTCCAAAAAAATGTCACTAATTCCAAAAAAACGTCACTTTAATCTTGATATGATGTGTGGTAATATAGTAATGTACATAATGCCGGCTGCATAATTTGTATGCAGATTTTAAAAAACAATCGGCTAAGAAGGAGGAAAACAAATTGAAAAAGAAATTTTTCCATTATGCATCACTGATTGTTGCAATTGCAATGATTTTTGTATGCAGCGTACCTGCGGTTTATGCTGCAGATGATACTGTCCTTGCTTTCGAAAGTGCATATGAGGCAGAAACATCTGTGTTTACCGTAAAAGGTAAACTTCCGAAAACGGGCAAAAGCTATGTGAATATTATAATTGCCCCTTATGGAAAAGCAGTTGATTCCCAGAATGCCATAGCAGACGAGTCTGTTATTGTAAAAACAGTCCAGTCTGATGTAAGCGGAAATGTGGAAGTGGCAATAACAATGCCTGACGGAAAGTTAGAGAGCAGATACAGCTACTATATAAATACCGATACTCAGTTAAAGAGCGGTGTTTTTTCAACAGCTGTTGCTTCTGACCTTACAGCTGCAGCTGCTGCTGTAAACAGTGCAGACGAAAAGACAATGGCAGACGTACTTAAAAACAATGCGTCTGCACTTATCAGCGATGGTGATGATATTGATTATATTGCAGACTATGTTTACAGCACCAAGCCCCAAGGAGGCTATGACTCAGAGAGCCTTGCAGATGCTTATCTTACAGCGGAAGGTCTCAGCAGGGTTGCTGACGGAGATCTGGGTCTCGGCGATTTCCTGAGTAATTACAGTCAGTATCTTCCTGAGGACTACTATATTATATATGCAGAGCTTAATGATGAAACTCAGAAGGCTATGGAAGAGCTCTATAAAGAATATCCTGTTGAAGGAAGCTTTGACGATGCATTTAATATGTATCTTTTTATAGCTAAGTACAAGGGCAGTGAATCTCCTGCTGACCTTCAAAAGATTGTTCTTGCTTACTTTGAAGAAATAGGACATGACCTTGATGATTACTATGATATAGGCAACAGCGTATATCAGGAAAAGGTTTTTGACAATCTCTATGCAGACAGAAGCAAGGTAGATACTCTTGAGGATATTGAAAAAGCCTTTGACGAAGAGGTTGAAGCTCAGTCTGACAATGCAAAAGATGCTTCTGACAACAGCAGCGGCGGCTCAGGTGGTGGCGGCTCCGGCAGCAAGGGCGGTACAACCGGTTCTATAGGAACTGTTGCTCCGGCAGTTACTCCTGTTTCCGGCATCTTTGCGGATATGGCAGATCACTGGGCAAAGGCTGATGTGGAAACTATGTATGCAAGAGGCATTGTAAGCGGTTTCCCCGACGGTTCCTTCCGTCCCGGACAGAATGTTACCAGAGCAGAATTTGCAAAGATGATTGCAGTTGTACTTGGTCTTGATACAAATGTACAGGCAGACTTTGACGATGTAGCTGCATCTGACTGGTATGCAGGCTATGTAGCTGCAGCTGCAAAGGCGGGCATAGTAAAGGGTACAAGTGAAACAACCTTTGAGCCTGAAAAATATATAACACGGCAGGATGCGGCAGTTATGCTTGCAAGAGTTCTTGATTATAAGGGTAAGGCATATCCCACAGCATCCAAGGGATTTAATGATGAGGCAAGCATAGCCGATTATGCAAAAACCGCTGTAAACGGTCTTGCTAACTTAGGACTCATCAATGGCTACAACGGAGGCTTTGCACCTGTAGATAACACCACCCGTGCAGAAGCAGCGGCTCTCCTTCTCAGAGTTGCCGATTACATAAAATAAAAGGAAAGGAGCAACCATCTTGAAAAAAATTTTTTCATTATTAATTGCCGTATCAATGATATTTTCTCTCGGACTGCCGGCTATGGCTGAGGAAGCAGCCGAAGTACAGGTTGCATATGATACCGAAGCATATGAAGATGCCCTCGGTCTTATGAACAGCCTTTTGTGTGAAACCGTATTCGGAGCAGACCCGGCAGCTGCAGTAACCAGAGGTCAGTTTGTATACGGCGTTGCAAAAATTTTCAGTGTTCCCGGTGTGGGTGCCGATGCGGTATATTCCGATGTGCCTGCAGAACATGCTTATTTCGGCGAAATCAGTTCTGCATATAATGCAGGATGGATTTCCGCAGCTAAAAAATTCAATCCCGACACAGCAATCACCTTGAGTGAGGCTGTAAAGATTATTCTTTGTGCAGCTGACTACGAGCCTATGGCATCTGCCAAGGGAGGATATCCCACAGGATATCTCACGGTGGCAGAGTCTATTGACCTTATGGACAATATAAATGTAGGAACAGGCGCTCAGCTTCTTGCAGCAGATGCAACAATTATGTTTGAAAATCTGATGCTTGCAGATGTTTTTGAAATTGAATCCTACGGAGATACCATGGATTACCGCAAGGGTGGAGAGATTTATCTGGAAAAGCTCTATGATGTATATTCCGTAGATGGTGTGATTACTTCTACCATATATAATTCAATGGTTATGGATGCTCCCTTTATAAAGGAGAATAACGAAATCAGCATTGATGGTATTGCATACAGATGTACTGAGATGGACCCCTCCATGCTTGGCAAGAAGGTAACTGCCTATGTATCCAACAAGGGTACAAAGAAAACTCTCTACTGCGTAATTCCCGAGGATAATGAGGAATTTACTGTAAGAGTAAATAACTTCGGCGGTATAAACGGAACCACCTTTACATATTATGATGAGCAGGAAAGAAGCAAGACAAAGAGACTTGATTCTTCCTATAAAGTAATATACAACGGCAGAAGAGTTTCCAAGATAGAAAGCTACATGTTTGAGGATATCGGCGCAACGGTCAGACTCCTTGAAAACACAGGAGACTCCGCATACGATGTTATATTCATTGACGGCTATGTATACGGCTATGTAACCAGTGTTGACTATGTAAACGGATATATCGGACTCAAGATGCCTGGAAGTATGGTTGACCTCAGCGACGATGATGAGCATGTGTGCTACATCCGCAATGAGGAAGGTGCAGAGCTTGAGCTTTTTGAGCTTAAGTCCAATCAGGTAATCGCCCTCAAGGCATCTGCCGATTCAAGAATTTATGACATCACCCTGTGTGCAAATTCAGTAAGCGGTGCTGTTACCGAAATGCTTGCAGACGAAAATATTATTAAAATCGGTAAGGATGAGTATAAGGTATCTCAGGCATTTAAGGCTGAATATATGGAAAAAGCTCTTATTGATGTGGGTGACAGCATAAGCGCTGCAATAGGTCTCCACGGCGAACTGGTTTACCTTATGGACTCAAGTGTGGATATGAGCTATGCATATCTGTTGGATGTTAACCTTGACGAAAGCGGCTTTGACTCAACCGTTATGGTTAAGATGTATACCATGGGCGGTGCCTTTGAAATATTTGAACTGGAAGAAAAGCTCACTGTAGACGGCGGCGCATTAAAGGTCAGGAGAGAAGATGTTGCCGGCACACTTGTTGATAACAAATACGAGATTATCAAGTACGGGGTAAACGATGAAGGCAAAATAAGTGTGATTGACTTTGCTTCCACAGATACAAGCAATTTTGGCGAAAAGCTCAATCCTCAGGATACTCTCACTCAGTATCATGACAAGGACGCAGGAACACTCAGATACAGAAGTGGTGCTCAGGGCTTTAACTCAAAGGCTATACTGACAAATGC
Organism: Clostridia bacterium; assembly: GCA_017481205.1. GTDB lineage: Bacteria > Bacillota > Clostridia > UMGS1810 > UMGS1810 > RGIG4708. The sequence continues at coordinate 9,801 of JAFUPN010000029.1, read as the reverse complement.
TTCAATATTCTTTGTTCCCGAAAATGAAGACAACAGAAATGAAGAAGAAAAATTCTCCATATCGTCTTACAGTTCACTCCAGAGTGATACATACTACAGCTGTGATGTATATGATATCAATGAATTCGGGCAGGCTGGATTGGTAGTTGTCTATTCTGATGAAGAGAGCGATCCTACAGCCTATACCTACAGGAGCTATATTATAGAAAATGTTACTAATGCAATTGTAGACGATGTTGAGGGTCAGAACCTGTACTGTTGGTCAAACAAAGCCTTCCATACACTGTTCCTCCCCGGTGATGTTGAGGTAAACAAGGGTATAGATGCTAAGAACAAAAAGCTGGCCTCCGGCGATATTGTAAGACTCAAGGTTCAGGGTACTACAGTTAAAACCGTGTATGTGGACTACTACTTTGAGGACGGCAAGCATGTGTTTACAACCACAGGCGGTGGTACAAATACCAATCTTACTACAGAAGCAAACATTGCTTATGTAGAGGGCAAGGTATATGCTATGAATAATGCTACAACCGTTATTTCAAACATAGTTAACGAAGCAACAGGAGAATACAGCTTCGCCTATGACAATCTCATGCCTTACAGAACAGCGGGCGTAATTGCTTGCTATGACACAGAGACGGGCAAGGTTCGTCCCATTACTGCAGAAAATGTACGTACCTACCAGGGCTACGGCGACAATGCAGACACAATCATCATGAGACAGAGATATACAACTCCTGACTGTATATTCGTAATAAGATAAGGAGGGAATTACAGTGAAGAAAAACATAAAATCAGTTATTTCATTTATATTGGCAGCTGTAATGATTTTTCAGCTTGTTCCCGCTTTTGCTGCCACAGAGGCAGAGGAGGTTCTCAATGTAACCTTTAACAACATACCTACAAATGCTGTTGAGTTTGAAGGGATGACCGTTACAGGCGGCAAGGTAAAGGTTGTTGACATGAGCTCTTCAAATAAAGCTCTCAATATGCGCAATGCATCATCAGATACAGTGGCAAATTTCAGCGGTATTGCAGCAGCTGCACAAAACACTGTTTTCAGTGTCGATGTTATGGCAGATAATATGCCTGCCAACCTCTCCATAGGTGCGGTGTCCGTTGTTACAGGTGTTCCTTCAGCGGCACAGTGCTTTGTAAATATCAAAAACAATGCAATCTACACAAACGACGGAAAGAGAATAGGCAGTGTAGGCTCAAATGCATTTACAAGGATTTCCGTAGTTGTACGAAAGAGCAAGCTTATTGATATATATATTGATGACAGTATGGTTCTCAAGGACTGGTTATACAGCGGCGGAAGCGCAGGCAGTGTGTTCTCTGTAATGCAGAGCGCCGGCAATTCCTGCTATATTGACAATGTGAGAATGTATTATGCAAAGAAGCCAAACAACAAGCTTCCTGAAGCAGCGTTTGTGAATAGCTATGTAGATATTATCGGTCAGGAAGATTATGCAGGCGATATGACATATTTTGACAACAGATATTGCTATACCTCCGGTAATCCCAAATATACCACTGCTAATCTTTATCCCAAGACCAATAAGATTACTGCAACAAGACTTATTGACTACCAGAGCCCCACAAGAACAGACTATATCTATTTTGAACGTACCGATGCAAATGAGGACTGCTTTATTGATATCAATATCAAGAATTTTGGCGGCGACCCCAGAAAGTTCAAGTACTTCAAGATGGAGGGCGATGTAAAAATCACCAAGTTCGGCTCGGATATCCAGTTCCCCATGCTCAGAAAGACAAATGGCGGAACAGTAACCAAGTATCCCGGCTTTATCACCGGCGACGGCGGTATGAAGTTTGCCAACGGTAAGAAGGTAAGCGGACTCTTTAAAAAGAATGAGTGGGCTCATGTGCTCGGCTTCTTTGATATTGAAAAGGGTCTGGCAGATTATTATGTAAACGGCAAGCAGATTGCAAAGGATATAAGCTTCGGCACAGATATTACCGAGCTTAATCTTGTCAGAGTATGCCTCAGCCATGGTTCCCCCAACGATATGTATCTCGACAACTTCGATTTCACAGGACTTGAAAAGCCTATAGTAAACGGAGTAGAGATTCCCACTGTGGTTCATCCTGAAACAACCCAGGTTGAAGAATTCCTTGAGGATAAAATCGCTATGCACGCATACGGCAATATCCTCAGCAAAAACGGTGTTAAGAGCGAATTTGCAGAAAAAGGTATTTATGACAAATATGCAGAGCAGTTCTATGTGACTGCAGATACCCTTAACAAAGCCTTTGATATGGCTCTTACCGACAACGGCGGCGAAATCAGCGGCGATGTTGCTGTTACAAAAGACGGTCTTGTTACCCTTAAGGACGGCTCAACAGTTCAGCTTGACCCTGCTCCCAAGGTGGAAAACGGCAAGATGTATGTTCCCGTAAAGCAGTTTGCAAGAGATGTTGTGGGCAAGTATGTATGGTGGTTTAAGACCGGTATACTTATCTTCTCCGACAGACAGGTAAATCTTGATACAACAGGCTGGGAATATCAGACTATGAGAAGTGTAAGCATCCGCTACACCAAGTGGAACGATATCGACCACCTGAATGCATATCTCCAGTATATAAGACCTGATATAGACAGACTTAAGGCTGACTATATTGCTACAACAGGGGATACAACTTTTACTCAGCATCCCAGACTTCTCATGAACGATGCAGACTTTGAAAAGCACCGTCAGCACTGGGTTTCACAGGATGACGCTACATTTAATGCTATTGTTAAGACCACGCTTGCAAATGCGGACAATTACTGCAATGTAGACCCTGTTCCATATGCATGGGATGATGCCATGAGAACTCTTTCAAAAATATCCAGCAACCTTATGAACAGACTCATAAGACTTGGTTATGCATATCAGCTCACAGGCGAGCAGAAGTATGTAGACGCAGTTTACAGACAGTTTGAAATGTGTCATACATATCCTGACTACAACACATCTCATATTATAGATACCGGTGACGACTGCTTCGCACTTGCTATAGGCTTCGACTGGTGCTATGACGGCTTCACCGAGGAGCAGAGAGAATTCTGTAAGCAGGTTATATACGACGAGGCTCTCGGATGCCTGGGCAGCGGACTTTACGGACGTATTACCTCCAGCTCCAACGGTTCAGGTCAGTGGGGTGACTTCAAGGGTATGTCCAACTACAATGCCATCATCGTCGGCGGTGTTGTATCTGCAGCTATTGCAACTCTTGAATATGAAACAGACAGAACCTTTAACTACATTAAAGACTCTATCAGAAGTATTGAGTATTCACTCCAGATGCTCACTCCTGACGGCGGTTGGAACGAAGCTCCCGGCTACTGGAACTACGCTATGAGATATATCATGACAGTAGGTGCAGCACTGGAAAAATCCTTCGGTACCTCCTACAACCTTATGGACGGTCAGGGTATGGACAATACTCTTAACTATGCAATCAGTACCCTTGGTGTTGCAGGAAGCAACAACTACGGTGACGGCGGCAGAAGTACAGCATATTCATACAACAACTTCTTCTATCTTGGACAGAGATATGACAACAAGGTTGCACGTTATATGAGACGCTCCGACCTTGATAAGGCTCCCGGAGGAGAATACTATGACCTTATCTTCTTTGACTTTGAGGCTAAGGACTTTGGCCCCGAGGTTATGAATACTGTACCCACAATGCTGAGAACCAGCGGTACAGAGGTTATCTCCTTCAGAGACTCCTATGACAGAAAGACCGCTCAGACATACTTCTCAACCCACTTCGGTACATCCAGCGGTTATCATCAGCACTATGACGAAGGTACCTTTGTACTTGACCTGCTGGGCGAAACCTGGGTATATGACCTGGGCAGTGAAAACTACAACCTTCAGAATGAGCTTGGCTACAAGGAATACGAAATGTACCGTAAGAGAGCCGAAGGCCACAATATGATGGTTATCAACCCTGAAAAATACGGAACAGGATATGAGTATAAGCTCAATCAGTTTGCTCCCATACTTGACGCTCAGTATAATGAGTACGGGGGCTTTGTATATGCAGACATGAGCGATATATACAACGAATCTCAGGATATGACTATCGGTTACTATCTTGATGACAATATGCAGTCTGTAACCTACAGAAATGAATTTGTCCTCAACGAGGCTTCAAATATCTACTGGTCTATAAATACAAAGGCTGATGTTCTCATTGACGGCAATGTGGCATATCTTATGAACAACGGCAAGATGGTTAAGCTTGAATTTATCACCAACGGCACTGGTGCCGCATGGGCAGATACAGGCAATCCTAAGCCATTGCCCACATCACCTCAGGTACCAGAGCAGAATACAAACAAGGAATACACCAAGCTTGCTCTTACATACAAGGCTCCCAAGGGCGAGAATAAGCTTATTATCAAGATAAGTGCCTGCGGCAAGCCTGTCAAGCCTATTGAGGATAAGCCTATTGCAGAGTGGGTACTCCCCGAAAAGAGCACACTTACCGAAATTGCAGGTAACACCAACTTTACAGTTACATATATGGGAATGCCTGTTTCAGGCGCACTCCCCGTATACGACGGTGTAATGCCTGAAATCGAAATCAAGACAGAGGATCCCGAGGCAACTCTTGAGGTTACTTATGCTACCAATGAAAATGAAGAAACAGTAATCAAGGTATGGGATAAGACCAAGAGTATATTCACCATGGCAAAGGTTAAGTACTTCAAGGCATCCGGCGCAGATATGCAGCAGTTCAAGACGCTCCCAATCCTGAATGTAACTGTATCCAGCCAGCCCGAGCCCGAAAACCACAAGGACAACATGCTTGATGATGACCTTACCACCAGATGGACCGGTATGGCAATCGGCGAATATGCAGTATTCGACCTTGGTTCTGTTCAGAATGTAGACGGTATCGGTGCAGCCTTCTGGAAGGGTGCTGAGAGACAGTATTTCTTCGATATCTATGTATCCGAGGACGGTCAGAACTGGACCGAGGCATATATGGACGGTACCTCCAGCGGTGATACTGAGCAGATTGCAGCATACGGCTTTGATAGTACTATGAAGGCAAGATACATCAAGATGGTTGGACGCGGAAACACTGTTGACAGTGCATCCAAGGTTAACATCAACTGCCTTGAGTTCAGAGCACTTGTAAATAAATTTTAATAAGGAGGCAGAATTTTGACAATGAATAAGAAAATATTAGCCCTTCTTTTAAGCTTAATAATGGTTCTTTGCCAGAGCACTTTGTGCTTTGGCGAAGACCTGATTGATGCAGAGGAAGCAGTGTTACTTTCAGACCTTGCTGTTGTTGAGGGACAGGATATTGTTATATCCGGAGACACATGGAGTGTATTCGGAACAAAAAAATCCACCCTTACACCTAATCAGGATGGCAGTGCAACCTTTGTTCCCGGCGGCAGCGGTAGCTCTGCCGGCAGAAGCGAGTATATAACAGTCAGCACAGAGCTGCCTCTTAAGACATACGGTGAAGCTGTAATCAGAATGAAGTATACAGATGTTGCAGGCGTTACCTCAAGAGCAGAAAAAGACAACGGATATTATATCCCCGGCGTAAGAGTTGAGTTTGTATGCTCTGTAGATGGCGGTATGCAGACTGAGGTGCTTACAGGCAAGGCTGTAACAGGAAGCGAAAGTCAGACATATACAAATGACGGTTATGTGGATGTAACGATTAATATTGCCGATATAGAGGGTTATGCAAATCTTACTGCAACCACAATCAATATTTATCCTATGTACGGCTTTAAAAGCGGTACTGTGGATATGGAGTCAATTACCATAAAATATGTTGAGCCCGCAGCTGATGACAATACCGACGGCGACAATACAGACAATGATGACGCAGCTCAGACACTTGAATACAATTTTGAAAGTCAGAGCGATGTTGAACAGTGGAAACCCAGCAGCACAAATCAGATTGCAACCTCTTGGGTTGATGGCGGATATATGAAATATGTATCCACAATCACCTCCAGTTCCGGATGGATTACCAATGATGTAAGTTTTGCCGGTGGTCTGTATAACAGAATGGCTGTAAGAGCAAAGATAGAAAATTATACAAGAACTACCGTGAGTACAGCTCTTGGTAAAGAACCCTTTATGGAAATGTACTACAGCTGTGTATATCCCGGCGGAGAAGAAAAGGGTGCAAGAGCAGGCTACAGCATAACTCAGTCCTACAAAGCTACAGAAGGAGCAGACGGTCTGTTCAGCGGCGATTGGGCAGAATATGAAATAGACCTTACCAAGCTTAAAGACTGGAGCAATGTTGAAACCATAACCCAGATTCGTCTTGATTTGGCAAAAAATGCGGCGGGAACTGTATATGTTGATTATATCAGGTTCTATTATGAAGAACCTGTTGTTGAGCCTGACCCTCCGGCTGTAGATCCTGACGAGCCCGACAATCCAGACGAGCCTGTAGAAGACCCCGACAAGCCCGAGGCTCCCGTAATTGAGGGCGAGCAGTGGTATGAAATGAACTTCGATACAGAAGCAGATGTTGCTGTATGGGCTCTCAATGACAAAGCTCAGGTTCAGACCTCCTGGGTTGAGGGCGGCTACATGAAGTATGTATCCACACCAATCACCAGAAATGACGGTGTGAAACAGTCCGGATGGGCAACCGCAACTGTTGATTTTGACGGAAATCAGTACTACAAGTTTAAAATGAGAGTTAAGCTGGAAAATTATGAGAGAGCATTTATCAGCAATGCCGCTCCTCATATAGAGGTATACTACAGCGGTAAGAATGCCGCCGGCAATAAACAGGATGTATCCGGCTCGTTCAGAGGAGCTATGAGTTATCAGGCAACAGAGGGCGAGGACGGTCTCTTTAACAGTGACTGGGTAGAATATGAGTTTGACCTGGCAAACCTTGGCGGCTGGAGCACCATGACAGCTATTACCAGCTTCCGAATTGACTTTGTAAAGAATGCGGCAGGTACAGTATATGTGGATTACATCAAGTTCCTGTCACTTCCCGCAATCGAGACAATGACCTATAACGGTACAGAAAATGCTGATATGACAAAGGTTCCCGTTGATGCAAAGACTCTGGAAGCATATATTTCACAGCCTCTCAATACCATTACAAAAAATGATATTTCTGTATACGAAAAATCAGATGATGATGAAAGAGTTGAGGTTGAAATCAGCAAGGTATCCTATACCGCTTCTACAGGTAAGATTACAGCAGAGCTTGCAGGCGAGATGCTTTCAAACACCGACTATGTTTTTGAAATCAAGAATACTGCTATGGCAAACAGCAAGCAGACTCTCTATAAGCCTGTTGCAAAGGAATTCCGTACAGACTCAGCGGCTTTTGAAACAGAGGTAGAAGCAATTGATGCAGGCTCAGCAAAGGTAACTTATATCAATACCGGTTCTTCCTCAAAGAATGTTGTTGCAATTGCAACCGCATGGGATGGCACAAAATATGTGGGCAAGGTGATTGCTCCTACGGCAGCTACTGTTGGTACAACAGAGGTTACTCTTGACTACAGCAAGCTCGGAGGAAGCAGAGTGGAAATCATCACATGGGAGTTTGTAAAGGGCTCTCCCAAGGCGTATGGCAAAAAAGTAGTTGAAATAGTAAGATAAATAATCGAAAAATGTATAGATTGTACCCTGAATTTGTGATATAATCTATATAATAAGGTATAATCGGCATTTACATAAAATTAAATCGTACTGTTTTGTAAGCAGATTTGTTAAGAAAACAATATACAAGAACAAAAAATTTAAGGAAATCTGTCCCGGTGTGATTTATAATATATAATGTAGAATATACCATTTAATTAGGAGGAAACAGTAATGAACAAGAAAATCAAGCTTACAGCACTTGCTGCAGCATTGTCCTGTGCGGTTATTGGTTTTGCCGGATGCGGCGGAAGCAATGATGCTCAGACAACAGGAACCTCAAACAAGGTTACATATTGGAGCGCCCTCAGCGGTAATGCTTCACAGATAACCGGTGATTTGGCAGAAACACCCTTCGGTAAGGCACTTATGGAAAAAACGGGCGTTGAAATTGAATTTATGCATCCTGCTGCAGGTCAGGCAGGCGAGAAGTTCAATATCCTTATTGCATCAGGAGAGCTTCCCGATATTATCGAATATTCATGGGTAAAATCTTATCCCGGCGGTCCCGACAAGGCTCTTGCAGACGGACTTATCCAGGAGCTCAGCTTAGAGAACGACGCTCCTAACCTCAATGCATATATTCAGGAGCATCCTGAAATGGAAAAATTCATTAAGACCGATGATGGCAAGTTCTACGGATTCCCCTTTATCAGAGGCGATGAATACTTGCTCACAAGTGCAGGTCCCATTATCCGTCAGGACTGGCTCGACGACCTTGGTCTTGATGTTCCCGAAACAATAGACGAGTGGACAACAGTTCTCCGTGCGTTTAAGGAGCAGAAGGGTGCAAAATCACCTCTTACCATCAGCACAAGCCATCTTACAAGCTGGGGTCCCTTTATCGGTGCATACGACACTTATGCAGGTCTCTATATAAGAGACGGCAAGGTTGTTTACGGACCTACCGACGATTCCTTCAAGGACTTCCTGACTCAGTTTAATGCATGGTTCAGCGAAGGTCTTCTTGATGCCGATTTTGCTACAGTAGACGGTGCTACAATGCAGTCAAATATTCTTAACGGTGTTTCCGGTGCTACCTACGGCAGCTGCGGAAGCGGTATCGGTAAGTGGATGGCAGCAGCTCCCAATGATACATTTAATCTCACAGGCGCGAAGTATCCTGTACTCAACAAGGGTGATAAGCCTCAGTTCGGTAACTACGAATTTCCTGTAACCGGTGCTAAGACAGCTGTTATCACAGTTGATGCCAAGAACAAGGATGTTTGTGCAAAGCTTCTTGACTTTGCATACGGCGAAGAGGGTAAAATGCTCTATAACTTCGGTATTGAAGGCGAAAGCTACAATATGGTTGACGGCTATCCTAAATATACAGAGGAAATCACAGCTAATCCCGAGGGTCTTTCAATGTCAGTATCACTTGCAAGATATGCCCTCAGCCAGGATACAGGCGCATTCGTTCAGGATAAGAGATATATGGAACAGTATGCACAGCTTCCTCAGCAGAAGGCTGCTCTGGAAAACTGGATGTACACAGACATGAAAGAGCATCTCATGCCTAATGTGAGCCTTACTCTCGAACAGCAGAACGAGCTTTCAACAGTTGTAGAAAATATCAATACATATACATCAGAAATGATGGCTAAGTTCATCATGGGTGTTGAGCCTATTGAAAACTTTGATGCATTCAGAGAGCAGCTCAAGACAAGAGGTCTTGATAAATACCTTGAGTATCAGCAGCAGGCTTACGACAGATTTATGGCAAGATAAACAGTAATTCAAACGAAATATTACCAAATCCCTTGTCACCCTCAGTTTATCTGCAGGGTGACAGGTGTTGAAGGGAGCAATAAAATAAGCTATGTCAACAAATGTAAAACCCGTAGATAAGCTCAGCTTCAGCTACAGACTCAAGTCGGATATGAAGAGAAACTATCCATTGTATCTGCTGCTGATTCCCGTAATAGCTTACTACCTGATTTTCTGCTACAAGCCAATGTACGGAGCAATCATCGCATTCAAGGAGTTTCAGCCGAGACTCGGCGTATGGGGCAGCCCCTGGGTTGGACTTGCGCAGTATGAAAAATTCTTTGCAAATCCTGATTTTGTAAGAATTCTCAAAAACACACTGGTAATCAGTATCACCAGTATTATATTCGGCTTT